>NZ_JBHXRF010000005.1:204912-430158 GCF_042717545.1 Rhodococcus sp. NPDC058639
CCGTCGCCTACCGCGCCTTTTACGCCCACCCCCCCGCCCCCTGTACCACGGGGCACCACCACCCCCCAACCCACCAACCACCCCGCCCCGCTACACCCCCCCCCCCGCTTCTTGCATCCGATTATCTCCGCGTTACAGTCGTACCCATCCATTGATCAAACGATCAACACGCTCCGCATCCCGTTCCGAGGAGGGCGTTGTGCCCGACGTATCCGATAGTCCCCAGTCCGTCCTGGGACGAGTCACTCTTCTGCTCGAACCGTTCCGCACCGCCGAGGGCCTGACCCTCACCGAGTTGGCCCAGCGCACGGGGTTTCCGCGCTCGACGACCCACCGGATGCTGCTGCAACTGGTGAAGGTCGGCTGGATCAGCCGCACCGGTACCACCTACCGCCTCGGCCCCAAGATGATCGAACTCGGCGCCCAGGCCCGCGAACGCGACCGGATCTACAAAGCCGCCCTACCCGCGATGTACGACCTGCAGACGCAGACCGGCCTGGCGGTCCACTTGGCCGTCCTGGACGGCGAAAGCCTGCTCTACCTGGAGAAGATCGGCGGGCGCTGGGCAACCGAAATACCCACCCATGTCGGCCAACGCCGACCGGCACACGAGACGGCAGCGGGCATCGCCTTGCTACGCCACCGGGACGGCGACCCCGCGGACCACGCCCACTCCGAAGCCTTCCTCTACTCCGGGGGTGTGGTTCGCGGCGGGAATCCGGTCCGCTGCGTGGCCGCGGCCTTCGATGCCGGTTGCGGGGAGATCGCCGCGTTGTCGCTGGCCGGCCCGCAGGGGCGCCTTCCCGAGGGTGCGAGTGGGCTCGTTCGCCATGCCGCAGACGCGGTGTCGGCGCTCCTGACCTGAAGAAACCTCTTCACGAGAACATGCCGCCCTGCTACTGTCATCCTCAGTTGATTGATCGATCGATCAATCCCTGCGGGCCGGTGTGCCCTATCGATATGGAGGTTTCGTGAGGAACTGTGACGGCTTCCCCGCGGCTGTCGTCGACCGTGTCGCCGGCCTGCTCGATGCGTTCCAGAGCAGCAACAAGCTGACGTTGTCCGAATTATCTTCTCGGACAGGGCTACCGAGGTCGTCGACGCATCGGCTCCTCACACAGTTGATGGAGTTCGGCTGGGTCCGCCGAGACGGCCACTCCTACGCACTCGGCCGCACCATCTTCGAATGGGGCGCACTCGCGCAGCACCACGACGGACTGCACCGCGCCGCGCATCCGGTTCTCCACGAACTGCACGCCGTGACGGGACTGGTGGTCCACCTCGCGGTCCTCGACGGCAGCGAGGTGCGCTACCTGGACAAGGTCGGCCGGGAATCCGTGCCCGTCCCGTCGCGCATCGGAGGACGTCAACCGGCCTTCCGTACCGCTCTGGGTAAGGCACTCATCGCGCACACCCGGTTCGACCCCGCCGGGACTCCCACCGCGGAGCAACTCGCTCCGCCTGTGGGTATCGACGCAGCGCGGCTACGCAACGAAATCGCGTGGATCCGGGAGCGGCACGTGGCGCACGAGCGCGGCGAATCGATCCCCGGGATCGCCTGCGTCGCAGCACCGATCGGCGACGGCCGCACGTACATCGGTGCCGTGTCCGTCACCGGTGCCACCGACAAGGTGGACGCGGTCCACCTCACGACGCCGGTTCGAGTGGCTGCCCGCACGATCTGGCGCAGCCTCTCCCGCACCACCACCCCACAACGCCGCGTGGGGTGAACGGAGTGCGTACCGCGCCGTTATCGCACCAGCGCTTGCCCTCCGTCGACAGGCAGCGAGTGCCCGGTGATGTACCGTGCGGCGTCGCTGCACAGGAACACCACCGCCGGACCGATGTCGGTTTCCGGGTCGCCGAGCCGGCCGAGGGGCACGGTGTCGAGATATCCCGCGGCGGCGTCGGGATCAGCGCGGGCCCACTCTTCCATCGGCTGCGAGTTCGCCAGCGGCAGAATCGCATTGACGCGGATACCGTCGGCGGCCCATTCGCATGCTGCGGTGCGGGTCAATACCCGGACAGCTTCCTTGGCAGCAGCGTATCCGCCGGTACCCGAAGGGTTCCACCGGATTCCGGCCGCCGAACCGAGGTTGACGACGGCTCCGTGCCCCCGCAGGTAGGGGTGACACGTGCGCATCATCCGCCACGTGGCCGTAGGACCCGACTCCATGCACTCCCGGTATGTGGCTTCGTCCAGGTCGAGCAGTGGCCCGGGCGCCGGGGTCTGGGCGTTGTTGACCAGCACGGTGATTCCGCCGAACCGCTCGGCGACAGCCGGAACGAGCCGTGCTACCGCCTCGGCATCGGTCACGTCGCACACGTAAGACTGCGCGACACCGCCCCGGCGGGTGATGTCATCGGCGACCGATTCGAGTGTTCGTGCCGTGCGCCCGACCACAGCGACCTGCGCACCGGCAGCGGCCAGGGCGAGCGCGATGCCGCGGCCGATGCCTTGCCCGGCACCCGTGACGAGGGCGACTTCGCCCGCCAGAACCGTGTTCGGGACCGGTGCGACCATCTGCGACGTTGTCATACATACTCCTGGTGAGCGTGAGGGATGGGACCCGATTGATCAAGCGATCAATAGGGTCTGGCACAATGGCCTGCCGAGGTACGCCGGTGCCCGACGGCAGGAGGCTCGAAGTGGATCCACACGAACGCAAAAGGCAGATCCTCGACCGGTCGGCCGAGATCTTCTCCCGGAAAGGCGTCTCGGCGACCACGATTCGCGAGATCGGCGACGCCGTCGGGGTGTACTCCGGGGCGCTCTACCACTACTTCCCGTCGAAGGAAGCGATCGTCACCGAACTCATCCGTGAGTACCTGGAAGATCTCACGGCGCGCTGCGCCGAGGTGACGGAACGCAACCTGCCGCCCGTCGAACGACTCGAAGCACTCGCCGAGATCGCGCTGGCGACCAGCGAGCAGTACCACGGAGCGACGTCGATCTGGCGACGCGAAGGCGAGTACATGCGCGAACGCGTCGTCGAAGCCGACATGGTCGAAACGGCCGACGCCATGCAGGTCGCGTGGCGCGAAGCTATCGCCGAGGGCATCGCCGACGGCACGTTCCGCTCGGATATCGACCCGGAGGTGTTCCGGGAACTGCTCTACGACGCCGTCTGGCACGCGTCGCGTTGGTTCCGGCCCGGCCCCGAGGGGACGACAGCCGATCTGGCCCGCACCGTGATCTCGATATTCGTCGACGGCCTACGACGCCGACACGACTGAGCCGTCCCACCCGGCGGGCGGGACGCCTCCGGCCGTCACTCTCCGGTTGCGGACAGGTTCTCCTCGACCTCCTTGTGCCACGACTCGAGGGCCCGACTGGTGTCGACCTCGAACTCGAAGCGCTGGGTCATCTCCGGAGTGACCTCCTCGACATCGACGTAGAACTGGCTGTACCAGCGCCGCAGCTGATACACCGGGCCGTCTTCCTCGGTCAGGAGCGGGTTCTCGATGCGCGTCTTGTGCTTCCAGATCTCGATGTCCTGCTTGAACTGCTCTTCGAGACCGTCGGTGAACAGCGTCGCCATCTCCGACATCTGCTCGTCCGTCATGCCGTCGATCTTCTTGACGATCGTGCCGAACTGCAGGACGAAGGAGTTCGACGTCACCGGGTAGTGGCAGTTGATGAGCTTGGACTCGATGGTCTTGCCTTCTGACACGGTGTAGATCGTGTCGAGCATGAAGGACGGACCGTAGTAGAACGCGTCCGAGATCGTCTGCGCCTCGGGAAGATCCATCTGGACGCCGGTCTTGATGTCGTCGCGCCCGTACGAACGCATGTGCTGGCCTGCGATATGGCCGTCGAAGACGTTCTTGAAGTATTCGGGCATCTGGAAGTGCACGTAGAAGAAGTGCGCCATGTCGACCACGTTGTCGACGATCTCACGGCAGTGCGAGCCCTCGACGAGGATCGTCGTCCAGGTCCAGTCCGACCACTGGCCGTCCTCGTAGCCCTCGATCTCGGGGATCGCGAGTTCCGGCGTCGGCTCGGTGCCCTGCGGGCAGTTCCACACGAAGAGCACGCCGTTGCGCTCCATCGTCGTCCACTTCTTGGTGCGCGCCACCTTCGGTGTGCGACGCGCGTAAGGCACTGCCTCACAGCGGCCTTCACCGTTCCAGCGCCAGTCGTGGAACGGGCAGGCGATGGTGTCGCCCTTGATCTCGCCGCGTGCGAGATTGCCGCCCATGTGCCGGCAGTACGAATCGAGCACGTGAAGGGTTCCGGAGGTGTCGGCGAAGACCACCAGGTCGGTGCCGAACACCTTGACCTGGTGCGGCTTTCCGTCACGGAACGACTTGGCGAGGCCGATACAGTGCCATCCTCGCGCAAATCGGGTGGGGTTGGTGCCGGTGTCGATGTTTCGGATCTCGATGCGATCCTGCTGGACGGTCATACTGGTCTCCAAGAGGTTTACGGGCGGAGCGAGCGGAATCTGACAGACACGGTGGTCACCGGGCTGCGGTGACGGTGTCCTCGGAAGCGAGGGGCCGGACGGACGGTTCGACCCTCGTGGTCGCGCGGAGCTTTCCCTCCGATACCGCCTCGTCGACCGTGCTATCCAATGCTGCACACCGCATGACGTACGCGGCAGGATCGAGATCACGTGCTGCCGCGATCTCGTGGCAGGCCGCGCGGGCGGAGTCGGTCCACTGGATGCTCGTATGAGCGGGGCTGTATTTCGCGACGTGCACGCGGGCCGCACAGGCGCGACAGTCGAGCGACTGCATCAAGGCGTTTCCCTTCCTCGGATACCGCGAGAGTAGGAAGGCTGCTGTGGCGGCGGCCACATCGATTCAGCCCAGTGGAACGCGATGCCGAGAGAAAACGTCATCGGTGACGTGGAGACCCGGGGATCGTTACGCTCCGCAGGCCAGCCGAACTCGTCTCTGCGAAGGAACGACCATGACCGAGCCGATACTGCTCACCGCACAACACGGATCCACCCGTGTGCTCACGTTCCACCGCCCGCAGCAACGCAACGCACTGAGCTCCGCCCTGATCGAGGCCCTGCGCACGGAACTCGCGGCGGCGGACGACGACGAGCAGACCGACGTCGTCGTCCTCACCGGCACCGACCCCGCGTTCTGTGCGGGACTGGATCTGCGCGAGCTCGGCGGCTCCGGCGGCAACCTGGGCAGGCTTTCGGACGACGGAATCCCAGTCGGCCATCCGTGGCGACCACTGTCGAAACCCGTGATCGGCGCGATCAACGGAGCCGCGATCACCGGCGGGCTCGAGATGGCACTGGCCTGCGATTTCCTCATTGCCTCCGAACGCGCGCGGTTCGCCGACACTCATGCCCGCGTCGGCGTGCTTCCCGGCTGGGGACTGACCTCCCGGCTTCCCGACGCTGTGGGCGGCGCGTTCGCACGCCGCATGAGCCTCTCGGGCGACTTCGTCGACGCGGAGACAGCCCTCCGGGTCGGACTGGTGACCGAGGTGGTGGAGCACGACCGGCTTCTCGGCACGGCGCTGGACCTCGCCGCGACCATCGCCGGCAACGACCGGGCGGGCGTGCGGACCTTGCTCGCGTCGTACCGCCGTGCGGAGGAGCATGTCGTCGCTCCCGCACTGCAGGTGGAGAACGAGACGTCGCGGCAGTGGATGGAGAACTTCACGCCGGAACGTGTCGCCGCGCGTCGCGACGGTGTCATCGGACGTGGGCGCGCGCAGAACGCTCCCTAGCTGAACCGACCGGAGACGTTGATCGGGCCTCACTCACCTCGGCCGTTCACGGGCCTGGCTGTCGCTGGGGGGACGCCGATCTCGTCGATGTGATGGCCGCTGCAGGCGATCTGGGTTGGACTGGCGTGTTCGATACGGGACACGAGGAACCACCGCATATCGCTGCGGAGCCTGCACCACCCGATCAGGTACCAATGGCCGTTCGTGGAAGCGAACATCACCGGCTCGACGTCCCGGGTGGTCGTGTTGCCGTCACCCGAGGTGTAGCGGATACGCACCACCCGTTGCTCGGCCATCGCTTCCTCGAGCGCTGACTTGATCGCGCGAGGAGGAGGTGGAGGTGCGTTGACCCAGACGCGACCGGCCAGCTCATCGGCCTTCTTCCGGGTCTGCGGATCGAGTACGTCCATGATCTTCCGAACGCCCGCCGAGGCGAGATCGGCGTAGGGGGCGTCGGGTGCGGCAGAGACTGCCGCGAGCAGCGCCACTGCCTGCACAGGGGTGAGGCTGACCGGGGGCAGGGTGCCTCCGGCGACCAGCCCGTAGCCGCCGCCGGGGCCCGGGCGCGACCAGATCGGCGCGCCACTGTTCTCGAGTGCGGTGAGGTCCCTCTTGACCGTCCGTACGGACACGCCGAACTCCCGTGCCAGTCGCTCAGCAGTGCATCCACGCGGTCCGCTGCGTCGCAGCATCTCGGACAGGGCGTGGAGTCGCTCCACCCTCTTCATGTCCCGCCCCGCAAAAAAATCATGCCGGAAATGGTGACACACCGTTGTCCTGGAGGCACGAGAGCATCGTGGTGTGACGAACAATGCGAGTAGCCCGACCATGATCCTGATCGCCGGCCATTGGCTGGGGGCCTGGGCCTGGGACGAGGTGCTGGAACACTTGAGCGCTGACGGTCGGCGAACCATCCCGATGACGCTTCCCGGCCTCGATGAGCACGACGCCGAGAGGGCGTCCAGGACGCTCGACGACCAGGCGACGGCGATCGAGCAGACCATGACCCGGGCGGAGGCTTCCGAGGCCCAGCCGGTAGTCATCGTGGCGCACAGCGGAGCCAACGCGCCGGTAAGCCTTGTGCTCGATCAGCATCCTGAGCTTGTCCGCCGAGTGGTGTGGGTCGACAGTGGGCCCGTCGCGTCCGGCAGTGTTTTCGCCCCGGATGCGCCCGAGGATCTGGACGAATTTCCCCTGCCTCCCTTCGACGCGCTCGGGGAGCAGGCCAGCCTCGAGGGCCTGAGCGCCGAGGCTCTCGAACGCTTTCGAGCCAGGGCCGTTCCGGAGCCCGGACCCGTGTTACGCGGGCAAGTGACGCTCACCAACGATGCGCGTCGGGCGGTCCCGACCACTCTGGTGTGCTGTTCGATCCCGAGCGCGCAGATAATGGAATTGGCCGACGCGGGTCATCCCATGTTCGCCGAGGTGTCGAAACTCGACCATGTCGACTTCGTCGACCTCCCGACCGGGCATTGGCCCATGTGGAGCCGCCCCGGCGATCTCGCGCATGTCCTCGCCGCAGCAGCGACTTCCCCAGCAGGCGAGCACGCAGGACAGAGAAACCGGGCGCGTCGATGAGTTTCCGGGCGTCACCGGGTCGATACGGGTACATCCGGATCGAAGGAGCGCCCATGACCCAGCCCGACACCCGCACGCTCGGCGTTCCCGGAGCATCGCTCGTCTACGACGTGCGACCCGCGTCCGGCGAGCAGCGGTATCCCACCCTGATCCTCGCCGCATCGCCGATGGATGCCGGTGCGTTCGGCACCCTGGCCTCGTACTTCACCGACCGGACGGTGGTGACCTACGATCCGCGCGGCACCGGGCGTGGAGTGCGCACCGACACCACCATCGAATCGACGCCGCGACTGCACGCCGACGATCTGGTTGCGCTGATCGACGCGCTGGGAACCGGACCGGTCGACCTGTTCGCAACCAGCGGCGGCGCGGTGAACGCGCTGGAACTGGTCTCGGGCAATCCCGACCTCGTGCGCACCCTCGTGGCACACGAACCCCCCATTGCGGGCATTCTTCCCGACCGCGACCGAATGCTGGCGGCATGCGCCGACATCCACGACACCTACCTGCGCAGCGGGATGGGCCCGGCGATGGCGAAGTTCATCACCCTGGTCGGGTGGAAAGGCGAACTGTCCGACGCCTACTTCGACGCACCCGCACCCGATCCGTCCGCCTTCGGTCTCCCCACCGAGGACGACGGCACGCGTGACCACCCGCTGGTAGGTCAGAACATCCTGTCGTGCACGGGCTACGAACCGGATTTCGATGTCCTTTCCGGCGCATCCACCCGGATCGTCCCCGCAGCCGGGCGCGAATCCGCGGAGGAGATGGCGGGGCGGGGTGGGGCAGCCCTCGCGGCACGACTCGGAACGGATGTGACGTGGTTCCCCGGAAACCACGGTGGGTTCCTCGGCGACGAGTACGGAATGCCCGGTGAACCCGAGGGTTTCGCCGCCGTGCTGAGAGAAGTACTGCAACCTGCTCGGGTGTAGCGCATCCGTCAGTTGTGGTCGTCGGAGAGGCGGGACGACGACCGCAACTGCCACGGCACGCTGGTGACCATGACACCGGGCTGGAACAGCAACCGGCTCTTGAGCCGCAGCGCACTCTGGTTGTGCAGCAACTGTTCCCACCAGTACCCCATGACATACTCGGGAACGAAGACGGTGACCACTTCCCGCGGCGAATCGCCTCTCCGTCGCTTGACGTAGTCGAGTACGGGCCGGGTGATCTCCCGGTACGGGGAGTCGATGACCTTCAGCGGCACATCGATGTCGCTCTCCTCCCAGGCGCGGACGAGCCGGCGGGTTTCCTCGTCGTCGACGTTGACGGTGACCGCTTCGAGCGTGTCGGGGTTCGTCGCGCGGGCGTAGGCGAGCGCGCGGAGGGTGGGCCGATGAAGTTTCGACACCAGCACGATCGAATGGGTCCGGCTGGGAAGCACGCCGTCCCACTGACTGCGCTCGAGTTCCACCGCGACCCGCGCGTAGTGGCGGTGGATCGCACGCATCACCACGAACACGGCCACCATCGCGACGATGGCGATCCATGCGCCGGCCACGAACTTGGTGACCAACACGATGACGAGCACGGTCGCGGTCATCGCGAGACCCACCGAGTTCACGATCCTGGAACGGTGCATGTGGCGTCGTTCCTGCGGATCGGTCTCGGTGGCCAGATGCCGGGTCCAGTGCTTGATCATGCCCATCTGACTGAGCGTGAACGAGACGAATACTCCGACGATGTAGAGCTGGACGAGCTTGGTGACCTCGGCGTCGAAGGCCCACACCAAGGCTATGGCCGCGGCGGCGAGCAGGACGATGCCGTTACTGAACGCGAGCCGGTCCCCGCGGGTGCGCAGCTGACTCGGAAGGTGGCGGTCCTGCGCGAGCACCGACGCCAGCACGGGGAACCCGTTGAACGCGGTGTTGGCGGCGAGCACCAGAATCAGTGCCGTCACCCCGGTGACGAGGTAGAAACCGATCGGGAACCCCGCGAATACTGTCTCGGCGATCTGGGCGACCATCGTCTTCTGCCGGTAGCCTTCCGGTGCTCCGGTGAGCTGGGTCGCGGGGTCCTCCGCGATCACCACGCCCAGCCGCTCCGCGAGCACGATGATGCCCATGAACAGCGTGATCGCGATCGCGCCCAGCAACAGCAATGTCGTCGCGGCGTTGCGGGACTTCGGTTTCCGGAACGCGGGGACCCCGTTGCTGATCGCCTCCACACCCGTCAGTGCGGCACACCCGGACGAGAACGCCCGCGCGATCAGGAACACGAAGGCGAGACCGGTGAGGTGCGACTGTTCCGCATGCAATTCGAAGTTCGACGACGGCGCGCGCAGGTCGGTGTGGAGGACGAAGATACGGATCAGGCCCCACAGCACCATCGCGCCGAGACACACGATGAACGCGTAGGCAGGAATCGCGAACGCCACACCGGCTTCCCGCAGTCCTCGCAGGTTGACGGCGGTGAGGATCACGATGGCGGCCGTCGCGAACAGCACCTTGTGGTGGTCGATGAAGGGAACGGCCGAACCGATGTTCTGTGCGGCGGACGAGATCGACACCGCAACGGTGAGCACGTAGTCGACGATCAGCGCGCTTCCCACCGTCAGACCCGCCCCGACCCCCAGGTTCTTCGTGGCAACCTCGTAGTCGCCGCCCCCGGACGGATAGGCGTGCACGTTCTGCCGGTAACTGGTGACCACCACGGCCATCACGACCGCAACCGCGATGCCGATCCACGACGAGAACGCGTAGGCCGACAACCCGGCGATGGACAGGACGAGGAAGATCTCCTCCGGCGCGTACGCCACCGAGGACAACGCGTCGGAGGCGAAGACCGGCAACGCAATACGTTTGGGCAGCAACGTGTGACCGAGGGTGTCGCTGCGCAACGGCCGGCCCAGGAGCACCCGCTTCGCGGTGCCGGAGGGCGCGGCGTGGAGGCCCGCGACGCTCCGCGCGTGGTCAGCCGGAGACATGGCGCAGATACAACAGACGGTCGCCGCCCCGAAGGACGTCGACGTCGGCCGTGCCGACCCGCAGCAGCCGCCCGTCGCGTTCGATGCCGACGACGAGGTCGCTCAGGCTGCGAGGCGACACTCCTGCTTCCTCGGGCGTGATGTTCCGTTCGGCCATGGCGAATCCCTCTTCGGGTGTGAGCAGATCGTCGATCATTTCCACCACGTTGGGGGTGGTTCGCGCGACGCCGAGCAACCGCCCGGCGGTTTCGGCCGAGACGACCACGGTATCGGCACCCGACTGCCGCAGAAGGTGGGTGTTCTCCACCTCTCGGGCCGCCACGACGATCCGCGCGGTGCCGGACAGTTGCCGGGCTGTGAGGGTGATCAGGACGGCGGTGTCGTCGCGGTCGGTCGCGATGACCACCGCCGAGGCTCGCTGGACTCCGGCCAGACGCAGCACATCCGAGCGACTCGCCGTGCCCTGAACCGTCACCAGGCCCCGCCGGCCGGCAGCATCGATCTCGGAGCGGGCGACGTCCACCACCACGATTTCCGACAACGCGATGCCGTCGCTGATCATCGCGTCGACGGCCGTGCGCCCCTTGGTCCCGTAGCCGATCACGACGTAGTGGTTGCGCACGCGGCGTCGCCACCGCTGGATGCGAAGGACTTGACGGGAGTTCTCCGTCAGGGCCGCCAGCGTGGTGCCGACCAGGATGATGAGGAAGAGGATGCGCAAGGGTGTGATCACCAGTGCGTTGAGCGCGCGCGCACCGGGGGTGACAGGCGAGATGTCGCCGTAACCGGTGGTCGACAGCGACACACTCGCGTAGTAGATGCAGTCCATCAACGACAGGGGATTGCCCTGAGTATCACGAAAACCGCTCCGCCCGATGTACACCACCACGACCGCCACCGTCAGCACCACGATCGCGTAGGCGATCCGGCGCGCGATCTCCCACGTCGGGCTCACGAAGACGTGGGGTACGCGCACGGTACCGACCAATGTGAACGCCGGTCGTTCGGGTGTTCCTCCCGAACGGCTCGGCCGAGCACGCAGGCTTCCGGCCACTCCGGCTCCCGTCATGTCTCTCGCGCGGGGATGCAGAATTGCAGAGTACGCCCGTCCACGGACGACGCAATAGCGCTCGACCGGCAGATGATGGCAATATGATTCTCATGAATGAGAATGGAATTTCTAGTGACGGTTCGTCGCTGCTGGTGATGAGTCAGCACACCTTCTCGTCCGACTTCGGCCTGCTCTCACGGCTAGTCACGAAAGAACGTGCGGTGATGCGTTCGGTGCTGACCGACAAACTGCGCTCCGATGCGGGCTCGGCGTCGCTCGGGGTGCTGACGACGCTCGTCGACATCGTCACCTCGAGTCCGGCCCTCGCCGCCTGTGGGCAGGACTGGGTCGCCACCCAAGACCTCACCCTCCATGCGACCGGCCCGCTGACAGAAGGTCCCGTCGTCATCGACGCACGGCTCGTGCGCATCGGCAAGAAGATGATCCACGTGTCGGCAGACGTGTACGACGCACGCGGCACCACCGATCTCGACGAACTCATCACCGCACTCGACGCGGGCGGCGAGGACGGTCCGGTGCTCGCGGCCCGCGCGCTGGTCACGTTCGCGCGCTTGCCGCGCGTCGCCGCGCCGAGGGCGGACGAATATACGCCCGGCGAATGGGTCGGTGTCGACCGCGAGTACCCCGTCGTGCCGGTCGACGGGACCATCTACTCCCGACTCGGCATGCGCATCGTCGACCCGGACGAAGGGGTTCTCGAACTCGACCGAACGCCCTTCGTGGCCAACATGATCGGCACCATTCAGGGCGGTGCTCAAGCGCTCCTCGCAGAGTCGGCAGCACACGCGATGCGGCCCGATCTGGTGGCGACCGACATTCAGATGCACTTCTTGTCCCAGGTGCGCGTCGGTCCGGCACGGTCGTACGGCACGGTTGTCCGCGACGGGGACGACCATTCGGTGATCAGCATCCGTCTCGTCGATGCCGGCGCAGACGACCAACTGCTCGCCCTGACCACGGTGACCCTGCAGCGTCCGCCGACGAGGGCCGAGTCGGGTCAGCCCGAACTGTGAGTGGCCGCGAAGACGATGAACACCACGAACAGCGCACCCGTTCCGAGCACCGTGCCCACGACGGTCTCGACGTAGTTCGTCGCGAGTCCCTTCTCGATCCTCAGGAGTCCGATCCAACCGCACACCACCGCAAGAAGGCCGGCAGGGATGGACACGAAGTCGCCGACGATAGGAACGAACGCAGTCAGCGCGGCGACGATGCCGGCGATCAGCGCAGTGTTTCCCAGTCCGTTGCGATCGCGGAACTCGGTGGGCGGTGTCGCCGACATGCCTACTCCAAGAGATCGGCGGATGCGTATCGGTACATCCTGCACCCTCGACGGTGGGTCTGTCTCGGGGGACGACGCTCGTCCTCGGCACGGGGTGCCGTCCTCTTTCGGCACTCAACCGACCGTCGAGAGCCGCAAACGCCGTTTTTCCGTCGCCGAGTCCCCAATTCACCCCCTGGCTCATCCTGCATTCGCCCACAGCGGGCCGAACAGACGTATAGCGTGTTTCGGAGTTGCTTATCGCAACACGCTGCACGCACCTCCTCCCCTTTGGTGCTGCGGCCGGCCCCGTCGGCCCCTCCCCTCGAATTCGCCGACGGGGTCCCCGCCTCTCCTGGCACGTCGGGCCGGCACCTGCGTCCCGTACGTCGGCACCGGCGTTTGACCTGCGGGCACGGACACGGTCGACTACCGATGGCCCCTCACACGAACCCGGAGACCCCGCGATGACCAATGCTCTCGACGCTGCCGCCCGCCTTTTCGTCAACGACGGGCTTTCCGACGACGAAATCGCTCGTCAGGCCGCGTTGTACGGTCCGCTGGCCGACGATGTCCGCGCACTGATCCCGCTTGCCGTGCAGAGCCGAGCCGATGACGACGACGTGCGACAGGCCCGGGAACACCTGGCAGCCGCGAGGGAGTTGCTCGGGCGCCGGAAGGAGGATCAGCCTTTCGGTACCCGGTTCAACGACGCCGGCAACTTCCGTGTGTGGGGCAACGCCGCCATGGGACTTCGCAACGCGATCGCCCCACTGCCCCGCATCAACCAGGATCCCGACGGTCGAGTGTGGGCCGACTTCCACCTGCATGTCGGTTTCGAAGGGCCCGCCGGGCATACGCACGGCGGAGTCTCCGCGCTCGTCCTGGACCAGCTGCTCGGTGACGCGGCCCGGGTGGGTGGCTCACCCGGAATGACGGGCACGCTCACTCTGCGCTACCTCAGGCCAACCCCTCTCGGCGATCTGCACGGGGAAGCAAAACTCGACCGGATCGAGGGGCGCAAGGGATTCGTCACCGGACACATAGCCGGGCCGCACGGGATCTGCGTCGAAGCGAAGGGCATCTTCATCAGGCCCAATTGGCCCGCCGAGTCGCGCGTCGAGACGTTGGAATAGCGACAACGACCGAGCGGCGGCCGGTTCAGTGTCG
Organism: Rhodococcus sp. NPDC058639; assembly: GCF_042717545.1. Classification (NCBI taxonomy): domain Bacteria; kingdom Bacillati; phylum Actinomycetota; class Actinomycetes; order Mycobacteriales; family Nocardiaceae; genus Rhodococcus; species Rhodococcus sp. NPDC058639. The sequence continues at coordinate 218,621 of NZ_JBHXRF010000005.1, forward strand.
GCAAATAGCTTGCGCAGCAGGATGATCAAGTTTCCGAGGGTCGTGCAAGGCCCGCAGCTGCGACAGCTGGGCCCCGCCGGGGTCGGACCCACGGACCACGGCGCGCCCCGCGCGCCATCGGCCCTCCCCAGTACAGTGGGGCACCGCCGTCGGCAACGAGAGAGAAGCCCATGCAGCACGCCCTGTTCTACTCGCTCGTCGCCATGTGCTCGTTGTTCGCGGCATCGACGTGGTGCCTGGCGAGGCCGCACACCCTCTCGAGTCTTGCCGCTGCCGTAGCCGCTGCACTCTGGTTCCTCATGAACGGAATGCTGGAAGGACGGGTGCTGTACTCCGTCACTCCCGACCATGGGCTCACCGAAGCGGATCTGCTTTCCGCGGTGGCACTCTGCATTTCGGCCTGGGGTTTCCGGACGACCGCCCGCAACCGGCGCAGACGCGCGCGCCGGGCGCGTCCGGCGCCCCGCAGCCTCCACGTCGACGAGACACGCGCGATGCCCCAGCGGATCCTGCCCGCGCAGCACGACGTGAGCGTGCCCGCGCGCGGACTGCGGAATCAGGGCTAGGCGAGGCGGCCGAACCTGCGATCCACATCCCCGCAACCGATTTGGGTATCGGTTTCGTCTCGATGCTGGACCGGGTGCGCGCACCTGACCTAAACTCCCCGACGGCCACCTTCAGGTGGCCGTGTCTCCAGAAGTCCTCCCCGACACACATGGAGATACAGCGCAGGCCCCGCCGGCTCCTCCCCTCATTCGCTGGCGGGGCTTTCCTGCTCACGTCAATTCTGGGCTCACATCACCTCTGGGCTCACAGCTACTCCGACGGCACTCGTCCCGCCCCGCCGGGCTCCGCAGCGACGGCGTCCGGCGCGACCGGCAGCAATACCGCACCCGCACCCGCTCCCGCGGTTGCGGTTACCCCTCGCGCTACAAGTGCCTTCTTCACTTCCTCCCGCGCCCACGATAAATCTGTTTGTCCACGCTTGTGTCAGGATTCACTGATCACCGCTCGTCGAATGCTCGCGCACGACAGCGGTCCCCGAGCGGCGGGCTGTAGACCACGGCGTCGCACAGGCGGCACGCATGCGTCCGGTGCATCACGCCGCAGTCGCATACCTGCGATCCCACCAGCGTCCGGTTCGGTCCCAGCCGGTGCCCGTTGGGACAGCGTGCGGGAGCAGGTTCGGCCCAGCCGGACGGGATTCGATACAGCTTCACCGTTCGATCATATGTTCGAATACGTGATCCGCTCGACCCCTCCGGCGCGCAAAAGATCAGACCGCCGACGCGCGGTCGCGCAGAGGGTCCGGATCTGCGCGCCACCCGTGCGGGCGACACTGGTCGCATGACCACTCGCGCCTCCCGGACCACCACCAAGCCCCCGAAGATCGACGGACGTCGACCGGTCGAACTCGACGATGGGGACGCCGACGACCTGTCGGCTCACACCACCGTCGAGCGCATGCGGTACTCGGACGTCGACCTGTCCGGACGCGATCTCGCGGGTGTGACGCTGTCCGAGTGTGAGCTCACCGGGGTGTCCATCGACGGCACGGACTTCACGAGCGCACGAATGGTCGACACCCGCATCGAGCGGGTGCACGCGCCGAGGTTCTCCGCTTCCCGCAGCACCATGCACAACGTGCGGATCGTCGACAGCCGGATCGGCGCTCTCGACCTGTACGACTCCGGACTGCGTTCGGTGGTGGTGACCGACTCGAAGATCAGCCTGATCAACCTGCGTGCAGGGAACCTGCGCGACGTGCTGTTCCGGGGGTGCATCATCGACGAACTCGACCTGGCCGAAGCGAGCCTCACGCGGGTGGCGTTCGAAGACAGCCGAATAGGCGACCTCGATGTGAACCGCGCCACTCTCGCGCACGTCGATTTGCGCGGCGCGGAGATCGGAGCGATCAGGAATCTGGACGGATTGAGAGGAGCGACCATCAGCGGCCATCAGGCCGTCGCACTTGCAGGCATGTTCGCCGCGCACCTCGGAATCCAGATCGACAGCTGAGGTGGCCCGAAGATCGACGAAAGGTCAGTAAAGTCATCGAGTGCGACATTTATGGCTGAAGCGAGACGACGACCGTCCATCGACCGAACTCTCCCTCTACCTCCGCGCACACACCACCTCGATCGCGGTGATCCTCGGCCTCTCGATCGTCGCGACGATCGCCTTTCTCGTCGGTAACGACTACATCGACCTGCTGGTCTACCGCATGGGGGCACACGTGCTGCTCGACGGCGGAGACCTCTACGGTGCGATTCCTCCGGTCGTCGACGACTTCGGACTTCCGTTCACCTACCCGCCGCTCTCCGCGATCCTCTTCGTACCGCTCGCGCTGATCCCCGTCACACTCTCCAAGTTCGTGTTCACCGCGGTGTCCGTCGCAGCACTCGTGGTGACCCTGCGAGTGGTGCTCGGACGTGTACGTCCCGACCTGGAGAACCGCGCATCCTGGGTCGTCACAGCGGTCGCCGTCGCCGTGGCACTGCAATTCGAACCCGTCCGCGAAACCATCAGCTTCGGCCAGATCAACCTGGTGCTCATGGCCTTGGTGGCCGTCGACGTACTCGCGCCCAAGCCCAAATGGCCCCGCGGTGTGCTGATCGGTCTTGCCGCCGCCATCAAGCTGACACCTGCGGGTTTCCTGCTGTTGTTCCTGCTTGCGCGCGATTGGCGGACCAGCGCCCGCATCGTTGTCTCCGCGCTCGGTTTCTCTGCGGCGGCGTTCGTCCTCCTGCCCGAGGCGTCCACGCGGTACTGGTTGCACACACTTCCGGACACCGGGCGAATCGGTTCGGCGTACTACGCGGCCAACGAATCGTTCAAAGCTGTCGTCTCGCGGTTCGCTCCGCACGACCCGCTCGAGTCGGCGCTGTGGCTCGGTGCCGTCGCCGTCATGCTGGTCGTCGCGGTCGTCGCGATCCGCCTCGCCCTTTCCCGCGGAGACCTCGTGACCGCGCTGCTCGCCACCGCGACGGCGGTGCTGCTCGCCTCGCCGGTCTCGTGGTCGCACCACTGGGTGTGGGTCGCTCCGGCACTGATGGTGCTGACACTCGAGGTGCTGCGTGCGCCCGGTCGGCGCCGCGTGGCCGTGGCTGTCGGCATCGGTGCGGTCTTCCTCATCGGGCCGCACCACCTGCTGCCGGCGGGCGACGGACGCGAACTCGAGTGGGCGTTGCCACAACACCTGGTGGGCGGCGCGTACGTGATCATCGGCTTCGGCTTCCTGATCTGGCTCGCACAGTCGCGTCAGGGCACAGCGTCCGGCGACAATCACGAGCATCTTCCGGGCGCAGCTTCCGACCCCGCCCCACGTGCGGGAATGCTCTCCCCACCCGAGGACACGCCGACTATGTGATGCAGATCTCACGTTTTCCGGCACCGAAACGGGTACCTGACGGTGGGAAGTTGCGTCCGCACCGCGCGAGACGCGCAGAAGGAGAAAGGTGCAGACCTGTGCGCCAGAAGGCAGATCTTCGGATGGTCACCCCGACGCAGGGCATCGCAACGCAGGGAATCGCAACGCAGGACACCGAGCACTTCGGAACCCAGCGCTGGTCGTTCCGATGCGAACGATGTGACCACTCCTACCGGACTGTCGCGCACACCTACACCGTCGCCGCACTGGCAGCCCGCGCCAACGGCTGGCTCGTGGACCCCACCGCACTGTGCCCCGGTTGCGCCAGCGTCGCCCTCTCCCTCGCCGCATAGCGGGTCCCGAACCGTCACTGCCGTACCCATATCCTCGTAGGGAACGAGGACGGAAGGCAGGCGATGACGTTCATCAAGATGTGCGGGCTTCGAGACGAGGCGACGGTCGACCTGGCCGTCGGCCTGGGTGTCGACGCGGTGGGTTTCGTTTTCGCCGACAGTCCGCGCCGGGTGTCTGCCGAAGAGGCGACGCGACTGCGGTCGCGGGTACCCGACGGAACACTCGCGGTGGGGGTCTACGTGAAGATGCCTCTCGACGAGATCGTCGCGACGGCCCGTGCGGCGGACATCGACCACGTACAGGTGCACGACTTGCGTTCGGCGGACGATGTCCGAGTGCTCCACGAGGCGGGACTGACCGTCATCCGTGCCGTGAACAACGGCGGCGCCGAGTCGGTTTCCGAGCACCTGGGCGCCGATCTGCTGCTCGTCGACGGCGCGGTTGCGGGTGCCGGGGTGACGTGGGACTGGCAGGATCGCAGCGCTGTCCCCCAGGGGCGATGGATCCTCGCGGGCGGCTTGACCCCGGACAATGTGGCGCAAGCGGTCGCCACGTCGGGAGCCTGGGGCGTCGACGTCTCGAGCGGCATCGAGTCCGGTCGCGGCATCAAGAGTCCGGAGTTGATGACGGCGTTCGCACACGCGGCGCGAGGAGCCTGAGCCGACAAGCCCGAAATGCAGGTCAGTAGGCGCCGTCGCTCGCCAGCACAGCGCGCACCGTCTTTGCGACGATCACCAGGTCCTGCACCATCGACCAGTTCGCCACATAGAACAGGTCGAGGCGTACACGGTCGGCCTCCGAGAGATTCGACCGTCCCGACACCTGCCACAGCCCGGTCATGCCCGGGCGCACCAGCATTCGGCGGTCGACGAAGCGCGGAATCTCCCGGCCTTCCCCCACCGTGAGGGGGCGCGGTCCGACCAGACTCATATCCCGCGTCAGAACGTTGAACAACTGCGGCAGTTCGTCGATGCTGGTTCGGCGAATGAACCGTCCGACCGGGGTGATCCGCGGGTCGGACGACGACTTGTAGAACACCGAGCGACTGCTGTCGGTTTCGCGCCGCATCGCATCGATCATCGTGTCCGCGTCCGTCACCATGGACCGGAACTTCCACATGCGGAAGGTCGCTCCGTTCAGCCCGACGCGTTCCTGGCGATAGAAGACCGGTCCCCGATCCTGAACTTTGATCAGAGCCGCGACGCAAAGCATGACGGGCGCGAAGGCGAGCAGAGCGAGAGTCGCGCTCACGAGATCGAAGACGGTCTTGGCCATCCGGTTGGACCCCCGGTACTGGGGCTCCTCGACGTGGACGAGGGGAAGACCGCCCACCGGATACATCGACAACCGGGGGGAAGCGATGTCGGTGACACCCGGTGCGACCACGAGGTCCACCCGGTACGGCTCGAGGTCCCACGCGAGGTCTGCGAGGTCGGAATTGCCCCACTGCGCATTCGTGGCCACCGCCACGGTGTCCGCGCCCGTGAGTTTGACGGCGTGCAGCACATCCTTCTCGCCGCCGAGGACCGGAATGTCGAGCCCGCCCGCGGTGAGCGTCCGGATCTGCTCACCGGTGTATCCCGGCGTGCAGACTCCGACCACCCGGTAACCGGCATCGGCGTCGCGCGTGAAGGATTCGACCATCGCCTTGACCGCCTGGTCGCCGCCGATCACGAGTACCGAGGTGCGGAACTCGCCGCGTTCACGCCTGCGGCCGATTTCCCGGCGCCACCAAAGCCGTCCGAGGAGAAGGCCGGCGAGCCCGAGGGGCAGCGCGACTCCGAGGTAGATGCGGACCGCGTCGAGGTCGATCACGAACGATTCGATCAGGAACGACAGGATCGCGATGAATCCGAAACACTGGAGCGTCGCCCTGGTGACGAGACGGTATTCCTCTTCGCCCCTGCCGATCACCGTGGGTTTGCGGGTGCGGGCCAGCGACAACGCAGTGAGCCAGCAGCCGGCGACGACGACCACCAACAGGATCGAGCCTGGAACACCGGCCTCCGGAACTTCACCGAAGGCGAACCGAACCCACTGTGCGAGTGCAAGAACCGCACACACGACCGCGGCGTCGGTCAGGCACAACAGCCGGGTATGGATCGTCTGCCATTGCCTGCGGGTGCCGTGCCTCTCGGTCGAATCCCGCGTCGTTTCCAAGCTCGGGGCGGGTAGGGCGCGCAGCCTTCGCGTTCGCCCGGCTTCGATGCTCATATACGCCCCATGCTTCGGCTTACCCCCCGCCCCCGACTGTGTGACTGCCCGGTCGGTCCGACCGCTTCGCCCTGCTTGACGGCGATAACCGCTATGCCGCTATTACCGTTTTCCCGCCGAGAAGTGTTTCAGTGCTCTAGATCACACCAGGACGGGAGCCTGTCTGCGCGAGAATGTCCGACCCCCGGGGTGACACCATCCGGACGGGTGCGATCCGTTGAATTGCACGCGTGCACCGTGTTTCGGCCTGCGTGACGGCACGACACACCCGGTTCCGTCCGGAGAACCGCCGGCGGGCCTACAGCCGATCCGGTGCGGGGGGCGCAGAGGATTCGGGCGACGCGAACACCCGGAGCGGGTCCACAAGAAGGCCAACCGTCGTACCACCGTGCATGCCGAACCCCCGCTTGTCCCCATCGAACAGGCCCGCGACCCGCGTGGAACCTACCTCAGGGCAGGAAGCGAAACAAGATCGAATCAACGAGGGCGGGTACCGTCGTACGTCACCCTTTCCGGCTCATGAGGAGACCCAGTTCCGGATGTCCGCACGGAATCTCTCCGACGACAACTCCGCCACCGAACCCCGGCCCCGTCGGGGCACCGTGTCGACGGCCGCGATGCACTCCGCGAGCGACTCCACGGAATCGTCCCGAAAGTGCAAGCCGTCCACCCCCTCCACCACGGTCTCCGAAGCTCCGCCGAGTTCGTTGACGATCACTCGCGCGCCGGCAGCGCGCGCTTCGACCGGCATGATCCCGAAGTCCTCGATCGCCGGAAAGACGTAGACATGCGCGCGCTGATACAGCGCGTACAGCATCTCGTCCGACGGACGTGACAGCACACGCACGGGCACACGGGCCTCGTCGGCCAGCTTTCGCAGCCGCGTTTCCTCCGGTCCCGAACCCGCGACGACGACGGGCAGACCCGCGAGATCGGCGGCACGAATGACCCAGTCCAGGCGCTTGTACGGAACGAACCTCGACGCCCCGAGGACGAACCTGTCCGGAAGGCTTTCGAGGAGCGACGATTCCGGCTCCGAGAGTTCCGTGCTCCAATCCGGCACCGACGAGATCCGTGTCGTATCGACCGGAGGAAAGATCACGCGGGCCTCCACGCCCCAGGCCCGCTCCACCCGTCGGCGAACGAAGTCGCTGTTCGCAGCGAACTGTGCGCCTTCTGCCGCCCGCCGGCGATCGAGACGCCGGAGCGGCGGCGATGCCAGTTTGACCGCCGCCGACGCACCTCGATCGTCGAGTTCGGGGTTCCACAGGTAGCGGGCCGGGGTGTGCACGTAGACGAACTTGCGGAAATCGTGGGCAGCACCGCGGAACGACACGTGGTGGGCGAAGCAATGGGAACTGACCAGCGCAAAGTCGTAGTCTCCGGTTCTCCGGCGCCACACGTAGGGCATCGCAGCGAGCGCGAGTGCCTTGTGACGACGCAGGGGGGTGCGCGCGAGTCCGCTCTCGCGCACCGTCTGCGTCGGGTAGCGCTCCGCGTCGTCCCACAAACAGAGGACGTCGGCATCGGGAAAGCACCGCACGAACTCGTCGAGCACCTTCTCCGAACCGCCGTCACGTGCGATCCACTCGTGCACGAGCACTCCCGGCATGACCATCCCTCCGAACGCCCGAGCAGTAGGGCACGGTAGTTTATGGCACAGGTTGCGCACCGGTAACGCCGGGTGTCGACCGCCCGATTCGAATGTGTCGTAGCAACAACCCGATTCAAGAGGTGGCGCCTGGTGCGCCGCCCGTCGCCTTGGATCACCCGCATGATCTGGAGGTTCGAACGTGGGCGTGCAGCACTCGTCGTGGTTCGGGCCCGCCGACGCACCACTCCTCGCGCACATCCACGTTCCCGACGACGGCCGGTCCCGCGGCGCCGTGGTGCTCTGTCCACCGCTGGGCAAGGAACACCTCGACACCTACCGCGGCATGAAAGCACTTGCCGAGCAGCTCGCGGATCGCGGTCTGACGTCGGTGCGGTTCGACTATTCCGGGGTCGGGGACTCGTCGGGAGACCAGGATTCCCCCGACGCGGTACAGGCCTGGCAGCGCAGCGTCGTTGCGGCGACCGAACTCGCGCGCGCGTGCGGAGGACAGCACATCACCGTGGTCGGTCTGCGCGCCGGAGCACTTCTCGCCGCCACCGCGCTTCCCGACTGCGGACCCGTCGACGCGGTGGTGCTGTGGGATCCCATCCTTTCCGGCCGCAGTGCCCTCCGCGAACAACGCGCCCTGTACCGGGTAACCCAGGGCACCGACGATCCGGCAGATCCCCGCATCTCGATCATCGGCGGGGCGCTCTCCCCCGACGCCGCACACGCACTGGGCACGCTCCGCATCGACGCGAGTGTGTTCGCGGGCATCAGGACCATGCTCGCGACGCGCCCCGCGGCGCGCGACACCCCGGCACTGTCCGCGCTCGCCGACGCGCTGGTGTGCGACGAACTGACCCTCGTCGAGCACGAGGCGTTCACCGCCCCCTCAGCTCTGTACGCCGACATCCCGTTCGGCTGTATCCGCGAGATCGCCGACTGGATCGCCGCAGGGTCCTCCACCGACACCCACGAGGTGGTGCTGTCGCTCCGGCATCGCGCGGCGGTGGCCACCACGACCGACGGATCTCCCGTCTACGAATCGGTGGAATCGCTCGGACCGAATGCGCTGTTCGCGGTGCGGACCCATGCGGTCGAATCGGCGGGCAGCGACGATCACCGACCCACCGTGCTGTTCTTCGGGACCGCCTACGAGCACCGCATCGGCCCGAGCCGGCTCTGGGTGGAACTCGCCCGCAGCCTCGCCGCGCACGGCGTCTCCTCCGTTCGTTTCGACCGCACAGGGGTCGGTGACACCGGAACCGTGGACGCCGGACAGCCGGTGTCGCTCTACTCCGAGGTGTCCGACCGCGACGCGGTCGACGCCGCCACTGCGCTGGGGACCGACCCGGGCGACCTGATCGTGACGGGACTGTGCTCGGGTGCGTGGTACTCCTCGTACGTCGCTCTCCGGTTACGCACCCGCGCAGTGGTCCTGGTGAACATGATCCTGTGGTCCACCCACCGGCGTAAGTCTCTGCGCGAACAACTTCGCCCACCGGTGCCCGCTGCACCCGGGAGCGCGGATCGTGAGCCGGGACCCGCCTCGGTTCCGTTGCGCGCGCGCATCAAACCGTTCGCACAAAAGCATTTGCCTTACCCCGCATGGCGATTGCTGGGCCGACTCGGAGTCACCCAGGTCCCCGAGGTGATCCTCGAAGCCCTGCGCCGCGCGGGTGTCGACGTCACCGTCGTGCTCTCCGCACAGGACTACGAGTCGTTCCGCTACCAGCGGGGCGATGAAGGACTGCGGCGAGTCGAGCGGCGAGGATTCACGGGACGGATCCGCTCCGGCGCGACCGGGGACCACGGCGCGTACCAGCGTGACGGGCGCGAGTTCCTTCGCGCCGAGATCACCGCGGCCGTGCTCTCGTCGTTCGGCCGGACCGACCCGGCACGCGAACCCGTTGCCGAGCCGTGCGTGTCATGACGACCTTGCTGGTCCTGGCGCTGCCGTGCGCGGCCGCACTGGGTTTTGCTCTTTACCGGCGGCCGCAGCGTGGACTGCTTCTCATCGCCGCGCTCACACCTCTGCACGGGTTGCTCGTGATCGTGCCCGGCGGTTCGGCGCTGTCCCCGTGGAAAGAGGGGGTCCTCCTGCTGACCCTCGCGGCGACCTTCGTCAGCCCTTATCGCAGACGCACTCCCGCGCCGGCGTTTCCGTGGTGGCCGGCAGTGGCGGCGTGGGTGGCCCTGGGCGTCGTGTCGGCGGTACTCGTGTCAGGGCCCGGAGCCGTCACCCCGCTGAAGATCACCTTCTTCTACCTCATCATTCCCGTGATCCTGTGGCGCGCACCGTTCGACGCCCGCGACCGCGACACCTTCGTCACGATCCTGATGGGCATGGGTGTGTTCACCGGGGTCGTCGGATTGGCGCAGCAGGTGATCGGCGGTGAGCGCCTCGCGGCGCTCGGATACCGCTGGGACGACCATCTCCGCACCACAGGCGGGATCCTCCGTAGCTTCAGCACTTTCACGACCCCGTTCGCATTCGGGTTGTTCGTGATGATCAGCCTCGTCGTCGGCGGCGCGATCGCCCTCGCCGATCCCACCCGGCTCCGCAACCGGTTGTTTCTCTGCGCGACACCGATCATGCTGCTGGGCATGGGCGTGACGATCGTTCGTGCCAGCTATATCGGCCTTGCGGTCGCACTGCTGTGGCTCGCTGTCCACCGCCACCGCGCGCTGCTCCTGGGATTCGGTGCCGCCGCCCTCGCCGCACCGATCGCTCTCCTCGTCGTGCCGGGCTCGTTGCTCGCGCCGCTCTTGTCGTCGTCGAGCCTCGGGGAACGCGGCGACGGGTGGTCGGAGACCCTTGCCTCGCTGTGGGTGCATCCGTTCGGTCAGGGACTGGGCGCAACCGGTTCCGCCGCCGCCAAGGCTGCTTCCGGAAGCAACCCCATGCTTTCGGAAATGTCGTTGCAGGCTGCGGTGACCTTCGGATTCATGCCGTACCAACCCGACAACTACTACATCAAACTCGCGGTGGAACTCGGGCCGGTCGGAGTGTGGTTGTTCGTCCTCGTTCTGGTCTGCGCCGCCGTGTCGACCCTTCGCGCCGCACGGATCATGCGCGGCCAGGACGCCGCGCTCGCACTCGGCGTGAGTGCGTCGGTGGTCGCGGTGGCGGTCGCGTCCACCGTGTCGACCTATCTGGAGATCTTCCCGCTCGACGTCTACTTCTGGTTACTCTTAGGAATCGTGGGATGTGCGCTCACACAGCATCGTTCGCAGCTTCATCGACCGGACACCGAATCGGGTTCGGAGCCATGGCGCTCCGGCCTGCCGGCAGCGGAGTCCAGACCTACGCCCGTGAACTGCTGAGGGCGCTGCCCGCGCTTCTCCCCGGCGCCGAGTTGTCTGCGACGGTGCAACGCGACGCGGTGGCAGAGTTGCCGCCACAGGTCTCTGCCTCCCGGCGCCCCGTGGCACACGGTGTGCGCCGCGTCCTGTGGAACGCGGTGCCCCTCCCCTCCACAGACCTGTTCCACAGCCTCGACGTCGATCTCCCTCTCGGGCAGCGCAGCCTGACCGTGTCGACGTTTCACGATCTGGCCGTCTTCGACGCACCGTGGGCGTTCAGCCGTTTCCGGGCGGCAGGAGAACGCCGGTTGCTGCGCGACGCGCTGCGCCGGGCCGATGTACTCGTGGCCGTCTCCGAGTTCACCGCCGAACGCATCCACGCGTTGTCGGGCCGCGATGCCGTGGTCACCCCGCTGGCGCCGGCCCCGTGGGCCACGCCCCCGGCGCCCGACCAGGTTGCCGAGGTCCGTGCCCGCTACGGACTGCCCGACCGCTTCGTACTGCAGGTCGGCACCGTCGAACCGCGCAAGTCCGTCGCGCTGGTGGCCGAAGCCTGCCGGAACCTCGAGGTGCCGTTCGTCCTCGCGGGCTCCGGTTCGACCGGACGCGACGCACCGTCCGGGACCCACGGACTCGGTTATGTCGCCACCGCGGACCTGCCTGCCCTCTACGCTGCCGCGAGTGTCGTCGCGTACGCCTCGCGATACGAGGGCTTCGGTCTCCCACCCCTCGAAGCGATGGCGTGCGGCGGTGCTGTCGTCTCGAGTGCCGTCGGCGCATTGCCGGATTTCGCCGACGACGGGGCACTGCTCGTCACTCAGCACACCGTGCCGGCATGGACGGCGGCGTTGCGCGCCACGCTCCTCGACCTCGACACCGCACAGGCACTGAGGCGGCGCGCCCCGGAGGTCGCCTCGACCCTCACGTGGACGCGGACGGCGGAACTCACCGTCGGCGCCTACCGCACCGCCGGCCTCCGACTGTGAAGGTGACGCCCGGTGGGTAGGCATTCACGCCCGGACGACGTGGACGACGACGAGAGCATCGACATTCCCCCCGACCTCGCTCCCTCGGGTCGCCACGCGAAAATCTGGGATTCCCCGTCGCTGTCGGGCTACGCGCATCCCTCGATGACCAACACGGGGCAACTGCACATCGACCTCGTCGCCGAAACCGTCCTGATGGAACGGATTGTCGCCAAGGTCCACGAGGACCGCGACGGCACCCTGCACGAACCGCGACAGCCGCAACTGGACGGACGCACAGCGCGTCGCAATACCGTGGCGATGCTCGCGAGCCGTCTGGCCATCGCGTCGATGGGCTGGGCCGGATCGATGATCCTGGCACGGGTGCTCGCCCCCGACGACTTCGGCAAGTTCTCGTTCGTGTTCGGTTTGCTCGGAGTGCTGTCGGTGGTGACGGATCTGGGCGTGGGCCGCGTCGTGCTCGCCAAACTCGTCGAATGCAATCCGTGGGAGGTCTCGTACGTCACGACGGCGTTCATTGCGCTGCGCGGGGTGCTCGGCATCCTCGGCTACGCCCTCGCAGTCGGATACGTGGTGCTGCTGGGCTATTCGCCGGACGTGGTGTGGGCGACGGTCGTGGCAGGGCTGGTCGTGGTGGTGGCGACTCCCAGCAACGCATTGTCGGTGATGTACCAGAGCCGTCTGCGCATGGCGTCGGTGGCCGCAGCCGAAACGCTCGGCCAGGTCGCGCAATTGGTCTGCACCATCGCGGCCGTCCTGTGGCACCCGGTCCTGCTGGTGGTCGTCGCACCCGCGGTGATCAACGAAGTTGTCGCTGCGGCACTCAAGATACGTGGCGTCCGCGCCGGCAAAGCCGGACCGCTACCGGCCGCGCGTGCCCAGTTGTGGCGCTGGCGCGAAATGCTGATCGAGGCGGTGCCGCTGACGATCGGTTTCGCGCTGCTCACCGTCCTGTCGAAAGTCGACGTGCTGATGCTCGGCCGGATGGACACCTTCGACTCCGTCGGCCTCTACACGGTGGGGTACAAATTCGCCGACCTGTTGTCGATGGTCGCCTCCACGGTCGTCGGGCCTGTCACCACGCTCCTCGTCGCAACGTGGCCGGCGCAGAGCGAGCAGTTCCGGCAGCGGACGCGAGAAGCGGCGATGTTGCTCGCAGTCCTCGGCGCGGCGGCGACCGCCGCATTCTGGCCGACCGCGGACGGTGTGCTTGCACTGCTCTACGGAGAGCGATTTGCCGAAGGTGCCGATGCGTCCCGAATGCTCGTGGCCGGCAGCGCACTGTCGATGCTCACCGAACTGGGTCTGATGGTTCTCATCGCGACCGGCCGGCACCGCGTCTACCCCTGGGTTGCGCTCGCCGCGCTCGCCGCGAACGTCGCCATGAACCTGGTGCTGATCCCCCGCATGTCGTTCGAGGGCGCGGCCCTCGCGACGGTTCTCACCGAGGCGGTGATGGTGGTGGCGATCTGGGTCGTGGTCGCCCGGACGGTTGCCGTCGGGCGGCTGTTCCCCTTCGCCCAGGCGTCGGCCATCGCCATGCTGGGCGTAGCAGTGACCGTATGGGCGTCGCTGCTCGCCGAGCAGTTCGACGTGCCGTGGCCGATCACCGCCGTCGTTGCTCCCCTGTGTGTGTTCGCAGGTGTTCATTTCCTTCCCATCACCGGTGGGCTGGGTCTCGTCGGGCTCGTGAAGTCGCGGTGAGTCAGCGCCGGGCACAGCAGTACGGAGAAACAGTGATACGGAGAACGGTGCTACGGAGACGCCTGCTGAGCGCGGTGGCGGTGCTGGTCGTGCTCGGTACCGTCGCGTGCGGAAGCACCGAGCCCGCCGGGTGCCGCACCGATCTGTCGGCCGACAGCCTCGGCGTGGCCACGGGTTCGGGGCTCGACACTCTCGGCGATGCGGATCTCGGCCGGTACTTCGGCGCCGCGGCCGACAGTGGTGCGGCGTGGGTCCGGTTCGACTTCGACTGGTCGATTCTCGAGCCGCGCCAGGGGGAATTCGACTGGTCCGGAACCGACCGGGTCGTCGATGCGGCGCGGGCGCACGGACTGCAGATCCTCGGATTGCTCACCCATACCCCGGAGTGGGCACGCGGCGGAGACGCGGACGATACGCACGGCCGGCCGGCCGATCCGGACGAGTTCGGGCGGTTCGGTGCGGATGTCGCGCAGCGGTACCGGGACCGGATCTCCCACTGGGAGATCTGGAACGAGCCGAACCTCGCGGTCTTCTTCGGGCCGCAGCCGGACCCGGTGGCGTATGCGGCCCTACTGGAGTCCGCCTCGAGTCGTATCCGTGCGGCGGTGCCCAGCGCGGTGATCGTGAGCGGTGGATTGTCCCCGGCGACGGACAACGGGACGGATATCGCTCCGACGACCTTCCTCTCGGAACTCTACGAACTCGGCGTGGCGGAAAGCTTCGATGTGGTGGGCATGCATCCGTACAGCTATCCCGCCCTGCCCTCCGACGCCTCGACCAAGAGTTGGAACTCCTTCTACCGGATGCGCGACATGCACGACATCATGATCGGGCACGGTGACGACGGAAAGCCGATATGGGCAACGGAATTCGGATCCCCTACCGGAACCGGTACCGATGCGGTGGATGCCGAGCGGCAGGCAGAGATACTGCGCGACGGCATTACCGAGCAGCGGCGGCTCGGTTTCGTGGACAAGCTGTTCGTGTACAGCCTCGTCGATCGCGGCACCGACGAATCTGATCGCGAACAAAACTTCGGTGTCATCGACCATGCCCTTGCACCGAAACCCGCCTGGCACGTGATGCGGACGGCGGCAACGACACCCGGATGCATCTGATCAGACGGGTTCACCTGCGGGCCGGAGCGCGTCACGTGCGGCGCGGCGCACCGGCCGCACCCAGTCGCTGCCGCGTTCGGCGAGCTCGAGCATCCATCGGGCGTGGCGGCGGCGGACGGGTGTGGCAACGACGGTTCCGACCCGGTATTCGCCGTTCGCCCAACGCGATTTGAATTCCGAGGTGCCCAGCATGAAATCGAATCGGGAGAGGCCGAGGTCGTCGTGGTGGTCGGCGAGCCATCGCTGCAACAGCTGACCGGGTTGGTACCGGCGCATGTCGGGATGGAAGCGGGACATCCACATCTCCGCCACGTCGCCGGTACGGAACATGATTTCGTGTGCGCACCAACGCGTTCCGACGACCAAGCCCACCACGAGCAGAGTTCCCGCGCGCGCTTCGGCTTCGAGCAGAGGTTTGGTGAACGCCGCGAACGGTGGTCCACAGAAGTTGTCGCGGTCGGTGTGCTCGTCGGCTGCCGCTGCGACGGCGACGATGTCGTGCCAGCGTCGCTCGAGGTGTTCCGGATCGCGGATCACCTCGACTCGTGCGGGTGTACCGGCGCCCTGGAGTGCTCGTTCCGCGCGACGCAGTGTCTTGAGCGTGCGACTGCCGCGCAGCGTCGTCGCACCGGCGCCGCGCGGCAGATCGATGGTGAGGCATCGATCGTCCACCTCGACGCCGACGTTCCACAGCGGCGACGCGCGCAGCACCTCCACCAGGGGATCCGCTACGTCGACGTGGGTGAGTTGCAGCGACATCCCGGTTGCGGCGATACCGTCCGCCAACTCGGCGAGAGCATCACCGTCGGTCGCGGCGAACGTGCCGATCGTGCCGAGCCCGTGCCCCGGAAAACGGAGGGTCTGTACGCCGAGTCGATTGCGTCGGTGGAGCGGAGCCACCGCTACGAGCCGGCCCCCGCGGCGTGCCGTACCCACTGCGAGTTGCCCCCGTCCGAGGTTCCGGTGCCAGTTCAGCGCGTACGACGGTCGCGCTGCGACACGTGTGCCCACGTGACGCGCGAGGTCGGACCATTCCGGAACGAGGGCATCGACCGCACTGCCCTCGACGATGTCGAAGGTCATTGTCCGGGGCGGCGTCCGCGCTCCGCCTCGGACCGCCGGTGCTCCGTGTGCCGGCCTCGCATGTACTCAGCTCCTTCTCCGGAAAGTGCGCGACGCCGGGCCGCGAGGAACACGCGGTATCGCGCCCCCCGAGAACGATCGTAGGCGGACGGCGCACCGTTACGGCGTCCGCACCCGAGCTACCTCCCTGCTCTCGGCCGGAGCCGGCGCGTCTACCGGGCTCGGGGCACCGCAAACGGTGCCGCGGGTACGTCGGCTCCGCTGCCGAGCGCCGAGGTGACGCCCTCGAGGATCATGTCGAGAAGCTCGGCCGATGTCGCGAAGTTGATGCGCACGTAGTTGCGGCATCCGCTACCGAACCGCAACCCTCCCTCGACGAGGATCCCGCCGCGCTCCCGCACCCGTTCGACCGGATCGTCGAATCCGAGCGGACCGGCGTCGATCCAGGTGAGATACGTTCCCTCCGGAAGGTGGTGCCGTGCAGCGGGAATCCTTTCTCGAAGCACGGCGTCGACATGCCGGCGATTCCGTTCCAGGACCTGCATGAGGTCGCGCTGCCATGCGTCACCGTGCCGCCACGCGGCGAGGGTGGCGATCACTCCGGGCACGGACACCGCGCCGTACAGGTCGAACGGCTCGGCATCACGCCGTCTCAGTAGCCGTTCCGATCCGTAGTGCACGACCGCGCACCGTAACCCGGCGAGGTTGAAGGACTTTCCCGCAGATGTGATCGTGACGGTGCGTTTCGCCGCGTCCGGGCCGAGCGACGCGAACGGAATGTGCACATGGGGTTCGTAGACCAGTTCGGCGTGGATTTCGTCGCTGACCACCAGCAGGTCGAATCGTTCGGCGATGTCTGCGATCTGCTCGAGCTCGGCGCGTGTGTGAACACGGCCGGTGGGATTGTGCGGGTTGACGAGCACCAGCACGCGGGGGCGGTGCCGCGCGACCCGCTGCTCGAAGGCCTCCATGTCCAGCACCCAGCCGTCGCCCCGATCGACGAACGGGAAATCGAGTTGTTGCAGGCCCATCCGGCGAATGGACGCGAGAAACGGCGGATAGTTCGGGGTCTGGACGACGACCGAGTCACCGCGCCGCGTGCTCAAGTGGAGGATCAGTTGCAGGGCCTGGATCAAATCCGTTTGTTCGCGGACCGAGCCCGGGTCCGGTTCCCATCCGTATCGGTCGCGCATCCGTGCCGCGAATTCTTCACGCAGCGGGGTGCCGTGCACCCAATTCGGGTAGCCGAGGTCGGTCTCGATCTGTTCGTGTAGCGCGCTGCGGATGACAGGTGCGACAGGAAAGTCCATGTCGGCAACCCATGCGGGCAACAGCCCTTCGTCGACAGCGCGAGCCCACTTCGCCCCCGCGCGCGCCGACAACTCGGCGATGTCCAGGTCGTCGAATCCTGGGAAAGAAATCCTGCTCATCGAGCCTCCTCGGATGCGGAGAGCAGCAGATCGCACGTGATCTCGATCTGACCGTGATGCTGCGCAAGCTCTTCGAGGACGTGGAGCAGGACCCCGTCGACCGACACCACGTCACCCCGGTACTTCTCCGGTACAGCATGCGCCAGTCGGGCGGCCGGGTCCACCGCAGCGAGATCCTCGGCCAGCCGGTTGCGCTGCTCGGCGACCATCCGCGTCAACTCTGCGACGGTGCCCGACGCGCCGAACTCCGACTCGCGGTCGCGGTTGCTCTCCCGGCCGAGGACGATGTGGCCCACCCAGAATTCGACGAGCGCGCAGCAGTGATAGGTGATCGCCCACACCGAGTTGGCACCGGGCAACGGCGGTGCCGTGTTCGCGCCGGCGTCGCCGAGCTTGGTCGACGCGGACAGCATCCCGTCGAAAGCACGATCGACGAAGTAGAGGTACTCGTCGGTTTTCATCGCCCTACCGCCGTTCATCCTCATGTTCGAGTGAGCTGAGAATGGCACGGTTCCGTGGATTCCGCGCGGCGAACTCAGGCGACTTCCGCGGGTCTTTCGCCGGTGACGAAGAAGATGAGCCGATCGGCCACGTCGGCGGCCTGATCTCCGAACCGCCCGTAGAAGCGCGCGACGAGCACGGTGTCGACGGCCGTCGGAACGTCACCGTCCCAGTCCTTGCCTTCGACGGTGGCGAGGATCCGCGAGTGCACCACATCCAACTCGCGCTGGAGCGTACGGACACTCTGAATCGCCTCGAGGTCGAGGTGGGTGAAGGCGTCGCGCAGCACGGCTGCGATCCGCGCTGCGAGGTCGGCCGTCACGGCGAGGTCGTCGTGCAGGGCACCTCGCACGAGCAGGTCCGGGAAACGGCGTCGTGCAACCCGCGCGATATGGAGCGTGAGTTGCCCCATCCGGCTCAGATCGCCGCTGATCCTGACTGCCGAGAAGACGAGTCGGAGATCGGCGGCGACCGGCCCCTGCAAGGCGAGGATCTTCATGGCCCGATGAGCGCAGTCCGTGGTCAGCTCGTCGATACGGACGTCGAGGTCGAGTGTGTTCTGCGCCGCCAGCAGGTCACCCCGGAACAGCGCCTCGGTCGCCGACGAGAGGCCCTCCGCGGCCACGGCGCCGAGTTCCCCGAGCCGTTCGAGCAGCTCGTTCAGTTCGCCCGTGAACACTTCCCTCATGCAGCACTCCTCTCGGTAGCGTGCGGAGGTTCCGACCCGCGGCGGCAGGTGCCACCAAGGGTGGAATGCCCGTCCCCCCACGTTCTACACAGGCTGATGATCCACTTCTTTGCGTTCGGTGCCGCTCCGGGTGTCGGCAGGTGAGAGATCGTCCATGCGCGCAAGGTGGGCTTTGATCCATTCTGTACTTCCCGGTGTCGCGACGTGCTGATGCGGTGTACCGGCGATGCGGGTAGTCAAGGCAGTCCTTCTCGGTAGTTGCCGACATGCTCGGCACGCAGGCCACCCACACCCCCGAAGTGACCGCCATCACTATATAGCGAGAACGCGAGGATACAACTCTGCCTACTCCGAAGCTCGGGGAGTGGAGTCCGGTGCGGGAGCCGAGTCGCTCGACGGCGTCCGGGGTCCCTGGTCATCTCGGTTCCGGACGATCTCCTTGGCGTACTCGCGGTTGACCGACTCGCTCACGGGCGCATAGGCGTCCTCCGCCGGCGGCGGGCCCCCCTGCGGCACGTCGAGCTGCTCTTCGCCGCTCCGATAGCGGGGATGAGAGCCGTTTTCCTGGGGCTCGAAAAGCGACTTCGAGAGCGCCGCGATGGGCCGGGTCGGCGGTGCCGGATCGATGAACGGAACGGGTCCGGACGACGGGTCACGGGCGGGCACTGGCACTGGCACTGGCACTGGCATTGACGTTGGCACGGGGGGCCGGCGCCGCGGGTCCACGGGCGCTTGCGAGCGCGGTTGAGGTTTCGGTTGAGGTTTCGGGGGGAGCGGGACACTGCCCTGCTCGGGCGCCGTGGGAGCGGCCACCGGCTCGTCCTTCTCGGGTGCCGGCGGCTTGTCGGCGGACAAGACGACGAGCCGGGTGGGCACCTCGATCTCGGCCAGCGCACGCAGACTGTTCTCCACAGTGGCTCGGTCTTCGCTACCCGTCGTGACGACGATCAGTGCAAGCCCGACCTTCTCCTGACCCAGTTGCTTCCACCATTGCTCGGTCAAGCCGCACCGGATGATGCGCTCGGCGGCGGCGTCGCCGAAGACGTCCGGCTCGACCTCCACCCCGGCACCGTCGAGAACGAGAATCGCTTCGCCGAGCGACGCGCGCCGGTGCAGCATCACCACCGTGTCGAGCGGCAGGCGAGGAGAGCCGGAGGTGTCGACCTGCAGGGCCGTGCGATACCGGCGGGAAGTCCGCCGCGCCCATGCCGGCGTGACGGTCCTGCCGAACCGGCCGTTGAGGACGACCAGCAGCTCCGCGACCACGATCAGCGTGAGAAGAAACGCGACCGCAGCCTCTGCCTTCGGTTTCGGGGAGACCTTCGTTCCGCTTCCGGCGGGCGCGGCCAGCACTTGGAGGTGTTCGGCACCGGCACCGGAGCGCACTGCACGGAGCTGGTCGAGGCGGGAATCGAGTTCGGCCTGCAACACCGGGTCCGGGCTGCCGTCCACGCTGTCGTCGGCACCGGCCGCCAGCTCGGCGCGGAGGCCCGCCACGATTCCGTCGAGATCCGCGATGCGCGATTCGAGTGCGGTGCGGTTCCGGGTGCTCTGGGTCTGGTCGAGCGCAGCAACGACCACCTGCGCGAGCCGGTCCGCTTCCTCCTGGGACCCATCACGTGCCGTCACCGTGAGCAGTGTCGGCGACGTTCCGTAGTCCACCCAGATGTTGCCGGACAACGCAGCCGGATCCTCACCGACCTCCGCCGCGATGGCGGCGACCACGCGGGAATCCTCGGACAGCGCGACGTAGGGAGCGATCAGCTGCCCGAGCGACGCATCGGAACCCGACACCGCGGCGCTGCTGCGAATCTCCACCACGACCGTCGACTCGTAGACGCCCGGCCCACTGTCGCGGACGAAGAACACCGCGAGTGCCACGACCGCCGCTGCGACGGCCGCCGGAAGCGCGACGCGCGCCAGTTCACGAGCGTGCCCGAGGAGATCGACGGCCGGAGGGACGCCGAGTTCACGGCGCAACTCGGCGTCACGGATGTTTCCTTCAAGCACGTCGCGGACCCTTTCGCGGAACTGCCGTATGGGGGGGAAATGTCGCTTTTAGGTCGCGAAAATCCGGCCGAACGTTACCTCACTGCGGAGCGCGCGGCTACAGACCGAGGAGCCAGCGAGGGCGCGACCACATCTGCCAGTTCTCGACCACTTGCGCACCAGCCGAGACATAGAGGGGGGTCACCTGCGGGCTGGTGAGACCGCACATCGGCACCGGACCACGTAGAGCGTACGTGCGGGCCGCCGCCGCATCCACCAAACGCCGCGCATATCCGCGGCGCTGCCGTCCCTTCCTCGTTCCCAGCGACCACACGGTTTCGATCTCGCCGCCGTCGGAAATCAGTGTGCAGGACTGTAAGCGAGCGTTGTCGAAGATGCCTGTCGCCGTCAGGCCGGGTTCTCCCGGAACGGTGTCGGCGTACGCAATCGCCGCGGTCCCGGGCGACACCCCGAACGCACCCGCAGCGAGGTCGCGCGCGTCGGACATGTCCTCACGCCCCAGGACCCGCAACGCGTCGTCTTCGGGCGCGAGGACCGGAACGAACACCGTCAGGTCGAGAGCGCCCGCACACACCCAACCGCGGTCGGCGAGAACCTGTGCGGCGGCGAGGCCGCGTCCGGCCAGCAACACGATCGCCGGGCAGCGGCTTGCGGTCACGACGTCGTACACATGCTGCGCGTGCGCGGTGACGTCGCCGTTGTGGACGAGCGCGAGGTTGTAGTCGGGATCCGGCGCTCCGGTGATCCCGGCCCACCATCCGTCACCGTCCAGGTACGACCCCGCAGAGGTGAGCGGCCGCATACTGCGTCCGTAGGCGCGGCGCAGGACGTCGAGCGTCACGGTGGTACCTGCGATGGAGCCGGGTGTCACTCGTGATCCTCCTGCTTCTCGGCGCATCCGAGTTCGACCGGTACGAGATGAAGGTATTGTCCACTACCCCGCAAGCGCATCGGCGACACCCCTGAAGGGTGCCGCCGATGGGCAAGAAGGTGGGATGTCAGGAAGGATTGTCGCCGACCGTCACCGTGATTCCGCCGGTGAACGGCCGTCCGTCTGCCGCGTAGATGTTTTCCCATCGGGCGCCCGACGCATCCTGGCAGCCCCAGAACACCTTGTACGTGCCGTCGGTGACTGCCCGCGCCGCCTTGAAATCGGGTGCGCCCTCCTTGACATACACACCGCTGGACGTACTGGTGTTTCGCACCGAAAAACTGGATCCGGCAGGCTGATTGTCTATACGGCCGGATGGCTCGGCGGTGTCGATGTTTCCGGGTTCGAGTACGTAGGTCACGCAACTGACCCCGCGGTCGACCTCTGCTGCGCTCAGATCGAAGTCCACAACGATCGCACCGGATTCCGCTCCGGCCGAGACGCTCGGGCCCGCAGCGGACGCGGTACCGGGAATGGACAGGCCCAACGCGGTGATTCCCGCTGCCGCAACGGCAGCCCTTTTTACGACAGAGTTCATCGGAAGTTTCTCCCCTTTGGTGGTTCGATTCCGGGGGCCGAAAACGGCTACTGCCTCGGACCCGCCTCTCCCGGACGGTCACATCGGCCACGTACATCGAAAACGGTACCGTGCCCGCGCCGTGCTGTCGCGGCAGCAGACCCGATGCTGTCGTGACAACAGTTCTGGCAGAACTCGTTTCACCGTTCGGTATGCCGGAAATGTCGGCAAGAATAGATGAAGCCCCGGCGCCGTCTGGTGGAGTCGGCCGGGGCTTCTGCGTAGACCGGCGATGGGGGTTACCGGCCTGCGCAGTCGTCCTCGCAGGGGGATGTGAGGACGACGGAGGAGACTTTAACCCGATGCGATTGCTACTCGCGAGTACACCGGAAAGGACAGGAACAGGGTGTCACGGCACCAGCGGTGGATGGCCGGCGTCTCGCTCGTCGCGCAACAATTCGGCCCACTGTTCCTCGAAATCCGCGACAGCGAGGATCCGGGCCACGAACACCGCGGTCACTGCCGCAAGTGCCGTCCATGCCGCGAGGGCGGCGATGACCCAGATCCACATGTGAACAGTGTGCGGGAGAAGAAAACCGTACGAACAACGAAATTGCATCGTTTAGGACACGCTGCGCAAGCGCACTCCCGCGCGCGAGTTTCCCCGCTCGGAGCGTCGACGCACACTCATGCCCACAAAGCGGACGCCATTTCCGGCAACGTTCGGTCGATATCGTGCAGTGACAGGACCCGTCGCCGGGCGATATCGGACATGTCACGCCGCGCTACCGGGTCGTCGAGGAGCCGAGCCAGCGCCTGCGCGAGAGCGTCCGGATCACCGGGCGGCACCAGCACACCGGCGCCGTCTGCGAGGTATTCCGCCGTGCCGCCGTGATCGGTACCGACGACCGGCACGCCGTGCGCCATGGCCTCCAGCACTCCGAGAGGCCCTGCTTCCGGTGACGTGCTCGCCGAGACCAGGACGTCCCACGTGTCGAGCACCTGCGCCGGAGCGACATGGCCGAGGAAGGAGACGCGTCCACACAGATCGGGCATCGCAGCACGGGTACGCAACTCGTCGAGGAATGCCTCGTCGCCGGGAAACGGCATTCCCGCGATATCCAGGCAGACATCAGGAATGCGTGAGACCGCTTCCAGAAGAATCCGGTGCCCCTTCCACTCGGTGACCGAGGCGAGGATGCCCACGCGCGATGCGCCTGACCCCGCCGGGTAGCGAAGACGCTCACCGACGGGCACACCGTTACGAGCGACGACCGTGTGAAATCCCAGTGCCCGGACGGGTCCTGCCGTCGCACACGACACGGCGACAGCGGTGCCCACGCCGGGTCGGCCGAGTCGGGCGACGAGGATCTGACGTCGTGACGACAGGGTGTCGTGCACGAGCCAGGCCACGCGTCCGGCGCGCCGGGTTCCGGCGACGGCCAGGGAGACCGCCGGCAGCGCGAACAACGAATTACACACGATTCGAGGATTTTCCGACGATTTCGCACGGCGGATCCGGGCTGCGGCCCTCGCCCACCGCACGGGAAGAGATGCCAGGCCGAGCAGGCGACGGACACCTTCCTGTCCCTGCATCCCGAGCGGCGGCACCACCAGACGTGACACCTCGCCGGGCAGAGCGTCTGCGAGAGGCCCGTCGGGACATGCGACGATCACGCGTCGTCCTTCGCTTAGCGCGTGGTCGACCAGCGCGAGCATGACCTTCTCCGCGCCCGATCGCTGCCCGGTGTGTGCGACGAAAAGCAGCGGGTCGGTCACCGGGCAGCGACCGAACCGTGTGCCTCGTACAAGAGTTCGGTCAGGCGGCGGGCCGTGGTCCGGATATCGAAGTGCTCGGCGATGCGCGCATGGGCCGAAGCGCCCATCTCACGACGGCGGATTCCATCGGCCAGCAGCAGACGCAGGGCCGCGAGGAGCGCGTCCTCGTCGTCGTGGTCGACGAGCAGACCGGTTTCGCCGTCGACGACCATCTCCGGAATCGACCCCACCGTCGATGCGATCACGGGCAGCCCCGCAGCACCCGCCTCGAGAATCACGTTGGGGGCCTGATCCATTCCCGACGGGAAACACATGAGGTCGGCGGCGGCGAGGATGTCCCACAACCGGTCGTCACCGCTGGTGAGATCGTCGATCACGGTCACGGCGCGACCGGCCGGCACAGCATCCTTGGTGACGAGCACCAGATCGCACGTGTCGGCGAGGTACTTCTGGTGCAGGCGCAGCACGCTGTTGCCACCCTTACGTTCCATGCTGGTGCCGATGAAGACGATGGTCGGTCGCGCTCGCCCCGTGCGATCGGGGAGCGCTCTCTCCCCTGTGAGAAACGGCGACCAGATTCCCGGGGCCATCGTCGTCACCTTGTCGTCCGACAGGCCGTACGTCGCCCCGGTGAGCGACGCCGCGGTGCGACGGCCGTTCGCGACAACGGTCAGCGCTGCGTCGAGCACGGGTTGCTCGAAGCGCACCGCCGCCCGAACGGCGAGACGGGTGAACCGCGTCGCTGCGCGGTAGGGCAGGAGGTAGGCATTGAGTTCGTTCGTGCTGTCGGTCGTGACCACCGTGGGGAGTCCACGCACCACGTCGGCAGAGCCGAGCATGCAGTTTTGTGTGTAGACGTGCAGTACATCGAATTCGCCGTCCGCGAGGCGTTCTCGTAGCCGCCGGCGCAGTCCGCGCGAATGCACGAGTTGTCCCCGCAACGCCTGCAGGTCGAGATCGAGCCGTCCGAGGCCGGGAATCGGCGCGCGCATGATCCGGCCGAGCAGACCCGGCCCGCCCGCGTCGAGGAATTCGACCTCGATATCGTCGCGCTCGGCGAACGCACGGCGCAGGGAGTGATGCACAGTTGCATGGCCACCGATGTTCTCGTTTACGAACAGCGCTTTCAGCGGTGCTCCCACGCACTCACGACCTTCCGTTTCGTCCGTTCCCTCCCGATCGAGCCATCGAAATCGGGAGGTTGCCCGTTACAGCCGTGACATGGTGCAGCGACAGACGACCGCGGAGCCCACCTCGCGGATCGCATTTCTGTCGTCCATAGGGAAGCGCCGGCGTGGTGATTCTGCGCCGCGGTCAGCTGGGACGGGCGTCGGGATGTTCGTGAACGAAGTTCAGATACGCCTTCGACGGCGTCGGGCCACGCTGCCCCTGATACTTGGATCCGACCTTTGCGCTGCCGTAGGGATTCTCGGCGGGGCTCGTCAAACGGAAGAGGCACAGCTGGCCGATCTTCATCCCGGGCCAGAGCGTGATCGGCAGGTTGGCGACGTTCGACAGTTCGAGGGTGATGTGACCGTCGAATCCGGGGTCGATGAAACCGGCCGTGGAGTGGGTGAGCAACCCGAGACGTCCGAGTGACGATTTGCCCTCGAGGCGGCCCGCGAGGTCGTCGGGCAGGGTGCAGCGTTCCATGGTGGACCCGAGCACGAACTCGCCGGGGTGCAGCACGAACGACTCTCCCTGCGGCACCTGCACGAGCGTCGTCAGCTCGTCCTGCTGCTTGGCGGGGTCGATGTGGGTGTAGCGGGTGTTGTTGAAGACGCGGAACAAGCTGTCGAGTTTGACGTCCACGCTCGACGGCTGCACGAGCTCCGGATCGTAGGGGTCGATACCGAGATGCCCGGATGCGACCTGGGCGCGGATGTCACGATCGGAGAGGAGCACGGGGTAAAGGTTAACAACCACCGAAGTTCGGCGATGAACACGTCGTCAGCTCTCCGCGTCCTGTCGCAGTTGGGCAGACATCGTGAGCAGCAGTTCGGTGCATTGCTCGACCACTTCGTCTGCGTCCAGCGGAACCGTGCCGTCGAGCCACGCGGTCATCGCCTGCGCGAGCCCACCGACGACGTAGTGCGCGGCCAGGTCGAGGCGGGGTGTGTGAGTGATCGAGTAGATGTTCTCGGCCTGGGCAGTGACGAGTCCGGCGAACATTCGCGTCGAATCCAGGCGGCGCTTCGCGAGCTGGGGATTTCCTTGGCTCACGGAGAACAGCATCCGCCCGAGCCGCGGGTCGTCGCCGATCTCGCGGACGATGTTCTCGACGCAGGCGCGGACGATCGTGCGGTCGTCGCCGGGCTGCGCACCGACGACCGCCGCAAGGGTGCTTTCCGCGATCCGTTGCACCGCGTAGTCGTACACGGCGCCGGTGAGCTCGTCGCGGTCCGCGAAATTCTCGTAGAAGTACCGCGATGCCAAGGCTGCGCGCTTGCAGACGCCGCGGACCGACAGAGCGGGCTCGCCGTCGGCGCCACCGAGGATGTCGAGCCCGGCTTCGATGAGCTGAGCCCTGCGATCGGCCTGCCGTTCCTCACCCGCGCGTCCGCCGTAGAGCCGTCCTGTTGCCATGCGCCTATCTTCTCAGACCTCTTTACGCCACGCGCATATCTGAGTACATTCGTGTTCAGTTGAACCGGCCGACAAGGAGCACGATGACGATCCTCGAGAAACCCGCAGGTCTGGACGACACCATGGACGGCCTCGGGCTCGCCGCGGGGGCAGCGAACATCATCATGCAACTCTCCTGGCCCCAGGTGGGTTACGGCGTCTTCGAAAGCCGCGTCGAATCCGGGCGGTTGTTCGACCACCCCATCAAGCGCACGCGCACCACCCTCACCTACCTTGCGGTCGCGGCACGAGGCACCGACGACGAGAAACGACTCTTCCGCGACGGCGTGAACAAGGCCCACGCACAGGTCCGGTCGACCGCCGCCAGCCCCGTGCAATACAACGCCTTCGACCACGAACTGCAACTGTGGGTCGCCGCGTGCATCTACCGCGGATTCGAAGATGTCCACCGTTCCCTCTACGGGCCGATCCCCGAGGACGCCGTCGACTACTTCTACCAGCGCGGCGCCGCCTTCGGGACCACGCTGCAGGTCCCCCCGTCGAAGTGGCCCAAGGACCGCGACGCCTTCGAGCAGTACTGGAAGGAGGGTCTCGAGAACGTCCGCATCGATCCCGTCGTGCGGGAGCACCTGCTGTCGATCGCGCGGATCGAATTCCTGCCGCAGCCGATCCCGTTCCTGTTCGGACGGCTGAACCTGTTCTTCACCGCGGGCTACCTGCCGCAGCGGTTCCGTGACGAGATGCTCATGGCGTGGACGCCCCGTGATCAACGGCGCTTCGACCGGCTCATGAAGGCGCTCGGCGCGGTGAACAAGCGACTGCCGGTGGCGCTGCGCGAACTGCCGTACCGCGTCCTTCTCGCCGATATGCGCCGGCGGATCCGGAAGGGACAGACCCTCGTGTAGGGGTGCAGCGACCGATCGGGGAGTCTGCTAAAGTTTGCTCCTAGCTCGAGCGGAGCCGGTGAAACCGGCAAAAGCCCAGCGTGCCGATGTAGTTCAATGGTAGAACATCAGCTTCCCAAGCTGAATACGCGGGTTCGATTCCCGTCATCGGCTCCAGCATCGAAGCAGAAGGGCGTTCCCATCCACGGAGCGCATTTGCTCATTCCAAAGACACCGCGATTACGCGGCGGGCAGACCTCGCGACGATGCGTACCTTGGCGTCCTAAGCGACCAGTCACCGCACCCAACAAGCACACCGAACCTGGCCACCGTTGACTCCGTATGACAGAGTCTCACGAACAGCGAGATTGGAGTCTCTGGGAGTGAGCGAGCCAATGCAGATCACAAGGCTGATCGATCGGGTTCTTCGCGGCGAGATACGAGTGCCCGGATTTCAGCGTGCCTTCGTATGGGAACCGAATAGGGCTGCACTACTGATGGACAGCATCTACAAAGGCTACCCATTCGGATCCATCCTTCTCTGGCGAACTCGGACCCAACTAAAGACCGAGAAGAACCTGGGCAGTTTCCAACTTCCCGAGCCGGAGGTGGATTACCCAATCGATTACGTGCTAGACGGCCAGCAGCGGATCACCTCAATTTTCTCAACCTTTCAGACAACACTAACAAGTGAGCCCGAAGATCCTGAGGTGTGGCTGCCGATCTATTACGACTTCGAAGCCAAGTCGGACGCTCAGGATTCACAGTTCCAGGCACTGTCACATGAGAATGTTGACCCTTCTCGCCACTTTCCGCTCTCAGCTTTTTTCGATCCTGTGGAATTTGCCAACAAGCAACGCGAACACGGTCTCACCAATGATCGACTGCGTGAAATTGTCGTCGTGCAGTCCAAGTTCGCCGGAACTCTAATCCCAGTCGAGACTTTCACGGAAGAGGACAGGACCAGCGTCGCAATCGTCTTCGAACGGGTGAATCGGCTAGGCGTCCAACTCGACACCTTCCAACTCCTTACTGCCTGGACTTGGAGCGAGGATTTTGACCTGCAGCAGAAGTTCGCTGACCTTTCGGAACGTTTCGAAGCATTTGGATTTGATGAAATCGGCACCGACAATGATTTGATGCTCAGGTGCGCTTCTACTGTCCTCCGCGAAGATCCCTCTCCGACCGCCCTTATCGACATAAATGGCGCCGAAGTGCGCGACAAGTTCGAAGTCATCGTGAAGTCCCTCGAACGCACGGTCGATTTCCTTCGGACTGAGCTTCAAGTGCGCCACCTCAAATTCCTTCCCTTTCCGGGACTCTTGATCCCGCTTTGTGCATACTTCTCAAGGAACCAGTCGACCGGAGTCAGCCGAGACCACAAGGCCATTCTCTTACGATGGTTCTGGCGAACAGCATTCACGCACCGCTACAGCGGAAACCCATCGATCAGAATCAAACAAGATGTCCGCAAGGCGATCGCCTTGCGCGAGGGCAGGCCTTCTGACCTAGATGACATCCCCAACGAAATTAGTCCGGAATTCTACACCCAAAACTCTTTCAATAACCGAACCGTCGCTACCAAGACGTTCATCCTCCAGTTGGCATCACACTCGCCCAGATCCTTCATCGGAGGCGGCACAATCCAGCTTGAGGATGTACTCGCGGAGCCTAATCGTCGCGAATACCACCACTGCTTCCCGAAGGCGTTTATTGCAAAGTCTCGCAAAGATCCCAAAAACAAGGTAGGAGCTATTGCAAATTTTGCGTTCCTGAATCGTTCGGAGAATCGAGAGATTTCAGATAAGGCGCCCTCGAACTACAAGAACCTCATGGGTGACAAGGTCGATGACATCTTGAGTTCACAGCTGATCCCGAAGACGCTCTTTAACGACGACTTCGACCTGTTTATCGAATCTCGCGCCAACTTGCTTGTGGGTGACGCGCTCAAGCTTATGGAGTAGATCCGATCTAGGTCTGCGTCCATGACTAACGGGAGACGACTAACCGTAACTGCACCGCCGGCGCGGTGTTCAGGGCAGCCACGGCAAATTGGGTGCACTTTCGGAGACCTCCAGGCCCCGACATCTCTAGCCCCCTGGATCTCTTCGTCCTTTTCGCTCCCGGATTCAGTCGTCGCCGACTCGGAGTGCCCCGAAGATGGATCAGAACTCGAACACCACACGTGCGGGCACGGTTCCGCTCAGCACATCGCTGATCGACTCGTTCACCGATTCCAGGGGACGCGTTTCGGAGATGACCTGAGTGCGCCCGGCAGCGTGCAGCGCGAAGACGTCGGCCAGGTCGTTGCGCGTGCCCACAATCGAACCGATGACGGACTTTCCGCCGAGCACCGTGTCGAAGATCGGTACCGGCAGTGACGCATCACCGGCCGGCAACGCGACGCAGACGAGGCGCCCGCCACGACGCAGCGAGGCGTATGCCTGCTGGAAGGACGCGGCCGAGGCCACCAGCGCAAGAGCAACATCCGCTCCACCGAGTCGGGCGATCGCCTCCACCGGGTCCTCGGCCTTGGCGTTCACAACGTGGTCTGCGCCGAGACGCCGCGCCATCTCGAGCTTGTCGTCGGAGACGTCCACAGCGATCACGAAGCCACCGGCGATTCGGGCGTACTGCACTGCCAGATGCCCGAGTCCGCCGATGCCGAAGACCGCGACGGTCTGCGCGGGACGCACCTGCGCCACCTGCACCGCTTTGTAGGTCGTCACACCGGCGCACGTCAGCGGACCGGCGTCCACCGAGGAAACGCCTTCGGGAACAGGCGTTGCGAATGCAGAAGGGAGAACGGCGTACTCACCAAAACTGCCGTTGACGGAGTACCCGGAATTACGCTGGTTCTCGCAGAGCGTCTCCCAGCCCGAGATGCAGTATCGGCAGGCGCCGCACGCATATCCCAGCCAAGCGATGGCAACCCGGTCCCCCACCGCGCGATCGGTCACCTCCGACCCGACCGCCTCGATACGACCGATGCCCTCGTGACCCGGCACGAACGGCGGCGACGGCTTGACCGGCCAATCACCGTGTGCGGCGTGGATATCGGTGTGGCAGAGACCGCTGACCTCCATCTTCACCAGCACGTCGGTGGGACCGGGGTCGGGCACGGGCAGGTCTTGGATCTCGAGTGGTGCTGTGAAGTCGGTGACGACTGCTGCTTTCATCGTGATTCTCCTGTTGTGGGCGGGCCCGCACGTCCACGAGCCGTTCGACACCGAGAGCCCCATGCTCCCCGAATCCGCAGAGCGTCCATCCTTCTCCCGGCGTCGTGTCCCCATCCTCGACCACGAGGTGCCGGGATATCAGGGTTCTCGGTCACGGATCGGTATGCATCATCCCCATAGCCATGTGCCGGCCGACTAGTGGTGGAACAGCACCGGCTGACCTTCGCGCGGAATCGGAGTCTCGAGCCGATCGAGGAAGTCGACCTCCGTCTTGATTTCGGCCAGAAGCGCGGTGGCGAGGTCGTGGCTCAAACCGTTGCGCACGACGATCCGCTGCACCGTGACGTCGGCCAGGTCGTCGGGCATGGGATACGCGGGTACGAGCCATCCCTTCATCCGCAACCTGTCCGACAGGTCGTAGAGGGTCCACTTGTCGGTGTAGCCCTTTTTCAGCATCCACGCGAACACCGGAATGTCGGAGCCGTCGTTCCACAGTTCGAATGCAGGGAGCTTTGCTATTTCCCGCGCAAGATACTGCGCGACTTCCAGCGACTCCTGTTGGACTCGCTTGTAACCGTCGGACCCCAGGCGTAGGAACATGTAGTACTGCAACAGCACCTGCGCGCCCGGCCGTGAGAAGTTCAGCGCAAAGGTCGGCATGCTGCCGCCGAGGTAACTGACGTAGAAGACGAGTTCGTCCGGTAGCGCCGCTTTGTCCCGCCAGACGACCCAGCCCACGCCCGGATAGACGAGACCGTACTTGTGGCCCGACGTGCTGATCGACGCCACCCGGTCGAGCCGGAAGTCCCACACCAGGTCCGGCTGACAGAACGGCGCGATCATCGCTCCGGACGCGCCGTCGATATGAATCGGGACATCGACGCCGGTGTCGGCGGCGATGCGGTCCAGGGCCGCACTGATCTCGGCAACAGGTTCGTACGCTCCGGTATACGTCACGCCCATGATCGCAACGACACCGATGGTGTTCTCGTCCACATACTTGTCGAGTTCGTGCCCGTCGAGGGTTCTGTGCTCCAAGGTGATGGGTACATACCGTGCTTCGACTTCGAAATAGTTGCAGAACTTCTCCCAGCACACCTGAACAGCGCTCGAAAGCACGAGGTTCGGCGCCTCGGTGGACTTTCCTTCGGAGCGCCGGCGCTTCTGCCACCTTCGTTTGAGTGCCAATCCGCCGAGCATGCACGCCTCGGAGGAACCGATCGTGGACGTTCCGATGGCGTTGTCGGGATCGTTGGCGTTCCACAAATCGGCAAGCATTGTCCAGCAACGTGTTTCGATAGCCGCGGTTTGCGGATACTCGTCCTTGTCGATCATGTTCTTGTCGGCGGACTCGGTATAGAGACGAACGGCAAAGTCGTCCATCCACGTGCCGACGAATGTGGCCAGATTCAGCCGCGCGTTGCCGTCCAGCATCGCCTCGTCGTGCACAATCTGGTAGGCGGTCTCGGGGTACGACTCCGACTGCGGCATCCGGTTTTTCGGGAGGTCGGTGGCCTCCCCCGGTCGCTCGAAGACCGGATTGAGCGAAAGCGAGTCGCTGGTGCCGACACCGCGTCCACGGAACTCGGTGGGATCGATCGGTTCAGACATTATTCTCCCTCGGAAAGCGAATCGGACCATAGTCGTGTGTAGACGGCGGATTCGACGTATGCGTCATGATCTGCTCGCATTGCCGGTCCCCGAGCCGGTGGGGCGAGGACCGTCCGGGCCCTCCTTGGTGTAGTCCGTCTGATCAGCCACATCTTCACCTGCGGTGAGCATTACGTGCTCGCCGCGTGCAATCGGCGGGACGAACTTGTTCACCTCGCCGTACCGTTGCCGAATCGGTTCGACAAGGCGCGGGTGGGACCTCTTGTCGTGGAGCGCGTAGATGATGAACGGAATGAGGACCGCGACGATGAATGCGCAGACCAAGATTCCCGTGTATTCCGTATCGTATCTCTTCGCCAAGGTCGAGGGCGTCACAAAGCTGATCGCCAGCGCAAATCCCGACACGATGAACCCGACCACTGCGACGAACAGTTTGACCACAGTTCCGCCCGGAATCTCGTACGCGCGTTCCAGATTCTTCTTCCTCAACACCAGGACCATGTACGCGATGAAGAACAGGAGATAGCCGACGAGATAGATCACCGTGGTCAGGGCGATGGCGGTGAAGAAGCTGACGTTGCCTGCACCGCCGCCGAAGGTGAGCAGAGCGGCCCAACCCGTGACGATCACACCCTGCACGACGATGAAATTGACCGGGACGTCTGCACGGTTCACTTTGCGCATGGACCTGGGCAGGATCCCTTTCTGGGCAGTCACATACATACCCCGGGCCGGGCCGACGACCCAGGCGCTCACTTCGGCCATGACGCCGACCGCGAGCATCACCGCAAGCACCTTCGCCAGCCAGACAAGACTATGACTGAAATGCTCGAGTAGCCCGGCGAACGTCTGGACCACGCCGGCGCTGAGCGAGAGTTCACTCTCCGGGACGACTGCCGCCACCGACAGGCCGCCCACGGTGTTGAGGACTACTGCCGCGATCACGAGCATCAGCATGGCCAACGGGTAATCCCGTTTGGGATTCACCATTTCGTTGGCATGACTGGCGCTGGCCTCGACACCCATGTACGCCAGGATGAACGACACGAACACGACCAACGTGGAGAGTTCACTGAAGTCGGGCACCAGCGCGGCGGCACTGATCTCGACATTCGACTGTCCACCGGTGGCGAGATACGCGATCGCCAAGACGATCAGGACTATTCCGGGGATGATCACGCCGCCCACAAAACCTGTTTTCGCAATACGGGCGGTGTATTTGGTGCCACCGAGTTGACTGAACGTGAGTAGCCAGAAGATCACCAGCACCCCGGCGAACTTCATCCACGGAACCTCGTCGAGTTGATCCCAGTTGAAGACGTAGCCCAGGGCACCGAGGATGAAATAGATCATCGTGACGAATCCGACGGTTATCTGCAGCCATTGGAAGAAGATGGCCGCGAACCCGAATCGTTCGCCCAGAGTCGACCCGACCCATTTGAAGATGCCGCCCTCTTCCCATCCCTTGACCGTTGCCATTTCGGCAGCACACAGAGCCACCGGGATGAACCAGCAGAAGCCGCCGAGAACAAGGAAGAAGACCAGGCTCAGACCGGAAGTCGCGAACGTCGGATACTCGTAGACGGTCATGACCATCGAAGCAGTGATCGCAAAGAACCCGAAGAGGGTCAGTGTCTTCGGCGGAGCCTTCGGAGCAGCCATACCCGTTCCTTATTCACTAGGTATCGGTGCAACAACACTGTCGCCCGGCGCTTTACTGCGGCACGCAAAGCGTATCGCAGTCCGAAAGCAGGAATCATGAAAGCGACGATTCTGAGATGCCGAACCGGACCGAACCGGCAAATAGCTCAAGCACATTCGCATTCCATGCAATATGCGCGCGTCATCAAAGAACTCTCTCGACGCACCTGTCGCGGCCCACCCGCCAGGAACCGACCCACGGGCAGGCAGGCCACGGTTCGCAGCTACCAGCGGTAGTCCAGGAACTTTCCGTCGAAGGTGACAACCACCCGGTCCCCGTCCGGATCCGGTCGCCGGGTGATATCGACGGTGAAGTTGATCGCGCTCATGATGCCGTCACCGAACTCTTCGTGGATGAGCGCTTTGAGCGCCGGGCCGTACACCGAGAGCGCTTCGGAGAAACGGTAGATCGTCGGGTCGCGCATGACCTCGGGTGAAGAACCGCGGTGAGGTTGCAGTGCAAGGCTTTCAGCGACCTCCTCGCCCAGTCCGAGTCGCTCACATACGCTGTTCGCCTGGTCTGCACTGAGCGGGTGCTGTCCGAGGAGGGCGGCAGTCGTCCACACCAGCGGGGTGCCGAGATGGTCGGCGAGGTCCGCCCACGTGAGTCCCCGGCGGATTCTGGCCGCGTCGACAATTGCGGCGGCGTCGGCCTTCGGAAGAATGGGGTTCATGGATAATCCCTGTCGATGTCGTTGTCGGGCAGCGAACACTCGTTCGCTGCGTGGGGACGGACGCCTGCTCACGCCGGCGTGAGTTCCGATTCCGTCGTCTCCGCGTCGGTTCCCGCTCCTCGCTTCGGTGCGGTGCGCATATGAGTCACGTAGATCACGGCGCCGACGAAAACGATTCCTCCGACCAGATTTCCGATCACCGTGGGAATTTCGTTCCACAGGAGGTAATCGCCCAACGAGAATTCGCCGCCGAGCAGCAATCCGGACGGGAACAGGAACATGTTGACCACCGAGTGCTCGAAGCCCATGTAGAAGAACAGCATGATCGGCATCCACATGACCAGGACCTTGCCGGGAACACTCTTGGACATCAGCGCGGCAACGACAGCGGTGGACACCATCCAGTTGCACAGCACGCCGCGCAGGAACAGGGTCACCATGCCTGCGGCGCCGTGCTCGGCGTAACCGACGGTGCGCGCTTCGCCGATATGCATGAGTTGCTGGGCCACGTCGTTCGGTGGAATGGAATACCCGTAGGTCAGGATGTAGGTGATCATCACGGCGACCGTGAGCGCGCCCGCGAAGTTACCGAGGAATACGAGACCCCAGTTGCGGAGGACCGCACCTACCGTCACGCCGGGACGCTTGTCGATGTAGGCGACCGGAGCAAGCGTGAATACCCCGGTGAGCAGGTCGAATCCGAGCAGATACAGCATGCAGAAGCCGACCGGGAAGAGAACCGCGCCGAGCAGTGCGTTGCCGGTCTGCACGGTGACCGTGACAGCGAAGGCGGCCGCGAGCGCGAGAATCGCACCGCCCATGTAGGAACGGATGAGCGTGTCCCGAGTGGACATGAGGACCTTGCTCTGGCCGGCGTCGACCATCGAGCGAGCGAGTTCGGCGGGGGGAACGTAGGACACATCAACCTCCTGGTCGGACAGTGCCGGGCCAGCGTGTCGGCAGTGTGTGTCCGGCATGGTGCCGATCGGAGAAACGCGGCGTTACGTTTTCCTCGCACGGGTGTCCGGCACAGCGTGAGCCCGTGCGCCCGTGCGTGTCTGCTAGCGCGGTAGGCCGGGACTACGGCCGGGTGTCGCGGGGGCGCTGTATTCGCGGTGAGGAACGAATTCGAAGGTCAGCATCGCGAATGCTGCCGGCAGGAGGTACCGCAGTTTGAACAGGACGAACCGCCGGTCCGCTCCGGCGTGGAACTTGTCCAGATACCGATACAGCGACTCGAGTGCGATGACCGAGTCTCCGAGGCGGAGCACCATGCGCACTGCGGCCCGCCACCGGCCCGTGCCGTTCGGGCCGAGCAGATCCGGGAACGGGGCAAATGCCAGCGACACCGACGTTCCGCCGGCGCTGCGGACGTGGTTGATGACCTCGACGGCCATCCGCTCGTCTGTGCCGTTCGGTGCCCGGGGGCTGCGCCACGGTACATCCAGGCTCCATTCCTCACCGTGATGCGCAAGACCGTATCGCTGGAACCCGACGGGAATCATGTCCCGGTCGCGTGCGATGACGATCATCATGTCCGGGTACGTCCCGTCGAGAAGATGGTCGAGGATCATGGAAAAGCCCCGGCGCTGGTGGCCGGAGCGAGCGTGGGACACGATCTCGAGCAGTTGACTGCGCACTTCCGGGGAGAGGTCTCTCTCCGCGACGATCTCGGTGGTGACTCCCGCGTTCTGGCTGCGGTGTACCGCCTGGCGCAAATTGCGGAAACGTCGGCCGACGAGAGAGAAGTCCCCGACATCGACGACGACGTCGCACCCGATACACACCGACCTCAAGCGTGGGCGACCCCGACCGCCCGACCGCCACAACCGAGTGGTGTTCTCACTGGCTCCGAGAACAGCCACCCGCCACCCTCGGTCGGCAGCGAAGCGCGAGAAATCCGACAGCAGGTCGTCGAACGCCGGCGAGTGGCCCACCGGGTCTCCCGACACCACCGCGATTCCGGCGCGGGTGCGATACCCGATCGCGGCGGTGCGACCGGAATTGTAGAAGTACGACTTGGTCGAATTCAGCGCGAACGGCGCCAAAGGGTCGCCGCTGGACTCCCGCACGAGCGAGGCGATCCGGCCCTCCTCCTCCGGTTCCGGCCTGCTCGCTACGGGGAGCACCAGCACGGGCCCCGACACCGCGATAGCGACGAACGCGACATGACTTTGCCCCCAGGCATAGGCGAGACCGGCCACCAGCAGACACAGCAAGGCCGCTGCCGCGTGCATACGGGTCACGGGTCGGCGCAGCCAGACCCCGCGTGCGACGAACGCGATCGCCGCAGCGAGGGCGATGATCAGAACTGTGCCCCTACCCGTCCGATACGCCGAGATCTCGACCAGGATCATCGCAAGCAGGTACAGACGGAGTCCCACACGCTGCACGCCGGGTGCCGCAGAGGAAGCGGCGGATTGCAGGGTCGTCATGAGTGTCTCTCGATTCGTCGCAACATCGGGCGCCCCTACGACCGTATGCCCGATGAATCCCCCACTCCGCGGTTTCGGATGAAGAGCGAGCGCTCGACGGAGCCGACACGGCGTATTCGGCGCGACGCCGGGGGTCGTGGGCGCTCAGGACCGACAGCGGCCCGCTCGAACCGGATCCGGTTCGGGCGGGGGCACACGGTCTCTCGGTGGTTCAGGCAGCGATCAGATCGTCGATCTGGCCGATCGCCGACGAGGAGCCTTCGACGATTCCCATGTCCACAACCTTCTCGAGTGCTTCCGCCGACTCGTAAGTGCTCACGTATGTCGCCCGGGTACCTCCGTCGTGCGCGGTGAAGGTGTATACGTTCACCGACACCGGCAGGTTGGGATCGGGATTGAAATCCTGGTCGGCGAAACCGTCGGAAAAGGAGAAACTCCTCGGTTCGTCAACCGCGGTGACCTCCCAGTATCCGGGGTACTTCTCCCCTTCCGGACCGGACATGAAGTAGGTGATGTGTCGCCCGGCCGAAAGGTCGTGGTCCACGAATGTCGCGGGGTATTCCGGAGGCCCCCAGACCTTTTCCAGCTGGCGCGGATCTGCGTAGATCTGCCAGACGCGCTCCACCGGCGCGGCGAAGTCTGCGGTGATCGTGAGGCTCAGGTTCTCGGTATCCTTGCGAATGTCTGTCACAGGCATGACTCATTCCTCCTGGGTCGAGTCGGACGCGATCAGTTCGTCGATGCGCGCGATACGGCCACGCCAGATCTGTTCCAGCTCGGTGAGCATCGACGCCACCGACCGCACCGCTTCCACGTCGCCTCGGGCAAGCTGCTCCCGGCCGCTGCGACGCTTGGTCAGCAGACCGGCTCTTTCCAGCACGGCGACGTGCTTCTGGACCGCGGCGAAACTCATGTCGTACTGCGCCGCGAGTGCGGAGACCGAGCGCTCTCCTGCCAACACCCGGCGCATGATGTCGCGGCGGGTGCGGTCTGCGAGCGCGTGGAACAGGGCGTCGGCCCGGTCCTCGTCGTCTCCGTTCACGACTCTAAACGTACAACCATATGGTTGTAGGTGCAATGGTTCGGCACGCTCTTTTTCCGGACGCCCCAGCAGGTTCATATGTTGCGGCAGAGAGGGATACAGGAACTCGAGGGTCGCAGCCGAACGGCGGGGTTAGTGTGGACCTGACGACGCGCACTGCGCGGGGGCGCAACCGGCGTCTCGATGCGCACCTCACGGCACACCGAGCCGTCGACCGGGCAGGGGCATCAGATGGACCAGTTCGATCACGACAGCCTCGGCCGCGCCATGGCTCAGTTCGCCCGTACGCTCGACGCCCAGGGTGCCGACCTGGACAGCACGCTGAGGCACATCACCACAGCCGCGGTGGGTCTGATCCCTGGTGCTGAATGCGCCGACATCCTCACCGTCACCGGCCGCAACAAATTCGAATCGCATGCGGCAACCTCACACACCCCTTCTCGGATCGATTCGCTCCAGGCGAGACTCGGGGAGGGACCGTGCATCGACGCGGCGGAAGACGTAATCGTCACCCGCAGCAACGATCTATCGACGGAGTCGCGGTGGCCGAAGTTCTCTCCCCTGGCAGTCGAGGCCGGAGTACTGAGCGTGCTGTCGTTCCAGCTCTACACCGGTGACGATCAGGTTGGGGCGTTGAATCTCTTTGCAGGACAGCCACACGTCTTCGATGCCGAATCGTTGCACCTGGGAGAAGTACTGGCTGCGCATGCTGCCATCGCGCTCGTGGCGGCACGAAGGCAACTACAACTGCAATCCGCGGTCGCGTCGAGGGATCTGATCGGCCAGGCCAAAGGCATGATCATGGAGCGTTATTCCGTCGACGCCGAGCGCGCGTTCGAAATGATGGTCGCCTTGTCGCAGGAGTCCAACACGCCGGTGGCCCGGATCGCCGGTCGGATCGTCGAACTCGGTCCCGAGGGACGTTGATCGACGGCCCGCGCCGGCGCTCCGGAAACGAAGGCGCTCAGATCAATCGCCGAAACGTGCGACCAGGCGTCCGGAAACCTCGTTCCGACGCAGCCGTTCCAGGCCCGCCCCGATCTCCTCGAACGCGATGTCCGTGTAGGCCGGTTCGATTTCACGATCGAGCAGCAGGCCGAACACCTCTTCGATGTCCTGAACCGTGCCTCCCAGCGAACCGACGAGGGTCTTGCCGAGAATCGACGAGGACTGGATGGTGAAGGTCGGGAGCCCCAGACCGACCTGAACGACCGTTCCGGTCCCTCGCTTGACAGCGTCGACAGCTTTCTGCGTAGTGTCGAAGCCCGCGTAGTCGACCACGAGATCGAAACCCTGGCCGGCCCATTCGGATGCGTCGCGCACGACATCGACGACGCCTGCCGCCCGGGCCAGATCCCACACGGATTCCTTCGTTTCGGCGACATGCACCTCGGCACCCGCGAGTACCGCAGCGCGAGTACCGATCTGGCCCAGTCCCCCGTACCCGATGACACCGACCTTCATCCCGGTAGTGGCATGGCCGACCTTGATCATCGCGTGATAGGACGTCATCCCCGCATCGGTCGCAAGGGCCGCCAGCGACAGGTCGAGTCCCTCCGGCACACGAGCAAGATCACGGGCATCGGCGACGAGCTTGTCGGCGAATCCACCGGGCGTGAACATTCCGAGCGGCGGGCGCACTCCGGACGAACAGACGCCCACGACGTCACCGGCCTTCCAGCCCTCGACCCCGTCACCGACGGCGCTGATGACCCCGGCATTCTCGTGCCCCTGGGTCATCGGCAGGAACGGCATCGTCCCTTCCCCGATTTCCATGTACATGATGTCGCTATGGCACAAGCCCGCAGCCTTGACGTCGATGACGACCTCTCCGGGACCCGGCGTCGGCTCCGGCACCTCGTTCAATGCGATCGGTTTACCGGATCCTTCGAACTGCCACGCCCTCATTACTGCACCCTTCCGTTGGATCGAGCCGAAGCTGTACGCCCGGCTCCTTTCCACCGTAGACATCCGCTCGCTGAAGCAGTGACGTTCGCCGTGATGGCAGAGTGGACTTCGAAGGTTTCATCTATGAAAGGCAACGATGGCGTTCTGGGATCAACTCAAAGCCAAGACCACCGAACTGAGCAGTCAGCTCAAGACCAAAAGCGATCAGTTCCGGAACAAGGAATTCGCGAACGCGAGCATGGCCATGTGC
This sequence comes from Rhodococcus sp. NPDC058639, assembly GCF_042717545.1. Classification (NCBI taxonomy): domain Bacteria; kingdom Bacillati; phylum Actinomycetota; class Actinomycetes; order Mycobacteriales; family Nocardiaceae; genus Rhodococcus; species Rhodococcus sp. NPDC058639. Next base: position 258,479 of record NZ_JBHXRF010000005.1, read on the forward strand.
GCGCTGATCGCGGCTGCCGACGGCAGCATCGATCCGAGCGAGCGGCAGAAGACCGCCGCGCTCATCATGAGCAACGACGTCCTGTCGGTCTTCCCGCCGGCCGAACTCCGGGAGAAGTTCGACTGGTACTGCAGCAAGCTCGAGTCCGACTTCGACTTCGGGAAGGTGGAGGCCACGGCCACCATCGCGAAGCTCAAGGCAAAGCAAGATCAAGCGCGTGCTGTGATCCAGATCGGAATCATCATCGGCGGTGCCGACGGATTCTTCGACGATCACGAGAAGGCCGCGGTCCGGGGCGCCGCACATGCGGTCGGCATCAACCCGGCAGAATTCGACCTCTGACCCCAGTACACCTGCGGATCCGCGGCCCTTCGATCCGGGCGCGTGCATAAAAAGAACGCTCGACCGGGGCCGACCCGGTCGAGCGTTCTTGTTCGTGGCGGCTACGGTCGCCGCACGCATCACATCTTCGCGTCGCGTGCCCGGACGAAGCTGTAGACGCCGTACATGATGAGCCCCAGGCCCACCGCGATGAGCAGGAACACGCCGAACGGCTGCGCACCCAGCGTCTTCAACGCGGCGTCGAGACCGGAAGCCTTCTCCGGATCGGCCTGGAAGACCGCGGCGATCACGAGACCACCGATCAGCGTGACAGCGACACCCTTGGCGATGTAACCGGCCATCCCGAGGCCGCGGACGAACGAACTCGTGTTGCCCTTCAGGTCTTCGACGAACTTCTTCGTTGCGCCCTTGTAGATGTGGTAGAGGCCGACACCGATGATCACGAGAGCAGCAACGACGAGCAGGAACTTTCCGCCTCCGGACTCGAGGAGACGCGCGGTGATCCCGGCGCTCTGTTCACCGCTCGACTTGCCGCTACCGCGCGCATACCCGAAAGCCGTGAAGGCCAGACCGAAGTACACCAGAGCGACACCGACGGCCTTGACCCGGTCGAACGTCTCGTCCTTTTTGTCCTGGCCACCCGACGACGAGTGTGCCGCCGTGCCGAGCACCCCTTCAGCAAGACGCCACAGGGCCAACACGAAGAGCACGACGCAGAGGACGGACAGCAGGAACTTGCCTCCGGGCTTGGCCGCGATTTCGGCCAGAGCACCCGACTGTGATGCCTCCTCGTTGCTACCGAGGGCAACGCGGATCGCGAGGTAGCCCACCAGCAGGTGTACCAGCCCGCTGCCGACGTAACCCGCACGGGCGAGCCGCTCGAACCAATGATTCCGCGAGAGTCGCCCCGTTACCGACGATCCACTCGACGTCGAAATTTGCCGCGTCACTTGTCCACCCATCCTCCGGCATCGCGCGGCCGGCTCTGCTCGCCCGCCCGATGCTCATCAACCTCGCTCGTTGTCCTGTCCGGTATGCCCGAAGCATTCGGAGATCAAACGCATTCCGCGCGCAGTCGGTAGATTGGCGAGCAGCATCGAAGCCGACCACGGAGGTTCGTCGTGCGAATTGCTCATATCCCTCTCCGAGTTGCCACCGGCGCATTCATCCTCAACTCGGGTCTGGGAAAACGGAATCTTCCCGCGGAGAACGCGGAGGCACTGCAAGGTATGGCTGCGCAGGCGTTCCCCTTCGTAAAGCAGTGGCGCCCGACAACCTTCGGAACCGCGTTGTCGACCGCCGAAATCGGGATCGGTGCAGCGCTACTGGCCCCCATTGTTCCGTCCTTCCTGGCGGGCGCTGCGTTGACGGCCTTCGGGGGCGGCATGATCACCATGTACTGGAAAATCCCCGGCATGCACGAGGAAGGGGACCCGCGCCCCACCCAGGACGGCCTTGCGCTCGCCAAGGACGTCTGGATGCTGGGCGGCGGATTGACCCTGATGCTCGACGGGCTCCGCAAGCGCTAGCCGCCCGGAGCCAGACCGCCCCGTGTCATCGGTGAGGACGGTCGATGATCGGAGTGCAGCCATGACGGAAAGCACGCACGCCCCGTATCCACCTCGGGCGATCGCCGAAGACGCAGTCGAGCTCGCCCGCCGTTGGCTCGAAGAGTCCGCCGCAGCGACTCCCGACCGGGCAGGCCGCCAACTGGCCGGGGTACTGAAGGATCCGCACGGCCTCGATTTCACCGTCCGTTTCGTCGACGGAGTGATCCGTCCGGAGGACCCGCTGGTCGCAGCGCACAACCTGGCCGAACTCTCCCGCGACGTACCTTCCTTCCTTCCTGCCCACCTGCGACTGGCGTTGCGTGCCGGTGGCACTCTCGGTCCCGAGTTCCCCCACCTCGTCGTACCCGTCGCGCGTCGTGCGCTGCGGGCAATGGTCGGGCACCTGCTCGTCGATGCGACCGATCGGCGGCTCGGCCGTGCCCTCGCCGCGATCCGGCGCCGTCACGTGCGGTTGAACCTCAATTTGCTCGGGGAAGCGGTGCTCGGCAACAAGGAAGCGGTCCGCCGCTTCGAGGGCACACGGACGCTGCTTGCGCGCGACGATGTGGACTACGTGTCGATCAAGGTCTCCGCCACCATCGCCCCGCACGCCGCGTGGGCCTTCGACGAGGCCGTCACCGACATCGTGGAGAGGCTCACGCCGTTGTATCGGCTCGCCGCACAGTCGGACACACCGAAGTTCGTCAATCTCGACATGGAGGAATACCGCGACCTCGAACCGACCATCGCGGTGTTCACGAGACTGCTGGACCTGCCCGAGTTCCTGCACCTCGAGGCCGGCATCGTCGTCCAGGCTTATCTTCCCGATGCGCTCGCCGCGTTGATCCGGCTCGAAAAATGGGCTGCCGCTCGGCGTGCCCGCGGCGGCGCTCCCATCAAGGTGCGCGTGGTCAAGGGTGCAAATCTGCCGATGGAACGCGTCGAGGCGGCGCTGCGCGGCTGGCCACTCGCCACCTGGAGCACGAAGCAGGACACCGACACGAACTACAAGCGGTTGCTGCACTACGCACTGACACCCGAACGGATCGACAACGTCCGGATCGGGGTCGCCGGGCACAACCTGTTCGACATCGCCTACGCCTGGCTCCTGGCAGGCAGGCACGGCGTGCGACACGGTGTCGATTTCGAGATGCTCCTGGGCATGGCGCAGAACCAGGCCGACGTGGTGCGCCGCCACGTCGGTGGTCTGGTGCTCTACACACCGGTCGTGCACCCCGAGGAGTTCGACGTCGCGCTGGCGTACCTGGTGCGCAGGCTCGAAGAAGGCGCGGGCCAGGACAACTACATGTCGGCCGTGTTCGATCTGCGCGACGATCCGTCGCTGTTCGAGCGGGAGGCGCAGCGATTCCGGGATTCGGTCGCCACGCTCGACGAACGAGTCCCTGAGCCGAATCGGCGGCAGGACCGCCACGAGGTTCCGGACACCGCGGAGAACGAGGGCTTCTTCAACACCGCGGACACCGACCCGTCGCTGCCCCGGAACCTGGCCTGGGGGCGGGCGATCCTCGAACGGGTTCCCTCCTCCCGCCTCGGCATGGACCTCGTTCGCACGCACACGGTGACGTCGTCCGACCGGCTCGACGCCATCGTGGCGACGGCGTCGGACGCCGGGCGCGACTGGGGGGCGCGCAGTGCCGCAGACCGGGCAACGGTGCTCGAACGTGTCGCGCGGAGACTCGAGGCGCGTCGCGCCGACCTGTTGGAGATCATGGCGGCCGAGGGCGGCAAGACTCTCGACGAGTCCGACCCGGAGGTCTCCGAGGCGATCGACTTCGCCCGCTACTACGCCGACCGGGCACGCGATCTCGCAGCCGTGGACGGAGCCCGCTTCGTGCCCTCGGCGCTCACCGTGGTCACGCCGCCGTGGAACTTTCCGGTGGCGATTCCGGCAGGGTCGACGCTGGCGGCGCTGGCATCGGGGTCGGCGGTCGTGCTCAAGCCCGCCGCCCTGACCGCACGCTGCGGCTCCGTACTCGCCGAGGCATTGTGGGAAGCCGGGGTGCCGCGCGACGTACTCCACCTCGTGCACCTGGGAGAACACTCCCTGGGCACCCAACTGATCTCGGACCCTCGCGTCGACCGGGTCGTCCTCACCGGTGCCTACGAGACCGCAGAGCAGTTTCGATCGTTCCGCCCCGGACTGAGGCTCATGGCCGAGACCAGCGGCAAGAACGCGATCGTGGTGACACCGAGCGCCGACCCCGACGCAGCGGTGCGCGACATCGTGCAGTCGGCGTTCGGCCATGCGGGGCAGAAGTGCTCGGCTGCGTCGCTCGTCGTTCTCGTCGGATCGGTGGCATCGTCACGGCGGTTCCGCGACCAGCTGGTCGACGCCGTCACGTCGCTGACTGTCGGGCCGGCGCACGACCCGCGCACCCGGATGGGACCGCTCGTCGAACCTGCGCACGGGAAGCTGCTCGACGCCCTCACCACCCTGGAACCGGGCGAATCGTGGTTGACGGCACCGCGTCGGCTCGACGACGAGGGCAGGTTGTGGACTCCGGGGGTGCGCGTCGGCGTGCAACGCGGGTCGCGCACGCATCTGGTCGAGTTCTTCGGTCCCGTCCTGGGAATCATGACCGCGGCGGACCTCGACGAAGCGATCGACATCCAGAACGAGGTCGAATACGGGCTCACCGCCGGTCTCCATTCGCTCGACACCGCGGAGATCGCCCGCTGGCTGGGCCGTGTCGAGGCCGGGAACGTGTACGTCAATCGTGGGATCACGGGTGCTGTGGTGCGCAGGCAACCGTTCGGCGGCTGGAAGAAGTCGTCGGTCGGCGCGGGATTCAAGGCGGGTGGTCCCCAGTACCTGTTCGGGTTCGGTTCATGGGAACCACTGCCGCACAAGGCCATCGACGATGTTTCTGCCGACGGAACCACCGAGGTGGTCGTCGACCGTCTCCTGACTGCGTCCCGCGAATGGACCGGCACCGATTCGTCGATGCTGCGCCGGGCCTTCGCCGGTGACGCCCGCGTCTGGCGTTCGGAGTTCGGCGTCCCGAAGGATGTCAGCGGCCTCGTCGTGGAGCGAAACCTGTTCCGTTACCTCCCGGCGCGGGTGTGCGTCCGACTCGCCGAGGACGGAAACCCGGTGGATTTCGTCAGGGTACTCGGCGCGGCGGCACGCACCGGTGCGCGAGTGGAAGTGTCCTCCGCTCTTGAGATTCCACCCGCTGCCCTGTCGGCAACCGGGCAGATGATCGACAAGAGCGTCACCGAAACCGACGCGGAGTGGCTGGACCGGATCTGCTCCGGCGACTCGGTGCGCGTCCGGATGATCGGTGGTGACCCCGACACCGTCGCAGAGCGCCTCGGTGGCCGTTGCGACGTGTCGGTCTGGGATCACCCCGTTACCGAGTCGGGCCGCGTGGAGATGCTGCCCTTCCTTCTCGAACAATCGGTATCGATCACGGCACACAGGTTCGGCGCCCTCCACCACCTCACCGACGAGATCATCTGAGTTCGGCCCGTCCGATTGACCGGAAGCCCTGTGGAACGAATGGATCTGAGGTGCAATAGGAGCATGGATATCGCCACAACATCCCCCACCGAACGCCGGAAACTGGCGTTGGCGGCTGTGAAGGAATTAGGTCCCAATCGCACGGAAAAGGCGGCATTGAAGGTCCGGTGTCCCGCAGGCCACACCATCGCGGCCGTGTACGAGACTTCCGAGGGCCCGGTGGTCGTGTCCAAGAGCGGACCGGGCGGGCGTGGCAACCGCGACCGTGAAGCAACCGGTCACCACGGCGACAAACTCCATTCCGAGTTCGTCGACACACTCGAGGCGACTCGGTACGAGGACGACGGCATTCCGTCCGGATGCGCGTGCGGACCGAAAGGATTGTCCCGCAAAAAGTTACAGTCCGCCTTCGCGGCACAGGAACACGTCGTGAATCTGACCTGACCGGTCAGATCCCCAGGTTCCACCGAATCCGGAACAGATCGAGAACCTGGTCCGCCCAACCAAGCACCGACAGCGACGAGTCGACGTTCTGCGGAGGCGCCTGCACCAGGGTGTCGTTCCGGAGCAACCGGGCGAAATCCACCTCGACGCGACCCTCGCGCACCGCACCGCCGGGGTACCGGAACTCGACGCCGGCTCGCACCATGATGTCGACGATCTCCTGCGCGAGGATGCCGTAGCCGACGGTCGTCGGATGCACGCCGTCCAAGGAGAACAAGCCGCCCGTGGCGCGGCCACCGTTCCCGTCCGCGGAGAGGAACCGGGTATCCGGGACGGGCCTGAGATCGGCGAGTGGCGGAGGCAGCGGATACGGAGTCCACCACTCGGGGCGCGCCGCGAGATCATCGACGTAGCGGCGGGCGGCGAGCCGGTCGAGGATTCCCGCAGAGTCGAGCAGGTACCAGTCGAGACCGGCCCGGCGAGCATCGGCGACTGCGCCTGTGATGGTGATGTTGTACAGGTCGATCGCGGTGTCGACCGCGTACGCCTGCGCACCGGTGAGGTGCTCGTCGCGAGCAGGGTCGAAGCGGCTTTCGTCGATCCAGGGCCGGGTGTAGTACGGAAAGTACGGCGACCCCGACTTCGTGCCGATCCCCCGGGCTATCGGGGCGATGGTGACGTGCGGGACGGTGCACAGGATGACGTGGCGAGCCTCGACCGTACCGAGTCGCGTGACGACCTCGGCGAATTCGGCGTCGAAGTGCTCCGGTGTCCAGATCGTGGCGTCGCGGGTGTGCCCGAGTTGCCGGAAGTCCTCACCGCTCCACACGACCCTCAGTTCGGTGGCGGCGCGCAAGGCGTTGTTGGCGCCGAGGAAGACCACCAGCGTCTCGATACCGGCATCGGTGCCGGCGTCGTGCTCGGCCCCGAGCGCCCGCGCGGCGTCGAACACGGTCTCGTGACGACGCTGCTCGTCCCAGCGCGGATAGACGCTGAGGGCGGCGCGTTCGGCATTGTTCTCGACGATCTGGTCGACGAGGTTGTCGCGCGGGGTCGCGAGGGCACGTTCGCAGTACGCCGCGGTCTTCTCCAGCGCGTCCCGCAGATCCCATCCGTAGCACGAGAGATTGTGGTTGTAGCCGCCCGCGATCGGCGCCTCGGCCCCCGGGCCGCGCTCCCAGTAGTCCTCGACCTCGTCCATGAACCCGCGCACGGCGAACAATGCCGTCGGGAGTTCCCACACGTCGAGACGGCCCCCGTAGCGATCCTCGAGCCGACGCAACAACAATTCGACGTTGAGCGGCAGCCCACCGGGTCCCCCGAAGCGGGGATACCGGAAGTTCGCCAGGGTGCCCAGTTCGTAGGCGACGATCGCGGGTACCGACACCTCCGTCCGGTAGATCGCACCGCTCTGGAATCCCTGGAGAAGCGAGTCGCCGACGGCGACCAGCCGATGTGGCGGAATCCCGCGCGAGGACAGGCGGTCGACAGCGATACCGGCGGTCGGATCGAAGACGGGCGGGCGGGGAGAGCGCCGGGCCTGTTCCACGACAGAGTCCGGCGTTCCCTCCGGCAACGCGGTCTGTGCGGACACGGGGCCACCCCCTCGGTGTGCCGTCCGTCGAGCGTGGGCCGCGTGCGTGAGGTCTGTCAAGGGCGGTGAGGTGTCACCGGTGCGCGAGAATATGCAGACTGGACGGGACCATCGTGGCAGTCCGGCCACCGAACACGGAAAAGCAGGAGGGTGGATGACGAGCGCCGACTTCGCCCACACCGACCGCGCCGAGAAGAATCGCCGGGAGAAGGCGGTGGGCCTCGCCCGCTACACCTGGAACCGCGGCGTCTCCGGCGCGGAGTTGCTGGCCATGTCCGACGACACGCGCAGGCGGCTGGCACGAGCCGCCGACGCCCACCCACCGCGCACGATGGAAACGTGGGCGCTCGTCGCGCAGTTGCTGGACGAGAAGACCGCATGGGCGCACGAGCACCCGGACCATCCTGCGGCGACGCGCACGCATCCCGACGAGAAGATCATGTGGGTCAAGCCCCCGGTCAGGTCCTGGCTCGAGTAACGCGCGTGTGCGACCGCGGGGCGCAGGTGGTAGAAATGCACTCCGTGCCCAAGAGTGCAATTTTTACCGACGAGGGTGCCCGGACCCGTCGCATGCAGCGCACCCGCGCCGCGCTCGTCGAACACGCACGCATACTCACCGCCCGTCGGGGTCTCGCCGGCTTCACCGTCGAGGAACTGTGCGAACACGTCGGGGTGTCGCGGCGAACCTTTTTCAACTACTTCGCCTCGAAAGAAGATGCGGTTCTCGGCAACCCGCCCGCAGCCCTCACCCCGGAAGACCGGGACGAGTTCGTGGCGGGTGGCGACCGCACCGGGCCAGGCCCCTCGCCTACCCTGCTGCGCGATATCGCCCGGCTCGCCGTTGCGCTGTTCGAACGCAACGATTTCACTCGCGAACAACACCGACTCCACTGCGACATCGTGCGCAGCGAGCCGCAGTTGCTCGCTCGGATGATGTCGTTGGGCGAGTCCCACCAGCAGGATTTCGCCGAATTGATCGCCGCACGCGAAGGGTTGTCCGCCGACGACCCCTTCGTCCGCGTCACCGTGCGATACGTCGCCGGTCTCGTCCACGACGCCGTCGACGAGTTCTTCCGCACGGCCGACAGCCCACCGTTCCGCGACCTGCTCGAGCGCGACATCGGATGCGCCCAGCGGTTGCTCGAACACCCTCTCGACCTCCACGACCCGACAGGAATACGGTGACCTCTACCGCAGAACCACTGGTTCTCTCCCAGCGCCGAATCTGGATCATCTTCTCGGCCCTGATCGCCGGCATGCTGCTGGCGAGCCTCGACCAGACGATCGTCTCCACCGCGATGCCCACCATCGTGGGCCAGCTCGGCGGCGTCGAGCACCAGGCGTGGATCACCACCGCATACCTGCTCGCCACCACGATCGTGATGCCCATCTACGGCAAGTTCGGCGACGTCTTCGGCCGCCGGTACCTGTTCATGATCGCCATCGCGATCTTCACCCTCGCGTCGGCGGGCTGCGCGTTCACCGACGACTTCTGGACATTCGTGGTCTTCCGCGCGCTGCAGGGCGCCGGAGGCGGCGGCCTGATGATCCTGTCGCAGGCCATCATCGCCGACATCGTTCCCGCCAGCGAACGTGGCAAATACATGGGCCCGCTCGGCGCCATCTTCGGCCTCTCCGCCGTCGGTGGCCCGCTGCTCGGCGGGTTCTTCGTCGATCACCTGACGTGGGAATGGTGCTTCTACATCAACATTCCCGTCGGCATCATCGCGCTGCTGATCTCGTGGTTCATGCTCACCCTGCCGACGAAGAAGCCCACCAAGCGCATCGACATCCTCGGTGTGATCACCCTGTCGCTCGCGACGACCTGCCTGATCTTCTTCACCGATTTCGGCGGTGACGCGGACCGCGGCTGGAGCGACCCGCTCACCTGGGCGTTCGGTATCGGCTTGCTCGCCATGGCATGCCTGTTCGTGCTCGTCGAATCCCGGGCACAAGACCCCATCATCCCGCTGTCGCTGTTCCGCAATTCGATCTTCGTCAACGCCACCGCGATCGGTTTCGTGCTCGGCCTCGGCATGTTCGCAGCCCTCGCGTTCATGCCCACGTTCCTGCAGATGTCGTCCGGCACCTCCGCAGCGGTATCGGGCCTGCTGCTGCTGCCCATGATGGTCGGCCTCCTGATCACCTCGATCGGCTCGGGCCTCGCGATCACCAAGACGCAGCGCTACAAGATGTACCCGATCGCCGGGGCCTCGATCACGGCGCTGGCGATGCTGTGGCTGACCACCCTGCAAGGCAGCACACCACTGTGGGTGATCTGCTCGATGCTCTTCGTCTTCGGACTCGGTCTCGGCCTGATCATGCAGGTGGTCATCCTCGTCGTGCAGAACGCCGTGCCGATCGACGAGATCGGTACCGCCACGAGCTCGAACAACTACTTCCGCGAGGTCGGCGCCGCACTGGGTGTCGCGATCTTCGGCACGATCTTCACCAACCAGCTCTCCGTGAAGCTCACCGACGTGTTCACCGCCGCGGGCGCCGATCCGGAGCAGGCCGGACAGGCCACCGCCACCCTCGACCCCGCGATCATGAAGGCGCTGCCCGACGAAGTGCGGCAGGGCGTCGTCGACGCCTACGCGGACTCGCTCGCCCCCGTCTTCTGGTACCTCATCCCGTTCCTGATCATCGCCATCATTTTGGCCTGCTTCCTGAAGGAGATCCCACTCTCCGACGAAGCCGGCATGGTGGCGCGCGGCGAAGCAATCAGTGCGAAGGATGCGGAGGCAGCACGCACGGCGTCCGCCGAACCCGACACCGTGGCGATGACCGTCTCGGGCGACCGGAGGGAACCACCGGCGTCCCACGGCTCGTAGCGGCCGGTCCCGCGCGCCGAGCGACGGAGTCCTGCGCAGCGCGCGGAACCCCACGTGGTCGAATGGACGGGACCGGCACGTCGTGGTGACGGCCGGGCGACGGGAGGCGGCACATGGGTCGGAGCATCACACCGGTGCGGGTCAAGGACGTCACCATCGGGGAGGGCGCACCCAAGATCATCGTGTCGATCACCGGACGGACCCCCGGCGAACTGCTCGCGCAGGTCGAGGCACTGTCGGGCCGTCCGGTGGACATCGTGGAGTGGCGCGTCGACTTCTTCGATTCCCTCGACGACACGACGGCGGTCATCGATCAGGCCGGCACCCTCGCTTCCCTCGCCGGCGGCAAGCCGCTGCTCGCGACGTGCCGCACGTCCGAGGAGGGCGGAGAGGCCAGGATCGACGATGACGCCTACGCCGACCTCGTCGTAACCCTGGCAGAGTGCGGCGCCGTGGATCTGGTCGACGTCGAATACCGTCGCGGCGGTCGCGAGGTCGAAAGGATCGTCGCGGCGGCCCACATCCGGAACATCGCGGTGGTGGCGTCCAACCACGATTTCGACGCCACGCCCCCGAAGGAAGAGATCATCGCGCGGTTGCGCACGATGCAGGTCCTCGGAGCGGACGTCTGCAAGATCGCCGTGATGCCGCGGTCCGCCGCCGATGTGCTCACACTGCTCGACGCGACGCGCATCATGTACGAGGACCACGCGGAACGGCCGCTGATCACGATGTCGATGGGCGGGCTCGGCGTGATCTCCCGGATCGCCGGTCAAGTCTTCGGCTCCGCCGCGACCTTCGGCATGGTGGGCGCGGCGTCGGCGCCCGGGCAGGTCGACGCATCGGAACTGCGAGCGCTGCTCGACGTTCTCGAAAAGTCTCGGTAGGCGCCTGTCCGGGACGCCCTACCTGTCGGCGTCCGTGTCGTCCCACAGTTTCATCAGGGTTGTGAGAATCTGCTCGGCGGCGCCGAGGCCGGCGAGGTGACTCTCGCCCGGCAGGTGGTGGAATTCCGCGTCGGGGAGCAGGTCCACCATGTGCAGGCCGTGCTCGAACGGAATGATGTGGTCGCTGTCGCCGTGCCACCATCGCACCGGAATCTTCACGTCTGCCACGCGGAAACCCCAGTCGCGGGTGAAGACCACGATGTCGGCGAAAGGCGCGGCGATGCTGTGCCGGCTGCCGTTGAGCAGGTCGTCGAGGAACATCGCCTTGAACTCCGGCCTCGCGAGCAGACGGCGATCGCCCTCCGGCGACAGGCGCCCGTAGAGGTCGATGAGCGGCGACCCCAATGGCCGCACCATTCGGATGCATGCGCTGAGTGCGGTACCGATGGGCCCACCCGCCACCTGCAGCACCGGCGCGAGGAACGTTCCCAGCTTCATCAAAGGACTGCTGATCGCCTCGGGACCGACGACGGGGGCGACCCCGCCGAGGACCGCGGCCGCGACCACCCGGTCCTGGAGCGCGTACCCGGCGGCGAGCGTGAACGGACCGCCACCGGACAGGCCGACGACCGCCATCCGGTCGACGCCCAGCGTGTCGGCAACTGTCTCCAGATCGTCGATGAACGCGAGGACGTTCTCGTACAGGTGCGGGGTGGACGAGCCGATGCCCGGCCGGTCGATCCCGATGAGCCGGATGTCCTCGCGTTCGGCGAAGGCTCTCGCTTCGACGGGGATCTGGCGCCGTGCCCCGGGGGTGCCGTGCAGCCAGAACACCGCGCGTCCCTGCGCCGATCCGAACTCGGCAAAGCCGAGACGGCGGCCGTTTCCGACCGCGACCGTACCTTCGAGCTTCGGTCGTTCGACGTCCATGCGCGTCAGCATGGCATGTGTCGGCGGTCACGTACATCTCCGACGCGGTGTGCGTCGGCCGGGCGATTTCGCAAACCTCGGCGCCCGGACGGTGGTCTGATGGAAGCGTCACCCACGAAGGGACCGATTCATGACCGAATCCTCGAACTCGGGCCGCGTGGCGGTGGTAACCGGCGCGTCGTCCGGCATCGGTGCCGCGACCGCACGTGCCCTCGCGGGCGCGGGCTTCCGCGTCGCGCTGCTCGCACGCCGCCTCGACCGGATCGAAGCCCTTGCGGCCGACCTGGGCAGCGGTGCGCTCGCGATCCGGGCCGACGTGACCGACCGTGATTCCCTCGTCGCCGCTGCTCAGCGGGTGCAGGACGAGTTCGGCGGTGCCGATGTACTGATCAACAATGCCGGCATCATGCTGCTCGGGCCGTTCTCGTCGCAGCTTCACGACGACTACCGCAGGATGATCGAGGTCAATCTGCTCGGAGCCATCACAACCACCGAGGTCTTCCTCGATCAGCTCCGGGACGGTGGCGGGGACCTCGTCAACATCTCGTCGGTCGCCGGACGCACCGCCCACCCCTCCGACGGCGTCTATGCCGCCACGAAATGGGGGCTCAACGGCTGGTCCGAATCGCTCCGCCAGGAACTGCACCCCGACGTGCGCGTCATGCTGATCGAGCCGGGCATCGTCGACACCGAGTTACCCACCCACATCACCGACAACGCGACCCGGCAGGTCGTGCAACAGGGATACGACACCTCCACGGTCGAACCACCCGACATCGCAGAAGTGATCGTTTTTGCGCTCACCAGGCCCCGTCATCTGACCATCAACGAAATCCTTCTCCGCCCCTCCGACCAAGCCGGCTGATCGTGCCCGGAGTACTGGGGGTCGCACGCGGAGATCGATCGAAGTCCACACTCGGTGTGATGCGGGTTACAGTAATCTGACCACAGACAGAGTCAGATCCCGACCCCGACGGGAGATTCACCCCGTGACGAAGATGCTCGCTCCCCCGCCGCCCGGTCTGGAACCCGTCCCCGGCGACAGCGGCCTGCCGTACATCGGCTATGCGCTGGACTACATGCGGGATCCGATCAAGGCCTACGACAAGCGCTTCCACCAGCACGGTCCGGTGTCGTGGTTCCGATTCGCCGGACGGCCGTGGGTCGTGCTCATCGGGCCCGACGCCGTCGGCGCGGCATTGCAGAACCGCGACCGCGCCCTGCAGAGCGGCCCGGGATGGCGCGCGTTGATCGGCCCGTTCTTCGACCGCGGCCTGATGCTCATGGACGGCGACGAACACACCGCACACCGCCGGATCATGGCGAAAGCCTTCACCCGCGACCGCCTCGCGCTCTACACCGACGCGATGCACCCATCGATCGAACGCACACTCGACACGTGGGTCCCCGGTGACGGCTTCCGGGCCTACCCCGCAATCAAGGAACTCACCCTGAGCCTGGCCACCGAAATCTTCATGGGCGGCGCCGAGGGGTCGTCGGCCCGGGAGATGCGCGAGGTCAACCGTGCCTTCATCGGGTGTGTGCAGGCGGCGACCGCGATCGTCCGGTATCCGTTGCCCGGCAGCAGGTGGCGCAAGGGCATCCAGGGACGCAAGCGGCTCGAGGCGTTCTTCCGTCGCTACCTGCCCGCACGGCGCGCAACCGAGGGCAACGACATCTTCTCGGTCTTCTGTCACGTGGAATCCGAGGACGGAGAACGGTTCTCGGACGACGACGTCGTCAACCACATGATCTTCCTGATGATGGCGGCACACGACACCTCCACCATCACGCTGTCGACGGCCATGCAATACCTCGGCCAGTACCCCGAGTGGCAGCAGCGGTGTCGCGAAGAATCCGAAGCGCTCGGCACTTCGACGCCCAGCTTCGCGCAGCTCGATGAACTCGCCGCACTGGATTTGGTGATCAAGGAGTGCCAGCGGCTGGTCACGCCCGTACCCGGTGTCGTGCGCCGGGCAGGGGCCGACACCGAGATCCTGGGGCATTTCATCCCCAAGGGCACGCTCGTCAACGTCGGCGTCCACTACAGCCACCACATGGCCGAATTGTGGCCCGATCCCGAACGTTTCGATCCCGGGCGGTTCGCCCCCGAACGCCGGGAGGACCGCGTCCATCCTCACGCGTGGACGCCCTTCGGCGGAGGCGTGCACCGCTGTCTCGGGCAGCACTTCTCCGGCGCCGAGATCAAGTCGGTACTGCACCACCTGCTGCTCCGGTACGAGTGGGACGTGCCCGCCGACTACGTCGCGCCGATGAACTTCACGTCTCTGCCGTTTCCCGACGACGGAGGGCCGATCAACCTCCGCGCCAGGTAAACGCCGACGGGAAATCGAGCCACCGCCTGTGCGAGTCGGGATCAACCATCCGATGTCCCGAAGTTTCCGCGAATGACATTCGCGGGATCCCGTTCCCCCTTGAGTCGACAAAGCCGACTAATGGACTCGGAACCCAGTGCAGCGGACAGCTTTTCGGACGGATTCAGAAATGTGATCGGCTTTCGACCGCTGACAGGCAGGGAGTGCGCCAGTGTCGCTTGCTTCGACGCGATGGCATCTCCGATCGCATCGGTCGACGGCACACCGAACATGTATGCGGCGTACGGCTCGGTGAGTGCCCCGTGCGGGGAGTCGCTGGGGCGTGCCAGTGCTCCTCCGAGGTGTCGGAGTTGCACGGTCAGGAGAGGAGCGATCGGTTCGTCGATCAAGGAAGCGAACACGTCGTCGTCGAATGCGGTGAGGAGTTCACCGCGTGCCCGCCCGGGACTCGGGGCGGTCGGCTCCGCCGTGATCGTTCCCAGATCCCCGGCGCTCATCGGCGAACGGGTGTCCACAATCGGCGCGGGTAAACGGTCGACCTCGGTCATGAGCCGGCGGGCGTCGGTTTCACTCCCCAGGAACGTCACGTCGATGGCGACCATCGGATCGGCTCCGGGAAAGTTCAGCACCTCGAACCAAAGCGTGAGTGCGTCCGGTGCAGTCTCCGTCATCGATCGGTAGACCTCGGCCACCTGTCGTGCCGAAGCGGCCGACCACAGTTGCCGTCCACCGAAAACCCGGGGCGCAGGATGCAACTGCAATTCCATCGCGGTGACGATGACAAGATCGCCTCCGCCTCCTCGCAACGCCCAGAACAGTTCCGGGTCGGTCTCGGGAGTGACATGTTGTCTCGTGCCGTCTGCCGCGACGATCTCGAAGGCGAGAACACTGTCGGCCATCCATCCGAACGAGCGTCCGAACCAGCTCAGACCACCCCCGAGTGCCGCACCGGTCACTGTGACGACGGGAGAACTTCCCGGCAGTGCCGTGAGTCCGTGTGCAGCGGCGGCACGCTGAAGATCACCGGCACGTACACCTGCTCCGACCCTCGCCGTCCTCCGCGCCGGATCGATATCGATGGATTCCAGTCGAGTCGTGCGCAACAGGACGGAACCGCGAGCCCGACCGGTCGCGCCGTGACCGCTGGGTTGCACCGCGATGGACAAGCCCTGTGACTGCGCATATCTCACGAGTGCGACGATGTCGTCGGCATCGGCCGCCTCCACCACCGCACAGACGTCCTGCTCGACGGCGAGATTCCAGGGACGTCGCGCCGGTTCGAAGCCTGAATCGGCCGGAAGGTGAACCCGGCCCCGAACACTTGCCCTCAACTTTCCGACGGTCGCAGCCCGCAGGATACTCATGGTGACTCCTCGCTCGATGTCGTAGATGCGAGGCAGGATCGGGGTGTCCGCCTCACTATCGAGTCGAGCGTGACGATCGAAACGTGACGAGCAGCCCCTGAGGAGCCCCCATGGAACGGGATCGGTCGGCACCGACTCTGGACGGGTTGGCAGCGCAATTCGTTGTACAACGACCCAAGCTCCATGCGATCGCACAGCGGACGCTCGGCTCTCCGTGGAACGCGGACGATGCCGTCCAAGAGACTTGGTTACGCCTCCAGCAAGCCGATATCGGGAGGATCCGGAATCTCGAGGCATGGCTCACGACGGTTGTCTCCCGGGTGTGCATCGACATGATTCGACGGCGCGCCACGTGGCGGGAAGAACTGGGTCACGACCACTCGGGCGAAGCCGGATCAGGGACCGGCACCCCTGCGGAGCGCGAGCCCGCAAGCGCCGTGCTGTTGTCCGAAGACCTCGCCTTGGCTCTGCACGTCGTGCTGGACACACTCGGCCCCCTCGAGCGACTGGCCCTGGTTCTGCACGACGTATTTGCACTGTCGTACGACGACATCGCACCTATCGTCGAACGAACCCCTGCAACTGCCCGCCAGCTCGCGTCCCGTGCGCGAGCGCGTGTCCGCTCGGTCGACGTGGACAGTGTTCGGGAGAAACGAGAATCGGCGATCACCGCATTTCTCGACGCGGCGCGTAACGGAGAGTTCGGGACACTCCTGCAGCTCCTCGACTCCGACATCGAACTACGCAGCGACGACACCGCCGTACACCTGGCAGCTGAAGGCGCCGACCACGGCGCGCCGCTCCTCGGTCGCAGAATCTCGGGGGCAGACGCCGTAGCGAGAGCGTTCGCCGGGCGAGCCGAACTCGCAACGCCGATCCACATCGGCGGAGTCCCCGGGGCCGCTTACGTCTCGGACGGCGTCGTGCACGCCCTCTACCTGTTCGAGTTCCGTGCCGACACGATCCACCGAGTGAGCGTCATCGCCGATCCCGCACGGTTGTCCGGACTCCTGGTCGACGGCGCCCGGTAACCCTGCAGGCCGGGACAGAGCGTTATCTGCTGGCGAATTCTCCAGGCCCCGTGATCGTTTCTCAGCACGACGAGAGAACGCGGGCCATGGCGTCGCGCTCTTCCGGGGTGACCCACAGCCGGTACTCGATCTTCACCTCGACCTGCCGCGACACGTAGTCGCAGTGGTAGCCGGCATTGGGCGGCAGCCAGGCGGAGGCGTCGGAGTCGCCTTTCGACTGGTTGGTCCGGCCGTCGACCGCCTGCAGATTGCGCGGGTCGTTGGCCAGGTTGCGACGCGCCTGGTCGTCGAGGTAGCGGGCACCCTTCTTCCAGGCGTCGGACAACGCCACGATGTGGTCGATCTGCACCGCGGAGGACGTGTCGGTGCCGCGTCGGAAGAAGATCTCCAGGTTCGTGTACGTATCCCGCAGGGTGCCGGTCCGGACGGTGCAGTCCTTCGTCGCGGGCTCGAGCGAGATGTCGACGAGGTCGCGCTTGAGAATGTCGTTGCGGGTGTCGCAGCCGTTGCGGCCGAACCCGACCGTGACGTTGTCGGTCCAGGCAGGCCCGAAGAGCTCACGGCTGTAGCCGTCCTGAGGATCGGCCGGGCGCACCGGCAGCGCCGAGAGCGCCGCGAGGACCGCTGTGGGGTCGCCTCCCGTCGAAATCCCCGCCGGCGGCTCCGCAGCCCCCGACTCGTCGGTGACGACGGGTTCGAGGACGACGACCGCGATCGAGACCGCGATGAAGCACAGAATCCACAGCCATCGAGGGATCGACGGCTGTCCTGTACGGGCCATGTACTACTGCGCCAGCGGAGGCATCTTCACGATCTGGCCGGCGTAGGACAGGCCGGCACCGAACGCGAGCAGAAGGGCAGTATCGCCCGGCTGGACCTGACCGGTGCGCAGCATCTTCTCCATCGCCAGCGGAATCGACGCGGCGGAGGTGTTGCCGGTCTCGATGATGTCGTCGGCCACCTGCACGGACTCGGGAAGCTCGAGTTGCTTGACGATGACGTCGTTGATGCGCAGGTTCGCCTGGTGCGGCACGAATGCGTCGAGGTCGGCGAGAGCGACGCCGGACTTGTCGGCGATCTGGCGGGCGTACTTGCTCATTTCGAAGGCTGCCCAGCGGAACACCGCGGTGCCTTCCATGATGATCCAGGGGCGCTTCTGCTGCGGGTTCTGGGCGAAGTCCACCCAGTCGGGCTCCTGGCGGATGGCGTTGCCCTGCGAGCCGTCCGATCCCCACACCGTGGGGCCGACACCGACCTCGTCGGAGGCACCGACCACGACGGCGCCCGCACCGTCACCGAAGATGAAGCGCACGGAGCGATCGGTGGGTTCGGTGGCGTCACTCATTCGCTCGACGCCGACGACGAGCACCTTCTCGGCGGTCCCCGCGCGCACCATGTCGGATGCGACACCGAGCGCGTAACAGAAGCCTGCGCAGCCGGCCTGGAGGTCGAGGGCGGCGGCGCCGCCGGTACCGAGGCGGTCCGCGACGAGCGCGGCGGCCTGGGGCGTCTGGAAGCCGTAGGTGGAGGTCGCGATGATGACGGTGTCGATCTGCGCGCCGCTCAGTCCGGCCGCGTCGAGCGCCTTCGAAGCGGCACCGACGGACATGTCGACGATCGTCTCTTCGGGGTGCGCCTTCGCGAAACGGCGCTCCTTGATACCGGAGCGCGACTGGATCCAC
Organism: Rhodococcus sp. NPDC058639; assembly: GCF_042717545.1. Lineage (NCBI taxonomy): Bacteria > Bacillati > Actinomycetota > Actinomycetes > Mycobacteriales > Nocardiaceae > Rhodococcus > Rhodococcus sp. NPDC058639. The sequence goes on from NZ_JBHXRF010000005.1 coordinate 276,957, forward strand.
TCGTCGCTCGAATCGATCTGTTCACAGATCTCCGCGTTGGTGACGACCCGCTCGGGCCTGTGCACACCCAACCCGAGAAGCGCGCTGTTCCTCAGCGTGGCGGGGACGGCGATCTGTGCACCCATCAGGCGAACTCCTCCTCCTCGGGCACTGCTCATCAGTGCGCCGCATCGAGACACGGTAGCGCGGGTTACGAGGATGTCACAGCACGGGGTCCAGGCAGGCCCCGCCGCGTGGTATCGCACCTCGTCGGAGCCGGTATCGCGCACCGGCGGCTACCGTGCCGGTATGGACGCACAGGACTGGGATGAGCGGTACGAAGCCTCGGAACTGGTGTGGGGCGCTCCGCCCAACCCGGTGGTGGTGGAGTTCGCGACGTCGCTGCCGCACGGGCGCGCGCTCGACCTCGGCTGCGGGGAGGGCCGTCACTCGTTGTGGCTCGCGACGCGCGGCTGGGAGGTGGTCGGCACCGACTTCTCGGCCGTCGCACTGGACAAGGCCCGCCGAATCGCGGCGCAGGCGCCCAAGAGATCGCGCGACCGGTTGCGATACCAGCTTCTTGATGTGATTTCCGACACCTTCGATGGCGATTATGACTTGATTCTCTCTGTATTCCTGCACTTCCCTCCGTCGCAACGGAGAGCCCTCGTCGACAAAGCGATCAATTCGCTGAAACCTGACGGAATCCTCATATTTCTCGGCCACGACGCGACAAATCTCCAGCATGGCGTCGGTGGCCCCAAGGATCCCGAGATCCTCTACACGCCAACAGATATCGTGAACGATATCGACGGACGACTCGATATCGAGATAGCCGAACGCAGGCACCGCGAAACGGAAGCGGGAACTGCCGTCGACGCCTTGGTGGTGGCGCGAAAAGTCAGTCTTGGAAGTTAGTTGCCCGACGAGTAACATAGAGATGTTACCGACGAGTAATAACTTGGGCGGTACTTGATCCAGCTGGACCGCACCACACCCCCGGGAGACATCAGACATGGGCCATTACAAGAGCAACCTCCGCGACCTCGAGTTCAATCTCTTCGAGTTCCTGCAGATTCAGAAGGTCCTCGAAACCGGTGCGTTCGGCGACCTCGACGAGGACACCTCGCGCGGCATCCTTTCCGAGGTCAAGGCGCTTGCCGAAGGTCCCGCTGCCGAGGCCTTCGCGGAAACCGACCGCACTCCTCCGATCTTCGACCCGGAGACCCACTCGGTGTCCATCCCCGAGGGCTTCAAGAAGGCGTTCCGGGCGTGGTGGGATGCCGGCTACTGGTCCATGGGCATCCCCGAGGAGCTCGGTGGCACCGAGTCGCCGCGCGCGCTCCTGTGGGCAGTCAACGAGATGATGCTCGGCGCGCAGCCCGCCGCATTCATGTATGCAGCAGGCCCCGCCTTCGCCGGCGTGCTGTTCGAGAACGGCACCGACGAGCAGAAGCAGTGGGCCGCCACCTGTGTCGAACGCGGCTGGGGCGCCACCATGGTGCTCACCGAGCCGGACGCCGGTTCCGATGTCGGCGCGGGCCGCACCAAGGCGATCAAGCAGGACGACGGCTCGTGGCACATCGAGGGCGTCAAGCGCTTCATCACCTCGGCCGACTCCGACGACCTGTTCGAGAACATCTTCCACCTCGTTCTCGCCCGCCCCGAGGGTGCCGGCCCCGGCACCAAGGGCCTGTCGCTCTTCTTCGTCCCGAAGTTCCACTTCGACTTCGAGAAGGGCGAGATGGGCGACCGCAACGGCGTGTTCGTCACCAACGTCGAGCACAAGATGGGCCTGAAGGCCTCCGCGACCTGCGAGCTCACCTTCGGTGGCCACGGCGTCCCGGCCAAGGGCTGGCTCGTCGGTGAGGTCCACAACGGCATCGCGCAGATGTTCGATGTCATCGAGCACGCTCGCATGATGGTCGGCACCAAGGCCATCGCCACCCTGTCGACCGGCTACCAGAACGCTCTGGCGTACGCCAAGGACCGCATCCAGGGCGCCGACCTGACCCAGATGTCCGACAAGACCGCCCCGCGCGTGTCGATCCTGCACCACCCCGACGTGCGCCGCTCGCTCGCGATGCAGAAGGCGTACTCCGAGGGCCTGCGCGCGGTGTACCTCTACACCGCGGCACACCAGGACGACGTTGTCGCCGAGCAGGTCTCCGGCGCCGACGCGGGCCTCGCCCACCGCATCAACGACCTGCTTCTGCCGGTCGTCAAGGGCTGTGGCTCGGAGCGGGCGTACGAGTACCTGACCGATTCGCTGCAGACCTTCGGTGGTTCCGGCTTCCTCCAGGACTACCCGATCGAGCAGTACATCCGCGACGCGAAGATCGACTCGCTGTACGAGGGCACCACCGCCATCCAGGCGCAGGACTTCTTCTTCCGCAAGATCGCCCGCGATCGCGGTGTCGCTCTCGCCCACGTGGCCGGACAGATCAAGAAGTTCCTCGAGCGCGAGAACAGCGACGACCGTCTCAAGGCGGAGCGTGCACTGCTCGCCACCGCACTCGACGACACGCAGGCCATGGTCGCGACGCTCACCCAGTTCCTCATGGGTGCGCAGGAGCAGCCGACCGAGCTGTACAAGGTCGGTCTCGGGTCTGTCCGCTTCCTCGAGTCGTTCGGTGACCTGATGATCGGCTGGCTGCTGCTCGAGCACGCCGAGATCGCGCTCACCGCGCTCGACGCCGGTGCGGACGCCAAGGACAAGGCCTTCTACGAAGGCAAGGTCGCCGCAGCGTCGTTCTTCGCCAAGAACGTTCTGCCGCAGCTGACCACGTCGCGCAACGTCATCGCCAACGTCGACCTCGACATCATGGAGCTCGACGAAGCCGCATTCTGATCCCCACGTAACACCCGGGGACACAACGTGACACGACAGTGGCTCCCGCCGATATCGGCGGGAGCCACTGTCGTCTCGTTACCGCACGGTCAGAAGACGACCACTCCTCGCAGATTCCTGCCCTCGTGCATGTCGGTGAAGCCCTGGGCGATGTCGTCGAGCTTGTAGGTGGACGTCACCAGCTCGTCGAGCATGAGCTTGCCGGAGGTGTAGAGGTCGATCATCCAGGGGATGTCGGCGGTCGGTGCGAATGCGCCGAACAACGAGCCCTGGAGTCGCTTCTGGTACAGCACCAATTCCATGGCGCTGATAGGGATCCCGAAGTCGGTCATCTTGCCGAGACCGGTCACCACACAGGTACCGGCCTTCCGGATCGACGAGAACGCCTCCGCGATGTGCTCGCCGGTTGTCACGCCCACCGTGACGATCGCGGCATCGGCGCCCTGCCCGTTGGTGTACGAACGCGCGATCTCGGTGGCCTCCGCCATACCCGCGACGGCATGGGTCGCACCGAAGCGCAGGGCACTCTCGCGCTTGAACTCCACGGGGTCGACGGCGATGATGTGGGCCGCGCCGGCGTGCGCGGCTCCCTGCACGGCGTTGATGCCGATTCCGCCGATTCCCTGCACGATGACGGTCTGCCCGGGATACACCTCCGCGGAGTTGACCGCCGCACCCCATCCGGTGCCGACACCGCAGCCGAGCAGGCACAGCTTGTCGAGTGGGAGATCCTTGTCGACCTTGATCGCAGAATCGACGCTGACGGTGGTGTATTCGCTGAATGTGGACAGCCCGCATGTCTGTGCGACCTCGACGCCGTCGAGGCTCAGCCGGAAGCTCGCCGGATCGTCGGGACGGCTGCCGGTCATGATCGCCGCACCTCGATCGCACAGGTTCTGGAGGCCTTTCGCGCACCACCGGCACCGTCCGCACGCAGCCAGGAACGAGAACACCACATGGTCGCCCTCGCTCCATCCCGTGGTTCCGGGTCCGACCTGCACCACGACACCGGCACCCTCGTGGCCACCGCAGATGGGGTAACTGCCGACCGCGTGGTCACCGGTGGCGATGTGGTCGTCGGAATGACACAGCCCGGCGGCCACCATCCGGACCATCAGTTCGCCGTGGCGCGGTTCGTCCAACTCGAGGTCGGCGATCTCGTAGGTACCGGGTGCTGAGCGAATAATCGCGCCGCGGGTCTTCATCAGGTGTTCTCCTCGGGTTGGGGGGCGAGCGTGGGGTAACCGGTCGTCAGGGGGTGACCTGAGCCGCCATCGCGGCGCGGTATCCCTCGCCGTACGGCGGCAACATTCCCCACTCGCGGCGCGGATCGTGTTTCGGTGACTCGAAAATTGTTCGGGCGTGGCTGAATTCGAGGAATCCTTCGCGACCGTTGTAGTGCCCCATCCCGGATTCACCGATACCGCCGAACGGCGCGTCGAGCATCCCCGCGTGCATCATCACGTCGTTGATCGTGACGCCGCCGGACGTGGTGCCGTCGACGACGGTGCGCTGCTCGTCGGCGTCCCTCCCGAAGTAGTACAGCGCCAAGGGCTTCGGTCCGGAATTGATCGTGTCGAGGACGTGCGCGAGATCGTCGTACGTCCGCACCACCAGGGCGGGTCCGAAGATCTCTTCCCGCGAGATCGCCGCAGACTCGGGCGGGTCGAGCACCAGGCGCAGCGGCCGGCGGCGCTCACCGGTGCTGATCGGCTCGTCCGGAGCAACCTCGATACGAGCGCCCAATTCTGCTGCCTCGCTGATGTATCCGTCGATCCGTGCGGCATGCCGGTCGGTGACGATCGCGATCGCGTCCGCATTTCCGGCCACCGTGGGCAGCAACTCCGCGTACGACCGGGTTACCGACGAAACAAACGACTCCAGGAATTCGGCGGGCACGTACACGGTGTCGGCGTTGACGCAGAGCTGACCTCCGTTGGTGGCCTTGGCGACCGCGATGCGGAACGCCGCCGTGTCGAGGTCGGCGGAGCGCCCGATGATCACCGGCGATTTCCCGCCCAGTTCCAGGGTCACCGGGACGAGATTGCGGGCGGCGTTCTCGAGCACCGAGCGACCGGCGGCCACACCACCGGTGAACACGATGTGGTCGAAGGGCAGCGATGTGAGGGACCGCGCGATGTCCGGGCCACCGGTGACGACCGCGACGTCGACGGGATCGAGGAACTCGGCGGCCGCCTCGGCCAGCACCTGCGCGGTGCGCGGGACCACCTCGGACGGCTTGAGCACCGCACGGTTGCCGGCAGCCAGGACACCGGCGAGAGGGCTCATCAGCGTGTAGACGGGAGCGTTCCACGTTCCGATGATCGCGACCGAACCCTTGGGTTGGAAGTGGATCGCGGCGGTGGCACCGAGTTGGTCGTAGGGCGCGAACACCGTCCGCTGCTCCGGCTGCATCCAGCCGTCGAGGTGATCGCGCGCGTATTTCAGCGCGGTCACCGAGCCGAGCACGTCGTTGACGGTCGTGTAGCCCGGATGACGTCCACCGAAGTCGGCGTCGATCGCCGCGACGAGTTCGTCGCAGCGGGCGACGAGCATGTCGATCACCCGCTGGATGCGGGCCCGGCGTTCCGCCGGAGAACTCGTCCGACGGGAACGGAACTCGGCCTGCTGATCTGCGAGAAGCTCGCCGGCCGAAGACTCCGCGCTGATGTGTGTGGTCATACCGCCGAGGCTATGAGCGGCGTCACACTCCTCGACGTGGGATCTCGCTCAGCGAGACCGGACGAATCTCAGTTCTCGGGTGCAGTCACGGACTCGGGCTGTCTCCGCGCCGGCGCCGCTTCCGGGTTCGCGATCGGCTCGGCCGCATCGGAGACAGTGCCCTCCGCGGGCGCCTGCGCGGGTGCTTCTCCCGCCGGAGCGCTCGCGGGCGTCGACGACGCCGGTGTCGGCTCCGGGCTCGCCGGAGCGGGTGCGTCGCCCCCTGTGCCCTGATCACCTTCGGAGTCCGCACCGTCCTTGTCGTCGGGCTCGACGCACTTGACGATCGGCACCGGGTCGTAGCGCACCGTGCGCGTCGTGTTCGAAATCTGCGCACCCGTCCTTGCGTCGGTCACGACGCGAGTGTCGGAGACGGTGAATCCCTGGGCTCCGCTCGACGCGATGCAGCCGGGGCCGGCAGGCAGCGTGATGGTGTTCGGCGTGGTGAAGTTCGTCCGCTCGCCCGTGATCGACTGCACGTCCACGGTCTTGGTTCCCCAGAAACGCACCGTGACGTCGGAACTGGTGGTGATCGTCTGGATGAGCACGCCCGTCTCGAACGGATTGCGGAACTGCAGGTCGATCGCACCCTCGAAGACGGTGGCCTCACGAGCGGCGGGGTACCGGGAGATGTAGTAGCTGTGCTCGGTGTGGGCCACGTCCTCCATGCCCGCGAAGTAGGACGCGTTGTAGAGCGTCGTCGCGAGCTGGCTGATGCCGCCGCCGACTGCTTTGCCGGGGCGTCCCGCCTCGATGATGCCCGACTCGACGTAGCCTTCGGCCGCGCCGCGGGGCCCGGTGTACCCGTTGAGGGAGAAGGTCTCCCCCGGCTTCACGACCGCACCGTTGATCTCTGCGGCGGCCAGACGGATGTTGACACCGGACGCGTATTCGAAACCGCCGGTCGTGTACTCCCCGATGACTTCGTTGATGCCCAACTTCTCGGCTGCCTCGGTGGTGAGCGCGGGGTCCACGGGCTGGTAGACCGCCTCGACGACCCGGTCGTCGGTGATTGCGAGCAGTTCCGGGAACGTTTCGAGCGTCTTCGTCCAGTCGACGAGTTCGCCCTTCACACCGGGCACCACCGCGGGACGTCCACCCTGGATCTCGATCCGGGCGTCGCGGGGCTCGGTTTCCGTCGGCCGGAGCTGGGGAGCGAGAATCTCGACGGCCGCCTCGGGGTGGTATTCGGGCGTCAATCCGCCTTTACCGTCCGGCACGAACGACAGCACCGCACCGATCTGGTCGCGAGCGAGGGTCGCCGTCGTCCCGTCTTTGCCGCGCACGACGAGGTCGGCGGAGACCGCCGGAACCGCGATGTCGGCGAGTGCGCGATCCAGGCCTTCACGCGTGACCGTGACATCGACCTGCTCGACGGGCAGCGACACTTCACCGAATGCCCAACGCTCGACGAACACGTCGGATGCGACAGCGACATCTACCTGCTGACCGGGCTGCGGGGTGACTGGGACGGGGGTGCCGCCCTCGAACACGATGTTGCCCTCGCGCGGGGAATACGCGGCGGCCGCCGTGAACTCGTCGATGGCAACGGCGAGCGTTGCGTCGTCTCGGGTGGAGACGACACCGATCTCCTCGTTGCCGAAGAAGGAGGCCAGTCTCGTGAAGGGGTTCAGGGGCTGGGATCCGACGCGGTCGAGCGTCGCGTCCCAGTCGATACCGATCCCTGCCTGAGCGGGCACGATTTCACCGCTCGTCTCTCCGGCGACAACCGGGACCGGCTCGTCGAGGCGCTCGCTGAGCACCTGACGCAGGTGCGCTTCCGCCTCGTCGAGCGACTCTCCGCCGATCTCGATGCCGGCAACGGTGACGCCGCGCGGCACCTTGCCGGAACTGACTGCGAGGTCTGCGACGTACAGCACGGCGAGCAGGGCGACGACTCCGCCGACGACGAGCGCGACCGTTCGCTTCGGCACGCCCGACCACCAGGAGCCCGATCCGTCGCCCGACGACCCGGAGTTGCCACCGGGCGGAGGCGCGACCGGGGGCGGTGACCCCGGCGGCGGAGTAGGAGGCGACGCCGGGGGCTGCGCGTTGCGGGAATCCGGAGCCGAAGAGGGCAGTGGTGTGCTTCCGGCGGGCTTCGGGGCCGAGGCATCCGACGAGCGGATACGGGCGGTGGACGCGTCTCCGCGACCGTCTTGCGTCACCACCGGAATCACCGCGGTGGTCGCTTCGGACGGATGTGTCTCGGGGCGCGGTGTCTCGGGGCGCGGTGTCTCGGGGCGCGGTGTCTCGGGGCGCGGTGTCTCGGGGCGCGGTGTCTCGGGGCGCGGTGTCTCGGGGCGCGGTGCCTCGGGCCGTGCGGTCTCGAGTTTTGGCGTCTCGGACTGCGGCGTCCCGGACTGCGGCGTCCCTGACTGGGGCGTCCCTGACTGGGGCGTCGCGGGCTCCTGCGGCTCGGTGCCGGTATCGGCAGGCTCTTCACGGGGGGTCTCGGGGATCTGCGGCGCCGAAAAAGCAGCGAACTGCTCGGTCGGAGCCGACGAGCTGTCTGCCTCGGCTGCCGACGAACCCCGCGAATCGGGCTCGACCGGTCGAACGTCGTCGTTCTCGTGTTCGGAGCCGTCGGTCCCGTGTGTGCCGCTCACCCAAATCCCTTCACCAACTGGGCGCGCCGGGGACGGAACCCCTTGCGCCGGTTACCACACCCAGAGTAGTTCCCCGGTTTCATCGTGCTGCGGCCGGAATGCAGAAACCCCGTGTTGCTACCAGGTCGGGGGTCAGGCAGCAACACGGGGTCGACCGGTCTATCGCTGTGCTCGCCGGGGCGTTACAGGCCTACCGGATTTTTTTGTTCGGTGTCGTCTATGCCTCGAGAATTGCGGTCACGCCCTGGCCGCCGGCCGCACAGATGGAGATGAGGCCGCGGACCGGCCGCCCGGTCTCCTGCTTCTTTTCGTGCAGCATCTTGGCGAGCGCCGCCACGATGCGCCCGCCGGTCGCCGCGAACGGATGCCCGGCCGCGAGCGAAGAACCGTTGACGTTGAGCTTGCTGCGGTCGATCGATCCCAGCGGTGCGTCGAGTCCGAGCTTGCCCTTGCAGTAATCCTCCGACTCGAACGCCTGCAGCGTGGCGAGGACCACGGACGCGAATGCCTCGTGGATCTCGTAGAAGTCGAAATCCTGCAACGTCAGCCCGTTGCGCTGCAGCAGACGCGGAATCGCGTAGGTGGGGGCCATAAGCAGGCCGTCGCCGCCGTGGATGTAGTCGACCGCGGCCGTCTCGGAGTCCACCAGGTACGCGAGGACCGGAAGCTTCCGTTCCGCCGCCCACTCCTCGCTGGACAGAAGCGCCGCGGAGGCGCCGTCGGTGAGAGGAGTGGAGTTGCCCGCCGTCATGGTGGCGTCGCCGAGCTTCTTCCCGAACACAGGCCTGAGCGTCGACAGCTTCTCGACCGACGAATCGGGCCGCAGATTGTCGTCGCGGGTGAGGCCGAGGAACGGGGTGACGAGATCGTCGAAGAACCCGCGATCGTAGGCCGCGGCCATGTTGCGGTGGCTCGCGACGGCCAGTTCGTCCTGATCCTCGCGCCGGATCCCGAATTCCTTGGCGGTGATCGCGGCGTGCTCGCCCATCGACAGACCGGTGCGGGGTTCGCCGTTGCGGGGGATCTCGATGCCGAGCATCGACGGGCGTACGTTGCCGAGCAGCTTGGCGCGGGCTCCGGTGCCGCGTGCCCGGTTCAGCGAGAGCAGGAATTCGCGGAGTTCGTTGCTCACCGCGATGGGTGCGTCGGAGGTGGTGTCGACGCCACCGCCGATGCCGGCCTCGATGCGGCCGGCTGCAATTGCGTCTCCCACCGAGATGATCGACTGAAGGCCCGTGCCGCAGGCCTGCTGGAGGTCCCATGCGGGCGTGTACGGGCTGAGTGCGCTGCCCAGGACCGACTCCCGGACGAGGTTGAAGTCTCGGCTGTGTTTGAGAACGGCGCCACCGACGACCGCGCCGAGGCGTTCGCCCTGGAGGTTGAAGCGACCGACGAGACCGTCGAGTGTCGCGGTGAACATGTCCTGGTTCGATGCGCGCGCGTACTTGCGGTCGGACCGTGCGAACGGGATCCGGTTGCCCCCGAGGACGGCGACACGGCGCTGTTGCGTGGAACGGGCTTTGGTGGTCACTGGTGTCTCCCGGATTCAGATGGACTCGAATTCTGGTTACTATTCTTACTCACGGGTAAGTTTGTTGTCGACCACTGCATCGACGACCGAAAAGAAGAAGGTGGAACCGTGGCAGAAGCCAAGGGCGCTCCCAAGCTCTACGCCCAGCTCATCTCGTCCGCACCCGGATCTTTCCTCGCCAAGCAGTTCGGCCTGCCGCAGCCGGAGAAGCTCAGGCGTTACCAGCCCGGCGAACCCGCACTCCCCGGGCCGCTCCTCATCGGCGGCAACGGCCGGCTGATCGAGCCGATCCGGTCGCTGCTGAGTGACTACCCGATCGCCGACCCCGCCGACACGTCGTTCGGCGGACTCGTCTTCGACGCTACGGGCATCACCGACGCCGCGGGCCTCGAACAGCTCTTCACCTTCTTCCAGCCCGCGATCCGCAACGTGGCCCCGAGCGGTCGCGTCGTCGTTCTCGGCACCACGCCCGAGGACGCTTCGTCGGTGGACGAACGCATCGCGCAGCGCGCGCTCGAAGGATTCACCCGCAGCCTCGCGAAAGAGCTTCGCCGCGGCGCGACCGCTCAGCTCGTCTATGTCTCGCCGAAGGCGTCGACCGGACTGTCCGGCGCCGAATCGACTCTGCGTTTCCTGCTCTCGGCGAAATCTGCCTTCGTCGACGGTCAGGTGATCCGCATCGGCGAAGGTGACGCAACCGCTCCGGCGTCGTGGGACAAGCCCCTCGCCGGAAAGGTCGCCGTCGTCACCGGCGCGGCGCGCGGCATCGGCGCCACCATCGCGGAGGTCCTTGCGCGCGACGGCGCCACGGTCGTCGCGGCAGACGTCCCCGCGGCCGGGGAAGCGCTCGCGCAGACCGCCAACAAGGTCGGCGGCACGGCTCTCGCACTCGACGTAACCGCGCCCGACGCAGGCGACAAGCTCGCGGCGCACCTTCTCGAACGCCACGGTGGAGCGGACATCATCGTGCACAACGCGGGCATCACCCGCGACAAGCTGCTCGCGAACATGGACGACGCCCGGTGGAACGCCGTCATCGGCGTGAATCTGGTTGCACCCCAGAAGATCACCGACGTCCTTGTCGAGAAGGGCGCACTCAAGGAGGGTGGCCGCGTCGTGGATGTCTCCTCGATCGCGGGGATCGCCGGCAACCGTGGCCAGACCAACTACGGTGCATCCAAGGCCGGGGTCATCGGCCTGGTCCAGGCCACCGCTCCGGTCCTCGCAGAGAAGAACATCACGATCAACGCCGTCGCCCCGGGCTTCATCGAGACCGCGATGACCGCGGCCATCCCGGTCGCGACCCGCGAAGGCGGACGACTGATGAGTTCGTTGCAGCAGGGTGGCGAGACGGTCGACGTCGCGGAAACCGTGGCGTGGTTCGCGAGCCCCGCGTCGAGCGCCGTGACCGGCCAGGTCGTCCGCGTGTGCGGTCAGTCCATGCTGGGGGCCTGATGGCGGTCATCGAACTCGATTCGAGCCCTTCGATTCTCGGCGTCTACGGCCGGGCCGTGCTGTCAGCACTTCCGGTCGTGGGAGCCAAGGGCGACACGCTGCCCGACGACACGCTCGTCCTGCGTGGACTGCGGGTGGATCCGGACAACCTCGCCGAGTACACGAAGGTGTGCGGGCTGACGTTCGGCGACACCCTGCCGCTCACCTACCCGTTCATGCTCACCTTCCCGGTCGTCATGAAACTCATGGTGTCCAAAGGGTTTCCGTTCGCAGCCGTCGGCTCGGTACACGCCGAGAACGTGATCGAACAGTACCGGCCCATCTCCGTCACCGAGCCGCTCGATGTGCGGGTACATGCGGAGAACATGCGCGAACACCGCAAGGGCCTGCTGGTCGACGTGGTGAGCGAGGTCGCGGTCGGCAGGGAACCGGTGTGGCGCCAGACCTCCACGTTCCTTCATCAGCAACGGACTTCACTGTCGGGGCAGCCCAAGCAGGACCCACCGGAGGAGCAGATTCCGCCGGTCCCGACTTCCACGTTGAGGGTGGATCAGAAGGTCATCTCCCGGTATGCTGCGGTATCCGGAGACCGGAATCCGATTCACGTTTCGACCCTGGGCGCCAAGGCCTTCGGTTTCCCGAAGACCATCGCCCACGGAATGTGGAGTGCGGCGGCAGCACTACGCGCCGTCGAGGGCAAGGTCCCCGGGGCAGTGACCTACGCGGTGAAATTCGGTAAACCGGTACTTCTTCCGGCAACCGTGAATCTCTACGCGCGGCGCGACGCCGACGGCTGGGATATCGCGCTTCGCCATCCGAAGAAGCTCTACCCGCACCTCACCGCGACACTGCGCTGACAATCGGAGGGCAGGTTCCGGGACGCGATGGGGGCGTCCCGGCACCTGTCCTTCGACGTCCGGCGGTGTTTCAGCCCGGCGGATCCGAGCGTTTTCTGCCTGCGAGACCGCGCCATGCCAGGTTGTCGAGGAGTTCGGCGGCCTTCTCGACGTCGATCTCGCCGCCCGCGATCCGGTCGGCGACCGCTTCTCCCGCACCGACCAGCGCGACAGCCATGATCGTGAAGTCCGTCCCCGGTTCGGGGTCCCGGGTGCTCGATTCGAGCAGATGTGCGGTGAGTTCGATGAGCCGATCCCGGCTGCCCCTCACCTGTCCGGCGAAGACCTGCTGCGCAAGCGCCTGGCGGTAGAGCACCATCCACGAACTGCGGTGCTGGTCGACGAAGCCGAGGAACGACTCGAGCGCGACCCGCAGTTGCTCACGCGGCGACAGCGACGGATCGCCGGCCGGGGTGAGCGCTTCGACGAAACGCTGCCCCTCACGGCTGATGCACGCCGCGAACAACTCGTCCTTCGAGCCGTAATAGAGGTAGAGCATCGGCTTCGAGATCGATGCCCGCGCTGCGATCGCATCCATGGACGTGTCGTGGAAACCGTTCTCGGAGAAAACGTCCACCGCGGCATCGAGCATCTGCTGCTCCCGTACCGCTCGCGGCAATCGCTTGGTTCCGCCGGCCATGGACCTTCTCCACCTCCTCGAATCGGTTTCTTACTCTACGGTAAGGAAGTCTGTGCACAGGCGCGAACATGCGTATCAGCAGTCCAGGGCGCCCTTCGCCCGAGCGACCGTACGGACGGCGTCGTCCACCCGGGACTGCGGCAGTTCACCCGACGCCACAGCGCCCTCGAGGTGGTCGAGGACCTCGGGGACCTCGTCCGTGGTCAGCCACAACGCCTGGTCGACGCCGGCCACCAGCGCAGCCTCGACCGCTTCGGTGATGCCGTAGGTATCGGTGATCGCCCGCATTCCCGACAGATCGTCGGTGAAGATCACCCCGTCGAACTCGGGTGCTCCGTACGAGCCCGACCGCAGCAGTTCCACCGCTTCCGGGCTGATACTGGCCGGCAACCCGCCGGTCAGGCCCGGAACATCGAGGTGCCCGAGCATGACTGCGACATCGGGCGAGACCAGTGCGCGGTACGGCACGAGATCGCTCTGCTCCAGCTGCTCGAGCGGCGGAGCAGTGACAGCACCGGTGTGCGAATCCCCCGACGCCGACCCGTGCCCCGGGAAGTGCTTGAGCACCGGCATGATGCCCGCATCGCGGAGACCCTGTGCGTAGGCGCCGGCGTATTCGACGACCACCTGCGGGTCGGACGAATACGAACGATCGCCGATGACCGAGTCGTCGGGCTGGCTGCTCACGTCGACGTCGGGAGCGAAATTGACGGTGATACCGAGTTCGCGCAACTCCCGTCCACGCTCGAGGGCCATCTGATAGGTCTGCTCGACCGTCATGGTCTCGGCGGTGACGCGCGCCGACGGATCGGGGCCCAGCAGCGCCCCGACACGCGACACCCGTCCGCCCTCCTCGTCGATGGTGACCATCAACGGCAGCGTGCTCTGCGCCGCGACACCCTGAACCTGCCGTTCGGCGAGCATTGCGGGGTCGGTCCAGCTACCGATGAAAATGCCGCCGATCTGTTCGGACTGCACGGCCGCAAGCGCGTCGTCCGCTCCGGTGACTCCCACATTGAGCAACTGCGCGAGCTTCTGCCTGCCCGTGAGCGAGGCGAGCAGATCGTCGCCACACGCCGGTGGCGCTGTCGGCAGGGTCTCCGTGGACGAGGTGGCCGTCCTCGACTCGGACGTCGCGGTGTCATCCGCTCCGGTGGTGGTCGAAACATCGGAGGTGTCGTTCGCGCCGCATCCCGCGGCTGCGAGTGCAGCGGTGAGAACGACGGCGAGCGTGTGGCGGGTCCGCATCGTTCCGACGGTAGCGGACCGCCGCGACGAACCCTCCCGCAGCCGGTCGTCGCACGCTAAGGTGCACCCGAGCATTCGTGCCGCATCCCGCAGTCGTAGAGGCCTTCCCGGGCAGACCCGGACTCACTCGACCCCGTATCACTCGACACAGGAGGTGCCCGGTGGCCGCAGATCTGATCCTGATCGCCTACGACGGGTCCGAAAACTCCAAGCGCGCCGTGCAGTACGCGGGGCGGTTCCTCGAGTCGTGCCGAGCGGTGGTCGTCACAGCCTGGGAGCCGATGGTGCGGCAGGCGGCGCGCATGTCGGGACTCTCCGGCGTCATGCAACCGGAATGGGTTCCGGACGAGGACCGTGAGGACATCGCGCTGACCGATGCGAAGGTCACCAACGACGAAGGACTCGCACTCGCCAACTCCCTCGGGCTGCAGGCCGAGGGTCGCACCGTCGAGGTGGTCAACGCCGTGTGGGCGGCCATCGTCGAAGCGGCGGACGAACTCGACGTCGACATCATCGTCGCCGGCACGCGTGGCACCACGGGCCTGCGCTCGCTGCTGCAGTCCTCGGTGGCCGACCACGTCCTGCGCCACAGTCACCGTCCCGTGCTGATCGTGCCACCTGGACGCTGAGCGCGGCGCGCGCAGGAATATCGTCGAATCACCATGGACGGTTTTCTGCTTTCCCGCGCCGATCGCACCGTGCACGCCACCGGCACGCGTCGTCTCTTCGACGATGTCGCCTCCGCGTCTCGTGCCCTGCACCGCGGAGACGCCGACATCGTCGTCGGCGCCCTGCCGTTCGATCCGACACGACCGGTCGCGCTGGCCCAACCGGAACACACCGCCGTCACCGACGGACCGTGGGCCGCGCCGGACGACCTCCCCGACCTTCCGGACGTCTACCGGACGACCGAGCTTCCGCTGCCGCGCGTGCACGTCGCGCGGGTCCGCGCACTGGTGGAACGGCTCGAACTCGGCGAATTCGACAAGGTCGTCGCCGCCAGGAAGGTCGCACTCGAGGCCGACGCACCCATCGACCCGCTCACCCTCGCCGCCCGCATGATCGAGCGGCATCCCGACGCGGCGACGTTCGCGGTCGATCTCAGTGCGGCCGGGGAACGATTCTGGGGACACACCCTGGTCGGCGCGAGCCCCGAACTGCTCGTCAGCCGCCGAGGGGACACCGTCACGTGCCGGCCGCTCGCCGGGACGGCAGCGCGGCGCGACGACCCCGACGACGACCGCCGCGCCGGTAAGGAACTGCTGGGGTCGGCGAAGAACCTGGCCGAGCACGGGTACGTCGTCGAGTGGATCCGTGCCCGTCTCGCGCCGCTGTGCCGCGACCTGCAGATTCCCGAAACCCCCGAGCTCACCTCCACGCCGGATGTGTGGCACCTCGCCACCCCGATCACCGGGACACTGCGCGACCCGGAGACGGACGCTCTCACCCTCGCGGCCGCACTGCACCCCACCCCCGCCGTGGCCGGTACGCCCACCGAAGCGGCCATGGACGCCATCGCGCGGGTCGAGGGCGACCGCAGATTCTACGGCGGCACGGTCGGCTGGTGCGACGCCGACGGTGACGGCGACTGGTTCGTCGCGATCCGCTGCGCCGAGCTGAGTTCGGACTGCCGGCGGGCGGTCGCGTGGGCAGGGGGAGGGATCGTCGCCGATTCCGATCCGCACGCGGAACTCGACGAAACCACCGCGAAACTGCGCACGCTGCTGGGTTCGCTCGGGGTCTAGGTCCTTCTCCGGGTGCAGGCGGTCGGACATCGCACGCCGGGGTGATAGTTTGGCGCGAGCAATATGACATGCGTTACGAACGATGGGGAGATTGGTATGGCGAAGTTCCTGGGTCCGGGCCTGGGCAGCGCGGTAATCGGTGCTGTTCTCGGCGTCGTCGCGGTGTTCGGAGTAACTGCCGCAGTGCAGGAGAACACGCGTCCCCAGATCGACCGCACCGGAAACGCCGAATCCTCCCTCCTGAACCAGGTTGAGTACGGCAGCCGCTGACGGCTCCGGCAACGCTTCGAGTTCACTCACGTACCGAGGCGCGACGGACACTCCGTCCGCCGAACCCCTGTCCCGCCGGTGGCTGTTCGGCGCCACCGTGGTGGCAGTGCTGTTGTCGTTCGCTCAGGTTCCAGGCCTGGTCGTCGCCGACACGAAGTACGACCTGACACAGAATCCTCTCGGATTTCTCGCGCGCGCCGCTCACCAGTGGAGTAGCACCGCACCGCTGGGACAGGTACAAAACCAGGCGTACGGCTATTTCTTTCCTCACGGCACGTTCTTCGCCGCCGGGCAGTTGCTGCACATCCCGCCGTGGATCACGCAGCGTGCCTGGTGGGCGGTGCTGCTTGTCGTCGGGTTCTGGGGAATCGTGCGGCTTGCCGAGGCCCTCGGAGTCGGGAACCGCGGTTCCCGCGTTGTCGCGGCGGCCGTGTTCGTTCTCTCCCCCCGCGTCCTGACCACGCTCGGATCCATCTCGTCCGAAGCGCATCCGATGATGCTCGCCCCGTGGGTGCTCCTGCCGGTGGTGCGGTATCTGAGCACTCGGTACGTGGGCTCACCGCGCAGGCTCGCGGCGCAATCGGCGGCGGCGGTCGCGCTCATGGGCGCGATCAACGCCGTCGCGACGGCCGCTGCATGCCTGATCGCAGCGTTGTGGTGGGCCGCGCACAAGCCGAACCGCCGATGGTGGCGGTTCACGGCATGGTGGCTACCGCTGTGCCTCGTCGCCGTGACGTGGTGGATGGTGCCGCTGCTCCTGCTCGGCCGCGTCAGCCCGCCGTTCCTCGACTTCATCGAATCGTCGGGCGTAACCACCCAGTGGACGTCGCTCGCGGAAGTCCTTCGCGGGACGAGCAGCTGGACGCCGTTCGTCTCACCCGAACGCATCGCCGGCGCCGTACTGGTCACACAGCCCGCCGCCGTGCTCGTCACCGGTGCGATCGCCGCCGCCGGACTGGCCGGGCTCGCGATGCGCTCGATGCCGGCACGTGGCCGGCTCACACTGATCCTGTTCGTCGGAATCGCGGGTCTCGGTGCCGGATACGCCGGGGAGCTCGGATCGCCGGTCGCCGATCAGGTGCGCGCATTCCTCGACTCCACAGGCGCGCCACTGCGCAACGTACACAAACTGGAACCGCTGGTGCGGCTGCCGCTCGTGCTCGGTCTCGCGCACCTGCTGCGCTGGGTTCCGCTCCCCGGTTCGGTGCCGTGGGCGCGCACCCGGACGGCATTCGCCCACCCCGAACGCAACCCGATGGTCGCGTTCGCCACGCTCATCCTTGTCGCCCTCACCCTCGCGACGTCGCTGGCGTGGACAGGCAAGCTCGCGCCGCGCGGCGCCTACGACGAGGTTCCGGACTACTGGCACGCCACCGCTGCATGGCTCGACGAGAACACCGACGAGCGCGGCGAACGTGCTCTGATCGTGCCCGGGGCACCGTTCGGCAGCCAGATCTGGGGACTGACGCGAGACGAGCCGCTGCAGGCGCTCGCAACCACGCCCTGGGCGTCGCGCGACGCCGTGCCCCTCGTCCCGCCCGGAGCGATCCGCGCCCTCGATTCGGTGCAGCGGCAGATCGCGGACGGCCGCCCTTCGCCGGGACTCGCCGCAACCTTGCGTGGCCAGGGCATCGGGTTCCTCGTGGTGCGCAACGACCTCGATCCCGAGACGTCCCCGTCCGCGCGACCCGCGCTCGTCCATCGAGCCCTCGACGAGTCGCCCGGGATCGAGCGCGTCGCCCGGTTCGGCAACGACATCGTGCCGGCGAACGCCGACGGATTCGTGACCGACGCGGACCTGCGGCCGGCATATCCCGCAGTCGAGATCTACAAGGTCGCGGCTACCGAAGCGACGCCGATCGGGCCGTACATGGTGGACGCGGCCGATGTGCCCGTCGTCCAGGGCGGTCCCGAATCGCTGCTCAACCTCCACGCGGGAGACCCGGATCTGGTCGGGCCCACGCTTCTCTCCGCCGACGCTGCCCGCGCGGGGTTGCCCGTCGACGAGGTCACCGTCACCGACACCCCGACCGACCGGGAAACAGACTACGGCCAGGTCGATCATCACTCTTCGGCGATTCGCGCCGCGGACGACCCACGACGCACCCGCAACGCCGTGCCCGACTATCCGGTGCCCGGCGCCGAACTCGTCCGTGCCGAATGGGAAGGCGCACGGATCACCGTGTCAAGCGCCGCGTCGGACGCCACGCAACTCGGGGGCACCGCAGTGGGCAGCGGGCCCGCAGCCGTCGTCGACGGAGATCCCACCACCGGCTGGCACAGCAACGGCCTCGAATCCGCCCTCGGACAGTGGTTGCAACTCGATCTCGACACCCCGGTCCACTCCGGCATGCTGCAACTGACCACCAGTTCCGGTGCGCTCGGCGATCCCGTCCGGTGGCTCGAAGTGACCACCGAGCGGGGCAGTACCGCCGTGCGGGTCGAGGAGCCCGGCCGCCCTCAGACCGTCGCGTTGCCGCTGGGCACCACGTCGTGGATCCGCATCACTTCGACCCACACCGAAAGCGGTTCGCGCGGAAACCAATTCGGGCTCGCCGAAATTGCGGTCGACGAATTCACCGACGGACGCAACCCCGAGCGCCTCGACATCCGGCGCCGCATCGTCGTTCCGGGTCCCGCGGAGGGTGTCGCGGTGCGCGGCTGGGATCTCGGACAGGAGTTCCCCGGACGCGGCAGTTGCGTCGACACTCCGGACCGGGTGCGCTGCGCGCGGGGACTCGCGACGTCGACAGAAGAACCCAACCTCTTCACGCGGACGCTCGAGGTTCCTGCCGCGACCGTCGTCGAACCGGACCTGTGGCTGCGCGTGCGCCCCGGGCCTGCACTCGACGACGTCATCGACCGCACCGATCGCGTTGTCGCCCGCGGTGACGCGGAGGTCGTGGATCTGCAGGGGTCGGCGTTCGCCGCGACCGACGGGGACCCGCGCACGTCGTGGGCGGCCGACGAACGCTCCCTCGAACCCGGCGGGCCCCGCCCGACGCTGACGCTGGACCTGCCGTCACCGCAACGGGTCACCGGCCTCGACATCGCAACGTCGCTGGGAGTGCTCCCCGTCGCGCCGCGCGCGGTCGCGGTGAACCTCGGGAACGGTCCACAGGTACGGGAGCTGAGCGAAGGCACCACCACGCTGGACCTCGCTCCGCATGTTACCGACCGGATCACGCTGACCGTTCTCCGCTGGGACGACGTCCTCGACCGCACGGTGCTGGGATTCTCGAAGCTTGCGCCTCCGGGTATCGCCGAGGTGACCGTTCGCGGTGACGACGGCCCGATCGGTGCGCAGGACCGGATCTACGACCGGGAGGTGACGGTCGGCTGCGACGACGGACCCGTGGTCACGATCGACGGGCAGCCCTACCGCACGTCGGTGACGGCAAGCGTCGCCGATCTCGCTGCCGGGGCCGAAGTTCCCGCGACGCTCTGCGATAGCGATGCGGTGAGCATGAACGCCGGTCGCGTCGACATCGACGTGTCGCCGGGAACCGCGTTCATCGTGTCCCGCCTGCAACTGACGGTGCCGGGCGCCGACACCCCGGCCGTGTCCCCGGTGGAGTCGGAGACCGGCGCCTGGTCCGCCGGCCTGCGGGAGCTGACCGTGCCCGCGAGCGACGAGGACCGGCTGGTCGTGATCCCGGAAAGCACCAACATCGGCTGGGCGGCGAGCAGCAGCACCGACGGTCTCGAACCCACCCCTGTCGTCGTCGACGGGTGGCAGCAGGGATGGATACTGCCTGCCGGACCGGACAGCACACTGACGCTCGAGTTCACGACCGACCGCTGGTACCGGCTGGGGATCTTCGGCGGCCTCGCGCTGCTGGTGCCACTGTTCGCGCTGGCCCTGTGGCCACTGTCTCGTCGGCGCGCCTCCGATCCCGGTCCCGCGCCGCGCACATGGCGGTCGCCGGTCGCCGGACTTGCCGGTGTCCTCGCCGCTGCCGTCGTCGTGGCCGGCGGTGCAGGTGCCGTCGTGGTGGTCCTCGGCGCCCTGGGGCTCGTCGCCGCGACCCGCCGGTGGGGTCGGCGGGCTGCGTCGCGTCTGCTCGTGGGAACTGCCGGCGGTGCCACCGTGCTCGCGATGGCCCTGTTGTCCACCGGGCCGTGGCGCTCACCCGACGGCTACGTCGGGCACTCGTACCTGATTCAGCTCGCGGCGCTGGTGGGGCTCGTCGCGGTGGGCCTCGCCGCCCTGCCTTTGCGAGACCGGTCCCAACGCCGGAAGACATCGCGCGCGGGTACCTCCACGAGCGCGTAACTGGCCGACGCGATCGCAATGCTGAGCACGCAGGTCACGGCCAGCACCGGCCAGAAATGCCCCTGGAAGGGCGCGATCCCGAAGACGGGGAAGATGATCGCCATCACCGCGAGATGCCAGAGGAACAAGCCGTAGGACCAGCGCCCCACCGCAAGCGCCGGCGGGCTCGCGAGGAAGCCGTGGTGGGCGCGGGGGGCAAGGACCAGCGGAGCGAGCAGCGCGAAACTCATGATCGCGCCCAGCACGATCTTGTTGCTGTACTCCCACGGTTCGAGGTCGGTGAGCGTCTTCGGTCCGGCAAGCGGTGTCGTCGCCAGACCGAATGCGACCGCTGCGACCCCCCACATCAGGTACCGGCGCTCCGCGAGTCGATGCACCCAGGTCCTGGAACCGGTCACCAGTTCGGCGAGCAACATCCCGGCAGCGAACCAGGGCAGGTACCCGGGCAGCCAATTCTCGTGGTTGATGTGCTCGGGAGTCGGCACCGGCAACCACACCCACAGCAGCGCAAGCACGCTCACCCCGAGCAGGAGCGGAATCCGGAACCGTGCGGACGGGCCCCGCAACCGGCAGACCGCGAGCGCCATCAGCGGCAACGCCGCATAGAACGCGACCTCCACCGACAGGCTCCACATCTGGGTGAGCCCCTCGGTGAGGGTGAGCGGCACGAAGACCTGCGTGAACGTCAGATTGGCCCACCACACCGTGGCTCCGCCGCCGGCACCGGGAAGCAGCCACAGCACCAGGATCACCGCGATCCAGTAGGCGGGCAGGATGCGCGTCGCGCGCGACACCAGATACCGCCGTGCAGACGGCCGCGGACCGAGATCGCGGGCCTCGGCAGCGTGCGGACGCCACAGCAGAAATCCCGACAAGGCGAAGAACAGGGCGACTGCCAGGTCCAGCCGGCCCCACACGCGTCCGAGCACCGACTCGTGCACGGCACCGGTCTGGAAGGCGACGTGGGTCACCACCACTGCGACGGATGCCAGCCCGCGCATGCCCTCCAGCGCTGGGAGAAACCCGTTCACGCCGGGGTCGGAGGCCCTTGTACTACTCATCGGCGACCAGTGTGCCCGCCCGGGCACACCCGCGTAAATGCGGGTTCGTCACGAGCCACGAGCATCCGTGCACCGCGGACTGTTAGTGTCTTGGCTCACGTGGCGTTCGCGGGTCGGATGCCAAGGCGATCCGTGCAGCCCTGCTGCCGGTGGGGGTACTCGATGACAACCCGTTGAGTGAGGAGAGACAGCATGGCTGAGCGTTCGAGCTCCGGCCGGATACTTGCGTTGATTCTGATAGGCCTGGGGGCGTTCCTCCTGGTAATCGCAATTCTCGTACCGACCTACACTGTCGGCAAATTGGCGACTACACCCCTTGACCTCGAGGTGACCACCATTGCCGAAGGCACGGGTGACATCCTCAATTCCCGAGCATTGCTCGCGGGCAATGCTCAGGTCGACAGGGACGTCCCGATCGTGGCGCAGCGTTACGTCACGGTGGAGGATCCCGCGGATGGCGACATCATGACCCTCCAGGCGGGTCAGACGGTGCGTCGGCTCGACATGCAGGGCGATACCGGACTGGTGTCGGCGACCGTCGACCGCGTCACGATCGACCGCGACACGTCGATGCCCGTGTCGTCCGAGGACTTCGCCGATCGGGTGAGCACGGTGCAGTCCACTGCCGACGCGCCGCCCACCGATCTCGGAGACCGCGGTGGCCTGCAGTACAAGTTCCCGTTCGATGTCAAACAGGAGTCGTACCCCTACTACGACATCAACGCGCGCGAGACCTTCCCCCTCGAGTTCAAGGGTGAGGAAGAGGTCAACGGCATGGCGGTCTACCACTTCAGCCAGGAAGTCGGACCGATCGACCTGTCGGAGGCCGATCCCGAGGTCCCGACCTACAAGCTGGCCCTGCCCGCCTCCACGTGGGGTGTCGGTGAGGGCGACGAGCCGATCACGATGACCCGCTGGTACAACAACGTCCGCGACCTGTGGGTCGACCCCATCACGGGTGTCGTGGTCAAGGGCCAGGAAGTACAGAACCAGTACTACGCACGCGAAGCCGACACCCCCGAGATAACGATTCTCGATGTGACTCTGCCGTTCGACGAGGAAACCGTCGAGTACCAGATCGGTCAGGCCAAGGACGGACAGGATCAGCTCTCCCTGTTCGGTCGCACCGTGCCGATCATCCTCGGCATCCTCGGCGCGATCCTGCTGATCGCGGGCATCGTGCTCGGTCTCCGTGGCGGGCAGAACGGTGGCCGTCGTGCCGCTGCCGCCACCGGACCGTCGCCGGCCGGCCCGGCCACCACGACGGTGGGACCGGCGCACTCCACGTCGCCGCAGCGGGACTACACCGACGACAGGACCGAGGTCATCCCGCGGAACGACCGGGGCTCGGACACGCAGCAGCGTGACTGGACCACCGATCAGACGCAGGAGATCCCGCGCACCGACCTGCGTAAGCCTCCGCAGCAGTAGTCACGCGCAGCGCAAAGAACAAAGAACAACAACACCGCCCCCACCGTTCACGGTGGGGGCGGTTTGTTGTGCCTGCCCTGTTGTTGTGGCCGGGTCAGAGCGTGAGTCCGGCGCCCGGGCCCGGGGCGGATGCCGCGGCGGTTCGTACGGCCAGCACTGCGACGACCGCGGCTGTCGCGGCCGCCACCCCCACCGCGACGCCGACGAACTGCTCGATCGTCGCCGCGACCGTCACCATCAGGATCACCTCGACGAGAAGACCGGCCCACGCGACCAGTGCCAGGTGCGTGCGCTCCCCCGCGATCGCCGACAGCAGCGCGCCCTGCAGCACCGCCAGGCACGCTCCCTGGAGGGCGAACATCCACAGCAGGGACTGCACGGGCCGGTACGCGTCTCCCACGAGCAACGGGACGAGCGGTGCACACAAGGCTGCTGCCGCCACGAGCGCCGCACCCAGCGCCACGAGCACCGTCAACGCAGACCGCACCGCCGCCGCGGACTCCGCCGGATCGGCCATTCGTGGATAAAGCACCACACCCACGGCCTGCGGCAGCCAGAACGCCACCTTCGTCGCCACAGCACCGAGGGCATACAGGCCTGCGGACTCCGGGTCCAGCACCACCCGGGCGAGCAGCAGATCGAGTGAGGTCAGTGCGATCAGCGCAAGTTGCACCTGAGAAGCGCGCAGGACCGCACCCGCGGACGGCGCCCAGGAGGACCCCGCGTCTGCCGGATCGGTGCGCCCGACGAGCACGGCCGCGAAAACCGCGGTGATGCCGGTCCCCACAGCACCGGCGAACAGCGCCGCCCCGGGTCCGCCGCCCAGCATGAGCACGACGACCGCCGGGGCGACCTTGGCGACGCCCGCCGTGGCCAGCACGACGCTGAGCGCCGCGAACCTCCCACGACCCTGCAGAAGACCCTGTTCGGCCGCGAGAAGGACGAGCAGAGGCGCGGTCACGAGAGATCCGAATGCACCGGCGACGCTGGTGTCGAGTGCCCACGCCACCACCGGAACGAGAACCAGCGCGGCAAGGCCCGCCCAGGCGGCGCACCGGTAGCCCAGGCGCCGCAACACCGCGACGCTGCTGCCGTGCACGGCCTCCCGGGCCACGACCGTCTGCAACGCAAGCGCGGGGACCGCCAGCACGAGTTGGGCGGCGAGCAGGCTCGCGAACTCGCCGTACCCGGCGGGGCCGAGCCATCGGCCCGCGGGCAGGTGCAGCAGGTAGGCCGCGATGTTGGCCGTCATCGCCCCGACGGTCACCATCGTCATTCCAGCGGCAGCCGACCGGCGCGTGGTCTCGGGTCGAGGCATCCGCCCATCCTCGCATCAGTACGGACCCCGTATTCTGCCGCCATGCTGACGCCGGTGTCCTCGCGCTCGGTCGCACCGGTGTTGCCGGTGCGGTCGGCGCCGGCGCTGTGGTCGCTGCTCCTGACGTTCGTCGTGCTCGGCCCGCTCCTCACCTCACCCGGTTACCTGCTGCTGCGCGACGCGGTGAGCACGCCGCGGTCTTTCCTCACCGACTCGTCCCTCGGGCTGTCCGACGCGGCAGCCCGCGCGGTCCCCCAGGATGCGCTGCTCGCGTGGGTGACCACGGTGGTGGACGGCGGGGTCGCGGTGAGCACGATCCTCACGCTGTCGGTGTGGGCAGCGGGCTGGGGAGCGGCACGCCTCGTCGCCGTCGTCCTGCCGCGGGCGGGGGTGGCAGCCCAGCTGGTAGCGGCGACGGTCGCCATCTGGAATCCCTATGTGGCGGAGCGCCTGCTGCAAGGTCATTGGAGCCTGCTCGCCGGATACGCGGCGCTGCCCTGGGCGATGTGTGCGGCCGTTTCGATCCGCCGTCGGCAGCGCGGTGGATGGCCCGCGCTGGCGGTGTGCCTGGCAGCGGCGGGGCTGACACCCACCGGGGTGCTGCTCGCCGCCGTGGTGGCACTCGCCGTTCTTGCCGTGCCCGGGGGCCGGGGTTCGACGGTCGTGCGGATGGCGGCCGCCGCTGCCCTCACCGTCCTGGCGTCGCTGCCGTGGCTCACCGCCACGCTCCTGGCGGGCGGAGGAACCGAAGCCGACCCGGCCGGTGTTCGTGCGTTCGCCGCGCGGGCAGAACCGCTCCTCGGCACCCTCGGTTCCCTCGCGGGACTCGGCGGCATCTGGAACGGCGACGCCGTGCCGGGCTCCCGCACCACGCCGTGGGCGCTCGTCGGCACGTTGCTGCTGCTCGGCGTCGTCGCGTGCGGTGTGCCTGCGCTGTGGCGACGTCGTCGTCATCCCGTGGTCGTCGCCGCCGGTGTGCTCGCCGCGGTCGCGGTGCTCGGACCTGCCCTGGCTGCGACGGGCCCCGGGCTCGCGGCCGGCGAATGGTCGATGGCGAACGTGCCCGGCGTGGGGCTGCTCCGGGACACCCAGAAGTGGGTGGCGCTGGCGATGCCCGGCTACGCGCTCGCCGCAGCAGCGGGCGTGGGGGCACTGCAACGACGATTCTCCGGTCCGGCCCCGGTCTGGGCGGCCGTGGTGGTCGCGGGACTCGTCCTCGCACTGCCTGATCTCGCGTGGGGCGTCTCCGGGCAGGTCCGGCCCGTCCGCTACCCGGACGGGTGGCAGAAGGTCACCGAGTGCGTGACCGCACGCGACGGCGACGTGGCCGTGCTACCCGGTGGCATGTTCCGGATCTTCGATTTCGCCGGTCCGGTCGCCGTGCTGGATCCGGCCCCGCGCATGGTGCGCGCGGACGTGTTGCAGACCGGGACCCTGCTGGTGGCCGGGGGCACGGTGGCCGGTGAGGGACACCGTGCGGAAGAAGTGGAACGACTCCTGCTCACCGGCGCCGGTCCCGACACGCTCGCCGCGGAGGGAGTGGGATGGGTGCTCGTCGAGCACCGCACCCCCGGAGATCGGGGCGAGTCGCAGCGCACCCTGGCCACGCTCGAACCGGTCTACAGCGACGACGATCTGAGTCTCTACCGCGTGGACGGCGTGACCACCGACGCGTCGCCGCACCGCACATCCGCGATAGCGGCACACGTGGTGTGGTTGCTGCTCTCAGCCTGCGGCGTGGTGGGCGTGCTGGTGCAGCGGTTCGCCCGTCCTCGGAAACAGTCCTGATACGGGCTGACCACGGGTGGTACCGACAAGCACGTCGAACACTCCGTCGCCGGTCGCCTCCCACGAGAACTCTCCGGCCCGGATGCGTGCCTTCGCGCCGAGTTGACGCAGGCGCCCGCGGTCCTCGAGAAGGTCGGCGACGGCCTCGGTCAACTCGGCCGGGGAGTCGACGAGCAACCCCGTCACCCCGTCGATCACGGAATCGGTCAGGCCCTTGGAACTGCGGTAGCCGATGGTGGGCACACCGTGCTGGGCGGCTTCGACCACCGCCAGACCCCACCCCTCCTTTCGGGAGGGCATGACGTGGAGCCATGCGCGGGAGAGGAGTTCGTGCTTGCGATCCTCCGGGACGTGGCCGTGGAACGTCACCGCGTCCGCGATCCCGAGGTCTGCGGAGGCATCGCGCAGGTTCTGCTCCCACCATCCGCCGCCGATGACATCGAGATGCAGACCGGGGATTCGGCCGCGCAGCGCCGCGACAGCACCGAGCGCATCTTCGATCTGCTTGTGCGGTACGAGCCGGGACAGCACACACAGGCTCGGGTGCTCGGTACGGGTGTGGTCGTCGCCGGGTGCGACCCCGGCAGGGATCGCGTCGGCGCCGTTGCGCACCACCGCGATGCGCTCCCGGTCGACGCCGAGCGCGCGCAGTTCGTCAGCGGACGGCAGGGACACCGTGAGGTATTGGTTGCGGCGGTGCACGCGCGGTGACAGCGACGATTCGATCCACCATCCGAGCTTGGCCATCAGGCGTCCCGCCACGGGCCATTGCTCACGGTGGCAGTGGTGCACGAGAAGGGTGACCGGGGCGCCGGCGACAACCCGGGCGAAGAACGGGATGCCGTTCTGGGTGTCGATGACCGCGTCGGGCCGGATACCGGCCAGCGGGCCGACACCGAACCGGCCGGCCAGGATCGCGGCCAGCGCTCGCGGGTACACGGTCAGCCGGCCACCACCGCGACTGATGTCGATACCGTCGATGCTGTCGCGGCTCCGGGCACCGGGATACGACGCCGTACGCAGCGTGACCTTGATCCCGCGCGCGGCGAGCTGGGCTCCTACCTGCTCCAGGTACCGCTCACTGCCACCCCCTTGAGGGTGTCCGGTGTCACGCCAGCAGAGCAGCAGTACCTCCTGCACGCGGAGCCCCCAATATCTTGCGGCGGCCCGAAGGGACCGGTATTGACCCGGGAGGGCCTGAGTATGACAACGAACACCCTAACGGGTACGCCGCGGCATAGGTACGGAGAGCGTGCCGCGGCCTCACACTAAGGTGTCTCGACGTGCCTTCTCCGACCGCGCCCGATTCCAGCGTGACCCGGCTCTTCGCACGACGCGCGACGCTGCGACGGTCGGCCGGACTGCTGAGCAGCTTTCGTTTCGAGCAGTCCGCGCCCGACAAGTTCTACGGCGGGCTCGCCCGCGACACCGTCGATCTGATCGGCGATCTGCACACCGGCGCGACCGGCACCGGACTGGCCGGCACGACGGTCGTCGACGTCGGCGGCGGACCCGGATACTTCGCGGACGCCTTCAACGCCGTCGGGGCACGCTACGTTCCGATCGAACCCGACCCGTCCGAGATGCACGCGGCGGGCCTCCGGGTGGGCGGCGCGATCCGCGGCTCGGGGCTGGCGTTGCCGCTGCGCGACGGGTCGGTGGATGTGTGCTTCTCGTCGAATGTCGCAGAGCACGTCCCGACCCCCTGGGTGATGGCCGACGAGATGTTGCGGGTGACGCGTCCGGGCGGGCTGATGGTGTTGTCGTACACGTTGTGGTGGGGACCTTTCGGAGGCCACGAGACCGGGCCGTGGCACGCATTCGGCGGTGAGTACGCGGCACGCCGGTATGCGCGCAAACACGGCCGCGAACCGAAGAACCGGTACGGGCAGTCCTTGTTCGAAGTGGGAGCGGCCGACGGTCTGCGCTGGGCGCGCTCGAGTACCGAAGGCACCCTGCTCGCCGCCTTCCCGCGGTATCACCCCCGGTGGGCGTGGTGGCTCGTGAAGGTGCCGTGGATCCGCGAAATCCTTGTGAGCAACCTGGTTCTCGTGATGCAGCGCCGGTGACGCCCCGGTGGGACCTACCGGCATCCCCTAGGGTCACGGTATGACCGCACTGGCACTCGACGTCGGCGGCACCAAACTTGCCGCGGCCACCGTCGCCGACGACGCGACACCCCTCGAACCGCAGTCCGTACCCGTGCCCGCGACAGGGGTGTGGGAGACGTGCGCAGCATTGTTGCGGGAGGTCGCCGGTACGGAGCCGGTCACGGCGGTCGGTATCGCCGCGGCCGGCCCGGTCGACACCGCGCGGGGCACGGTGTCCCCCATCAACATCACCGAATGGGCGAGCGGGTTCCCGCTGGCCGATGCGGTCCGCAGCCTGTTCCCGGGTGCCCGAGTACGACTGGCGATGGACGGAGCCGCCGCCGCGCTGGGCGAACAGCGTTTCGGTGCCGGACGCGGCGTGGCCGACCTGCTCGGTGTCGTAGTCGGTACCGGCATCGGAGGCGGGCTGGTGCTCGGCGGCAGAATCGTCACGGGCCGCACCGGCAACGCCGGCCACATCGGACACATGGTCTCGGCGTACGGCACCGCGGTGTGTGCGTGCGGCGGGGTCGGATGTATCGAGACCGTCGCGAGCGGGCCGGCAGCGGTGCGGTGGGCGCGGCTGCACGGCTGGGAAGGATCCGACGGCACCGCCCTCGCCGCCGACGCACAGGCGGGCAGCGGGGTGGCGGCAGCCGCACTCGAACGCGCGGGAACCGCACTGGACCAGGTCATCGCGTCGGCGGTGGCCCTGACGGACGTCTCGCATGTCGTGGTCGGTGGCGGATTCGCACAGTCCGGAACGCACCTGTGGCGACCGTTGCTGGCGTCGACGACGCGGCACGCTCGACTCGGTTTCCTGCGCGAGGTGCGCGTCGTGCCGGCCGAACTCGGCCCTCTGGGCACGCTGGCCGGTGCGTCGCTCCTCGCCGCAGGTCACGACTAGATAACCAAAGCCTGTGCGCGCGGGACACTGCCCTACCCTCTGACGTACCACTCTGCCCAGCGGATCGATCGGCGGTACCGGGATGCGGATTGCTGAGATTTTGCGGAACAAGGGTTCGGGAGTCTGCACCGTCCCACCCGAGACGCCGATCTGTGAACTGCTCGGAGATTTCGCCCGCTACAACATCGGGGCGATGGTCGTGGTCGAGGACGGGGCGGTGGTCGGCATCATCACCGAGCGCGACGTGGTGCGCAGCCTCAACCACCGCGGGCCGTCCATCCTCGCCGATCAGGCGCGGAACCTCATGACCACCGACGTGACGACCTGCCTGCCCACCGACACGGTGGACAGCCTGGCCGAAACCATGACCTCGAGGCGGGTGCGGCACCTACCCGTGGTCGAGGGCGGTCGCCTCGTCGGCATCGTCAGCATCGGTGACGTGGTCAAGAGCCGCCTCGACGAACTCGAAGCCGAGCGCGACCAGCTCGAGTCGTACATCCACCGAGGTTGAGCCTGTTACAGGCCGGAATCTTCGTCAGCCGGATTCTCCGTGTCGTCGTCCGATGCGGCTTTGTTCGGCCTGTCGAGGACGCTCACGCTCATCCCGTACGGCAGGAACCGCACCGACCTCGTCGGATCGGTGTTGCCCTTGAGCGCACGCAGTGCGTCGAGTTCGGCGGGGTAGACCTGGTCGACCCGCACCACGCCGTCCTCGTCGCAGGTGTAGACGACCCACACACCGGCCCCGGTGTCGCCCGTCGTCTCGGGGGTGGGTGCGCTCCGAGGGGAGCGTGGCTGTTCCGGTGCGTCGAGGAACGAGAGCACCCGGTCCTTGAGCTGTCGTAGCTCCTCACCGGCCTCACGGACCACACGGTCGAGGTCGTCCGGATCGAATCCGAAGGGGTTGTTCTCCGCCATTGCTTTGTCTCCTGACCGTTGGCCCGTGACCGAGCGTCATGGCCCGTGACCGTCCGTCGCGTGACCCCAGGCACTCTCCAGTGTGGTCATCACAACCGATTCCCGCCACCGGCCGCCCGCACCCTTTCCAAAAACCTGTAACCTGTTCTAGTGTTCGAGGTCACAGGTGGGCCCGCGGGATCGTCGGCACCGAACCACGAACCTGCCTTTACATGAGCGAACAGCAACTGGTGAGGAAGCGGACATGACCGACTACGACAAGTTGTTCATCGGCGGCCAATGGGTGGACCCGTCGACCGACGAGAAGCTCGAGGTGTTCTCCCCTGCCACGGAGGAACGCGTCGGATCGGTTCCCGTCGCAGGGCCCGAGGACGTCGACGCCGCAGTCGCCGCCGCTCGCCGCGCGTTCGACGACGGGCCGTGGCCCCGCATGTCCCCGGCCGAACGCGGCCAGGTCATCGCGAAGGCCGCGAAGCTGATGGAAGAACGCGCCGCCGACCTCGCGTCGCTCGTCTCGTCCGAAATGGGTCAGCCGGCCGCGTCGGTCCAGATGATGCAGATGACGCCGTCCCTCGCGACGCTCAATTACTATGCAGGACTCGCCGAGACGTTCCAGTGGACCGACGAGCGGACCGGTTCGTTCGGCCGCTCGCGTGTCACCCGCGAACCCGTCGGCGTCGTCGGCGCCGTCATCGCATGGAACGTGCCCTTGTTCCTGTGCGCCAACAAACTCGGCCCCGCCCTGCTCGCGGGCTGCAGCGTGGTCCTCAAGCCCGCACCCGAATCTCCCCTGGCCGTCAACGTCGTCGCGGAGATCTTCACGGAGGCAGGGCTTCCCGAGGGCGTCCTGTCGGTGGTCCCCGGTGGCGCCGAGACCGGCGAGTACCTCGTCTCGCACCCCGACCTCGACAAGATCACCTTCACCGGCTCGACGGCCGTGGGCAAGCACATCGGCGAGATCGCCGCACGCAACCTCAAGCGGTGCTCGCTCGAACTCGGCGGCAAGTCCGCGGCCATCATCCTCGAGGACGCCGATCTCGACTCCACCATCGCAATGCTCGTGATGTCGGGGCTGATGAACACTGGACAGGCATGCGTAGGCCAGACCCGGATCCTGGCGCCGCGATCCCGGTACGACGAAGTCGTCGAGAAGATCGTCGCCACCGCAGCGTTCTTCCCTGTCGGGCCGCCGTCCGACGACAGCGCACAACTCGGCCCGCTGATCTCAGCCAAGCAGCGTGAACGCGTCGAGGGCTACATCGCCAAGGGCCTCGAAGAAGGTGCGCGCCTCGTTCTCGGCGGCGGCCGCCCCGCCGGACTCGACACGGGATACTTCGTCGAGCCCACCATCTTCGCCGACGTCGACAATTCCATGACGATCGCCCGCGAGGAGATCTTCGGTCCCGTCCTGTGCGTGCTGCCTTACGACAGCGTCGACGAGGCCGTGAAGATCGCCAACGACTCCGACTACGGGCTGGCAGGGTCGGTGTACACCACCGATGTCGAGAAGGGCCTGGACATCGCATCGCGCGTGCGCACCGGCACGTACGGAATCAACTGGT
Source organism: Rhodococcus sp. NPDC058639 (assembly GCF_042717545.1). Taxonomy (NCBI): domain Bacteria; kingdom Bacillati; phylum Actinomycetota; class Actinomycetes; order Mycobacteriales; family Nocardiaceae; genus Rhodococcus; species Rhodococcus sp. NPDC058639. The sequence continues at coordinate 308,253 of NZ_JBHXRF010000005.1, forward strand.
ACGCATTCGATCCCGGTTCGCCCTTCGGTGGGTACAAGAACTCGGGCATCGGACGGGAGAACGGGCCCGAGGGCCTCGAGGCGTTCTGCGAGACCAAGTCTGTGCTCTACCCGCCCGGATACCAGGACTGATCCGCACAGGATTGATCCGCGCGGCACTGCGCAAAGCAGAAGGGTGGCACTCGGCCGGAAGACCGGGTGCCACCCTTCTCGCTTCGGCGGAAACCGGAGCAGCAGTCAGATATACATCGCGGGATCGATGAACGTCGTCGGATCGACGAGCGGCTCGTGCTGCCGCCGCGACCGCACCGTCGCCGGAATACCGGTCGCGACGGAATCGGCCGGCACGTCGTGCGTGACGACGGCATTCGCGCCGACGGCGCTGTCGTCCCCGATGACGACGGGTCCGAGGATCTTCGCCCCGGCTCCGACCGTCACGCGGTTGCCCAGCGTGGGGTGGCGCTTCTCCTTGACGAGCGCACGTCCCCCGAGCGTCACGCCGTGGTACAGCATGACGTCGTCGCCGATCTCCGCCGTCTCGCCGATGACGACGCCCATCCCGTGATCGATGAAGAAGCGTCGCCCGATCGTCGCCCCCGGGTGGATCTCGATGCCGGTGAGAAACCGGGTGATCTGCGCGAGAACCCGAGCGGGGCCACGTAGGACAGGCACCGCCCACATCCTGTGGGCGATCCGGTGCGACCAGATCGCGTGCAGGCCGGAATAGACGATTGCGTTCTCCGCGTTGCTGCGCGCGGCCGGGTCCTGTCCGCGCGCAGCCTGCAGATCTTCACGAACGGTGCGGAGAATACCGAGCACGGAATCAGTCCCGGATGTGCTCGAACAGCGGGGTCGAGATGTAGCGCTCGCCGAAGTCGGGCACGACAACGACGATCAGCTTGCCTGCGTTCTCCGGACGCTTCGCAATCTCGAGGGCGGCCCAGACGTTGGCGCCTGCCGAGATGCCGCCGAGGATGCCTTCCTCGGTGCCGAGCTTGCGTGCGACGTCGATCGCGTCGTTGAACTTGACATCGATGATCTCGTCGTAGATTTCGCGGTCGAGAACGTCGGGGACGAAGTTCGCGCCGATGCCCTGGATCTTGTGCGGTCCGGGCTCGCCACCGGTGAGGATAGGCGAATCGGCGGGCTCGACGCCGACGATCTGCACTCCCGGCTTGCGGGCCTTGAGGGTGCGGCCGACGCCGGTGAGGGTGCCGCCGGTACCGATGCCCGCGACGAAGATGTCGACGGCGCCGTCGGTGTCGTTCCAGACCTCTTCACCGGTGGTGCGCTCGTGGATCGCCGGGTTGGCGGGGTTGCCGAACTGGCGCGCGAGGATCGCGTTCTCCGTGTTCGCCACGATCTCCTCGGCCTTGGCGACCGCGCCCTTCATGCCCTCGGAACCCGGGGTGAGCACGATCTGCGCACCGTAGGCGCGGAGCATGACGCGACGCTCGGTCGACATCGTCTCCGGCATCGTCAGGATGACGTTGTAGCCGCGCGCAGCGCCCACCATGGCGAGCGCGATACCCGTGTTGCCGGACGTGCCCTCGACGATCGTGCCGCCGGGCTGGAGCTCACCCGACTGCTCGGCAGCGTCGATGATGGCGACACCGATGCGGTCCTTGACGCTGTTCGCCGGGTTGTAGAACTCCAGCTTCGCGGCGACGGTCGCACCGGCGTCCTCGGTCAGCCGGTTCAGGCGCACGATCGGCGTGCGGCCGACCAGCTCGGTCACATTGTTGTAGATCCCCATAGTGGAGTCCTCCTCGTGGCCACTGCTGCGGCCGTATCGATCTAGCTTGTGGTCTATTGCACCATCCCGTCGCCGCATGCGGACGCGGAGGTCCCATCGAAGTACGAACGTATCCGCTAGTCGGCATTATTCCCGGCGGGGTCATCCGACTCTCCCTGGAGTCCGGCGACGATCTCGAAGGCAAGACCCGACCGAGCGCAGGTCCGGTTCGGCCGATGACGGATTCGTTCAATACTCGCGTGGCGCTCGGGTCGACACTGGCGTCCATGACAAAGACAACGAAACCGATTCCGGACGGCTACACCTCGCTGACCCCGTTCCTTGTCGTGGAGGACGGAGCACGCGCCATCGACTACTACCGCGACGCCTTCGGCGCGACACGTGTTCGAGGAACCGTCGACGTTCGTCACCGGTGACCGCTTCGCGTCGATCCTCGATCCCTTCGGCCACCGCTGGGCGATCATGACACGGGTGGAAGAGGTGTCTCCCGGCGAAGCCAAGCGTCGGCTCGACGAGTGGTCGGCCACGCAGAACGCCTGATGCAGGGCCAGAAACGCCGGATGCCGCGTGAGATCGGTTGAACCGACCTCACGCGGCATCCGGCGTGAACTGTCTTCTGCGGGGGAACCGACTCAGCCGAGGCGCTGCTTCAGTGCCTCGAACTCGTCGCGGATACCCGACGGCACCTTCTCGCCGAGGAACTCGAACCACTCCTCGATGAGCGGCAGTTCCTGCTTCCACTCCTCGACGTCGACCTTCAGTGCCTCGTCGACATCGGCGGCGTCGACGTCGAGTCCTTCGAGGCTCAGGTCGGCGGCGGTGGGCACGTACCCGATCGGCGTGGACTGCGCGTCGGCCTTGTGCTCGATACGGTCCACGATCCACTTCAGGACGCGCGAGTTCTCGCCGAAACCGGGCCACAGGAAGCGGCCGTCTTCGCCGCGACGGAACCAGTTGACGTAGAAGATCTTCGGGAGCTTGGTCTCGTCGGCGTTCTTACCCAGGTTGATCCAGTGGTTCAGGTAATCGCCGGCGTTGTAGCCGAGGAACGGCAGCATCGCCATCGGGTCGCGGCGGACGGTTCCGACCTTGCCCTCGGCGGCAGCGGTCTGCTCCGACGACAGGGTCGCGCCGAGGAAGGTGCCGTGCTGCCAGTCGAAGGACTCGCTCACCAGCGGAACGGTGGTCTTGCGACGTCCACCGAACAGGATCGCGGAGATCGGCACACCCTGCGGGTCGTCCCACTCCGGGGCGAGGATCGGGCACTGCGACATCGGGGTGCAGTACCGCGAGTTCGGGTGCGCGGCCTTGGTGCCGGACTCGGGCGTCCAGTCGTTGCCGAGCCAGTCGGTCAGGTGCGACGGGGTCTCGCCGCCGATGCCCTCCCACCAGATGTCGCCGTCGTCGGTCTTGGCAACGTTGGTGTAGATGGTGTTGCCGGCCTCGATGGTGGCCATCGCGTTGGGGTTGGAGTCGGCGCTCGTGCCGGGTGCGACACCGAAGAAACCGAACTCGGGGTTCACCGCGTAGAGGCGGCCGTCCTCGCCGAAGCGCATCCAGGCGATGTCGTCGCCGAGGGTCTCGGCGCGCCAGCCCGGGATGGTGGGCTGGATCATCGCGAGGTTGGTCTTACCGCATGCCGACGGGAAGGCCGCGGCCACGTAGTAAGGCTTGTTCTCGGGGGAGATCAGCTTGAGGATGAGCATGTGCTCGGCGAGCCAGCCCTCGTCGTGGGCCATGGCCGACGCGATACGCAGCGAGTAGCACTTCTTACCGAGGAGCGCGTTGCCGCCGTAGCCGGAACCGAAGCTCCAGATCTCGCGGGTCTCCGGGAAGTGGGTGATGTACTTCGTGTCGTTGCACGGCCACGCGACATCCTGCTGTCCGGCTTCGAGGGGCGCACCGACGGAGTGCAGCGCCTTCACGAAGGGGCGGTCGGTGCCCAGCTTCTCGAGCGCGGCGGTGCCCATGCGGGTCATGATCCGCATGGAGACGACGACGTACTCCGAGTCCGTGAGCTCGACACCGAGCTTCGGGTCGTCGGCACCGAGCGGACCCATGCAGAAGGGCACCACGAAGAGCGTGCGTCCGCGCATGCAGCCGCGGTACAGATCCGTCATGAGGGCGCGCATCTCGTCCGGCGCCATCCAGTTGTTCGTGGGGCCGGCGCCGATCTCGTCCTCGGTGCAGATGTAGGTGCGGGACTCGACACGCGCCACATCCGACGGGTCGGAGTTCGCGAGGAACGAGTTCGGCTTCTTCTCGTCGTTGAGACGGATGAACGTTCCCGCCTCGACCAGTTGAGCGGTCAGCCGGTCCCATTCCTCGTCGGATCCGTCGGCCCACACGACGCGATCGGGCTGGGTGAGCTCGGCAACCTCCTGGACCCAGGCAAGCAGCTCGGCATGCTGGGTCGGGAGCTTGTCGTCGGTACCGTTCAAACCGGGAATGGTCGCTGAGGTCATCAAACTCTCCTGGGGTGTGCCCGGAACCGGATCCCTCCCCCGACCTGCGCCGATGACGCAGGGACAGTGGCAGACCCGGGCTTTTCCCCTCTCGGCAGGGGTACCACCAGCTTCATCCGTGGCCGGACGGCGAAGCGGGCGCCGGAAGTCCTATTCGTAGAGGCTAACTGGGGATGTCCTACCGGTAACACTCGGGGCCGGTCGGAAATGTCACATGAACGATTCAGAGAGCGCGCAGAATACCTTCATCCACCCCCCCTCGTACAGACGGCACAGCTCACTCGCCACCTTTTCCGTGATCTACATCGCCCTCCAGATTACCTTGGTCGACGAGTGTCCAGCGTGTTGTTCCGTCGAGCTCGCGGTGTAACTCCCACACGCCGTAGTCGCCGTCGTCCTCCACAGCGGTCAGCCTGTCGGTGTGCCCGTCGAGGTCGGTATCGGTGGCGACGACCAGCGCTCCACCTTCGGACAGGCCACTGTCGAACACCTCGCTGCCGAAGATCACGGTGTCGAAGATTCCATCCCCGTCCAGATCCGCGGCGGGCTCAGTGCCGTCCGCCCAGACGGACGCTGCCACCGGGTCGAACACCTCCGGCATCGGCCGACCCGGGCCGTCGTCACCCGGAAACGTTTCCATCATCCGATCCCCCCATCCCCCGCACGGTCGCTCCCGGCCGATTCGCCGTCCGATCGGTTCGACGCACCGCACGCTCTCCCGGTTCCCTCGGCTGCCCGAGCGCCGCGAGGTCTCTTTCGCACGCCGCAATCCGCGCGCGCCGTTCGCCGGTGAGCCGTCGTATCTCGTCGTCGAGTGCGGACACGCGTTCCCGGCGCAGGGTCGTCCCTGCGTCGTGTGCGCTCCGGGCGGCCGACAGGGCACGTGACTCCACCTCGTAAGTGCACGCGCGCACCCATGCCTCGAGGTCGGCACGTGCGGTCGCCAGCTCTTCACCCGCCCAGCGCCGCACGCGTTCGCGGTGCGCGATCCGGCGCCGGGCGTGAACGAGCCACCACCCCGCCGGCACCGCACCGCCGAGCGCAACGGCCACCACCGCCACGCCGGGAACCTCACCGAACGGTGTGACGAGCAGCCGCCCGAGGCCCGCACCGGCCGAGGCGCCGACCACCAGTGTCAGCCGTTCCTCGAAGGTGCGCGCGGGCTCCGGCAGCGGTGAACGTGTCCACTCGGGCGGTACCCCGTCGCTGTCGCGCAGGTCCGCGCCGGTCCGCGAGGCGAGAGCGGCGGCGAGGCGGGCGCGCACTTCCTCGAGGTGCGCGTCCAGTGCACCGGCGACGTCGTCGGCGGGCCGTCCGGTGTCGTCGAGGACATCACGGATCGACGCGGCCACTCTCCGGATCTCCTTCGCGACGTCCTGGAGTAGTTCGACCCGCACGCGCTGGAGATCCGCCGGTGGGACCGTGGGCGTGGGCGTCAGCGCAAGTCGTTGCCGCTCGGCGCGGAGACCTGCTGTGTCGTCACCGGCACGCAGCGCGTCCATCTCGTCGAAGATCATGCGGCGGGTCTGCGTCACGACAGCTCCGCGCGCACGTCGAGGGTCGCTCGCGGAGTCGACCGCGGCGGCGAGCACATCGCGTAGCTCGACGATTCCGGCTTCCAGCAACAGCACCGAACCCGCGTCGCCGCCCACCTCCCGCGCGCGGCGCGACATCTCCGCCGATACCGGGAGGACGGTGACGCGAGGGAGGTACGTCGCGTGCCGGTGCAACAGGGCCACATCGCGGTCGCGCACCTGGCGCCACCCCGGATACCGGTCCGTACCGGTCAGGGCGCACACCACCTCGGTGGCGGTGGCGGCAGCGTCGGCGATCATCTCCAGTTCGGTGCGCCCGATCACCGCCGACGGGTCGAGCACCACCAGCACCACCGACGCCGGCCCGTCGCGGACCACGTCCACATCGCAGACCCGGCCGAGTTCGTCGCACAGTGCTCCGACTCCCGACCCCTCGACACCGACGACGCGCACGACGCGCGGCGAGGGCTCGTGGAGCCGCGCCCAGCCCTGGGGGTTCCAGCGGCGCACCACATCGTCGGCACCGGTCGTCATGAGACCCGGCGCGAGAGGTTCGCCGCGTCGAGTGTCGCCTCGATCAGGTCGCGGGCGGCGGGTGTGGCAGCGATTCCCGCGACCACGCGCACGAGATGCTCGTCGCGGAGGTGGGAGGCCGCGGCCAGTCGTGCTGCAACCGCGTCGGTGAGCGCGGGATCACCGACGGCGAACGCGCCGAGGCCGAGAGTCGCGGCGATCGGATCGACATGTTCGTCCGTGCCGCCGACGACCACTACGACGGCGCGTCGAGCGTCGACGTGAGACAGGGCGGACCGGTCGGCGGGATGCACGGACGCGGGATCGAGCCGTACCGGCAGGACGTAGACGACGACGTCACCGTCGAACACGGGATCGGCTGTGTCGGGCACGTCGACGGCCACACCCTCGACCTCGACGGTGCTGTCGGCAGCGACCGAGGTCCGGACGGCGTCCCGGACGGACCGGAATCCGGTGCCGACTCGTCCGGCAACCTGGATCCGCAGCGGTGCGGCGCGGTCGCGCACCACGCCGTGCAGAGCGCGGCCGGCGACGCTGTCGAGGCGCTCCACGTCTCCTGCGAGCCGGTGCCACAGGTCCCCCGTCATCGACATCCCCCGATCGTCGGCGCGGATTGTGTCAGAACACACCCTGTCGTGCAGGGGTAACACTCGACGCAATTCTGAGAATGTGAGGGAACCTCGATGGGAAGAAAAGCGACCGGAGGCCGGAAAACTGTGCAAAATCCCGGGAAAAAGCGGCTCGGACGCTAAAAATCCCGGTACAAGCCTGAGAAAACACTGTGGTCCCTTCAGTCACTCCTGCCACCCACTCGCCGGATACGTGACAATGGTCGGGTGAACGACGCCGATCAAGACACGACCGAGCTGCTCGACGAGCAGCCCACCCGCGGGAATCGCCTCTACCCGAGGGTGACGAGCTTCCGGTCCCGACGGGGAGCGTTGACCGAGCCCCAGCAGCAGACGTGGGACCGCCTCTGGCCCCAGCTCGGCCGGGATGTGGGCGACGACCAGCTCGACCTCGACGCGTGGTTCGGCCGTTCAGCGCCCGTGGTGCTCGAGATCGGATCGGGAACAGGAACCGCGGCCGTCTCGATGGCCCGGGCCGAGCCCGACGTGAATCTGATCGCCGTCGAGGTCTACAGGCCGGGCCTCGCGCAGACTCTGCAACGCATCGAGCGCACCCTGGACACCGACACCCCCGTCACGAACCTCCGCATCCTCCGGGGCGACGCTGTCGAGGTACTCGAGAAGATGCTCGCGCCCGAGTCGCTGACCGGCGTGCGGGTGTTCTTCCCGGACCCCTGGCCCAAGGCCCGGCACCACAAGCGCCGCCTGCTGCAGGCACCGACCTTCGCCCTGATCGCCGATCGGCTGAAGCCCGGCGGTGTATTGCACGTGGCAACCGACCACGCCGAGTACGCCGAAGCGATCCGGGAAGCCGGAGACGCCGAACCGCTGCTGACCCCCCTGTCATGGGAGTCTCCGATCAGCCACGATCGGCCCGTGACGAAGTTCGAGGGCAAGGCGCAGCAGGTGGGCAGCAGCATCTCCGAAATGGTCTGGGGGAAGATCGGAGCATGAGTGTCCACGAAGAGCTGTCCGGTATGACCGACCCCACCGCAATCGAGAGCGGTCCTGTCGGCAGCAGCGACCAGCCCGGTCGCGTCCTTCTCGTGTGGGACGCTCCCAACCTCGACATGGGTCTCGGCGCCATTCTCGGAGGCCGGCCCACCGCGGCGTACCGCCCCCGTTTCGACGCCCTCGGCCGCTGGCTTCTCGGCCGCACCGCCGACCTGTCGCGACGCGTCGGAGCGCCGCTCGAACCCGAGGCGACGGTGTTCACCAACATCGCGCCGGGCAGCGCCGACGTGGTGCGCCCGTGGGTCGAAGCCCTGCGCAACGTGGGCTTCGCGGTGTTCGCCAAGCCCAAGATCGACGAAGACAGCGACGTCGACTCCGATATGCTCGAGCACATCGAGTTGCGCCGGCGTGACGGCCTCGCCGGCGTCATGGTGGCGTCGGCAGACGGGCAGGCGTTCCGCGAACCTCTCGAAGAGCTCGCAGCTGCGGGCATCGCGGTGCAGGTGCTGGGTTTCCGCGAGCACGCCAGCTGGGCGGTCACGTCCGAGATCCTCGACTTCGTCGATCTCGAGGACATCCCCGGGGTGTTCCGTGAACCGCTGCCCCGCGTCAGCCTGGAATCGCTGCCCGACGAAGGAGCCTGGCTGCAGCCGTTCCGACCGCTGTCCGCCCTCCTCGTGGGGCGCAAGAGCGTCGCCGAATAGGAGATCTAGTGTTCGACCGTTGGGGAGAGCTCGTCTATCGCGCGCGCTTCACCGTGATTGCGGTGATGGTGGCGGCGCTGCTCGGGCTCGCCGGGTACGGACTGAGTCTGAACGACCATCTCAGCCAGAGCGGCTGGGATGATCCGGGCTCGCAATCTGTCGCCGCGGCGAAGCTGGCAGACGGCACGTTCGGCCGCGACACCAACGGTGACGTGCTGGTTCTGTACACGGCGCCCGAGGGCAAGACCGTCGACGACCCGGAGTTCGCCGCGAAGGTCACCGACAGCCTCAACGCTCTGGTTTCCGAGAATCCCGAACACATTCTCAAGATCAACGGCGCGTATTGGCCCACCGAGACCGCGCCGTCGCTGCCGAGCCTGGCCGACGAGTCACGTCAGCACGCCCTCGCGTCGGTCGCTATCGCCGGTGCGAACGACACGGAACTGACCGGGAACTTCCGCGACGTCAAGGACAAGTTCTACATCGACGGTGTCGACGTCCAACTCGCCGGTCTGCAGCCCATCTCCGGCGCGCTCAACGACACGATGGCCAACGACATCAAGCGCATGGAGATCCTGGCGATCCCGGCCGTCGGCATCCTCCTGTTCTTCGTCTTCGGTGGCGTCATCGCGGCAGCGTTGCCGCTGATCACCGGTGGCCTGACGATCGTGGCCGCAAACGGCGTCGTGCGTCTGATCACCAATTTCACCGAGGTCAACTCGTTCGTCGCACCCGTCGTCTCGCTGATCGGACTCGGTCTGGCGATCGACTACGGCCTGTTCATGGTGTCGCGTTTCCGAGAAGAACTGGCCGAGGGCTACGACACCCCCGCGGCCGTCCGGCGCACCGTCATGACGGCCGGGCGCACCGTCATCTTCTCCGCGACGATGGTGGTCACGAGCCTCGGCGGTCTGCTCCTCTTCCCGCAGGGCTTCCTCAAATCCGTCTCCTACGGCGCGATCGCTGCGATTTCTCTCGCCGCCTTGCTGTCGGTGACGGTGCTGCCCGCCATTCTCGGCATCCTCGGCAAGCGCATCGACAAGTTCGGCATGAAGAAGTTCGGCCAGATCCAGTCGAACGAACAGGTCGAGAACAGCTACATCGGACGGCTCACCCGCTGGGTGATGCTCAATCCGATGAAGGTGACCATCCCGACGGTCATCGGCCTGTTGCTGCTCATCACTCCGCTCACCGGCATCAAGTTCGGCGGCATCAACGAGACCTACCTGCCGCCCGACCATCCGACCCGCGTCGCGCAGGAACAGTTCGACGAGTTGTTCCCGGGACAGCGTGCCGAACCCGTGCGACTGGTGATCCAGGGCGCCCAGGGCGGCGACCTGAACAAGATCATGGAGACGGCGAACGCCGCTCCGGGTCTCGTCGAGGACTTCACGATCACGGGCCCGGCCAAGGACGGCGTGCGCGTCTTGAAGGCCGGTCTCACGGACCGCAACGAGACCGCTCCGACCATCGACTACCTGCATTCCGCGGAGTGGCCCGAGGGCGTCGAAGTGCTCGTCGGCGGTACGCCGGCCATCGAGCAGGATTCGATCGCCGCCCTCCTCGACACGCTGCCACTGATGGTGCTGGTCGTGGTGTCGCTGACGATCGTTCTCATGTTCCTGGCCTTCGGATCGCTGGTGTTGCCGATCAAGGCCGTTCTCATGAGCGCGTTGGGTCTCGGCTCGACACTCGGCATCCTCACCTGGATCTTCATCAACGGCAACGGCGCTGATCTACTCAACTTCACGCCGGGACCGATCATGTCTCCGGTGCTCGTGCTGATCATCGCGATCGTGTACGGGCTGTCGACCGACTACGAAGTCTTCTTGCTCTCCCGGATGGTCGAAGCCCGGGCACAGGGCGCGAGCACCACCGAATCCATCCGCGTGGGCACGTCGCACACCGGCCGCATCATCACCGCCGCCGCGCTGATCCTGATCGTCGTCACCGGTGCGTTCGCGTTCTCGGAACTGGTGATGATGAAGTACATCGCCTACGGCATGATCGCCGCTCTCGTCATCGACGCGACGGTCATCCGTATGTTCCTCGTACCGGCAGTGATGAAGTTGCTCGGCGACGACTGCTGGTGGGCACCTGCGTGGATGAAGCGGATCCAGGAGAAGGCCGGCCTTGCCGAACCGATTCTCGCCGACGAACTGATGCCCGAGGACGTGCCTGAACTCATCACCGTCGGCATGTTCGGTCCCGCGACCGTCTCGGCCACCGGTTCACATCGTTTCCCGGCAGGTATGTTCGGCGACGCAACCGACCTCACACAGCCGCTGCCCAAGATCGCGGCGCCGCGACCGGCGTCCGAGCAGCGCAAGTTCCGCGATCTCACGCCGCAACCGCGTCGCCAGGGCCCCGGGCGTCCGGTGCCTCGTCCCCCGGCTCAGCGGCCACGTCCGGATCAGCAGCGGGCCGGCGACCCGCGTCACCGGGCTGTCGACGGACGCCCGATGCCGCGCGCAGGCGATCCGTCGGCTCCGGGCCACGGCTCCCCGCAGCAACTGCCGCCGCAGCGTCGGCCGCAGGGTCCGGCCGGTGCGGGCGACGAACGTCAGGGTCCGCCGCTGCCCCCTCGGCGCCCCCGGGCACCGCAGGGCCAGGTTCCGGATCAGCTTCCGCCGATGCCGCAGCGACGGGGCGCAGAAACGCCTCCCGTCGATCCGGCGCAGGCACAGCCGCCGCAGGGCCGGCCCACGGCAGAGTCCCAGCCGCCCACGGCGGCCATGCCACCGCTCCCCCGACGCCGACGGGGCGACGTTCCCCCGCCGCTGCCGCAGAACTTCGTGCGGCCGTCCGCCACGAACCCGGATCCGGGTGGCAACCCGCCGATGAACGGCGGTGCCGAGGGAACGCAGCAGGACGGAGAGACGTCGACGGGTGCCGGGCGGGCACGCGATCCGCAGGCGATCGAGAGCTGGCTGTCGCAGCTGCGCCGAGCTGCTCCCGGGTCGGGACAGCACGCGCAACGCGCGCCGGAAACCGGACCGCGCCCGCAAGCCGGTCCGCGGCCGGAGCCGGGTCCCCGCCCACCGGCAGGGCAGTTCCCGCAGTCGGGACCGCGCCCGCAAGCCGGTCCGCGGCCGGAGCCGGGTCCCCGCCCACCGGCGGGGCAATTCCCGCAGTCGGGACCGCGCCCACCGGCGGGACAACACCCACAGGCCGGGCCACGTCCCCATGCGGGGCAGTACCCGCAGCAGCCGCCGAACCCGCAGCAGCGCCCGCAACCCGGCCAGTATTCGCAGCAGCCACCTCAGCGGCCGGTGCCGCGGAACGGTGCCACGGAACGGTCGCCCGAGGCGCCCACCGATTCGGAGCCCGATCACGCGGACGATCCGAACGATCCGCACCGTCGGCGGCACGGCAGCGACACCGGCGGGTCGATCAGTGTGAGTGAACTGATCGCACGCCGGCAGCAGCCCTGAGCCGGACGGAACGGCGGCGCGGGCGGGTTTTACGCGCCGTTGATGAACTTGCGCAGCCGCATGGCGAACGGGTGCGTGACGTTGAGGTTGCCGCAGAAGATCTTCCCGACCACAACGACGTGTAACGGGCCGAACGGCGCGCCGCCGCGCACTTTCGTGGTGGCGCTCGACGCGACGGTCTCGACACCGTTGATGTCGGCGGTGGCTTCGGCGGGCAGCAGGATCGAGATCGAACTGAACGAGTCGTTCACCTCGATTCGTACGACCTGCGTCTGCATCACCGCCTCGGTGAAGTCCAGGTTGACCGAGGACGCGAACGTATCGAGCCGTAGGACAGGCGCGACCTCCCATCGGCCCTTGCGGGTCAGGGACGACAGCCGTCCCTTGAGCACGAGCGGACCTCCCGGCCCGGTCGCCGGGTACGCGGGAGCGGCGCTCGCCTGCGGCTGGGGCAGGAACGCCGGTGCGGTCTGCGGGAGGTACTCGGGCCGTATCTGGATGCCGGGCAGGTCCACGAGGACCTGATTGAGGTCACCACGCGTTTTCGCTGCCAGGACGGTGTCCATCCGTTCGGTGAACTCGCCGAGCGAGAGCATTCCCTGTCCGACGGCTCGCTGGAGAAGCTCGCCCACATGTTCGCGTTCAGCGTCCGAAACGCGTAGATCCTTCGGGTCCATACGTACAGAATAGGATCTGTGACACTCTTCGTCCCGACCGGAAGCGCGCGGTCTCCTGCCGGATCGCGGAACGGCAAGTGCTGCCGCGCCGAGCGACTTCTCACCTCCCGGTGGCGTCGAAGGTGACCACGACGCGCTGTGACCGTCCATACAGTGGTTTGATCTGAAGTCGTGCTGAGGTCCTATCGAGCCGTCGCCGCGACACTGCGTAGTCGCTGGCCGCTCTATATGGCCTCGATGGGCGCCTCCAACCTGTTCGGCGCCATGCTGGTGTTCGCGTTCGTCCGGTACGGCGTTCCGTTCGCGGACGACGACTTCGACACCGTCGACCGGGTTCAGAACTTCACCGTGTTCGCGGTGTACCTCGTCTTCGCCGGCATCGTGAGTCTCACCGCGGCGGCGCTGATGCTTCGTTCGGTGGTGCGCTGGCAACTCCGCGGCGGCCCCCCGACCCGGGCCGAGCAGATGGCGGCACTGCACGCGCCGTTGCGTCAGGCGATCGTGCACCTCGGTTTGTGGTTGCTCGGCGGCGTCCTGTTCGTGTTCCTCACCGCCGGGGAGACGCCCTCCCTCGCAGTGGCGGTCGCGATCACCGTGGCGATGGCCGCGACGAGCACGTTCGGATTCACCTACATGCTCGGCGAGCGGATTCTGCGCCCCGTCGCGGCCCGTGCATTGAGCGAGGGCAACTTCGATCGCACCATGGCTCCGGGCGTCGGCACGCGTCTCGCAATGACGTGGGGTCTGGGCACCTTGATGCCCGTCGCGGGCATCGTCCTGCTCTGCGTCACCCAGATCACCACCGACTCCGCGTTCTCGTCCGACGCGCTCGCCTACGCGGTGCTCGCGCTCGCGGTGACGTCCATCCTGCTGGCCCTCGTGCTGTCGTTGCTGACGTCGGCGCAGATCTCCGACCCGATCAAGCAGTTGCGCTGGGCGATCGAACGCGTGCAGCGCGGTGCGTCGGCCGTGCAGGTGGAGGTGTTCGACGGCAGCGAGATCGGACGCCTGCAAGTGGGCTTCAACCGGATGATGGCGGAGGCCGACGAGCGCCGCCGGCTCCGCGAGTTGTTCGGTCAGCACGTCGGCGAAGACGTGGCCCGGCGGGCGCTGCAGTACGGCACCGAACTCGGCGGTGAGACCCGCTACGTGGCCGTGCTGTTCGTGGACATGGTGGGGTCGACCGCCACCGCAGCCGAGCGTCCCCCCAACGAGGTCGTCGATCTCCTCAACGAGTTCTTCCGGGTCGTGGTGGAGGTCGTCGATCGGCACCACGGCTTCGTCAACAAGTTCATGGGCGACGCTGCCCTGGTGATCTTCGGGGCGCCGCTCGACCGGCCCGATGCACCCACCGCTGCGCTCGGCGCAGCACGCGAACTGCGCTTCGCGCTCGACGACATCACCGGTCTCGACGTCGGTATCGGTGTGTCGGCCGGACTCGCGGTGGCAGGAAACATCGGCGCGGCCGAACGCTTCGAATACACCGTCATCGGCGACCCGGTCAACGAGGCGTCGCGCCTGACGGAACTGGCCAAGCTCCGCCCGAGCCGCGTTCTCGCGTCGTCGAGCGCACTCTATTTCGCCGACGACGAAGAGCGTGGGCACTGGGAACTCGGCGACGAGGTGCAGCTTCGCGGGCGGCGCAGGGTCACGCAGCTCGCCTCGCCCGTCCATTATCCGAGCGGGCCCCGTGCGGGTGACGACTCCGCGGATCGGGTGGGTTAGCACAGGGAGGTACGTCACGGGCGGACGCTAATTGCGCCACCTACATACCTGCGTCGGTTACGGTGAATGGCGTGGCGCAGCCGCAGGACGACCTCTCTGGCCCCGACGCCACACCGCGCCGGGGCCGTTTCCTGTGGATCAAGTGGCTGGTCGCGGCGGCTCTGATCGCGTTGCTCACCGTCGAAGCCATCTACCTGTGGCCCACGATGAGCGATTCCTGGAAGGCGCTCACCGGCATCCACTGGGGCTGGTTCGCGGCATGTGTCGCTGCTCAGATGATCTCCCTGAGCGGTTTCGCGGGCGTCCAGCAGCGGCTGTTGCACGCCGGCGGTGTACGAGTGGGTCACTTCCGCTCGGCATCGGTGATCTACGGCAGTACCGCCATGGCGGTCACGCTGCCGGCAGGCCCGGTGTTCTCGACCGCGTTCACCTACAGGCAGACCCGCAAGTGGGGCGCGACCCCCGTCGTGGCGTCCTGGCAGCTCGCAGTATCCGGTGTCATCGCGGCGGCCACGCTGGCCTCCGTCGGGGTCGCGGGGGCGTTCGCGGTGGGCACGCGGATCAGTCCGGTGACGCTCGTCCTGTCGCTGGCCGGCCTCATCGCCATGTTCTACGGGCTGCGGTACGTCGCCCGTAACCCGTCGTCGATCGAGTCAGCCGGCACCTGGGTGCTCGCCCGTGTCAACAGGATGTCCGGAAAGCCCGTGGATACCGGCTTCGGCATGTTCGATCGGGTGCTCGCCCAACTCGAGGCTGTCGAACTCGCGCGACGCGACGCAGTCGCGGCGATCGCGTGGTCGGCCGTGCACCGGGTCTTCGACGTCGCATGCCTCGGTCTCGCGTGCTGGGCGGTGGGAGGCTCACCGTCCCTCGCGGGTCTGTGCATCGCATTCGCCGCTGCCAAGGCGGTGGGCAGCGTGCCCTTGGCGCCCGGCGGGTTGGGATTCGTCGACGGAACACTCATCGCAACGCTCACTGCGGCGGGTCTGACCGCTCCCCAGTCGCTGGCCGCGGTGTTCGTGTACCGCGCGGTGAGTTTCGGTTTCGTCGCACTCACCGGCTGGGGCACGATCGCGGCGATGTACCGCGGGGGCAACGCGGGCGAGGACATCGACCCTGCGGCCGAACGTGAGGAGCAGGATCGCAGCGCCGTCGCGCGGCGGCGCAAGCCTGCGGACACCGCGGACAACACCGATCTTCTGTGATCTGCGCCACCCAGTAGTTGCGCGCGCAACAAAGTCGTGCCATCGTTGTCGCATCAAGTTGAAGTTTCAATAATCTACGAGGAGACATCACGATGACGACCGCCACCACCACCTTCCCCGGCCTCACCACAGGGATCTGGGCCCTCGATCCGGTCCACTCCAACGTCGGCTTCACCGTCCGTCACCTCATGGTGAGCAAGGTTCGCGGAAGCTTCGAGAGCTTCTCCGGCGCGATCACCGTCGCCGAGGACGGCACCGCATCGGTTCGCGCCGACATCGACGTCGCGTCGATCAGCACGAAGAACGCCGATCGCGACGCCCACATCCGATCGGCCGACTTCTTCGACGCCGAGCAGTTCCCGGTCGCAACCTTCGTCTCCACCGGTATCCGCGCGGACGGCGACGACTACATCGTCGACGGCGACTTCACGCTCCGCGGCGTCACCAAGCCGGTCGAGCTGCGCCTCGAGTACAACGGCGTCAACGCCGGAATGGGCAACGGCCCGGTCGCCGGGTTCGACGCCACGACCGTGATCAACCGCAAGGACTTCGGCATCTCCATCGACATGCCGCTCGAGGGCGGCGGCGCCGTCGTCGGTGACAAGATCACTCTCCACCTCGAGATCGAGGCCGGCCTGCAGGCCTGATCCTCCCGACATCGCCACGGGCGTCCCTCCGCACAGAGGGACGCCCGTCGGTGCGCTCGGACACATTTCCCACGGCGCTACCCTGAAGCCGTGAAAAAGTACGCCCCCGCGCTGGTTGCCGACGTGGTTCTGATCCTCGTGTTCGCAGCCCTCGGCCGATCCAGCCACGAAGAAGTCCTCGATCTCGTCGGTCTGGCACGCACCGCGTGGCCGTTCCTCGGCGGTCTGACCGTCGGCTGGTTCCTCGTCGTGTGGCTCTACCGCGACAAGTTCGACGCGTTCGCCGCAGCACCCACCGGCCTGCTCATCTGGGTGAGCACGCTTGTCGGCGGCATGCTGCTTCGCGCGGCGACCGGGCAGGGAACCGCCACCGCATTCATTCTCGTCGCCACCGGTTTCCTCGGCGTGACTCTGATCGGCTGGCGACTTCTCGCCCGTGTGGTCCGACGCTCCGATACGCGGGTGGGGTGAGAACAACCACTGTGTATTTTTTCGAGATCGATTGGCTCGAGGGCGTCCCACGGTGAAACAGTGGATATATGACTGACACCGCTTCAGTGCCGGAGTCGCGATCCGATACGAGGTTTTTCGGCCAGCCACTGGCGTTGGCGAACCTGTTCGGCGTCGAGATGTGGGAGCGATTCTCCTTCTACGGCATGCAGGGCATCCTCATCTACTACCTGTACTACTCGGTTGCCGAGGGTGGTCTGGGGATCAGCAATGCCGCCGCAACCTCGATCGTCGGCGCGTACGGCGGCACGGTCTATCTGTCGACGATCCTCGGGGGATGGATCGCCGACCGTCTCCTCGGCTCCGAGCGGACACTGTTCTACAGCGCGATCCTGATCATGTTCGGCCACATCGCGCTCGCGCTGCTGCCGGGCTTCGTCGGTGTCGGCGTGGGCCTCGTCCTCGTGGCCGTGGGCAGCGGCGGGCTCAAAGCGACCGCAACTTCGATCGTCGGTGACCTCTACGACGAGAAGGACCAGCGCCGCGACGCCGGATTCTCCATCTTCTACATGGGCATCAACATCGGCGCCCTCGTCGGTCCGCTGCTCACCGGGTTCCTGCAGGTCCGATACGGGTTCCACTGGGGATTCGGACTCGCCGCGATCGGCATGTTCCTCGGCCTGCTGCAGTACACGCTCTACCGCAAGCACCTCGGTGATATCGGCAAGGTTCCGCCGAACCCGTTGCCGACGGAAAGCCGGATGCGTGTCGGCGGAATCGCCCTGGCCGCGCTCGTTCTGGTCGGGATCCTCGCCTCCACCCGCATCATCTCCGCGAACAGTCTCTCCGACATCGTCGTCACCCTGACGGTCATCGCGGCGATCACCTACTTCGTGGTCATCCTCTCGAGCAAGAACATCACCTCGGTCGAACGCAGCCGGGTGCTGTCCTTCATCCCGATGTTCGTGGCGAGCGCCGTGTTCTGGTCGCTGTTCCAACAGCAGTTCACGATGGTCGCGGTGTATGCCGATACCCGCCTGAACCGCGACCTGTTCGGGTGGGAGTTCCCGCCCTCGTGGGTCCAGTCCATCAACCCGGTGTTCATCATCGCGTTCGCCGGTGTCTTCGCGGCTGTGTGGACCAAGCTCGGGCCGCGTCAGCCGTCGTCGCCGATCAAGTTCGCTGCCGGCACGATCATCATGGGCATCGCGTTCCTGTGCTTCATCCCGATGGCGGGTGGCGGTGCCAACAGTGCACCGCTGCTCGGTCTGGTCGGCATCCTGCTGCTCTTCACCTTCGCCGAGTTGCTGCTCTCGCCGGTCGGCCTGTCGCTGACCACGAAACTCGCCCCGAAGAGCTTCCATACACAGATGGTCGCGTTGTTCTACCTGTCGGTCGCCCTCGGCAGCGCCATGGCCGGCACGCTGGCGGGTTTCTACGACGAGACCAACGAAGTGCCCTACTACCTGTGGATCGGCGGCGCCTCGATCGCGGTCGGCGTTGCCCTCGCCGTGGGTTCGCCCTGGATCAAGAAGCTGATGCACGGCGTGAACTGAGTGCTGCCCAGAGGTCTCGCCGCGTCGCCACGGACGCGACTCACGTGAGCGCGAGCCACGCGGCGAGACCGAATCCGGCCGTGGCGACACCCACGCGAAGCGCGGTCGGCGGGATCCGCGCGACGAGCGGCGGTCCGCACCAGCCGCCGACGAACGCGCCGAGAGCCATCGCGAGGGCCGCCGGCCAGTGCACCGGCCCGAACACGGCGAATCCGATCGCGGCGACGAGGTTCGCGGTACCGAGCAGATAGCTCTTGAGAATGCTGGCCCGCCATATGCTCTCGGACGTGCAGATCAAAGTCACGGCCAGGATCATGACGCCGGCGCCCGCACCGAAGTAGCCGCCGTATACGGCAACGACGAACAACGCAGCCGCGTACGCACGCGGCAGGTCGCGGCCGTGCGCCAACGCGCGGATACGGGGCTGAAGCAGCAATGCGAGCGAGGCGAGCGCCACCAGATACGGGACGACGGCCTCGAACGAACCGGCCGGTGCGGCGAGCAGCACCCCCGCACCGATCGCGCCGCCCACCGCCGCGTATGCCGTCCACCTCCACACCCGCGGCCCGGTATCGACGACTTCGCGGGCGGAGTTGGTGAGCGCTCCGACGCCGACGCCGACCATCGCGACCGTGTTCGTCACGTTCGCCGCGACCGGGGGCAGACCGACGGCGAGCAGTGCCGGATACGACACCAGTGATGCGAGCCCCGTGACGAATCCGACCACCCCTGCGAAGAAACCCGCCACCACGAGCAGCAGCAGTTCCAGGACCGTCACGATCGCTGAACCTACCGCCTGCCGCGCCCGGTCGCCCGGACGGGCATTCCGCTGGGACGGTCGCCGGGCGAGGTCAGAAAGCGTCGTCCGGCTGCGCGAGTTTGCTGAGGAACGTGTCTGCGACCTTGATCGCGCGGTCTCCCCCGTCGGCGTCGGCGACGAATACCGCGAAGGCGATATCGCCGCTGTAACCGTAGAACCACCGGTCGTCCCCGCTCGCGGCGGCGACTCCCGACAGGCCCGCGTACTTGCGCAGGAAGGACGCCGGTCCCTTCTGCACGTTGTCGGCCATCATGCCGCGCAGCGCATCGACGACGTGCGGGGGCAATGCGTCGACCGGGTCGTTGATCGTCGCGGGCTGGCCCTGCACGATCGACGGCGCCACAGCCTCGCCGCGCGCAACGGATGCAGCCAGAACAGCTGCCCCGAGGGGGCTGATCAGCGCGTCGTCGTTGTCGGATCCGGCGAACTGCACCACTCCGGATCGCGTATTACCGATCTGGCCGGTCTCGAAATCGAAGCCGGGCACGCTGACGTCGAGGCCGAGTCCGAGTCGGCGGGCCGTCTCCGCGAGATCTTCCGAGCTCACATCGGCGCGGTCGATGCCCTTGTCGAGTCCGGCGGCCAACCGGACCGGGTCGAGCGTGCCTCCGGCCGGGTACATGCCGTGGGTCGCGACCGGACCGAGTTCCATCGCCCAGTTGTTCACGTCGGCCGCGAGGACGCCGCCCGTGGACGGCTGGATCGCGACGAGCGCGGTGGGCGTTCCCGCGGTGACCACCGCTTCCTTTGCGGCGAGCTGTACCTTCGAGTCCACCGTGGCGTTGAGGTCCGGGGGTGGCGGCCCCTGGAAGCCCGCAACCTGGATCGGACCTTCCTCGGGATCTTCGAGGGTGACCGCCCATCCCGCGGTGCGGTCGCGCTCGAGTTGCCACGCCGAGCGCAACGTATCGAGCAACGGCGTGGAGATCCTTCGGTCGGCGCTGATCAGCGTCGGAGTCTGGATCACCTCGACACCGGGGATCGACTCGATGTCGCTTCCGAGGAACTGATAGTCCTGGTCGCGCAGTTTGACGGCGGTGATCCGGTTGCCGGGGTCGCTCGCGAGCCGGTCCTGCATCAGTTGCGCGGTGATGACCGGCGCGACAGGTGCGAGTACCTCGGCCAACCGGGCGGTGGTCGCGCCGGGGTCGGGCATGGCGGCGGGATCGAGCACGACGGCGTTGATCGTCTGTTCCTCCATGAGGAGGCGGCCCGTGCGGTCGAAGATCTTCGGCGGCGCGGCGTCGGTACGGACGTGGTGAACGGTTCGTCCGCCGCCGAGGTCGGGCACGATGATGTCCGGGTCCCACGACACTCGCCAGCCCACGCCCAGTTTCCTGACCGCACCGTCGACCTGGTAGCCCCAGTCCATGCCCTCGCCGAAATTCCATGCGGCGGAAAGCGTGAAATACCCGGACTCACTGTTCAGTTCGACGAACTGCGAGACCTCGTAGTCGACCGTGCCGTCGGACAGGCCGTCGAACATCTGCCCGATGGTGCTTTCTGCTGCGCTCGGGTACGACGTGAGCGAGGCCGCCGCGGCAGGATCGCGGGCGTCGAGAGCGGCGACGAAATCGTCGACCAGGCCACGCGCGTCGGTCCGTGAGCCGGTGACCACGAAGGCAGTGACCGCCACCGCGACAACCAGAACGGCGACCGCTGTGAGGGCGAGCACGCGCATCCGCCCTCTGCGTCGCCACTCACGAAATCCCATGACAACCAACCTTCACTTCGGCCACAGGAGGAACAAGCACGGCGTGCCTACGAACGAATCACAATTACGCCACACGTCCGGTCTACCCCCTCAACCACCTGCCGGCGGCTTCGACTGCGGGAGCCGAACCGTTCGCCCCTGCCACGAACACTGCGAAGGCCAGATTATCGCGTGATCCGATGAACCATCCGTGCGCCCCGTCGTTTTCACCGTACTCCGCGGTCCCGGTCTTCCCCGTCAGATCGGGGATGTCTCGCAACATACTCGCTGTACCGCCGGTTATCGTCTCGCGCATCATCGTTCGCAACGCAGCGGTCACCTCGGCGGGCGCCGGAGCGAATTCCTCGTCCACGGTCGTCGCACGCCCCTCGACGAGTACCGGCAGCGGAGCGCTCCCGTTCGCCACGGCCGCGGCGACGAGGGCCATGCCGAAGGGTGTCGCGGTGACCTGTCCCTGTCCTATTGCCGATTCGACGCGGGCTGCGGGAGTGTCCGTTTCCGGTACCGATCCGGTGACGGTCACAAGTCCGGGCGTGACATAGTCGGCGCCGAGCCCGAACTGACGAGCCGCATCCGTCAGCGCGGTCGGAGGCAGGTTCACGGCGAGCTGTCCCATCGTGGTGTTGCACGAGAACGCGAACGCTGTGTGCAGTGGCACCGCCCCCAGATCGAAGCTCTCGTCGTTCGGGATCGTGCGGTCCTCGATCGTCGCCACTCCGGGACAGGGCAGGACCGTGTCCGGGTCCGCAAGCCCGGCCTGAAGCGCGGCCGACGTGGTAACGACTTTGAAGGTGGAGCCCGGCGGATACAGACCGGTGAGCGCGAGCGGACCTTCGCTGTCGGCGGCCGCGTTCTGCGCGATTGTGCGCACGGCGCCCGTCGAGGGCTCGATGCCAACGATCACCGCGGGAGTGTCGAGGGATGCGAGCGCAGCTTCCGCCCCGATCTGCAATTGCGGATCGATCGTGGTGGACAGGTCGGGCGCCTCGGGCCCTGTCTCGCCGGCCACCTGCTGCGCGGTCCCGTCCGGCCGGACCCGCTGGATCACCCACCCCGCGGATTCGGCCTGCCCCTGTTCCCACAACTCCACCAGTCCGGACCACACCGGCGAGGCCAGCGCCCGGTCTGCGACCAGCAATCTCGATTGCGGAACGAGCGTAACGCCGGGCAGGGCGGTCAGCTGCTGTTCGATCGGCGCCAGGTCGTCCTCGCGCAGCGAGATCGCGGTCAGCGACTGTCCGGGCGCTTTCGCACGATCGGCGGCGAGAGACTCGGCAGTGATCGTCGGGGCAACGGGCGTGAGCAGCGGTGCGACCGCCGCCGGATCGGCGTTCGCGTCGAGATTCACGAGCGTGACGACCTGCTCGCTGAACAGAGTGCCGCCCGCCCGGTCGTAGATCGTCGGCGGCGCACCCGCGGTGGTCACCAGACGCACTGCTGCCCCGTCCACGAGTTCGGGGGAGAGCACAGCCGGGTCCCAGCGCACCCGCCACGAGTCGGAGTCCTCCACAGCCGATCCCGTCGTCCGATATGCCCAGTCGCGTCCCTCCCCGAAATTCCACGAGACATCGAGGTCGAAGGTGTTGCCGTCACCCGTGCCCACGACGCCGACCACCGGATCGCTGGTGCCGAGGCCGTCGAACAAGCCGGTGATCGCGGCGGCCGCGGCCTGGGGGTCGGTGGTGAGCGCGGCCGCTGCCTGCACATCGCCCGCGTCGAGCGCCGATGCGAACTCCGCGGCCACCGTCTCCGGCTGGTCGGGCCCCAACAATCCGCATCCCGCCGTCACGAGCACGAGGACCGGTGCCACGCCTGCAAAAACCCACTGCCGTCGATTACGCACGGCATCGATCATGCCCGGATTCTCGACGATGTGCCGGGCAGCACACGCCGCCGGGAGCGTCGGGACGCTCGACGAGTTCTTCATCCTCTCCGGCAAGTGGCAGCGACGGCGACGGCCGCTTCGCCGATCTGCGTCTGGCAGAAGGTGCTCGTGTCGACCGCGCGGATGCGCTCGGCATCGAACTGACCGCCGTCGCGCGCCGGGAACTGCTCGCTGCCTGAGCGCATCGGCTGCGCGCCCGCTTGTTCCTCTATTCAGGAGGTTTGCCACGGGTGCCACTGCTGGTCCCGTCCTTCGGGGGCGCGCCCACCGCCTGCGGGTTCTGCTCCCGCACCTGACCGGTGTGTCGATCGAGTCGTCGCCGGGAACACCCAGCGTTCCGGTCAGACCCCTTCCGGCTCACCCTCCAGCTTGCGAAAGTAACGCTCGATGAACTCGACCGTTTCGGGGTGGCCCGAGGAGAAACCGAGCGCATTCTCCATGACGAGTAGGCGCGAAAGGCTTGTCAGCAGCACCGATATGACGACCGGCGGGAACTCCTCTACGTCGATTTCGCGACGCTCCAAAAGTCCCGAGACGGCTTCGGTTTGCATGCGGCGAAACCGCTCGGAGTAGTGCGCAATCTCCGCTTTCAGTTCGGTGCGGTGATTTGACAACATGAGGAACTCCGTATTCAGCCGCGTCCCTGCCGAATCGGCAGCGAATGTCCACAAGGCCGACAACGGTCGCGCAGATTCCAATGCCGCCGCGTATTGCTCGAGGCCCTTGTCGGCGCGTCGCCGGAACACGGCTAGGAACAACTCGTCCATCGTGCGGAAATAGTAGAAGAAAATTTGGGGCTTGAGGCCGGCTTTGTCGGCGACGCGACGTGAACTCACCGCGGCGTAGCCCTCTTCCACCATGAGTTGCTCTGCCGCGTCGAGCAGCAACCCGCGCTTCTCCGCGTCCGGGGGTCCGATCCTCCGACGTGATGCCATGCGTTCATCTCCAAGGTTTCGACGCCACTCTGGCACTGCCGAAATCGTAGCGTTGACCCAGATGTGATATTGACCACATCGAGCTGCGCGTGCTAATCATGTGATCAGCGCGTTTTAAGCACGTGCTTAGCAGCCCCAAATCTTGGACTTCTCGAACGTTCGTCCCCTCACCGCCTCCGTGTGGCGTCTGCCGCGCACGCAATCACAGGAGACTGCAATGAACGACTTCGATTCGAAGGACTTCTTCACCGACGAGTCATTCATCCCCGACCCCCACCCATACTTCGACCACCTGCGTTCGCAGTGTCCGGTTCAGCATGTACAACCCCGTGGCGTTGTTGCGGTGACCGGACACGCGGAGTCCATGGAGGTCCTTCGTCGTGCCACTACGTATTCGAGCATCACTGCACCGATCGGTCCGTTCGCCGAACTGCCTTTCACCCCAGAGGGCGACGACATCACCGATCAAGTCAACGAACATCGCACTGAGTTCCCGCTCCACGAGTGGTTGGTCACCATGGACCCGCCCCAGCACACCGAAACCCGAAGGCTCCTCGCAGGATTGTTCACACCCCAGCGATTCCGTGAGAACGAAGAGTTCATCCAGAAACTGGCAGTGGACACACTCGCGCCGATCCTCGACTCGGGCAGATGCGAAGTTCTGTCGGCGTACGCCAAGCCGTTCGCCCTGCTGACCATCGCGGACCTGCTCGGTGTTCCGGAAGAAGACCACGGGATCTTCCATGCCAAACTCGGCAAGCAGATACCAGGTGCGATGGACGAGGACAAAGCCTACACATCCAACCCGCTCGAGTTCCTCGAAGAAACCTTCGGCGGCTACATCGAGGACCGTCGGCGTAACCCCCGCGGGGACATACTCACGGCATTGGCCCAGACGACCTATCCGGATGGGCGAATGCCTGAGGTGATCGAACTGGTCCGGCTGGCAGCCTTCCTGTTCGGAGCAGGTCTGGACACTACCGCCACGGTGATTGGAGCCGGTCTGCGGATCATTGCCGAGGATCCGCAGCTCCAGAAACAGCTCCGCGACGACCGGGACCTCATTCCGAATTTCATCGAAGAACTCCTCCGCATGGAGGGGCCGGTCAAGAGCGATTTTCGCCTGGCTCTCGTCTCGACCCGACTCGGGGGGGTGGACATCCCTGCCGGTACCACCCTCAACGTTCACCCCTCGGCCGCGAACCGCGATCCGCTGGTGTTCGAGAATCCCCACGACTTCCGGCTCGACCGACCGAACGCGAAAGACCACATCGCTTTCGGACGTGGCATCCATGCCTGCCCGGGTGGTCCGCTCGCGCGAGTCGAAGCACGTGTCTCCATCAACTACTGGCTCGACCGGACGACCGACATCACCATTTCCGAAGCGGTACACGGTCCGTCAGACGCACGCCGCTTCACTTACGAGCCGAGCTACACCATGCGTGCGCTCACCGAACTCCACCTGGAATTCACCCCTGCCCCGTGAAACCAGTGGAACGCGCAGAAAAGAAGGTCTCATGAACAGCTGTAATTCCGACAGCCTCGCCGTCAAACGCGTCGCCGTCATCACAGGTGGAGCGTCCGGGATCGGACTCGGAATCGCCCGGCATCTTGCCGCATCGGGGCACCCCGTTGCCCTGCTGGACCGAAACGCCGACGTCGTGCACAAAGCCGCAGCAGACCTCCGCGATCACGGTGCCCACGTCAGCGCCCACGAAGTCGATGTCGTCGACCGGGCCGCGATCGACACCGCATTGGACACGGTGCGTCGCGAACTCGGACCGGTGTCCGTGATGATCACCAGCGCCGGCATCGAAGCGAGCGCGCCGTTCGTCGACCTCGAGGTGCAGGACTGGAATCGACTACTCGAGGTCAACCTCACCGGCACCTTCCACAGCATCCAAGCCGCCGTACCGGACATGCTCGAGGCCGGCTGGGGCCGGATCGTGACCATCTCCTCCATGAGTGCTCAATCCGGCGCGCCCGACCGAGCCCACTATGCAGCCTCCAAAGGAGGGGTGATCGCCCTGACCAAAGCCCTCGCCTTCGAACTTTCTCCGCGAGGTATCACGGTCAACACCATTCCTCCGTCGATCATCGATACCCCGATGGCCCAAAATTCGGTCAGGGAAGGAACTCTCGACCTCGATGCGATTGCCGGAATGACACCGGTACGGCGAGCGGGAACACCTGACGACGTCGGTGCCACGTGCGCATTCCTGTGTTCGGACGGCGCAGGATTCATCACAGGCCAGATCATTGGCGTCAACGGCGGCTGGTACCTGTAACCGGTGGCCACTCGCCACTGCGGCCGCCGCCTCCCCTCGCTGCATCCAGCGGTTCGGTAGCTCATCACGCATCGAGTACGTCCCTGGGATGTGCACAACCGGCTTCATCACCAGTCGTGCACATCCCAGGATTTCCTTTTGTTTCCGTACTTCACCCGAGAGGTTCACGATGCACCCACCCAGACGCTTCCTGACGACAACGGTCGCTGCAGTCTGGGTGTCGATATTCGGTTGCACGGCCGTCGTCACACACTTACCGTGGTACTCGGCCCTGTCACCGAACGAGCGGAGAACTGCGTTGCTCCGGTAGTGGTTTTCGACCACGCGGCACACCCGCGATCGATCCACCTCCCAGGAGCACTCATGTCTTCCTTCTCGGGCATCACCCTGTCCGGCGTCACGTACGACCATCCCGACGGCACCCGCGTCTTCGAGAAACTCGACGCGACATTCACACTCGGGCGCACCGGTCTCGTCGGGCGCAACGGAAGCGGGAAGAGCACACTTCTCCGTCTCGTCGCCGGGCACCTCCGACCGCGGAGCGGTTCGCTGACCGTCCGTGGCAGAGTCGCCTTTCTCCAGCAGGACGTCACTCTCGATCCGTCGGTAACCGTCGCGGCGGTACTCGGGCTGGAGGAGATTCGAAGTGCCCTGCGGCGAATCGAATCCGGCGGCGGGGACGCCGTCGATTTCGGCATCGTCGGCGACCGCTGGGACATCGAGGAGCGCGCGCTCGCACTCGTGCACCGGCTCGGTCTGGGACGAATCCTGCACGATGAGAGCGACTTCGGCCGCACCGTGGGCGGCCTCTCCGGGGGAGAGACGATGCTGCTCGCCTTCACTGCACGGTTGCTCGACGAGCCGGACGTGCTGTTGCTCGACGAGCCGACCAACAATCTCGACCCAGAAGGACGCGCGCGACTGCAGGAGGCCCTCGACCGTTTCGCCGGCACCGTCGTCGTCGCCGGTCACGACCGCGACCTTCTGGACCGGATGGACACGATCGGCGAACTTCGCGACGGGCAACTCCGGTTGTTCGGCTGCGGTTACAGCGAATACGAGCAGATAGTCGCTGCGGAACAGGAGGCGGCACGTGCCGCCGTGCGCGACGCGCGCAACGACGTCCGGCGGCAAACCCGGGATCTCGCAGCCGCGCAGGCGACTCTCGCGCAACGACAACGGTACGGACGCAAGATGTTCGAGCAGAAGCGCGAACCGAAGATCATCATGGGTGCGCGTAAACGGCAGGCTCAGGAATCGGCGGGTCGGTACCGCCGTGAACACGAGGCGAATCTCGACTCCGCGCGAGCGCAACTCGCGCACGCGCAGGACGCCGTGCGCGACGACCGGGAGATTCGAGTAGATCTTCCGGAAACCACCGTGCACCCGGGCAGTCGCGTGGCGGAAGGGCCACTCGAGATCGTCGGACCGGAGCGTATCGCTCTCGGTGGCCCCAACGGATCCGGCAAGACGACACTGCTCAGCCGCATCGTCGAGGCCGGCCCTCTTGTGCCGTTCGCGCTCCTCCCCCAGCGACTCGACATCTTCGACGACGCGCTGTCGGTGGTGGGGAACGCAGAACAGCGGGCACCTCACCTGCCGCCACAGGAGATCAGGGCGCGACTGGCCCGGTTCCTGTTCCGGGGCAGCGACGGTGACGTGCCGGTCGGTGCGCTGTCGGGCGGAGAACGGCTGCGGGCCGCATTCGCGATCGTCCTCGCGGCAGATCCGCCGCCCCGACTGCTGCTGCTCGACGAGCCCACCAACAACCTGGACCTGCCGAGTCTCGATCATCTGACGCAGGCGCTGCACGGATTCGCGGGCGCGCTCGTAGTCGTCTCGCACGACAAGCGGTTCCTCGACGACATCGGTATCACCCGGTCGGTCACACTGGGCACATGAGTGTCACGACCAACCCCGCCGACGGAATCCGGCTCTCGTACTCGACTGCCGGTTCGGACGAGAAGAACGTTCCCGACGTGATGCTCGTGCACGGAAGCGCGCTGTCCTCCTCGGTGTGGCGAGGTTTCGGGTATGTACGCGCACTCGGCGACCGGTACCGGCTGATCCTTCCGGACCTGCGCGGACACGGCCGCAGCGACACCCCGCACGAGCCCGACGCGTACGCGATGGATCGCATCGTCGGCGATCTGCTGGCCGTGCTCGACGCCGCGGACGTCGAGCGCGTGCACTACGTCGGGTACTCGTTCGGTGCGAGGGCGGGCCTGGCGCTGGCCCTGGCCGCTCCGGAACGGGTCGCCGGCCTGGTCCTGCTCGGTGGCAGCGCACGACCACAGCGCGGGGCGATGGACGCGATGTTCTTTCGCGGCTGCGTCGACGTGCTCGAGCGCGACGGCATGGAGGGTTTCGTCCGCGAATGGGAACGACAGCGGCAGGAACCGGTGGACGCGGCCACGCGGGCGGCGTTCCTCGCGAACGACCCACTCGCGCTGGCCGCGTACTTCCGGCGCTCCGACCTCGAGCCCGGGATCGACGACGAGGCGCTCGCGTCACTCGACGTTCCGACGATTGCGGTCGCCGGGTCGGAGGACCACATGCGTGTGGACGACACGCGCGCGATGTCGCGCGCGATCCCGGGCGCGCGCCTGGCCGTGCTGCGCGGGTTCGACCATGCGACGACGGTGGCGGCGCTACCCGAGGTTCTCTCCGTCATCGAGCCGTTTCTCGAGGCCCGGACAGTGCGCTGACCGGCTTCGCGCTCAGCTCACGGCTGCGGGACGACGGGTAGCCATCGCTTCGCAGATGAGCGCCTTGACCGCACGCTTCATCACTTCGACGGCATCGGGCACGGGAAGACGCAGCACGTCGCGGAGCGAGACCCACATGGGCCACGTCGTGCTGATCGCGATCGAACTCTCGATCTGGCAGCGCACTTCGCTTCCCACACCTTCGAGTTCCCGCGCGAACAACACTTGCGCTTCGAACGCCGCACGCTCGAAGTAGCGCAGGCGATTGTGCTGGAGTTCCCGCGAGAACGGCGCCCGGATCTCCGACGATCGGGCGAACGGCGCGATGAATTCGAGCAGTTCGGCCCGCTGGCGGCAATACGCATCGATCCGCTCGGAAAGCGGCAACGACGGATCCACGGGCTCGTACGCGTCGTCCTGGCGGCGTAAGAGTTCGGCGCCGGTCGCCTCGAACAGCTTCTCGAGATCTCCGAAATGACCCCACAGGGACCGCAACGACACACCTGCGCGCGCCGCGATCTGCGCTCCTGTGGGTTTGAGTTCACCGGCACGGATCAGCGCAATATGCGCATCGATCACGGCCTGCCGCGTGCGTTCGGCACGTGCCGCCCGCCCGTCGACATGGCCTGGTGGCCTGATTCCGGTGTCCATATCGTACGCGTACATCGCTCCCCCGATTTCCGCTCGATAACTATGTACCGGCCACTCCCCTCGTCGGTGGCCGGATTGTTGTAGTGCCGAGAATAGACGACACGCCGGGCGAATTTGAGAATGCCCGAAGTGTCGTAGTCGAAACCAGCGAAATTACCTGGACAGCAATCCCTTCGCGATGTGCGTCACCTGGATCTCGTTGCTCCCCGCGTAGATCATCAGTGATTTCGCATCGCGGGCGAGCTGCTCCACGCGGTACTCGGCCATATAACCGTTTCCGCCGAACAACTGCACCGCCTCCATCGCGACGTCGGTCGCGGCGCGCGACGAGTAGAGCTTCATCGCCGATGCCTCGGACAGGCTCACAGGTTTCCCGGCCTCTGCGCGTTCGATGGCACTGAACACCATGTTCTGCACGTTCACCCGCGCGATCTCCATCTCGGCGAGCTTGAGCTGGATCAGCTGGAACCGGCCGATTTCACTGCCCCAGAGCGTGCGCGACTTGGAGTACTCGACACACAGCTTCAGACACTGTTCGATGATGCCCAGCGACAGGTAGGCGATCCCAATGCGTTCTGCCGCGAACGATTCCTTCGCGCTGTCCTTGCCGTCGCTCTTGCCACTGTCCTCGGTCTCCCCGAGGAGCTGATCCCGGGTGATGCGCACATTGTCGAAGAACAATTCGCCGGTGGGCGAGGAGTTCATGCCCATCTTCTTGAACGGCGGGCTCTGGGTGAGCCCCTCCATTCCCTTGTCGAGCACGAACGCCAGTACTTTGCGATCGCGCCGGTCGACGGAGGCGTTCCCTTCGTCGAGCTTCGCGTAGACGATGATGACGTCGGCGTACGGCCCGTTGGTGATGAACGTCTTCTGCCCGTTGAGGATGTAGTCGTCACCGTCCCGGCGCACCGTGGTCTTCATTCCGCCGAAGGCGTCCGACCCGGAATCGGGTTCGGTGATCGCCCAGGCGCCGACCTTCTCGAAGGTCACGAGTTCGGGCAGCCACCGCTTCTTCTGTGCGAGCGTTCCGCGGCTGCGAATCGTGCCGGCGGTGAGGCCCAGGCTGACGCCGAGAGACGCCACGAGACCGAGGCTGACCCCCGCGATCTCGATATTCAGCAATGCCGCCATACCGGGAGAACCGCCCATGCCGCCCGATCCGGACGATTTCTCACCCGATTCTTCCTTCGCGAGTGCGCGTTCGAGCGATTCCCGCGCCATCTCGTCGATGCCGAACGTCGAGTACAACTTGCGAATGATGTCGTAGGGCGGCAACTCACCCGACTCGAGTCTGTCGACATGCGGACGAAGTTCCTTCTCGATGAATCCGCGCAGTGCATCGCGGAACATGAGGTCTGTATCTGACCACTCGTACATCTCCGAAATATAGAACACGTTCCGGTTTCTGTATATGCTCCGCGTCGGCTGGAGCCTCCCCGAAACCCACCCGGACGGCGGGTAGCCGGGGTTACTGTTTCGTCCCGAACACGCTGCCGGGGAGGTCTCGAAGTGGATGTCGTGGCACTTCACATGAGCGACGGATTGATCGATCCGCGTGCCTCCGTCTTGTTCTATGTCGTGGCGGCGATCGGCGTGTGCCTCGCCGCATGGTGCGCGCGCAGCGATCTCCACGTGCGGACGGTGCCCTTCGCCGCGCTGTTCACGGCGCTGATCTTCGCTCTGCACACGGTTGCCGTCCCGATCCTGCCCGGCGTGAGCGGACACGTCGTCGGCGCGGCGATCGCCGCCATCCTGCTCGGCCCCTTCGTCGGCGCACTGAGTATGGCCATCGTGCTCACGGTGCAGGCGTTCGTCTTCGCGGACGGTGGGCTTTCCGCACTCGGTGCGAACGTCACCAACATGGCGCTCGCCGCCGTCGCCGCCGGATTCGTGGTCGCGGTGGCCGCGCGGGCGCTTCTTGCACGTCGCGAGGTTCGCTCGCCGCTCCTGACGCCGGCGCTCGTGTCCCTCGCCGCGGGATTCGTGTCCGTGTTCGCCGCGACCGCAGGGTTCGTCGTCGAATACGCGCTCGGTGGCGCCACCGCCACGCCTGTGGAGAATGTGGCGTATCTGTTTGCGGTGCACATCCCGGTCGCTCTCGTCGACGGGTTGGTGGCTGCCCTCGTGGTCGTCGCCGTGGTCCTGGTCCACCCGGCTTCCGTTTTCCTGTTGCGAGAGCAGTCCGTGGCGGCCCGCCCTGCCGGAAAGCCGCGCGGGGTGTTGCTCGCCGGGCTGGCATTCGCGGCACTGGTGATCGCGGGCCTCGTCTCCCCGCTCGGTGCGTCCGGACCCGATGCGCTGGAAGCGGCGACTCTGCGGGGGTGCACGCGGGGCCCGGACACCGATACCGGCGAATGCATGGCACGCCGGGTCGAAGAACACCGCTTCGCCGGGAGTGCGCTCGCCGGGTACACGGTGGGCGATCGGCCCGGGTCTGCCGGCGTCGCGGCAGCGATCGGGACTCTGGGCACCTTCGTCGTCGCGGGTGTCAGTTTCCGGGTCCTCGCGCCGCGGGAAGAGAAGCGCACCATGGCAAGTGCGGCGTGAGCGACTGCCCCTACCCGGGTTCCGGGGTCAGCACGAACACAGGCAGCGTCCGGTCGGTCCGGCGCGCGTACAGGTCGTAGTTCGGCCACGTCTTCAGCAACACCGGCCACAACCGTTCACGCTCTTCACCGTCGGCGACCCGCGCCGACACCGGAATCCGGTGACCCTCGAACAGCACGACCGCCTCGTCTGCCTCGCTCAGGTTCAGTGCCCAGACCGGAGGCCTGGGGTGGCCCCAGTTCGAGCCGACGACGAGCCAGCCGCCGTCGTGCGGCACACACAGCAGCGGAGTGGTGTGTGGCTCACCGGTTTTCCGTCCACGCACCGTCAGCGCCAGCGACGGCAAGCCCGCGATCTTCAGGAGCGTGAACTTTCCGCGCGTGACGCGCTGAATCGTGTTGTCCACGGCAATGATCGGGCGCGAGTAACGGGGAAGCCACGGCAGCGCACCGATTCGGATCGCGATCGGCCGGAAAGGATTCACGACGCTATCTCTCCCAGGTGGCCAGCACGGTGCGCGCAGCGGTGACCACGGCCAGTGGCTGATCGATCATGGGATGGTGGCCCGCCGCGGGCAGCTCCACCATGAGGGTGTCCGGTCCGAGTTGCCGACCGATCCGCGCCGCGAGGGCGCCGTCGACAATGCCGCGCTCGCATCGGAAGTATGCCACCCGACACCGGGGCGCCATCGATTCGAGGCTGCCGCGCCCTTCGCGGCCCATACGCAGATTGTCGAATTTCCAGGACCACCCTCCCTCGACCTGCTTCAGGGATTCGCGAGCGATGTGTTCCAGTACGAAGGGCTCGGCTGTGTCCTGCGGCGGGACGAGACGGAACCGCGCCACCGCCGCGTCGACCGACGGATACACCTTCGGCGGCCCGGCATTCGCGGCGATCTTCGTACGCATCTCGACTTCTTCGGGCGTCAGGTCGCGGATCGGCGAATCGAGGATCACCACCCCGTGAAGCCGGTCGCCCTGCATGTGTGAGGCCGCGAACGACACGATCCCGCCCATGCTGTGCCCGATCAGGACCGGTCGCCCGTCTATCCCGCCGGCTTCGGCTACGGCAAGCACCTCTGCGGACCACGATTCCAGAGAGTAATGCGAGCGATGCGCGCTGTCCCCGTGTCCGCTCAGATCGAGGGCGACGACCCGGCGGCCCGCC
This sequence comes from Rhodococcus sp. NPDC058639, assembly GCF_042717545.1. Taxonomy (NCBI): domain Bacteria; kingdom Bacillati; phylum Actinomycetota; class Actinomycetes; order Mycobacteriales; family Nocardiaceae; genus Rhodococcus; species Rhodococcus sp. NPDC058639. The sequence goes on from NZ_JBHXRF010000005.1 coordinate 341,238, forward strand.
GCGAGCTGCGGTCCGATGTGATCCCACCAGCCGGAGTGCGCCATCCCGCCGTGTACGAGCACCACACCGGGGTTCCCCGCATCACCCCACGCCCGATAGGCAATGGTCGCACCGTCCACCTCGACCGTGCCCTTGTCGACGGGTGTCGCGAGTGCATCGGTGAACCATCGTGGAGCAGCTTCGTCAACGCTCATCATCCGAACTTATGCGAGATGTGACGTTCGCAAGCATCCGGGCCATGATTTCGATTCTCGGATCCTCGAGTTCGGGTTGGGGGTGCACGGTCGACGCCACTGCTTCCCCGTCGAACATGTGCACGAGTGAGAACAGGACCGCGTCGAACTGGATGGGCGGCAGACGGTCTGCCACGGGTAGCGACCTGCCGAAGTCGGCAATCTGCGCGTGGTAGCGGGCGGCCATCGGGACAAGGTGATCGCGGAGCGCGGGGTCGGTACGCGCGGCGCCGAGCAATTCGTACCAGGCGGCGTTCATCGGTGCACGGCATGCCTTCCGCAACAACAGCAGACAAGCCCGCACGACCCGGACTGTGGCGTCGGCGCCGCTGCGCTCCTCGAGCCCTCCGAGCACCTCGAGCCCGGCCCGGAAGTTCACGAACTGGCGTTCGCTCACCTCCTCGGCGGCCGCGACCATCAGATCGAGGCGTGTGGGGAAGTGCCGGAACACACCTCCCGACGACACGCCCGAACGCCGGCACACCTCTCCGATCGTGGTGGAGGTGTAGCCGTGTTCGGCGAGTGCCGTGATCGTGGCGTCGAGGATTCTGCCGATCGTTTCGTCACGCCGCTGCTTCTGGGTACGGCGAGGCTTCCGGCCAAGGCGAGGCGAACGATCGCTCTGCAGGGCAGGCGTTCTCACCCGACCGGCGCCTCCATTGTTCGTGCGGGCGCGGGACCGCGCTCCTCCACACCCGCCTTCAGGAAGCGGCCCGTTCCGACGGTGCGCCCGTATCCGTCCACGAACTCACCGTCACGGAAGACGACCTTGCCCGCCACGGCGGTCGCGGTGACCGCTCTGTCGTTGCGGTTGACCATTCTTCGGAGACCGCCGAATTCTTCCAGCGGCGCTTCGTGGTAGCGATCGGTGTCCTCGTCGAGGCCCGCCGGGTCGATCACGACGAAGTCGGCACGATCACCGATCCGCAGATGCCCGGCATCGATCCCGTAGAAGTCGGCGAGTTCGCCGGTGAGCTTGTGGACGGCGGTGTGCAACGGCAGCACCGGCTTTCCGCGCTGCTCTCCCTCGTGGATCCGTCGCAGGAGGCAGATACCGAAGTTGTAGAACGCCATGTTGCGCAGGTGTGCACCGGCGTCGGAGAAACCGAGGGTGATGCCGTCCGTGCGAATGAGCCGGTCGGCCACCTTGGGCCGATCGTTGGCGATCACGGTGTGCCAGCGGAATTCCCGGCCGTATTCCACGACGAGGTCGAGGAACGTGTCCACCGGATGCAGCTTCCGCTCCCGCGCGACGTCACCGATGGACCGGCCGACGAGCGACTCGTCGGGGCACTCCACGATGCGGGTGTCGTCGAAGTCGCGGTGCCAGACCCTCGGCGAGAACTTCTTCTCGAAATCGCGACGGAACCAGCGACGATAGGCCTCGTCCCGCAGTAGGTCGTTGCGCCCCATCTCCTCCTGGAGATGCAGTGCCGCCCGCCCCGAACCGAACTCTTCGAACACGACGAGGTCGATCCCGTCGGAATAAACTTCGAAGGTTGTCGGCAGGTGCTGCCACCGGAACGCGCCCTTACCGATCTTGTTGGCCGCGTAGGCGATCGGGCCGAAGATTCGATTGACCCACCGCTCCGCCTTCGTGTCGGCGGCTGCGAGGACGGAGGTCTTCATCGGCTTGCGCCCGAGTCCGGTGCTCGCCGCCGCGAAGAACGCCACGTCGTACTTGGTGTTGAGGTTGGGGACGGCCTGCAGCACGCGTCCACGCCGTCGCAGGATCCTGTGTAGGCGGCGGAATTCCGACCACGAGGCGTGCGTCGAGGGCAATGTGCGGGAGCGGTAGCGGTCGCCATCCATCTTGTCCCACGGATTCGTCATCGTGGAAACGCCGAGGAAGCCCGCGTCCAGGGCCTCCGATACCCGTGCGTCGATCGCGGCGAGTTCGTCGCGGGTCGGCCGATTGGCGCCGTCCGTCGAACGCCCCAGACCCATCACCGAGGCACGGATGTCCGAGTGTCCTACGAATGCGGTGATGTTGGGGCCGAGCGGCAGTTCGTTGAGGGTGTCGATGTACTCACGCGGCGAGTTCCACGTCTTGGAGCGCTCGAGTGCCGCGAGCACGTGTTCGCGGGGCAGTGCCTCCACGCGGCTGAACAGGTCGGCGGCGTCGACGGGCGGAACGTACACCGTGGAGATCGAGCAGTTTCCCATCAGCACCGTGGTGACGCCGTGTCGCACCGACTCGGGCAGGCCCGGGCCGACGAGCACCTCGGCGTCGTAGTGCGTGTGGGTGTCGACGAAGCCCGGCATGACCCAGCGGCCGGCCGCCTCGACCACCTCGGTGCCGGCCCCGACGGGCAGGTCGTCCGACGTCACGGCAGCGACGACACCATGGCGGATGCCGAGGTTGCGGACGGCGCCGGGCGAACCCGTTCCGTCGAACCACAGGCCGCCACGCACGACGACGTCGAAATCCTCGTTCTTGTGATCCACACCACTCATGCGGCCGAGTGTAACCCCAAATAGAGGTTGCGCACTCTCCAAATCCCGATGTGCTCCCCCTGGACCACACACACCCCCGATAGGCTGCGGAAATGACCTCGTTCCCCGACCTCGACGCGACTCCGGTTCTCGTCGTCGATACCGATGTCCTCGAGCGCAACCTCACGCGGATGGCCCGGTCGGCCGACGCGCGGGGGCTTCACCTGCGGCCACACGTCAAGACACACAAGTGCGTCGAGATCGCTCGGCGTCAACTCGCCGCAGGTGCCCGTGGGCTGACGGTCGCGACCGTGTCCGAGGCCGAGGTATTCGCGGACGCGGGTGCCGACGACCTCTTCGTGGCGTACCCCTTGTGGGTGGACGCTGCCCGCGGCGCCCGGCTTCGGGCACTCGCCGCACGCGTCCGGCTCACGGTCGGGGTCGAGTCCACCGCCGGCGTCCGGGCTCTCACGGCGCATGCCGGCACCGGCGTCGGTGTGCTCGTCGAGATCGACAGCGGGCATCACCGCACCGGAGTTCCTCCCGAGCGGGCCGGCGCGGTTGCCGCGGCTGCCCGCGACGAGGACCTCGAGGTACTCGGCGTCTTCACCTTTCCCGGTCACTCGTATGGTCCGGGCGTTCCGCCGGTGGCCGCCGCCGAAGAATCGGTTGCGCTCGCGGCTGCAGCCGCCTCGCTGCGCGCAGTGGGCATCGAACCGGCGGTGATCAGCGGCGGCTCCTCACCCACCGTGATGATCGAGACCCCGACCGAAGCCACGGAATTGCGGCCGGGCGTATATGTCTTCGGCGATGCGCAACAACTCGAACTCGAGGCGATCACCGAACAGGACCTCGCGCTCACCGCGTTGGCCACGGTGGTCTCGGCACGCGGCGACGTCGTGGTCCTCGACGCCGGGAGCAAGATTCTCGGTGCCGACCGCGCGTCGTGGGCAACCGGGTACGGCCGTATTCTCGGGACGCCCGACGCCCGGATCGTCGCGCTGTCCGAACACCACGCGACCGTGCAGTGGCCCGGTCACACCTCCCCACCCGCGCTCGGTGAGCGGGTGCGAGTGGTGCCGAACCACGCCTGCAACGCCGTGAACCTGGTCGACGAGTTGGTGGCGGTCTCCGGCGACGCGGTGGTCGGCAAGTGGCCGGTCGCAGCGCGGGGATGCACCACCTGACCCGTCCGCCGTTCACCGTTACGCTCCGTGCATGCCACCGTTGAATCCCGATCTGAACGGACGGGTCTTCCCTGCGACGTCGTATCTCGTCGGACGCGAGAAGATCCGCGAGTTCGCTCGTGCCGTGCGATCGAAGAATCCGATCCACCACGATGTCGATGCCGCTCGTGCCGCAGGTTTCGCAGACGTCGTCGCACCGACCACTTTCACCACCGTCGTCCAGAATCCGGCGGTCGTGCAACTTCTGGAAACTCCGGGCACCGGCCTCGAGATACATCGGATGGTGCACGGCTCGGAGAAGATCGAGTATCACCGCCCGATCGTCGCCGGCGACGACCTGGCCACCACACTGACGATCACCGACGTCACCGAACGCGCCGGCAGTTCCATCCTCGCCACGGTGTGCGAGATCCGGGACACCGCCGGGGATCCGGTCGCAACGATCACATCGACACTGCTGCACCGGGGAGGCGACGCATGACGCGAAGCACGGCACCACGATTCGACGATCTCGAACTCGGGGCGATCGTCGCGAAGTCGGACGTGAAGGTGACTCGGGCGGATCTGGTTCGCTACGCCGGCGCGTCGGGCGACTTCAACCCGATCCACTTCGACGACGCGGTCGCAGCCGGGGAAGGTCTGCCCGGCGTGCTGTGCCAGGGAATGCTGACAGCGGCACTGGGGCTGCAGGCCGTCGTCGACTGGGTCGGGGATCCCACCTCGGTGATCTCCTACGAAGCGCGCTTCACGCGGCCGGTGGTCGTCGACCCCGTGGACGGGGCCGACCTGTCGATCTCCGCGAAGGTCGCCCGCCTCGACGACGTGGAGCGCGTGGCACGCGTCGACATCACCGTGTCGGCAGCGGGCCGGACGGTCCTCGGGAAGACGCAAGCCCGCATCCGTTTCTCGTCCTGACCCGGCGGAATCGCGCGCGCCGCGAGAGGATGAACGACGTGACCAGAACTTTCCTGGCTCGTCTCGCCGTCACCGCTGTGGCGGTGCCCCTCGTGGCGTGCGCGTCGCCGTCCACTCCCGCGATCGACGAGGAACCCACCCGGGCGACCCCCGCGACGATCGAGTCGCCGGTACCCGGCGCGGGCGACCCGCGTGTCACCGGCACCGTCGCATCCGGGCTCGAAACTCCCTGGGGGATCGCGTTCCTGCCCGGCGGTTCCGCGCTGGTCACCGAACGTGACTCGGGACGGGTACTCGATATCGCCCCCGACGGCACGATCCGTGAGGTGGGCCGCATCGGCGATGTGGTCGCGCAGGGTGAATCGGGGTTGCTCGGCATCGCCGTCTCCCCGACCTTCGATGCCGACGGCCACGTCTTCCTGTACGCGACGACCGGCGAGGACAACCGCATCCTGCGCGCCGTCTACGACGGCACGGCGCTGTCGGAACCGTCCGTGATCGTCGACGGCATTCCCGCCGCACGGATCCACGACGGCGGACGGTTGGTCTTCGGCCCCGACGGCATGTTGTACGCGGCGACGGGCGAAGCCGGTGACGCCGAACTCGCTCAGGACCCTGCGTCGCTCGGCGGCAAGATCCTCAGGATTACGCCGGACGGCGCGCCGGCTCCGGGCAACCCCGATCCCGCATCGCCGGTCTATTCGCTCGGCCACCGCAACGTGCAAGGACTCGCGTTCGACGGACAAGGCCGCCTGTGGGCATCGGAGTTCGGCCAGAACGACGTCGACGAGTTGAATCTCGTCACTCCCGGGGCGAACTACGGCTGGCCCGACGTGGAAGGGGCCGGCGGCGCTCCGGAATTCGTCGACCCGATCACGACCTGGCCGGTGGCCGATGCGTCCCCGTCCGGGCTCGCCTTCGCCGACGACCGGCTCTGGATGGCCGCCCTCCGCGGAGAAAGACTGTGGAGCATCACGATCCGGCCGGACGACACGGTATCGGCGCGGGAATTCTTCGTCGGCGAATACGGGCGGCTCAGGACCGTCGCCGCCGCGCCGGACGGTTCGCTGTGGTTGACCACCTCGAACCGGGACGGCCGCGGGCAGCCCGGCGACGACGACGATCGCATCCTGCGCGTCGAAATATCCTGAGACCGGTCAGGGAACGAGTACGACGACCGTCTCGGCGACCAGCGCCGGCTTGGCTCCACCCTCGACCTCCACGGTGTAGTTCACCACCAGGTTCGCGCCTTTCGCGGTGCGTTCGAACGACGTGAACTCGGCGCCCGCACGGATCCTGGAACCGACGGGCACCGGCGCGGGAAAACGCACCTTGTTCGCGCCGTAATTGATCTTCATCGTCACGCCGTCGAGGGAAAAGATCTTCGCACCGAGGACCGGCAGCAGCGACAAGGTCAGATACCCGTGTGCAATCGTCGTGCCGTACGGGCCGCTCTTCGCCTTGTCCGGATCGACGTGGATCCACTGGTGATCACCGGTGGCGTCGGCGAACAGGTTCACGCGCTCCTGCGTGATCTCCATCCACTCACTGCGACCGAGGTCCTCCCCGACGGCCTTCTCGACCTCGTCGATTCCGTGGAAAACTCGCATTTCTGCTCCTGTTCGGGTTGATGTGGCGGTCAATGCCCGGCCCGCCTGAGGGTGACGCGATACGTGTAGTGCTCCGGCAGAAAGTAACTCACCGACAGCTCCGCCGGAAGCCCCTCGGCGTTCGAGTAGAGGCGGTCCACTCTCAGTAGCGGATGCCCTACCGCACAGTTCAACTCGGCCGCGACCTGCTCGGATGCCGGTGCCACGGTGATCGACTGTGCAGCTTCGACGATCGGGCTGTCGAGATGAGGTTCGAGCAGGCCGATCACGGTGTTGCGGCTCGACGCGCCCGCCCGCAACGCGGGCGCGTCGAGCACGTGCGCCGCGATCTCGTCGGGGAGATGAATGGTGGTGAGCACGAAAGGGGTGGACCCGTGCACGCGCCGGAGCACGACGGAGTAGAGCAGATCGGTGTCGAGCCGCAACCGGCTCGCCGCATCGATGTCGACCCCCCTGTGTAGCGGGGTGACGATCTCCATGACGGTGTCGGCCGACAACGCGAGAAGATCCTCGATCGACCCGAGTTGCCGCCGGTAGCGCCTGCCCGACTCGTTCGCGAACGTGCCGCGCCCCGGGACGCGGTAGACGATGCCGTCCGCCACGAGATCCTGGAACGCGCGCCGAACCGTCTGCCTGCTCACCCGGTGCTGCTCGGCCAGTTCGGCTTCGGTCGGCAGGCGCGTCCCGTTGCTGTACTGGCCGGCCTCCACCTCGTCCCGTAGCCGCCGGGCGAGCTGCGCGTAGGCCGGTTCCGTCTCTCGTGCTCTGCCGTCCATGACCGCCGATCCCCGGTGGTACCGGTCAGATTCCGCCGCGGGCCACGAGTTGGCTCGCGATCACGTTGCGCTGGATTTCGTTGGTGCCCTCACCGACGATCATCAGGGGTGCGTCACGGAAGTAGCGCTCGACGTCGTACTCGGTCGAGTACCCGTAGCCCCCGTGGATGCGGACCGCGTTCAGGGCGATCTCCATCGCAATCTCCGAGCAGTACAGCTTCGCCATGCCCGCTTCCATGTCGCATCGTTCGCCGCTGTCGTACTTTTCTGCCGCATAGCGGGTGAGCTGCCGAGCGGCGGTCAGTTTGGTGGCCATGTCGGCGAGGTAGTTGCCGATCGACTGGTGTTTCCAGATGGGCACCCCGAAGCTCTCGCGATGTTGCGCATAGGCCAGCGAATCCTCGAGCGCCGCGGCCGCGACACCGAGCGCGCGGGAGGCGACCTGCAGACGGCCTGTCTCGAGGCCCTTCATCATGTGCCCGAAACCCTTGCCCGGCTCGCCTCCGAGGATCGCCTCGGCCGGAATCCGGTAGTTGTCGAAGCTCAGTTCGCACGATTCGACGCCCTTGTAGCCGAGTTTGGGCAGATCCCGTGAGACCGTCAGGCCGGGGCCGTGTTCGACGAGAACGACGGAGATGCCCTTGTGCCGCGGGGTGGCCTGCGGATCGGTCTTGCACAGCAGCGCAATCAGTCCCGCGCGTCGCGCATTGGTGATCCAGGTCTTCGCGCCGTTGATGACCAGATCGTCACCGTCACGCTTCGCGGTGGTCGTCATCGCCTGGAGGTCGGAGCCACCGCCCGGTTCGGTGAGCGCCATCGTCGCGCGGATCTCTCCGGTGGCAAGCTTGGGCAGATACCTTCGCTTCTGCTCCTCGGTGCCGTACAGCGCAAGCAGTTTCGCGACGACGGTGTGGCCGCCCATCGCACCCGCAAGACTCATCCAGCCGCGCGAGAGTTCCTCGGTCACCTGCACATAGCAGGGCATCGACACCGGGGATCCACCGTACTCCTCGGGCACCGCGAGACCGTAGATGCCGATCTGCTTCATCTGGTCGATCCAGCGTTCCGGGTACTCGTTGGCGTGCTCGACTTCCTGCACGGTGGGCTTGACCTCGCGGTCGACGAAGTCGCGGACCGTCTCGATCAGAAAAGTCTCTTCGTCGTTCAGAGTGCTCACGCGGATCCTTCGATCGGTGCCGGGTGGCAACCCGACCAAACTTTGTACGGCCATTTTGTGGACCATGCACAGCCGTGTCAATGGTCGAGCACTCGAATCCTCCCGAAAATCCAGAGTTTTCAGCAATACGTGTGGCTACATCTGCCTATAACGCTGGCGCAGCACCCCACAATGGCCGTACATTCACCGCGTTCCCCCGCTGTCCCGAAATCCACGAGGTTCTCCGTGACGTCCGAGCCACACTCCTCCGACGGCGAGCCGTTCCCGCCGCGCCCTGTCGAAAGCCGGAGCCTGACATGACCACGAATCCCGTTTCCGTCGGCGGCCCCTACTTCGACGAACTCACTGTCGGCCGCGTCTTCGACACCGCACCCGCAGTCACCCTCACCGACGGGCTCGCGGCGACCCACCAGGCGATCCTCGGCGACCGGTTCCGTCTTCCCCTCGACCGGCACCTCTCGACCGCAGTCGCGGGCGGTGCGCTCGCGCACGCCGGCTTCGTCACCGACATCGCGATCGGCCAGTCGACGCTGGTGACCCACCACGTCAAGGCCAACCTGTTCTACCGAGGACTACGTTTCCACCGATTCCCCTTCATCGGCGACACGCTCTACACGACCACCGAAGTAGTGGGGCTGAAAGAGAATTCGGGGAAGCCGGGTCGTAGGCCCACCGGCCTGGCGGCGCTGCGCGTAAACACCGTGGACCAGGATGGCAGGACAGTACTCGATTTCTACCGCTGTGCGATGCTGCCGTTGAGCGAGACTCCTGATCCCGGCCGGATCGTCCACGCGGAGGACCTGTCCGCTATCGGACCTCGGGACCAGCCGATCTGGTCCTCGCCCGGCAACTGGGACCTCGACCTGTATCGGAGCCGAGTCCCCGGAACCCATTTCGATCCCGCGCTCGCCGGTGCCGTGCTGCGATCGAGTGGAGACGTCGTGTCCGGTGCACCCGAACTCGCGCGCCTGAGCCTCAATATCGCCGCGACACACCACGACGAGCGCGTCGGGTCGGCGGGGCGACTGGTGTACGGCGGACACACGATCGGGCTCGCACTGTCCCAGGCGACGCGTGCACTGCCGAATATGGTGACCGTGCTCGGGTGGCGGTCGTGCGACCACACCGGTCCCGTACACGAGGGCGACACCCTCACCAGCGACCTGCACGTCGAGTCCGCCGAACCGCTCCCGCAGGGCGGAGGTGTGCTCGCGCTGCGGTCTCTCGTGTACGCACACCGTGCGACCACCGAGCCGGCGCCCGTCCTGGATTGGCGTTTCACCGTCCTCATGGCCTGACCGGTCACGGACGGGTCAGTCGGCGCGGATCTCGTCGATCAAGCCCCACGCCAACGCACGCTCCGCGTCCAACGGCAGCGCCGTGACGAACAGATGCATCGCGCGCCACCGCCCGATGCGACGGGGGATGCTCACCGTGCCACCTGCGCCGGGGATCAGCCCCATCGACACTTCGGGAAGCCGGAACACCGTGGCCGGATGGGCCACCACTCTGCCCGCGAACGCCGGAATCTCGATGCCGGCACCGACGCAGTGACCGTGCAGACGCACCTCGATCCGGCCCGCGAGTTGTGCGACGAGTCGTCCCGCGCCCCCACGGGTACGGATCAGGTGCGCGGTCGCCGCGTCAGGGGTGCGCCCGAACTCGTCGAGGTCACCGCCCGCGCAGAACGACGGTCCCGCACCGTCGAGCACGACACGCTCGATGCTCTCGTCGACCAAAGGCAACCGGAGCGCGCCGACAAGCGCGTCGCGCAACTGCGTGCCGTACGCGTTGCGCCGTTCCGGGCGATTGAGCGTCACGTACAGCGTGTCGTCGTCGCGCGCGAGGAGCACGGGGTCCCCGGACGCGGGCGGGGGCAGCGGGCGGGGGCCCCGATCGTCGAGCCACCGCGCGAACTCGGGTCCGCCCTGCAACGTCGAATACCCCAGTGATTCGACATCGAGCGCGCCGGACACCGCAAGGGTGTCGGCGGCGCGCAGCACTTGCCGCAACACCAGCGCCGCCAGCGGATTCTCTGTCACAGCGCCGAGGAGTGTTGCGGCGCTCGTACCGGCATCGGGCGTCCCGATCACCGTCGTCGCCACCGGATCGGGGCCGGTGGCATACGTGAGGTCGAGCGCGCCGAGCAGCGGAGCGAAGGCGTCCGGATCGAGTGGCATCGTCGCCCGGCCGACCAGCAGGCGATCGGATATCGCAGCCCGGTGAGCCGCCCGCTCGAGCACCGACGCGGGAGCATCGTCGAGGTCGACGATCAGCATCGGCCGGTCGGCCGTGCCCCCTTCCGCGAAGAAAGGCTCGTCGGCTGCCCCGTCCGCGAGATCGGCAACGGAAATCGTGACGGCTGTCGTCGGGTCCATATCTTGTGCCTTCGCGCTCGACTCCGGCCCCCTCGCGATGGAATGTAGCATCACGCTCATGCCCTCCTCCCCCGCTGACGACCCGGTCAGGGACTGGGCGGAGAGCGGAATTGCTTCTCTGACCGGGAGACTCGAGGGTCCGCCCTTGATCCCACCGGGCCGGGCGGCAACCACGGCGAGGGAACTGACGGCACGGATCGCGTCCGCCACCGCCGGATCGGTACAATTCGACGGCGCCCACCTGCTGTCCGAGCGTGCCGCGTTCACCGGCGCCCGCAGGGCCGGCGCCACGTCGGTGGGCGGAGCGTGCCGGTTGTTGCCCACCGCAGACGGGTGGGCAGCGGTGTCGTGCGCACGTCCCGGCGACCCCCTGCTTCTGGGCGCACTTGTCGGCGCCGACGTGGGCGACGATCCATGGCCGGCCGTCACGGCGTGGCTCGCCGGCCACACCGGCACAGAACTCGCCGACCGCGCGGAACTGCTCGGCATCGCCGCCGGACCGGTGACGCCGCCCACCGGTACGCCGCCCGTGCCACTGGAATCACGGCCGGTCGACGGACTGCTCGTCGTCGATTTCAGCGCTCTGTGGGCCGGTCCGCTGTGCGCTCACGTGCTGGGACTGGCGGGGGCACGCGTCGTGAAGGTCGAGACGCCCGATCGGCCCGACGGAGCACGACGCGGCAACTCCGAGTTCTATCGCCTGTTGCACGGGGGCCACGAATCGGTGGTGCTGGACCCGTCCGACGACCGGCAACGCCGGGAACTGGCCGCCCTGGTCGATGCTGCGGACATCGTCGTCGAGGCGTCGCGTCCCCGTGCCCTCGCCGGTTTCGGGCTCGACGCCGAGACAGTGGTGGCGCGCGGCGGCACGTGGGTGTCGATCACCGCGCACGGTCGCGGGTCGATGCGCGTCGGCTTCGGCGACGATGTCGCCGCGAGCGCCGGATTGGTCGCCCACGACGCGCACGGTCCGGTCTTCGTGGGTGATGCGTTCGCCGATCCCCTCACCGGACTGACCGCCGCAACCCTTGCACTGTCGGCCCCCGCCGACGGGTCCGGCGTGCTGTGGGACGTGTCGATGTCCGCCGTCGTCGCAGCAACGTTGGACGCATCGCATTCTCCTGCACCGCAGGCATATCGGCGCGACGACCGGTGGTGGGTGGACGCGGAAACGGACCCGGTGGAGATCGCCCCACCGTGCCCACGTGAACCGCACGGCGAGGCCGCTCGATCGGGACGGGACACCGCACAGTTACTGGGAGAACTGGGAATCCGTCGATGACGTCGCTGATGCTGCGCGACGTCGAACTCGACGGTGTTCCCGGTTCGGCGGTCGTGATCCGGGACGGGGTGATCGCCGAGGTGGGGATCGGGCTCGAACCGGCCGAGAACACCGACGTGATCGACGGTGGTGGCGGAGCACTCGTACCGGGCCTGCACGACCACCATATCCACCTGCATGCAACGGCTGCCGAACGGTTGTCGGTGCGCTGCGGACCCCCGCAGGTCCGTACCGCCGACGACCTCGCGCGAGTGTTGCGGACGGCACCGGGTGACTCGGTCCGCGGAGTCGGCTACTTCGAATCCGTAGCGGGAGAACTCGATTCCGAGGCTCTCGACCTGATGCACGCGCAACGTCCGGTGCGGGTGCAGCATCGCAGCGGCGCACTCTGGGTCCTGAACTCCGCGGCCGCGGCGCTCGCCCGACTCGATACCGCCGACCATCCGGGCGTCGAACGGTACGGCGACGGGCGCCCGACTGGACGCGTGTGGCGCGCCGATACCTGGTTACGCGACCGGTTGCCCCCCACCGCGCCACCCCCGCTCGATGCGATCGGCGCCCAGCTCGCGGCGTACGGGGTCACCGGCCTCACCGACGCGACACCGGACCTGTCACCGAGCTCGCTCACCGCTCTCGCGGACGCGCACGTCGTCGGTGCTCTCCCCCAGCGCCTGCATCTTCTCGGTGCACCGTCCGGCTTCGTCTCCCCCAGCGGCACTCTCACCTCCGGTCCCTACAAGATCGTGCTCGCCGATTCCGGGCTCCCAGACCTCCACGCGCTCGCCGAGACGATCCGAAGCGTGCACGCCGCCGGGCGCGGGGTCGCAGTGCACTGTGTGAGCAGAGAAGCGTTCGCAATCCTGCTTGCCGCCTTCACCGAAGTGGGTGCCCGTCCCGGTGACCGGATCGAGCACGGTGCTCTCATACCCCCTGAATCGATCGACGATCTGCGCCTGCTCGGTCTGCGGGTCGTGTCCCAGCCCGGGTTCCTCGCCGATCGTGGCGACAGCTACCTCCGCGACGTGGACCCCCGGGACCTCGGCGACCTGTACCGATGCCGCAGCCTGCTCGACGCGGGCGTACCTCTCGCGCTGTCGAGCGACGCCCCGTACGGGCCGCTCGACCCGTGGCGGATTATCGAGGCCGCCACGACACGGACGACCGAGTCGGGCGCGGTCCTCGGACACCCCGAGATTCTCGATCCTTCCCAGGCGCTCGCCGGTTTCCTCTCGGCCGCAGACGATCCGGGTGGGCAACCGAGGACGATCCGGATCGGGCGACCCGGAGATGTGGTGCTCCTCCGCGCACCTCTCGCCGACGTTCTCGCGGCGCCGTCGTCGTCGTCTACGGTGCGTGCCACCGTCATCGGCGGTCGTGTCGTGCACGGATGATGCCGGAAGGTGGGGAGAGTCGTCAGGACACGGTCCAGGTGTGGGGGCCGTCGAGGAGTTGCTGGAGGTCTGCGGGCGCCTCGGCTTTCGCCCGCGCCACCTGGTCGCGCGCACCGTCGTCGAATGCCGGCCGCCGTCCTGCCCGTACGATCCCGGTGACCGTGTACTCGAGATTCTGGTCCGACAGCCGCGACAGGGCGTAGGCGTATTCGAGGTCGTCGGTGTGCGCGTCGTGGACCACGATGTCGCCGGGGTCCACGTCGGCACGCTGCGCCACTCGCAGACCGAAACCGCGTCGCACGACGCAGAGTTCGTCGTCGGTTCCGAAGATGATCGGCTCGCCGTGCCGCACGTGGATCAACCGGGAGCCGGCGCCGTCCTTCCGGAGTACGTCGAACGACCCGTCGTTGAAGATCGGGCAGTCCTGCAATATCTCGACGAACGCCGCACCTCGGTGATGCGCCGCGGCGCGCAACACTTCCGTCAATCCTTCCCGGTCCGAATCGAGCGCACGGGCAACGAAACTCGCGTCCGCTCCGAGCGCGAGCGACATCGTGTTGAACGGGGCGTCGACCGAGCCCATGGGTGTGGATTTGGTGACCTTGCCGACCTCGGAGGTCGGTGAGTACTGACCCTTGGTCAGTCCATAGATCCTGTTGTTGAACAACAAGATCCGCATGTTCACGTTGCGGCGCAGCGCGTGGATCAGGTGGTTGCCGCCGATCGAGAGTGCGTCGCCGTCACCGGTGACCACCCACACCGACAGGTCGGGACGGGTGACGGCCAGTCCGGTGGCCAGTGTCGGCGCGCGACCGTGGATGGAATGCACGCCGTAGGTGTCGAGGTAGTACGGGAACCTCGACGAGCATCCGATACCCGACACGAACACGATGTTCTCTCTCGCGAGCCCCAACTGCGGCAGCATGCTGCGCACGGTCGCGAGGATGACGTAGTCGCCGCATCCGGGACACCACCGGACCTCCTGGTCGGTGGTGAAGTCCTTCGCCTTCTGCGGCACGTCGGTGCGGGGTACATGGGCGAGGCCACTGAGACCCAGATCCCTTCCGACCGCACCGGTCTCGTGGGCCGTGCCGTTGTGCATCGTTCCCGTCATCTGTCGGATCTCCGATCTTCGGTGGCGCGTCAGCGTGTCACGACGGCCGCCACCGCGGCTGGGGTCTTTGCGGATTCGGCGCTGCGCAGTCCGTCCTCGAACTCGTCGAGCAGCGCCTCGTGGAGTTCGTCGGCGCGGAACGCCATGCCGGCAACTTTGGTCACCGGCTGGATGTCCGCGTCGTACCGTGCCCGAAGGATCATGGACAGCTGACCGAGGTTCATCTCCGGCACCAGTACCCGCCGGTACCGGCCGAGCACGTCACCGAGGTTCGCGGGCATCGGGTTGAGATGACGAAGGTGTGCCCGGGCCACCGAATGGCCCCCGCGACGTGCCCTGCGGACGGCCTCCCCGATAGGTCCGTAGGACGAACCCCAGCCGAGGACCAGGATGTCCGCGTCGTCGCCGGGGTCGTCGACCTCGAGATCGGGTACGGCGATACCCGCGATGCGGGCGACCCGAACCCGGGTCATCAGTTCGTGATTGGTGTGGTGGTACGAGATGTCGCCGGTGCCGTTGGCCTTCTCGAGACCGCCGATGCGGTGCTCTCGGCCCGGGGTACCCGGGATCGCCCAGTCCCGGGCGAGGGTCTCGGGGTCCCGCGCGTAGGGCAGGTGGCCGGCGTCGCCGTCCTCCGGCGGCGTGGCGAATCCGGGTTCGATGGCCGGGAGGGCGTCGGCGTCCGGAATGCGCCACGGCTCCGAACCGTTCGCTATCGCGCCGTCGGACAAGACCATCACCGGCGTCCGGTAGGTGACGGCAATGCGCGCCGCTTCCCGTGCCACGTCGAAGCAGTCGGACGGGGACTGCGGCGCGACGACGGCGACCGGAGATTCCCCGTTGCGGCCGAACAGCGCCTGGAGCAGGTCGGCCTGCTCGGTCTTGGTGGGCAGACCGGTGGACGGTCCCCCTCGCTGCACGTCGACGACGATCAGCGGCAACTCGGTCATCACTGCAAGGCCGATTGCTTCCGACTTCAGGGCGAGACCCGGGCCCGACGTGCTGGTCACGCCGAGGGATCCGCCGTAGGACGCGCCGATCGCAGCACCGATCCCCGCGATCTCGTCCTCGGCCTGGAAGGTGTGCACACCGAACCGTTTGAGTTTGCTCAGTTCGTGCAGGATGTCGGACGCCGGGGTGATCGGATAGGTCCCGAGGAACACGTCCATCCCCGCGGACCGTCCGGCGGAGACGAGGCCGTACGCGAGTGCGGTGTTTCCGGTGATCTGCCGGTATCGCCCGGGCGGTAACGCGGCTTTGCCCACCTCGTAGGTGGTGGCGAACGCCTCGGTGGTCTCGCCGTAGTTCCATCCCGCGCGCAGCGCCAGGATGTTGGCCTGCGCGATGTCCGGATTCGCGGCGAACTTACGCTCGAGGAATTCCTCGACAGGGGCCAGTGGGCGCCCGTACATCCACGACAACACTCCGAGCGCGAACATGTTCTTGGCGCGGTGGGCGTCCTTCTTCCCGACACCGGACGGCTCGACCGCGCCTGCGGTGAGGGTACTCATGGGGATCGCGTGAACTACGAACGGCTCGACGAGGTCGGTCTCGAGCGGGTTGCCGTCGTATCCGACCTTGCTCAGATTGCGCTTGGTGAACTCGTCGCTGTTGACGATGAGGATTCCACCCGCAGGCAGGTCGGCAAGGTTGGACTTCAATGCGGCCGGATTCATTGCGACGAGCACGTCGGGCCGGTCCCCCGCGGTGAGGACGTCGTAGTCGGCGATCTGGATCTGAAAGCTCGAGACGCCGTGCAGTGTGCCCTGGGGTGCGCGAATCTCGGCGGGGAAGTTGGGTTGGGTGGCGAGGTCGTTGCCGAACGCGGCGGCCTCGGCGGTGAAGCGATCACCGGCAAGTTGCATACCGTCGCCGGAGTCACCGGCGATGCGGATGACGACTTGTTCCAGCTTCCTGACGGTCGGTCTCGACGTCATACGGTCGGCTCCTTCTTCCCCCGGCGTGCGCTGGGGGTCGGGTGTGCTCCATGGTCGTCTTCATGCGCATTTCCGCAACCCGTTCTCGGAACTTTCTCGTCCGGGCCGCCCCGAACTGCGTGTCGGCCGGCCGCGCGGCTCAGCCGAGCGTGGTGTCGGCGACGAAGCGCAGTACCTGCGGCCAGGAGAGCGCGTAGGCGTCCGCATTGACCTGGTTGCCGTGTCGTGACCGCGCACTGAAGCCGTGCTCCGCACCCGGGTAGACGTGCACGATGGTTGCCCCGGTTCCGCGCTGCTGGAGCGCTTGCTGCAGGTCACGGAAGGTCTCCGCGGACATCACGGTGTCGGCGCCGGCGTGCAGCACCATGACCGGCGCGGTGATCGTCGAGGCCTGTTCGACCGCATCGAGGGTGTGGTTCGGCGGAGCCGCGTCCCAGATGGAGGGGTGATACGCGACCGCAGCGGCGGGCCGCTCGTCGCGTGCGGCGAGGAGCAGCGCGAGGCGGCCCCCGAGGCACCACCCGATCACGCCGATCTTCGACACGCCCAACTCGTCGAAGGCGTAGTCCAGCAGCGTTCCCATCTCGGCGAGGGACGCCTCGTCGTCGAGTCGGCCCATCATCTCGGCGAGTCGGTCTTGCGGGGTGTCGTCGGCGCTCGGCCCGTGCCACGGGTCCCACACGAGCGCCGTGGCCCCGGCGCGCGCGATGTCCTCGGCGTATTCGCGGACCTGGGCGCCGATACCGGTGATCATCGGCAGGAGCAGCATCGCGCCGGTGCTGCCTCCGGTGGGCCGGGCGAGGTAGGCGCGCAGTTCTCCGACGTGGAGGAAGTTCGCTTCGATGTCGGTCACGGATGGTCCCTTCGCGGTGTCGGGCCGGAACTCCGGCCCGTGACGATCTTCGTACGGAGTCCGAGCCGATGCCGATCTCATCGCCGGAAAAATTTGGAGAATTCCATTTCCGTTTGCGATAGTGTGGCTCTCATCACCTCGGCGACCGATGCCGAGAGTACTTCGGAGCCTCCCGGCGACCGAGCGAACCTGTCAGGAAGGGGCGGTGGCATGACTCGCACCGTATTGGTCAGTGGCGGCACCGGCGGTCTCGGAGCAGCCGTGACGAAACACCTGCTCGATAGCGGGTGGCGAGTAGTCGTGCCCTGGCTCGTGCGCGAAGAACTCAGCCGCGTCGGCACCCACCCCAACCTGCATCTCGTGCAGGCGAACCTCACCGACGACCAGCAACTCGAAGATGCGCTGGCGGTCGCCGGGGAAGATCCGGATGCGCCGCTGTTCGGCGTCGTCAATCTCGTCGGTGGATTCGCCTCGGGTCCGAAGGTCCACGAGACACCCATCGAGGTCCTCGACTCCCAGCTCGACCTCAACCTGCGGACCGCGTACTCCGTCAGCCAGGCTGCGCTGCCGCACCTGATCCGTCGCGGCGGTGGATCGATCGTCTGCATCTCCACCGCCGCGACGCGCAGCCCGTTCCCGGGCGGCGCGTCCTACATCGCCTCGAAGGCAGCGGTCTCCGCTCTCGTCGAGACGATGGCACTCGAGTACCGCGAAGACCACATCCGGGTCAACGCCTTGCTGCCCGTCGTGATCGACACGCCTGCCAACCGCGCGGCAATGCCCGACGCCGATACCAGCAAGTGGTCGCAGCCGGCCGACGTCGCCAAGGTGATCGAGTTCCTGATCTCCGACGCGGGCTCGCCCGTCACGGGCGCGCTGATCCCCGTCACGAACGTCGGCTGACGGCGCAGGCGCGCAGACACGGGCCCTGGAAAAGCCAGGGCGCCGCACAGCGAGGGCAATGGGCTCAAGGACGGAGCACCTGTGGCAACAGACACCTCGCGCGAGGATACCCCTGGGGGTATGGTGGAACGGATCCCCAACCTCGAAGGAGCCCCTGTGTGTTACCCCGTCACCTGCTCGACCTGTAAGAAGACGACCTGGGGCGGGTGTGGCGCGCACGTGGACAGCGTCATGAAGTCCGTTCCCGCCTCCCGTCGCTGCGAATGCACGACGGACGCCGCAACCGACTCCACGCCCGGGTTCTTCGGCCGACTCTTCGGTCGCTGACCGACGTAAAGACGATCGGGCGGCCCCGCCTCGCCGATGCGGGGGCCGCCCTACCCGCCCCCGGAACACACAACACCACCGACGACAGTCCGTGAACCTTCCGGACTGTCCGGGGCCCGCGATCTCTCGTCCCGAGGCCCATCCCCTTCGCGCTGTCGACTTCGCGCCGTCCGACCCCCACGCCCGCCGGGTACCCCCCGGGGCATTAAATTACCCCCTGGGGTATACCCTCGTACCGGCGACCGCAGTCGAGCACCCCAGGACGTCCGCGTCGACCCCTGCGAATTTCCCGGGGTGCACTGCGCTCGGATAAATACCCCCACCCGTATAAGGAGCTTCGCAAGATATGAACAGCAAGCACGCTGTCGACGGCGATCGGTCGCCGGGGACAACGACACAGAAGCCGGGGACCGCCCCTCCGAAGGGGGCGGGCGGCGTGCTGGCACGCATGGGCGCGGTCATGGCCACGCACGCGAAATGGGTTTTCGGCGCGTGGCTGATCGCCCTGATCGCACTCGGTGCCGCAGCCCCCACTGTGTTCAGCTCACTCGCCGGCGCCGGCTGGCAGGCGAACGGCTCGGAATCCGTGCAGGTCCGCGAGCTCGCCCAGGAGCACTTCGGCGGCAACTCCTCTGCCGCGGTCCAGGTGGTCGTGCACTCGGACACCGAGCAGGTCTCCGATCCCGCTGTCCAGCAAGTCCTCGGCGAGGCCACCGCGGTGTTCGCCGACGACCCCCGGTTCGGCGCGGTCATCGCACCCCAACCCGGGATGTCGATCAGCCCCGACGGGCACACCGGCATCCTGATCGCGGGCGCGAACGCGAGCACCGACGGGATGGTCAAGGCCGTCGACGAATTGAAGGCCGAACTCACCGCCCTGTCCGGGGACGGCATCGAGGTCTACCCGACCGGGGCGTCCGCGCTCTGGAGTGACTTCAACGAGGCCAACCACGACGCGATGATCAAGGCGGAACTGTTCTCCTGGCCCGTGACGCTCGCGATCATGGTGCTCGCGTTCGGCTCCCTCGTCGCCGCGGGACTGCCGCTGCTGCTGACGCTGGCCGGGCTCGTGGCCTCGGCGGGTGGACTGGTCCTACTCAACACGGTCACTCCGATCTCGGTGTGGGCCATGAACTTCGCGATGATGTTCGCACTCGCGCTCGGTATCGACTACGCCCTGTTCATCGTTGCGCGGTTCCGGGACGCACTGAGCAAGAGCGGAGACCCGCGCGCCGCGGTGGCCGAGACGATGGACACCGCCGGCAAGGCTGTCGTGTTGTCGGGCCTGACGGTATTGGTGAGCCTGTCCGCGGTGCTCCTGGTGCCGGCTCCCGCAGTCCGGACGATGGCCGTAGGGATCATGCTTGCGGTGACGTTCGTCCTTGCCGCGACCTTGACGTTGCTCCCCGCGGTGCTGGGAAAGATCGGCGCGAAGGTCAATGCCGGTTCGCTCCCCTACGCCAAGCGGCAGCAGCACCGGTCTCCGAAGTTCGAGGCATGGGGCAACCTGCTGCACAAGCATCCGTGGCCGTTCGCCATCGGGTCGCTTCTGGTGCTGATCGCACTCTCGATTCCGGTACTGGGGCTCAAGGTTGCGATGCCCTCGATCCAGGTCGTTCCCACCGACGCGCCCGTCCGCCAGGGCTACGAACTCGTCCAGGCCCAGATGGGCGACGGCGCACCGGGAATGCTCCAGATCATCAGCCCGGCGGCCGACGCCGACTCGGCAGCGGCCACGGCGCGGGCGACCGAAGGCGTCACGATGGTCACCCCACCGATGCCGGCGATGGACGGTTCCGACTACGTGATGCTGCAGGCCGTCCCGAACGTCGACCCATCGGACGACGCGATGGGCTCGATCGTAAATCGATTGCGTTCCGACCTGCCGTCCGAGGCCCTGGTCGGCGGTGCACCCGCAGAGAACCTCGACTTGCAGCAGGCGCTCAACGACTATCTTCCGGTGATCGTCGGCGTCATCCTCGCCCTCGGATTCCTGTTGCTGCTGGTCGCGCTGCAGGCCCCGCTGATCGCCATCCTGGGCACATTGGTCAGCCTCCTCTCGACCGCGGCGGCGTTCGGCGTTGCCAAGCTGATCTTCCAGGACGGACACGGAGCCGGACTTCTCGGCTTCACCCCGCAGGGCTTCCTCGACGGTTGGGGACCCGTGTTCTTCTTCGCGATGATCTTCGCCATCGCGATGGACTACACGGTGTTCCTGCTCTCGACCGCCAAGGAGCACTACGAGGAGTCGGGTGACCCGAAGGTCGCCCAGGTCATGGGCCTGGCGCATTCCGGCAGGGTCATCGCTGCCGCGGCGGCTGTCATGGTGGCGGTGTTCTTCACGTTCGCTTTCGCCGAACCGCTGCCGCCGAAGGAGATGGGCATCATCCTCGGTGTCGCCGTCCTGCTCGACGCGGTCCTCATCCGCCTCGTGCTGCTCCCGGTGCTGCTGCGCCTGACCGGCCACGCAGCCTGGTGGTCGCCGGCCTGGCTGCGCCGGATCCTGCCTGCCATCAGTTTCTCGCACAGCTGACCCGAGGTATGCGTGGCGGGAGTCAACCCGCCACCGCATACCCCCTGGGGTATAATGGAGTACATTTGAAGGGAGTCGCGATGGTGGGGAACGACGAGAGCATCGCACTGGTGCTCAACCGTTTGCGTCGGGCACACGGGCAACTCGCGGGAGTGATCTCGATGATCGAGGACGGTCGCGAGTGCACCGACGTGGTGACACAGCTCGCCGCGGTGTCGCGTGCGCTCGACAAGGCCGGATTCAAGATCGTGGCCGTCGGTCTACGCGAATGCCTCACCGGGGAACCCGACGACGGCAAGGAACCCATGAGCGAAGCCGAACTGGAGAAGCTCTTCCTCGCCCTCGCGTGACGAATATGCAAGAAAGGAATGCCCGTGACAAGCCTTCCACATCACGATGGTTGGACCGTCGAACGCGTTGTTCCGCTCATGGCCGGCGTCATGGTCCTGCTGAGCGTGGCACTGACGCTGACCTTCTCCCCCTGGTGGCTGATTCTCACCGGATTCGTGGGCGCCAACCTCGTCTTCTACTCCGCGGCCGGGTGGTGCCCCGCAAGCCTGATCATGGAGAAGGCCGGCCTGGAGCGCGCGGGCTGCCGCGTCTCGCCGACAACCACCCGAACCTGCTGAAACAGCCCTTCGGGGCGAACGGAGACCGATCATGAACCTCGCACTGTCCACCACATTGCAGACCACTTTCGCCGACGCCGTCGAGAAGACCCGAACCGCGTTGCAGGAACAGGGGTTCGGGGTACTCACCGAAATCGACATGCAGGCCACCCTGAAGGCCAAGCTCGGCGAGGACATGGAGCATTACCTCATCCTGGGCGCCTGCAACCCGCCGCTCGCGCACCGCGCGGTCGAGGTGAACCGTCAGATCGGGCTGCTGCTGCCCTGCAACGTCATCGTGCGCGAGGATCCGACCGTCGAAGGCGCTGTCCTGGTGGAAGCGATGAACCCGCAGCTGATGGTGCAGGTCACCGGAGAGCCCGAACTCGAGCCTGTCGCCGAGGACGCCGGAAAACGCCTGCAGGCCGCGATCGACTCGCTCGCCGCCCAGCACTGAACACCGACCGCGTCACCGTCAGCCGACGATCCCCGCCTCGCGCAGTCCTGCAATCTGCGCGCCCGTCAGGCCCAGCCCGGCGAGAACCGTGTCGGTGTGCTGTCCGAGTGCGGGCACCGGCCGCATCGGGAGTTCGACATCGCGAAAGTTCATCGGCGGCAGGAGCCCTCGCACCACGCCCGCCTCGGTTTCCACCTCGCGCCATCGATCCCGGGCGGTGACCTGCGGGTGTTCGATGAGTCCGCGCAGGTCCCGCAGCTGAGCGGCGGGAATGCCGGCGGCCGCGAGCTTCTCGTCCAGGTCGGCGCTCGCGAAACAGCTCGTCGCGTCGCCGACAAGCTTGTCGACCTCGTGGCGGCGGCGTACGCGTTCGACGTTCGTGGAATACCGCGGATCGTGTGCCAGTTCGGGCATGCCCAGCACCTCGGTCACCAACGTCCGCCACCCGCGGTCGTTCTGCACACCGATGAGGATCTCGCCGTCCGATGTCGGGTACTTGTCGTACGGGGCGATCGACGTGTGCGCCAAGCCCATGCGGGGAACCTGCCGGTCCTGGTACATCTGCAGGTACATCGGGTAGCCCAGCCACTCCGCCGTCGCGTCGAACATCGACACGTCGATCGTCGCGCCGACCCCCGTGCGATGCCTGCGCAGCAGAGCCGCCTGGATTGCGGTCAACGCGTACATTCCGGCGGCGATGTCGGAGGTCGGGATTCCCGTCTTCACGGCTGTCTCGGGCGTCCCCGTGATCGAGCACAGGCCGGTCTCCGATTGGACCAGCAGGTCATAAGCCTTCCGGTCGCGCATCGGCCCCTCGGCGCCGTACCCAGACATGTTCACCACGACCAGTTCCGGGTGGCCGGCCCGGAGCACGTCGGCGCCGAGTCCGAGACGTTCGGCGGCGCCGGGCGCGAGATTCTGAAGGAACACGTCTGCACCGGCGATCAGTGATGTGACGGCGTCGATACCGGCCGGGGACTTCAGATCCACCGCGAACGACTCCTTGCCGCGGTTGAGCCAGACGAAATGTGCGGCGAGGCCGAGCACCGCACTGTCGTAGTCACGGGCGAAATCGCCGTCTCCCACTCGTTCGACCTTCACCACCCGAGCGCCCAGATCCGCGAGGTGCCGGGTGGCCAGAGGTGCCGCGACGGCCTGCTCGAGGCTCACCACCGTCAGTCCTTCGAGCGGCAATTCGGCCGCGGCCCCCGCGCGTGACGGGTCCGATCGATTCTTCGTCACAGAGACGTCCTTTCGTGGGGCCACGCGTCAGCCGGCGGGACCGTCGGTGACGAGCGGCCAGAGGTCGTCCGAGCCGACCGCGGTGCACAGGATCTCTGCGTCCCAGGACGCCACCGTTCCGAACTCGCTGCGCCAGGAGAGGATTCTGTTCGCGTGGCGGTGCAGTTCGTGCTCCATTGTGAAGCCGATCGCGCCGAGAGCCTGATGCGCGTTACGCACGATCACCGCTGCTGCGTGTCCGCTACACGACGCCGCGGCAGCAATGGCGAACCGGGTCCGGGCGCTGTCGAAGCCGTGGTCGACGACAGCGGCGACAGCGGCATCGGCGGCGGCACGGGCGAGCGCCGATTCTGCCGCGAGGTCGGCTACCAGCGCTTGGACTGCCTGGAACTTTCCGATGGCACGGCCGAATTGCACGCGCGCGGTGGTGTGCTCGACGACGAGTTCGAGGATTCTGTCCATCGCACCGACCGACGCGAGAACCCGCACGAGTGCGCCACGGTAGCGAAACTCTTCGGCGAGCATTTCCGGTACCTCGGTGCCGGCGAGCGCCGAGGTATCGACCCGAATGTGGTCGCGCGGTTCGGAAGCGAGGTTCACGTCTTCGGTCAGTTCGATCTCCGCGACCGGAACCTCCGCGACTCGCCACGATGCGTCGGCGGCAGGCCACAACACGACGATCGTGTCGGCGAAGCGTGCCCACGGTACGTGGCAGGCACCGCCGTTCTCGTCCAGCAGGGCCGCTGTGCGCACCCCGCTGCCGGCTCGGAGACCGGCCTGTTCGAGCAGCCACCCCGCGAGCAGGTCGTTCTCCGCGACCGGCACAGCCGCTGCGGAACCACCGGCAGCACCGAGAAGTAGCGCTGCCTCGGTCCAGCCTGCGCCGCTGCCGCCGTCGGATTCGTTTCCGGTCAACCGGTCCAGCCCGAGTTCACCGAGCGTCGACCACAGGGTGCGGTCGAACTCGACGACATCACCGACACGGTGGTCGTCTCCAGCCGTGAAGACTTCGGACAGCATCTGCGCGAGGTCGCGCAGTTCGGTGGGCTCGGTCATCTCATTCCCAATCCTCGTGCGATGACCCCGCGCAGGATCTCGCTGGTTCCGCCGCGCAGCGTGAAGCCTGGCCGTTGCATGACGCCTGTCCGGACGAGACTGCGGAGCTGATCATCGGTGGCGGTGTACCCGGTGATCTCGTCCGCGAGGTCGGCGATGTCTCCTTCTGTCTTCGTGCCGAGCACCTTGACGACGGACGCCGCGAGTTCCGCATTCTCACCGCGCTCGAGCGACTCGGACACCGCGGTGGACATGTAGTGCAGACCTACGATGCGCGCGATCGTGGCCCCGATCCTCGTGTCGGGTTCGAGAGCACAGTCCGCGACCGCCCGGACGAGGCCGTCGAGCACACCGAAGGTGGACAGGAATCTCTCCGGTCCGCTCCGTTCGTACCCGAGTTCACTCGTCACCTGCTCCCAGCCGGCACCGACCTGCCCCAGAACGAGGTTGTCGGGGACGAAGACCTCCTCGAGTTGCACCTCGTTGAAATGATGGTCGCCGGACATCGACAGGATCGGCCGTATCGTCACGCCCGGCGAATCGAGCAACACGATGAACTGGCTCAGGCCGTCGTGCCGGTGCGCCGGGTCGAACGGGGCGGATCGAGCCAGCGCGAAGAAGGCGTCGGCGTGGTGCGCACCGGAGGTCCACAGCTTGGTTCCCGTGATCCGCCAACCACCGTCGACCTGTGTGGCTCTCGTCTTGACGCTCGCGAGGTCGGAGCCCGATTCGGGTTCGGACATGCCGATGGCCCAGCAGATCTCGCCCGCAGCGATGCCGGGAAGAAACCGTTGCTTCTGCTCTTCGGTGCCGTATTTCAGCAGCGACGGTGCAGCCTGCCGGTCGGCAACCCATTGCGCGGCGACCGGGGCGCCGACCGCGAGAAGTTCCTCCGTGACGACGAAACGCTCCATGAAGGTCCGCCCGTGACCGCCGTACTCCACCGGGATCGTCATGCCGACCCATCCTTGCGCGGCGAGGCGACGGGTGAAGTCGCTGTCCCAGCGCGTCAGCCACGTGTCGATCCCGGGCACGAACACGCCCGCATCGATCTGCTCTTTCAGAAACGTGCGGACCTGGGCGCGCAGTTCGGTGAGTGCGGCATCCTCGGGTCCGGCCTGTGGCACCAAGCGTGTGCTCATGGTTCATCTCTTCCGTCGGTCGCCGGCACCGGAACGCCACCCGGGCACAGCAGATTCAAGGACAGTTCTGCGTATCGTTCGGCGATGACGTCGGGTGAATCCGGACCGGTGGGGTCGTACCAGTTCGCGATGGCGGAGGTCATCGCCAGGATCGACCGGCGGCAGTCGTCGGGGTAACGGGTCGTGAATACACCCTCCTCGATTCCGGCGTCGATGATGTCCCGGATCCGGCGTCGACCGGCCCGTCGTCGTTCCTCGTACAGTCGCGCGCCTTCCGGTTCGAGGTTGCGCACCTCGGTGGCGATCATCCGGCCGTGATCAGGGAACTGCGTACGGAACTTGACGTTACCGCGCACGAAAGCGCGCAGTTGCTCTATCGCATCGTCACCGGACTCGGCGAGTTCGGCATCGCACACGGCGTCGTACGTGTCGACACCGTCCATCAGCGTGGCGAGGAGCAACTCTTGTTTGTTCTTGTAGTGGTAGTACAGCGCCGACAGGCTTACACCGGCCTCGTGCGCGATCGTGCGGATCGACGACGAGCCGTACCCGTTGCGAACGAACTCCCTCCGGCCGGCGTCGATGAAGATCCGTTGCTTCGGCGACGGCGCTCTCACGACGGCACCCCGGAGTCGCCGTACCTCGCGATGAGGTCGCGGAGTTCACCTTTGACCATCTTTCCGGTCGGTGTGCGCGGCAGTCCCTCGACGATGCGAATCTGTCTCGGGCACTTGAAGAGAGACAATCGTTTCCGGCAGAACTCGATGATCTCGCGCTCGGGATCGTCAGTGTACGCAACGCCCGGGGAAAGCTGCACGAACGCCTCGACGCGCTCGCCGAGATCGGCATCGGGCACGCCCACGACCGCGACGTCGTGAACGAGGGGGTGCAGCGCCAGAACGCTCTCGACTTCCTGCGGATAGATATTGACGCCACCCGAGATGATCGTGAAATTCTCACGACCGGCGAGGAACAGGACATCGTCGTCGTCCAGGTATCCGAGATCGCCTGTCGTATACCAGGATTCTCGGAAGGGGTGTCGGGCGGACTCGGTCTTGACCGGATCCTTGTGATATTCGAAGGAGAAGTCCCGGCGCTCGAAATACACGGTCCCGACCTCTCCTGCGGGGAGCACGTGACCGGCTTCGTCGCAGATCCGTGCGAGCCCCAGGGTGCCCGGTCCCCCGGTCCGGCCGACACACCCGGGTTTACGGAGCCACTCCTGCGGGGTGACCACCGTACTGCCGATCGCCTCGGTCGCGGAGTAGTACTCGTAGACGATCTCACCCCACCACCGCATGAGTTCCTGTTTGACCTCGACCGGGCACGGCGCCGCGGAGTGGAGCGCGTACCGCATCGACGACAGGTCGTACCGGTCACGCACCTCTCGGGGGAGTTTCAGCAGCCGTACGAAATGCGTGGGCACCCACTGACTGTGGGTGACTCGATAGCGCTCGATACATTCGAGTGCGAGCTCCGGATCGAACCGTTCCATGAGCACCACGGTGCCCCCGAGCGCCTGGGTCGACACGCTGTAGCGCAAGGGTGCCGAGTGGTAGATCGGCGCAGGCGACAGGTACACCGAGTCCTCGCCGAAGCCGAAGCCGCGCACCGTCTTCAGGAGCGGTGGACCGGGCTCGTCCTCGATCCGGGCACCGGTGAGCGGGGGTTTGATGCCCTTGGGTCGTCCGGTGGTACCCGACGAATACAGCATGTCGCTACCACGCGGCTGATCTGCCGGTGGTTCTGTGGGCAATCCTGCAACTTCGTCCTCGTACACGAGGTGTCCCGTGATCGGACCGGAGAAGGCGAGCCGGTGCTTCACTTCGGGTGTGAGCGCGACGATCTCTTCGGCGAGTTGTGCGAGCGGCGCCGAGACCGCCAGTACTGTCGCGCCGCAGTCGTCGACGATGTACCCGGCCTCCGCGGGGGCCAGATGCGAGTTGACGAACGTGATGTACGCCCCGGATCGCAGGGCACCCCAATACAGTTCGAATACCGACGCGTCGTTGACCGACAGTACGGCGATATGATCACCGACTCCGACACCGTGGGCGCGGAGCCAATGCGCGAACCGGACCGACGAGTCCTCGAGCTGACGGTAGGTGATCGTCCGGCCCGTCGCGACGTCGTGCACGGCGGGCCGATCCGGTTCCGCGGCTGCGTATCGGCCCGGGTACATCTCTAGAGCCCCAGATCCTTCGAGATGATCGTCTTCATCACTTCGCTGGTGCCGCCGTAGATTCGGGTGACTCGGGTGTCCGCATACAGGCGGGCGATGGGGTACTCGGTGATGTACCCGTAGCCGCCGTGCAATTGAAGACACTTGTCGATCACGCGCCCGGCGACCTCGGTGCAGAACAGCTTCGCACGGGCGGCATCGGCGACGCTCAGTTCCTTGCGGTCGAGCAGTTCGAGGCAGTGGTCGACGTAGACGCGCGCGGCCTGGGTCTCCGCGGAGCACTCCGCGAGGACGAATTTGGTGTTCTGGAATGCCGCGACCGGCTTCCCGAACACCTTGCGGTCCCTGGTGTACTCGAGCGCGTGCGCAATCGCGGCTTCAGCGAATCCGACCTGGTTGAGCGCGATACTCAGGCGCTCCTGCGGCAGGTTGTGGGTGAGGTATCCGAAGCCGGCACCCTCCTCGCCGAGAAGGTTTTCGACGGGAACGCGGACGTCGTTGTACGACAGTTCGGCCGTGTCCTGTTGGTGCAGGCCGATCTTGTCGAGTTTGCGCCCGACGGAGAATCCTTCGGTGTCGGTGGGCACGGCGATGATCGACAGGCCCCCTCGACGGTTCTCCGGGTCGAACGGCGAAGTCCGGCACACCGTGAGGATCAGATCGGCGGTCACCCCGCCCGTGATGAAGGTCTTCGCTCCGTTGACGACGTAGTGCGAGCCGTCTTCCGACAACTTTGCGGTGGTCGCGATGTTGGCGAGGTCGGAACCGGTGCCCGGTTCGGTCATTGCGATGGCCGTCATGATCGAGCCGTCCGCGAAGCCCGGAAGCCAGCGCCTCTTCTGCTCCTCGGTGGCGTACTCGAGCAGGTACGGCAGGATCAGGCACGCGTGAACGGTGTACGAGCCGAACGAGACTCCGGCGAGGGCGACCTCTTCGAACACGATCGTGTTGTAGACGAAGCTCGATTCTCCGCCCCCACCGAATTCCTCGGGTACCTGGATGCCCAGAACACCGAGTTCACCGAGTCGAGTGAAGAATTCGCGCGGGGGACGTCCGAGTTCGTCCCACTCCTCGCGGTGGGGAACGACCTCCTTTTCGATGAAGTCCCGCAACATCTTACGGAATTGCTCGTGCTCTTCGGTCATGATCGTGCGATGCATGGTGCGTCCTTCGAACGGCGCTGAGGCGGGGTCAGTTACCCGTGAAGTTGCCGGGGCGGCGTTCGAGGAACGCGGAAAGGGCCTCACGGTGGTCTTGGGTGTGGTGTGACAGTGCTTGCAGGGAGGCAGAGAGTTCGAGCAGGGTGTCGAGATCCACGCGCTGGCCCTCGCGGAGAAGCTTTTTCGTCATGCGCAGGGCATTCGGCGGATTGACCGCGACCCGCGCGGCCAGTGCGTTCGCTGCCGCGAGCAGTTCTTCGGGTTCGACGACCTGCGACACCATGCCCCATTCGAGTGCGGTCGCGGCGTCGACACGATCTCCGGTGAACGCCATCTCGGCGGCCCTGGCAGCACCGACCGCGCGGGGAAGCAGCCATGCGCCGCCGTCGCCCGGGATGATGCCGAGCTTGACGAAACTCTCGGCGAAGAACGCCTTCGTGGAGGCAATTCGCATGTCGCACATCATCGCCAGGTCGCACCCCGCGCCGACCGCCGGGCCGTTGACGGCAGCGATGATCGGTACCTCGCAGTGGTAGATCGCTTTGGGTAGACGCTGGATGCCGCGGCGGTAACCCTCCCGGAGCGCGTGCGGAGCGCCCGCGAACATTCCGGCGCGCTCGTCCATGTCCTTGACGTTGCCGCCGGCGGAAAAGGCGGTTCCGGCACCGGTGAGGATAACGACGCGGGTGTCGATGTCGTTGTTCGCTTCGTCGACCAGATACACGAGGCGCTCGACGACGTCGTCTCCCGAGATCGGGTTGCGGGCATCCGGAAGGTTGATCGTCCACGTGACGACGTTTCCGTTGCGCTCACTGAGTACGACGTCCTGCGCTGTCGTCATAGGGGTCGTGGTCCTTCCGTCGCCGAGGTGGCTCGAGCCGTGATTTGGTCGAACGATCGTTAAACTACGGACAGGGCACGTGACTGTAAAGACCCCGAGGGGTGTCCGGTCAGTCGGGCAGACTCATACCCGATTCGGCGATTCGTATGCGAACTTCGTCGGGAAAGACGTTGCGGAACACGAACGGATCCTGGCCCAGGACCCATCCGGGCGCGAGCGCCGTGGCGTACCGCTCGAAGTACCCGAGCTGTTTCCCGAAGAGAACGAGTTCCTCGGGGCTCGAGGTGTTCCATTTGCGTCCGAGCGACACGAGAGCGCCGATCAACTCGCTGAGCCGCAACTCCCCCATATCCCGACCGAGCAGCGGCCCGAAGGTTTCGGCCACTTGCCGGCCCACCTCCACATCGTCGACGTCGAGATCCGCCGCGACACCCAGCGCCCGCACACTGCGGGCCACCTCGGTGAAATCTCCCTCGAGCAGTGCGGCCCGGAACAGCGACCGGAGCAACTCACGCCATTTCTCGGGCAACTCGCCGACGATCCCGAAGTCGAGTAGCGCGACCCGGCCGTCGTCGAGGAGCCAGAGATTTCCCGCGTGCACGTCCCCGTGGAACGGCCCGTGGCACAGCACCGCCTCGATCCACACCTTCACTCCCCGCCGCACCAGCAGCGCGGTGTCGATACCGTCCTGCCCCGGAACGACACGGTCGAGCGGTCGGCCGCTGAGGCGCTCCATGCAGATCACGCGCGGGCCGCACCAGTCCCAGTACACCTCGGGGACGGTCACGAATCTGTTGTCGCCGAAGGCCGCGATGTTGCGCCGGAACCGGTCCTGCCGGTCCGCCTCGACCGTGGCGTTGAGTTCGGTCATGGTCGCGTTGTAGAGGTCGCGGATGATCGCGGGTGTGTTGGCGATCCGGAAGAACTCGAACACCTGCAGGAGCCGGGCACCCATGTAGGCGGCACGCAGGTCGACGAGCATGCGCCGGGCGATTCCGGGGCGCTGCACCTTCACCACGGCGCGGCGCCCGTCGCGCAACACGCACCCGTGCACCTGAGCGACAGAGGCAGCCGCGAGCGGAACATCCTCGAACGACGCGAACATCTCCTCGATCCGGTGTCCGAGATCCGCTTCGATCACCGCGCGCGCTTCCGCGGAAGGAAACGTCGGGACGTCGTCGAGCATCCGCAGGCACGCATCCGCGAGGGCCACGGGAAACAATCCGGGCGACGAAGCGATGAGCTGACCGAGCTTCACGAAGGTGGGGCCGAGATGTTCGAACGCATCGACCGTGCCGTGCGCGGCCGCGGCGACAACGCCCCGCTCACGCGGACGCACAACCCAGCGAAGCACCGCCCACAGCACGAAAGTCACGAGAACCACGCCCACCACCACGGCGCGGCCGAGTTCGGCGAGACCGAACCGGTCGAGCGGCGGCCGGTCCACCCGTAGCGCCTCGGCCGACGGGCCACCCGAGCACGGCCCCACGGGTCCGCGAGGCGGTAGTTGCGCCGCCCCCACGGTGACCTCCGATGCCTGGTCGCGCAGTGTGTGATTCTGCACCGAGTGCCCCCAACTCCTTCACCGATGCGCGCACCCGACGGCGCGGCTGTGAGCACGCTACCCGGAGAGGTCAGCAGGATCGAGAGGCACGAACTCTCGAACGTGAGTTCTCGGGGTATTTCTAGGGTGTTCTGTGTCGGTGCCCCCGACTACCCTTTGACGGGTAGTCGTTCGGGCCGACGATCAGAGTGGGTGCGGTATGGCAGAACAACTTCTCCCCGGTCCCCCCGGCACTGTCGCCGACGAGACCGATTTCATGGGACTGGCGGAGCCCTTCCGGCGCGAGCTTCTCGCCCATTGCTACCGGATGAGCGGGTCGCTCCACGATGCGGAAGACCTCGTGCAGGAGACCTATCTCCGCGCGTGGCGGGGCTACGACAACTTCGGTGGCCGCTCGTCACTTCGCACGTGGCTCCATCGCATCGCGACCAATGTCTGCCTGACCGCGCTCGAAGGACGCAAACGCCGTCCTTTGCCTACCGGTCTCGGCGCACCGAGCTCCGACCCTGCCGACGATCTCGTGATCCGCCAAGAGGTTCCGTGGCTCGAACCCATCCCCGGCACCTACACGGACGACGGTCGTTCCGACGACCCGTCCGACCCCGCGACGATCGTCGCATCACGCGATTCGATCAGATTGGCGTTCGTTGCGGCGCTACAGCATCTCTCCGCCCGGCAGCGCGCCGTGCTGCTGCTGCGCGACGTGCTGCAATGGCGTGCGGCCGAGGTCGCAACAGCCCTCGATACGTCGACGGCTGCCGTGAACAGCCTGCTCCAGCGCGCTCGGGCGCAGCTCAAGGATGCGCAGGTGACCTCGGACGACCTGACCGAACCCGACAGCGCGGAAGCGAAAGCGCTGCTCGAGCGGTGGGTCGAAGGTTTCGAGAAGTACGACATCGACTCGCTCGTCGACATGCTCACGAAGGACGCCATCTGGGAGATGCCGCCGTTCGACGGCTGGTACCAGGGAGCCGACGCCATCGTCCGGCTCATCAAGCTCAATTGCCCGGCGAAGGAGCCTGGCGATCAGGTCATGGTCCGCACGGTCGCAAACGGCCAGCCTGCTTTCGGGCTCTACATGCGTGGCGAAGACGGGCTGCATCGCCCTTTTCAGCTGCAGGTGCTCGACATCGTGGGCAGGAAGGTCGCACACACCACTGCCTTCTTCGCCGATGACACCAGCGCCCTGTTCGCCCGCTTCGGATTGCCGGCGTTCCCGCCGGACCTACGCTGACGACACGACTCGACACCGGCCACCCGCGAAGCGGGGCGATCGGTGCCCCTGATAGAGAAGGGGCATGATCACCGGCGCAGCACCCTTCCCTCTCGACAGGCCCACCTCGTTCACGGGCATAGCCCTGTCGATCGTCGGCGACAACGAGATAGCGGTATCCCAGCCCGTCGGCCCACAGTTCCTCGACCACCGTGGACAGACGACGATCGGTTCGGTCGGCGTGCTCACCGACGTGTCGGTGGGCGCAGCTGTCGCCGTCGCGCGATTGCACGCGACCGGCGAACGGCCGCAGACGGTGATGTCCCAGATCACGGTGTCCTCCGCGCACGCATTCCCCACCGAGGGTTCCGTGTCGGGACGCGGACGGGGTGTGTACTTCGACGACACCACCGGGCTCGCCGAAGCAACGATGTTCGACGACGACGGCAACCCGGTCATGCACCTGACCGGACGATCGATCGTGGTGGGCCGCGCGCCGTCCGACGATCTGCGTGCACCGGACAGCACTCACCCGTCCATCACCGACGTCGAGCCCGAGGGATGGGCCGACACGGGAGTCCTCGCGGAACTGGCGGGTCTCGAGATCGTCCAAGAAATCGCGGCGGGGAGGTTGCCGCGCGGCCCGCTCGCGGGGCTGCTGGGCATGACCCTGACCGACGTCCGGCACGGCACCGTGGACGGTGAGATCGTCCCGCTCGCGTGGATGGCGAATCCGATCGCATCCATTCACGGCGGTGTGCTCATGTCGATGGCGGAGATCGTGTCCGGTCTGGCCGCACAGACCCTCACCGGTGTCGGCGGGCGATACCGGATCCTCCAGATCAGCGCCGACTACCTGCGTTCCCCTGCCGCACCGGGCCCTGCTGTGCGCATCAAGTCCGAGGTGACCCGTGCCGGGCGCCGCCTCGCCTCGATCGAGACGGTGATCTGCGGTATGGATGGCACCGTGTATGTGCGTGCCCACGCCAACGTTCAACTCTTTGCGGGAGAGTAGACGCACCTTTTTCACGCGGACCGACGGCACGATCAGGAACATCGTCAATGCATCTGTGCCTCTTTACGATTCCATCCCGAAGAGCACTCGGCCCGAGTATCGTTGCCAAGACCGATGCTCGACAGATCGGTGCAGGCCGACGAAACCGTTGAGAGACAAGGACGGTCATTGGTCGGGCGGGTCATGACTCTTTTCGCCGGGGAGTTGGAGAGAGAGCGCGATCCCGCCACCGGGTTCCAGCTGGGGAGCCTATCGGGATCTGCGAAAACTCAGTTACATATGGGCATTTGGCGTCGTACGCCCGTTTGGCGACGTACCACAGCCGTACGACCGCCGCGCCGGGGCGCCCTGGGCATCCCGGACAAAAGCAGCGGACGTAGGTGAGCCTCCCGAAAACGCTGATCCGCAAAACGATGTCCGGAAGCACCACCCAACCGAACCGCCGGAGGACCGATGACATTCGAGAACCGCCTCGCCTGCGTGATCGCTGCAGACGGCAGCATCGCACGTGGCTACCTGATATCGGACTGTGAGTTGGTCGGGGAGAACGAATACATCCTGACCTGGAAGGTCCCACTTCAAGGGGAGGCCAAAACCAACTTTGCGGGAACCATCGGCAGCGCACTGACCGAGCCCGTCGAACCGGGACTCATCACGGTGTCACTGGACGAAGATCCGAACCGTATGAGGGTCCACACCTACGACGCGACCGGTAAGCCTGCTGCCCGGCCCTTCCATATCGCCTGCTTCCGCGATCACTGAACGGACCGGTCCCGGTACCCGACCGCGCGCTTCGCCGGCGCGGCCGGGTAGCGCGCTGCGCGCAGTACCTGCGCGGCCGAGGTTCCGATTCGAAGCCGGAACAGGTCCCGCCCGCATCGCAGTGCCCGAGTATCGACGTGTGATCACGTGGCTCGGCGCGCAGCGGTCACCGCTGCGGCGCCGATCCGCGGAAAACGCCCGTCCGAGAGCGTGCTGAACGCGTTGCCCATCCGGTTGGTGACGAATGCGACCGACAACCCCGTGTCGGGGTCCGCGAAGGCACCGGAGCCACCGAAGCCGTAATGGCCGACGGAACGCAACGGCTGTTGCCGCAGGGCGACCCATGCGGGGTGGTAGCCGAGTCGCCAATTGGCCCGGATTCCGAGCACGTAATCGCGACGCCGGGTCTGCACTTCGAGCAACTGGGCAACGGTGTCCTTCTTCAGCAGACGGACGTCGTCGATCATTCCTCCGCCTGCGATCGCCGCGTACATCCGAGCGAGCGCGCGGGCGGTGAAGACACCGTTCCAGCCGGGCATCACCGAATCGTGTGCTCGCGGGCTGCGCATCAACTCGTCGAATCCCTCGGCCATGCCGGCCTCAGCGAGTCCACGCAGACCGGGTGTCCGGGCGAGCACCGCACCCGCGGTGGCCCACGGCGCGGGCAGAAAGTTGATCTTGGGGAAGACTCGTGCGATGCGATGACGCTGGTCCTGCGGCACCCGGTACCAGAACTCCTCCATTCCGAGCGGCTCGGCGATTTCGGTGCGGACGAGTTCCTCGAACGATTTCCCGGACGCGCGCGCCGCGATCTCCGCAACGAGGTTTCCGTAGGTGACGGCGTGATAGCCGGGTCCGGCCAAGCGACGCGGGTCCGGGGGCGCTGCGGCGAGCGCAACAGCGACGGCCTCGGAGTCGAGCAAACCGAATCGTCCCGGGACGAGTCCCCGCGCCTTGTGCAGCCCGGCGCGGTGGGACATCAGCTCACGAACCGTGATGGCGTCCTTGCCCGCCGCGGCGAACTCCGGCCAGTACTGCGCCACGGGACTGTCGTACTTCACGAGTCCCCGCTCGGCGAGGCGATGGAGAACCGTGCTGGCAACTCCCTTCCCCGTCGAGAAGGACAGCACCACCGTGTCGCGTTTCCACCGCTGGTCGCGGGCCGCCCACCCGGCCCAGATGTCGAGAACACATTCGCCGTGCAGGTAACACGTCAGTGCACCGCCACCCTGACCGGGTGAGAAGAACATCCGGAAGAACTGATCGGCGACCGGCATGAAGCGCGGGTCGACCACCATCTGCGTGGCCGGTATGTCGTTCTGGGTCATGCCACCGAGCTCCTAGCGCTACCGTCGCGAACCGCTGTCCCCCGCAC
Source organism: Rhodococcus sp. NPDC058639 (assembly GCF_042717545.1). Classification (NCBI taxonomy): domain Bacteria; kingdom Bacillati; phylum Actinomycetota; class Actinomycetes; order Mycobacteriales; family Nocardiaceae; genus Rhodococcus; species Rhodococcus sp. NPDC058639. The sequence goes on from NZ_JBHXRF010000005.1 coordinate 376,907, forward strand.
GATCGTAGGAGCCGCGCACCACCGGCGTGGAGGTTCTCCGCGTTCGGGTGGGCGTCTGCACCTCCCGGGGAATCGGTGTAAGGATGGAGCCCATGACCATCGCGCCACATTCGGAGATCCGCTCCGGCATCGATCTCGAACATGTCGACGAGCACGTCCGGCCCCAGGACGACCTGTTCGAGCACGTCAGCGGGCGGTGGCTCGCCGAACACGAGATTCCGGCCGACCGCGCTCTCGACGGCGCGTTCCGCACGCTCGCCGACAAAGCCGAGGTCGACGTCCGGTCGATCATCGAGGAGGCTGCGGCGTCGAGCAGCGAACCCGGCACCGATGCGCAGAAGATCGGTGACCTGTTTGCGAGCTTCATGGATATCGATTCCATCGAGGCCGCGGGCCTGGCTCCGATCTCCGCGGAACTAGCTGCGATCGCCGGCGCGCCCGACCGCGCTGCGCTCGCATCGGTCCTCGGCGAACTTCAGCGAGTCGGTGTCAGCGGAGCGCTCGCGCACTACGTCGACACCGACTCGAAGAATTCTCAGCGGTATCTGATGCACATAACGCAGGGCGGGCTCGGTCTTCCGGACGAGTCGTACTACCGGGAGGACCGGTACGCCGATATCCGCGCCTCGTACACCGAGCACATCGGCCGCATGTTCGCCCTCGCCGGCCTCGACCACGACCCCGCGCGGGTCGTCGCTCTGGAGACCGCACTCGCGGCCGGGCACTGGGATGTCGTCAAACGCCGCGACGCGGACCTCACCTACAACCTGATCACCCTGGATTCACTGATCGCCGATCGGCCCGGATTCGAGTGGGCGGGCTGGATCACCGCGACCGGTGCGACCCCCGAGCAGTGGTCGGAGATCGTGGTCAGGCAGCCCAGTTTCCTCGACGTGTTCGCGCAGTTGTGGGCGGACGAATCCCTCGACGACTGGAAGGCGTGGGCGACGTGGCGGGTGCTGCGGGCACGCGCGCCGTATCTCACCTCGGCGATCGTCGACGAGAATTTCGCGTTCTACGGGCGCGAACTCACCGGTGCCCGAGAGATCCGCGCTCGCTGGAAGCGAGGAGTGTCGCTGGTGCAAGACCTGCTCGGCGAGGCCGTCGGCAAGATCTACGTCGAACAGCACTTCCCCGCCGAGGCGAAGGCCCGGATGCAGGTGCTGGTCGAGAACCTCAAAGAGGCGTACCGGCAGAGCATCACCGACCTCGAGTGGATGAGCCCGGAGACGCGCGCGGCGGCACTCCGCAAACTCGACAAGTTCACGCCCAAGGTCGGGTATCCGGACAAGTGGCGTGACTATTCGGCGGTCACCGTCACCTCCGGGGACCTCGTCGGCAACTACCGCAGCGGATATGCTGCGGAGTACGACCGTGATCTCGCCAAGCTCGGCGGTCCGGTCGACCGCGACGAGTGGTTCATGACCCCGCAGACGGTGAACGCCTACTACAACCCGGGAATGAACGAGATCGTCTTCCCCGCAGCGATTCTGCAGCCCCCGTTCTTCGATCTCCACGCCGACGACGCCGCGAACTACGGCGGGATCGGTGCGGTGATCGGGCACGAGATCGGGCACGGATTCGACGACCAGGGTGCCAAGTACGACGGGGACGGAAACCTCGAGAATTGGTGGACCGACTCGGATCGTGAGGAATTCGGTAAGCGCACCGCACAACTGATCGCGCAGTACGACACGTTCGAGCCGAAGGCGTTGCCCGGACATCACGTCAACGGGAAGTTCACGATCGGCGAGAACATCGGCGATCTCGGCGGCCTCTCGATCGCTCTGAAGGCGTACGCGATCGCACTCGACGGCAGCCCTGCGCCCGTCATCGACGGGCTCACCGGACTGCAGCGCGTGTTCTTCGGCTGGGCGCAGGTGTGGCGCACCAAGGTTCGTGACGAAGAGGCGCTCCGCCGACTTGCCGTCGATCCGCATTCGCCGCCCGAGTTCCGGTGCAACGGGGTCGTCCGGAACATCGACGAGTTCTACCGGGCGTTCGACGTGCAGGAGGGCGACGGCCTCTACCTCGATCCGTCGGAGCGCGTGAAAATCTGGTGATCGATACGCGAAAGCCCCCATGTTCTTTCCGAACATGGGGGCTTTCGTGGTTTCGTCAGCCGAGGTGCGAGCTGGGCACCGGGATGCCACGCGCGTGGAACCACGGGATGGGGTCGGTCTTGACGCCGTTGGGCAGCCACACTTCGTAGTGAAGGTGCGGTCCGGTGGACTGGCCGCGGTTACCCATCGTCGCGATCACCTCGCCGGCACGCACGTGCTGACCGACCGAGACCAGGGACTGGTCGATGTGCCCGAACACTCCGATCGTTCCGTCGTCCTGAGCGATGCGCACCCACAGTCCGAATCCCGTGGCCGGGCCGGTCTCGATCACGACGCCGTCGGTCACGGACACGATGGGGGTACCGATCGAGTTGGCGATGTCGATGCCGTTGTGGTTGGTTCCCCACCGCGCGCCGAAGCCGGAGGTGAGAGTGCCCGCGGCGGGGAACGCCAGTGCGGGGCGACGCGCGGCCTCTTCGCGGGCAGCCTGTTCGGCTGCCTCTCGGGCGAGCCGATCGGCTTCCTCGTGCGCGATACGATCGGCCTCGGCCTGCAGAGCGGCGGCTTCGCGCTCCGACGCACGCCGCAACTTCTCGGCGTAGTCGGTGGACTCGAACCCGGGGACCGTCAGGACCTGGGGTGCGGTGGACAGTGCGGTCGTAGCGATGCCCGTCCATGCCGGACCGGTCTCGAGGCGGGCCGGTCCGCCGGCCGCGTTCGCGGCTGTGGTTCCGCCGGCAGTGAGGGCACCGGTCACGAGGACCACGGCCGCCCATCGGCCGACGCGTGCGGCCGTGGTGAGGCCGTGGGATGCACGGGTGGCGTGGTCGAGGTGTTCCGATGTGTGTGACAAAGCCGAGTCCCTCTTGGTCGTCCCCTGATAACGAACTGATTACGAGATCATCACGATAGCGCCGATTTTACGGATCTACGGCGTGGCGTCTTGACACGTTCGTTGTAAAGAGTGGCTCAGGTTACGAAAAAGAGATATCTCTGGTCACACGAACCTCAGTTGGTTCGCGAGGTCTCGGAGGTTTCGACGGAAAAGTGGCCGAGGTCACGCGTCCGAGAGGTTTCAGCGCGCCCGATTCATCACTTTTTCGGCTGCTTCCCAGTGCGCATCGGCAACCCACAGGCGAGCAAAGGCGTCGACGGCTTCGGCCGGAGTGGCCCCGTTCATCACCCGTTTGATCGACGCGGATGAATCGTTGGCGAGCGCACGACCGAGCGCGCGCCACCCTTCGTCGAACGTCTCGCGCGGAAGGACCCGATCGACGAGTCCCAGTCGCTCGGCTTCTTCGGCACGAAGGATGGTGCCGGAACCCGCCAGCATCAGAGCCCGGCCCCGGCCCACGAGTGACGCGAGCCGTTCTGCGCCACCCCACGCAGGCATGATCGCGAGCGTGGATTGATTGAACCCGATCCTGATGTCGTCGGCGGCGACCCGGATATCCGCGGCCACCGCGACCTCGGCACCCCCGCCCAGCGCATGTCCGTTCAGCGCCGCAACGACGGGCGCCGGGAACTCCGCGATCCGATCGCAGATCGCCCGCATCTGGCGCGCCATCTCGGCGGCCTCCTCGTGGGTCCGCAGTTTTGCCAGTTCCTTGAGATCACCGCCGGATACGAAAGCCTTGTCGCCCGCACCCCGGATGACCAACGCGCGCGCGCCGGCAGCGGCGTCGAGAACCTTCTCGAGTTGGTCCATGGTCTCGGGCGCAATCGCGTTGCGAGCGTGGGGGCGATCGATCGTGACAATCGCCAGTCCGTCTTCGAGTTCGAGATCGACCATAGCTCTGTTCTCCGAATTGATATTGGAATTCTGGAATTCGGAGAATAACATGCTCGCATATGACCGAAGCCGACTCCGCGCGCAGCGACGCACGGCAGAGCGGTCTCACCCTTGACCTTGGAGCTCCCACGATGCGGCAGTTACCCCCCGAATTGGTCGAACGCTACGAGCACGAAGGGTGGTGGACACGCGAGACCATCGGCGACATGCTGGCTCGTGGTCTGAAGGCCGCCCCAGACATCGAGTTCCGGGTCCACTCCGACGTGCGGCCCTGGTCGGGGACAGTCGGTGAGGTCGAAAACGTCGCGCGTCGTCTCGCAGCGGGCCTGCGCCGGCGCGGCGTCGGCCCCGGCGACGTGGTGGCGTTCCAGTTGCCGAACTGGATGGAAGCGGCCGCCGTCTTCTGGGCGACGTCCTTCCTCGGTGCGACCGTGGTGCCGATCGTGCACTTCTACGGCCGCAAGGAACTCGGGTTCATCCTGCGCGAATCCTCGCCCAAGGTCTTCGTGTGTGCCGAGCGGTTCGGGTACACCGAGTACCAGCCCGACCTCTGCGCCGACATCCCGATCGTCGGCGTCGTCGGGCGCGATTTCGACGACCTGCTCGACGCCGAACCCTTCGAAGGTGTTCTCCCCACCGACCCCGCGGCACCGGCGCTGCTCGCGTTCACCTCCGGCACCACGAGTGATCCCAAAGGCGTGGTCCACAGCCACCGCACACTCGGATTCGAGACGCGGCAACTCACCGCCCGCTATCCCGCCGACCGGGGCATGCAGCTCACAGGCGCACCGGTGGGGCACTTCATCGGCATGGTCAATGCCTTCCTGATCCCCCTTCTCGACAACTCCCCCATCAACCTGCTCGACGTCTGGAATCCCGCTCGCGCAATCGAACTCATGGAGAGCGACGGCCTGGTCATCGGCGGTGGCGCGACGTACTTCGTCACCAGCCTCCTCGATCACCCGGACTTCGATCCCGACCGGCACCTGAAGTACATGAAGTACGCGGGTCTCGGCGGGTCGACCGTTCCGGCCGCAGTCACCCGCCGGCTCGACTCGCTCGGGATCACCGTGTTCCGGGCGTACGGGAGCACCGAGCATCCGTCGATCACGAGTTCGCTGGTAACCCACCCCGCCGACAAGCGGCTCTTCACCGACGGCTGCGTCTCACCGGGAGTCGAGATCCGCCTCACCGAGGACGGCGAGATCCTGAGCCGCGGACCGGATCTCTGCATGGGCTACACCGATCCCGAACTCACCGCCCGTATGTTCGACGAGGACGGGTGGTACCACACGGGCGACATCGGGGTGCTGGACGACGACGGCTTCCTGACCATCACCGACCGTAAGGCCGACTTCATCATCCGGGGTGGCGAGAACATCAGCGCCCTCGAAGTGGAAGAAGTCCTGCTGACACTTCCGTCGGTCGCGGAGGCTGCGGTCGTCTCCGCCCCCGACGAGCGCCTGGGTGAGCACGCCGCGGCGGTACTGAGGCTGCATCCGGGGCACGCGATGCCCACGCTCGACGAGTTGCGCGAACACTTCCGGGCGTCCGGTATCGCGAAGCAGAAGTGGCCCGAGGAACTGCATGAAGTGGCGGAGTTCCCCCGCACCGCGAGCGGCAAGATCCAGAAGTTCCGGGTGCGCGGGGATATTGCGGCCTCCCGCGGAAGAGAATAGTATTCTCACAACAGGAGAAGGAGGATCTATGTCACCGAAAGAATTGCCGTATCCGCTGTTCGATGCGGACAACCACCTGTACGAGACCGAGGAAGCTCTCACCAAGTTCCTGCCGGAGAAGTACAAGGGCGCCATCAAGTACGTGCAGGTCGAAGGCCGCACGAAGATCGCAATCCGCAACCAGATCAGCGAGTACATCCCCAACCCCACCTTCGAGGTGGTCGCTCGTCCCGGAGCGATGGAGGACTACTTCAAGAACGGCAATCCCGAGGGCAAGAGCAAGCGGGAGATCTTCGGCAAGCCGATGAAGTCGATCGACGCCTTCCGTGAACCCGCTGCGCGTCTCGAGCTCATGGACGAACTCCAGATCGACCGCACTCTGATGTTCCCGACGCTGGCCAGCCTCGTCGAAGAGCGCATGCGCGACAATCCCGAGCTGATCCACGCGGTCGTCCACTCACTCAACCAGTGGCTGTACGAGACCTGGGGATTCAACTACAAGGACCGCATCTTCACCGTCCCGGTCATCAGCCTGCCGATCGTCGACAAGGCGATCGAAGAGCTGGAGTGGTGTGTCGAGCGCGGCGCGAAGGCGATCCTCGTCCGGCCCGCACCGGTTCCCGGCTACAAGGGTCCGCGCTCGTTCGCACTCCCGGAGTTCGATCCGTTCTGGAAGCGCGTCGTCGAACTCGACGTCCTGGTCACCCAGCACTCGTCCGACAGTGGCTACGCCCGGTACAACCAGGAGTGGGACGGCACGGGCGACGAAATGCTCCCGTTCGTCACAAACGCGTTCCGCATGGTCAGCGAATGGCGTCCGATCCAGGATGCCGTGGCGTCATGGGTCTGCCACGGTGCGCTGTTCCGCTTCCCGGAACTGCGGATCGCCGTCATCGAGAACGGTGCATCCTGGTTGCCGCACGTGCTGCAGACCCTCGGTGACACCTTCAAGAAGGCTCCCGAAGGCTTCGGCATGCAGGACCCGGTCGCGGCAGTCAAGAAGAGCATCTACGTCAGCCCCTTCTGGGAAGAGGACTTCAGTAAGCTGACGGCCCTCATCGGTGCCGACCACGTGCTCTTCGGTTCCGACTACCCCCACCCCGAGGGCCTGGCCGAGCCGACCAGCTACATCGACCACATCCAGCATCTTCCCCTCGAGGATCAGAAGCTGGTTATGGGTGGCAATCTCGCGAGGCTGCTGAAGGTATGACCTGGCGGACCATCCCCGAGATGGTCCTCAGCACGGACGACCGCTTCGGCGATGCCGAAGCGGTCGTCGACGGGGACCTCCGGCTCACCTTCACCGAGCTCACCGCCCGCATCCGCCGGGCCGCGGGAGCATTCGCAGCGGCGGGTATCGACAAGGGTGACCGGGTAGCGATCTGGGCCCCCAACTCCGCAGAATGGATCGTCGCAGCCTTCGGGTTGCTCGCAGCGGGCGGAATCCTCGTCCCCGTCAACACGCGCTACAAAGAGGATGAGGCCGGCGACATCATTCGTCGCAGCGGAGCGAAGGCCGTGCTCGTCCAGAACGGCTTCCTCGGTACCGAATTCCGCACTCCGGCAGGAGTACCTACGTTCGACATGAGGTCGGGATTTCTGGAGAGCGGAAACCCGTTCGCTCGCAGGATGAGTGGCGACGATATCGCCGACATCATGTACACCTCGGGAACCACCGGACGCCCCAAGGGCGTGATGATGAACCACAGCCAGACTCTCCGGATGTTCTCGGAGTGGTGCGACCTCGCCGATCTCCGCAAGGGCGACAGATATCTGGTCGTCAATCCGTTCTTCCACATGTTCGGCTACAAAGCCGGTCTGATCGCGTCGATGATCCGGGGCGCCACCGTACTCCCCGTGCCTGTTCTCGATGTCGACCGAGTTCTCGAACTGGTCGAACGCGAACGGGTTACCGTACTTCCCGGGCCGCCGACGCTCTACCATTCCCTTCTCGCAGCACAGGGCACCCGGGACCTGTCGTCGTTGCGTGCAGCGGTAACCGGGTCGGCAGACATCCCCGTCGATCTCATCCGCCGTATCCGCAACGAATTGCCGTTTCGGACCATCATGACCGGGTACGGACTGAGCGAAGCGGGCACGGCCACGGCCTCCCGGCCCGGAGACACTTTCGAACAGATCGCCACCACAGTCGGGATTCCTTGTGAGGGAATAGAAGTCCGAATCGCGGGTGACGGAGAAGTGCTCATCCGGGGCTACAATGTCATGCAGGGTTATTTCGACGATCCGGAGGCAACCTCGGAAGCTGTCGACCCCGAAGGCTGGTTGCATACCGGAGATCTCGGGACGCTGGACGACGACGGCCACCTGCGGATCGTCGGTCGCAAGAAGGACATGTTCATAGTCGGTGGCTTCAATGCATATCCCGCGGAAATCGAGGGGTTCCTGCTCGAGCACCCGGCCGTCGACCAGGTCGCCGTGATCGGTATTCCGGACCAGCGCCTCGGACAGGTCGCAAAAGCATTCGTCGTGTCGGCGAATCCGGTACCGCCGGAGGAGTTGCTCGGCTGGAGCCGGCAGCGAATGGCCGGGTTCAAGGCCCCTCGTGAAATCGAGTACCTCGAGGCCCTGCCGCTGAACGCGACGGGCAAAGTCATGAAAGACCAATTGCGTTGATGCACAGCGCATCGACCCCCCCAAAACAATCGAAGGAGACGGCGCGATGACCGATGAAGCTGCAATACTTGCCTTCGCCGTAAAGTGGCGCCACTGGAACGGCGGGCCCGACGAAGACATCTTCGTCACCTTCGGGATCTCCCCCGAGGACTATTTCCATCGGCTACGCAGACTCCTGACCAAACACCGCTGGAACCGGCTCGAGCCGCAGGTACTCACGGACCTCGTCCGGATCTGCGACGACCGCCTCAGCACGATCGATATCCGGTCCGGCGGCGACCGGGCGCGACCGCGTCGCGTGTCGTCCGAGCATCCCCTCAGTAAGCTCTCTGCCTGACAAGTTCTCTGCGTGACGCACTCACCGTGCGGACGCGGCCCCCGGGCCGGTGACCGCGGAGCGCGACGACGCATCGGCCGGCGACTGTGCCGCGATGCCGGGAACCGGGGTCGCCGTACCGCCGGGTTGCGCTCCGCGGATCGCCACAGTGGCGAGCGCCGCGAGCAGTGCCGAAGCGCCACCGATCAGCATGCCCACGAGAAATCCCTTCTCGGTAGGAATCGTGTTGCCTGCGAACATGATGCTCATCTGCGCCAAGACGACTCCCGCGACCGCCGCGGACACCGTGCTGCCCAATGAGCGCAGCAACGTGTTGACGCTGTTCGCCGACGAGACCTCCGTCAGCGGCACCGCTCCCATGAGCAGCGTCGGAATTGCACCGTACGCCAGCCCGATTCCCGCGGCGATACAACAGGTGATCACCAGCAGGCCCCAGGTGGATCCCATCATGAACAGCGACGAACCGTATGCCGCGGCCATCATCAGGCAACCGGTGCACAGCGTCGTCCGGGGACCACGCGCGGTCGTGAGTCGTGCACCCAGTGGTGAGATCACCATCATCAGCAGGCCGGCGGGCGCACACCAGAGTCCCATGACGATCATCGATTGCCCCAGGCCGTATCCCGTGGACTCGGGCAGCACCCGGATCTGAGGAACGAGCAAGGCCTGGAAGTACATCGAGAAGCCGATCAAGATGGTGACGATATTGGTCACGAGCACCCGGTTGCCCATCGCCACCCGCAGGTCCACCAGAGGACTGTCCGCTCGAAGCTCCCAGCGTCCCCAGCCGAGAAGCACCCCGATCGACACCGCGAGCAGCGTCAAGGTCAGTCCCGCGGTCCATCCCCAGTCACCGCCTTTGGACACCGCGAGCAACAGGCATACCAGTGCCACCGACAGACCGAACGCGCCGAATCCGTCGAACTTCCCCCTGTGCTCGTTCACCGGTGTGTCGCGCACCACCCATGCGATGAGGATCGCCATCACCACGCTGAGGATCCCCACTCCCCAGAACAGCATTCGCCAGCTCGTCGTCTGCGCGACGATTGCGGCGACCGGGAGTCCGAGCGCTCCGCCGATGCCCAGCGACGAACTCATCAACGCGATCGCCGACCCCAGACGCTCGGGAGGTACCAGTGAGCGCAGAGCGCTGATTCCCAGTGGAACGATGCCGAATCCTGCGCCCTGCAGCGCACGTCCGACGAGCATGGGTGCCAGGCTGGACGACATCGCACACAGGAACGACCCGAGGATCAGCGGCACGGTGCACAGCAGCAGGATCCGTCGTGCGCCGTACATGTCGCCCAACCGGCCGGTCACGGGGGTGGCGACCGCTCCGGACAACAAGGTCACCGTGACGACCCATGACGCATTCGCGGGACTTGTGCCGAGTATTTCCGGCAAGTCGACGAGGAGCGGAATCACCAACGTGGACATCAGCGTCGTGACGATTCCGGCGAAGACCAGCACCCAGATGGTCGGACCGGTCCGGACGGCCGGTACTACGGCATTCACGGGCGCCCGGCGTCTCGGGGACCACCGTCACCCATCGGCGTTCACCAGTTCGGTGTCCCCGGTTTCGGTCTCCGCGGCTTCGGTCTCCACGGCTTCGGTCGCGACAGGTGTGGTCTCCACGGTGTCGAAAAGGTTCTTCCGGCCCGTGACCGACGGCAACGGGAAGTGGCACGCCGCATACTGTCCCGGCCGTACTTCCCGCATCTCGGGTTCTTCCTCGGCGCAGCGATCCTCGGCCTTCGGGCAACGGGTCCTGAACCGGCATCCCGTCGGAGGTGCGAGAGGCGACGGTACGTCGCCCGCCAGAGCCGGCCCGGCGAACGCCTTCTCGGGATCGGTCAGGGGAACCGAATCGAGTAGGGCTCGCGTGTACGGATGAGCGGGATCGTCGTAGATCTCGATCGAATCACCGAATTCGCACACCTTGCCGAGGTACATGACCATCACGTTGTCGCTGACGGTGCGTACGACGCCGAGATCGTGGGCGATGAACACCACCGTCAGAGCGAACTTCGTCTTCAGTTCCTCGATGAGGTTGAGGATCTGCGCTTGCACCGAGACGTCCAGGGCCGACACCGGTTCGTCGCAGATGAGCAGCCTCGGCTCGAGCGCGAGCGCCCGCGCGATCGCCACGCGCTGGGCCTGGCCCCCGGACAACTGCCGGGGGAGCACGTTCGCGAACCGGTCGCCCGCGAGACCGACCTGCTCGAGAACCGACGCCGATGCCTTCTCTCGCGACTCGGACGACGCGCGCGCAATGGTCATCCCCTCGACCACGATGTCCTTGACAGCGCGACGGGGATTGAGCGACGACACCGGGTCCTGGAAGATCATCTGCATATCCCGGCGGAGCGAGCGCATGTGCTTTTCGCTCGCGCTCTCGATCCACTCTTCTCCGAAGCGGATTCGCCCCGATGTCACCCGGTCGAGCCGGAGGACGGCCCGGCCGGTCGTCGACTTGCCGCATCCCGATTCGCCGACGATTCCCAGCGTCTCGCCGGGCAGTACGTCGAAACTGATCTTCGACACCGCCTGCACGGTGCCGGCATCCGTCGGGTACTCCACCACAAGATCCTGAACACTGAGCAGGGCCTCTTCGCCCCGCAGATGAGCGGTACCACTACCCGCCATGCGATTCACCTCCGGATACAGCGCCGACCGCCGGAACGACGGGACGCAGACATGCGACCTCATGGTCGATACCGACCGGCTCGAGACCGATAGGCGCGACGGTGCACTCGTCCACCACATGGGTGCAGCGCGGCGCGAACCGGCACCCCGGCGGCGGATCGGTGGGATCGGGCAGCGACCCCTCGATCAAGCGCAGCGGCGCGTGACGCTCGTGATCGATCGTTGGGGTCGCCCCCAGCAGCGCGTGGGTGTAGCGATGCATCGGCGCATCGAACACCTCTCGGGTCGATCCCACCTCCGCGAGGCGGCCCGCGTACATCACCGCGACGCGGTCCGTGCGTCCGGCGACGACGGCGAGGTCGTGGCTGATGAGCATCATCGACATGTCCCGGTCGCGTTGGACGCGGCGGAGCAGGTCCAGGATCTGCCGTTGCACCGTGACGTCCAGGGCGGTGGTCGGCTCGTCGGCGATGAGAAGGTCCGGTTCACATGCCAGCGCGATCGCCAGCATGACGCGCTGGCGCATACCGCCGGACATCTCGTGGGGATAGTTACCCAGCCGTCGTTCGGGGTCCGGAACGCCCACTTCTTCGAGAAGCTTCAACGCTCGGGTCCGCGCTTCGGACCGGCTCACACCGAGATGCCGCCGCATCCCCTCGGTGAGCTGACGCTCCACCTTGACCACCGGGTTGAGCGAACGCCCGGGATCCTGGAAAACCATGGCGATCTGGTTTCCCCAGATCTCCAGTTTCTCCTTCTTCGTCAGGGAGAGCAGGTCACGGCCCCTGAACGTCACGTGGCCGGATCGGCCCGAACGCGGAGGCATGAGCCCCATGATCGCGCGGGCCATCACCGATTTGCCGGAGCCGGACTCGCCGACGATGCCCAGCGCCTGTCCGGAATCCAAGTCGAGCGACACGTCGTCGACGGCACGGACGGTGCCTCGTGGAGTGCCGATGTAGGCACGTAGATTTCTCACTTCGAGAAGCGGCTGAGCATTCACGGCGAGCCGGCCCTTTCCTCGTGTCGGCTAGTTACTGATCCAGAACTCTTCGGGGAGAGGAGACCCGAGTGTGTAAATCTTTGCGCCGTGCAGGTTCTTACCGAAGGTCACCGACGGCAACGCCCGGACGTACCAGAGACCCACCACCGTGTCGGCGATGATCTGCTGTGCCTCGTCGTACGCTGCTTTGCGCTCCTCGACGGTCTGGCCGAACCGGCCTCGCTCGAGCGCGGCGTCGAGTTCCGGATTGTTCACGCCCATGAAGTTTCCGCTCGACTGCGAGTCGAACGCCATGGTCAGCGCGTAATCCGGATCCTGGGTGATCGTGGACGAGACGAGCATGTCGAAGTCACGGGCACCCGCACGTGCTGTCACCGCGGGGAAATCGGCTACCTCGACCTTCATCTCCACATTCTCGAATGCACTGAGCTGAGCCTGGATTGCCTCACCCAGCACGCGACTCTCGGTCGTCGGGTAGGAGAGGAAGGTGAACGACACCGGCTTGCCCTCCGCGGCGAGCTCATCGAAGAGGCGCTGCGCTTCGGCGACATCCGTCGTGCTCAAGGGAATATCGGCGTAGTACGGGGAATCCTCGGGGAACAGGGTCTTCGGCACGTCGCCCTCACCGTTGTAGACCACGGTGTTCACGGCGTCGAGATCGACGGCGAGCGAGACGGCACGTCGTGCCCGCGCGTCGTCGAACGGTGCGCGCCGTTGGTTCATACCGGCGAACTGGCCACCACCGGTCGACGCGACCAGGTACTGCAGGCCGGCGGCCTCGGCCTTGTTGATGTTGGTCCAGCTCGTCTCCGTGGTGAGGTCGGCCCCACCGGTGGTCATCGCGTTGGAACGCTGGTTGGCGTCGGCCACGGTGCGAATCACAAGCTTGTCGAGATAGGGCTTCGGTGCATCCCAGTACCCGGCGTTCTTCTCGAGCTCGATCGAATCCTGGCGGGTCCAGCTCACGAGCGTGAAAGGTCCCGCTCCCACCGGATTCTCGTCGAATGCGGCAGCCCCCTTCTCGAGTGAGGCCGGGGATGCGATCCAGTTGAGTGCGCCGGCGACGACCGCCTGGCCGAACTGGGGGTTCGGCTTCACCATCGTCACACGCATCGTCGTCGGATCGACCACCTCGGTCGATTCGATCTGCACAGCCTGCCGGATCGTTGTGGATCCCAGTGCGGGGTCCTTGAGCCGGTCCCAATTGAACTTCACGGCCGCGGCGTCGAGCGGGCTACCGTCGCTGAACGCGAGGTCGGGCCGTAACACCAGCGTAAAGGTCTTTCCGCCGTCGGCAGTCGAGAAGTCGGTCGCCATCTTGTATTCGAGTTCGAGCGTGTCGTTGGCCGTGACCATCAACGTGCCGTAGAGGGCATTGCCCAGAGCGGGCTGGTGGGCCCAGGTGTTGGACAGCGCCGCGGGGTCGAGCGAGCGTGGTTCACCCATCTGCAGGATGCGCCCGGTACCACCGGCTACGGGGTCGCCCGCGTCCACGGTGCTCTGGGGGGCGTTGGAAGCGGAAGCGGAATCGCCGGTCCCACATGCCCCCAGCACCAGTGCGGCAGAGCATGCGGCCGCGAGCGCAGCCACCAGACGTCTGTGTCGGATCATTCTCGACCTCTCATTGAAACATGTTCGAATACAACCGGTTCGAGGCCCACTCAGTCGTGCAGCGTCCGGTCGTACTTGGTGCGGAGGTGGTCGCCTACCTGATTGAGAGCGAACACCGTGAAGAAGATGACGAGGGCCGGCACGAACACCAGATGCGGGGACGTCGCGATTGCGTCCTTACCGTCGTTGATCATGCCGCCCCAACTGGGCTGCGGTGGTGGAATACCCAGCCCGAGGAAGCTCAGGGAACCCTCGGCGACGATCAGAGCCGCAATCACGATGGGCATGTACGACGCCAGCGGCGCGAGCACGTTCGGCATGATCTCGCGAAAGAGGATGCGCCCGTTCCCTGCGCCCATGTTCTTTGCCGCCCTCACGAATTCACGCGAGGACCACGCCAGGGTGTTGGCCCGGGACAGCCGGATGAACGACGGAACCGCCAGCAATCCGAGCCCGAAGAGCATCGTCTGGACGCTCGGAGTCAGGATCGACGCCAGGGCGAGAAGCAGGATGAGAGGCGGAAACGCGAGCATGGCGTCGGCAACGAGCGAGATCACGGCGTCGACACGCTTACCGAAGTATCCCGCGATCATTCCGAACAGCGAGCCGACGACGAAGCCGACGGTGCCGGCGACAGCACCGATCACCAGCGACACCTGGGCGCCGTAGACGACGCGCGAGAGCAGGGACCGCCCGAGCGTGTCGGTTCCGAGGATCGTGTCCAGCGAGCCGAAGCCGGGTGGCGTGCGGGGCGAACCGATAGGGATGTTGTACGGAGCGAGGGGCAGGAGTCCGGCGAAGACCGCGGCACCGATGATGATCACCAGCCACGCGATCGACAGGTACACCAGAATCGACCGGGTCTTCTTGACCTCGGGTACATCCGGAAGTTTCGTAGCTACCTCGTCGACGGGGCGCCCGTCGTCCTTCTTCTCCAACGCGACCTGGGTCATGCTCCGACCACCTTCCTGACCCGCGGGTCGATCACTTGGTAGCTGAGATCGACAAGGGTGTTGATTCCCACGTAGACGACCGCGATGAACACCACGATGCCCTGGACCATGATCACGTCACGCGACGTGATGGACGAGGCGACCAGTTGCCCCAGACCCGGCAGCCCGAACAATGTTTCGACGATGACCGTGCCTCCGATGAGGCGGCCGAGGTTGATGCCCGCGACAGTGATCAGCGAGAACGACGACGGGCGCAGCGCGTGCCGGAACATCACGTACCAGGACGGCATTCCCTTGGCTCGGGCCGCGGCGACGAAATCCTCACGCAGCGTGCCGATGAGATCGGTGCGGAGCAGACGGTGGAATGCCGCGATCTCCGTGAGGGCGATCGCCAGCGCCGGAAGCAGGGCGCCACGCAGGTTCTCGCCGAGGCCTTCCCCGATCCGGGACCACCCCATCACCGGGAAGATGTTGAGCTGAATCGCGAGGAAATAGATCAGTACCGGACCGGCGATGAAGGCCGGCACCGACAGGAAGACCGCCGACAGCGCGTTCATCCCGCGGTCCACCTTGCTACCCGGACGCGACGCCGAGACCACGCCCATGACGAGCGCAACGAGGAGAGCGATGATCAAGCCCATAGCGGCGAGCTGGAGCGTCACCGGCAGACGTTCGGCGATGGCCTCGCTGACCGATTGCCCTGTCAGCGGCGATGTTCCGAGATCGCCCCGTACCGCATCGGCGAGCCATCCCGTGTACTGCGCCCAGAACGGCTGGTCGAGGCCGAGCTTGGCGTCCATGGCGGCGACAGCTTCGGGTGTTGCGTTCTCGCCCAGGATGACCTGCGCGACAGATCCCGGAGCAAGACCGAGCAGCGCGACAACCGCGATCGTCACCAGAAGGACGACCAGCAGGCTGCGGCCCACTTTCTTCGAAACCGTGAGAATCATCCACACTCAACTTTCATCGTGCTGCCGGAGCCGTGGGACGCGGCGACACAGAACAAGACCCACCCGAGCACTCCATGTGATGACCCACACATTAAGTCTTGTTTGTGGGCACGGCAATACGGATTCACGAAAAAGGCGAATGGCGTGCAAAGAATACAGAACGGCAATCTTGCAGTGCTGCAACATATTCGGGCAGCGTCCGATGAAAAGCCACAGTCGTGCTACGCCGGACAGCCCACACCCACGGGCGTGGGTGCGGGCTGTCCGGGTGCAGAGAGGTCAGCGAGTTGCGGGCCCCTCCAGAATCGTCACAGCGGCTACCGCTGTCGGACCTCCGACGTTGTGCGCAAGTCCGATTCGTGCTCCGTCGACCTGATTGACGGCCTGTCCCCGTAGTTGCTCGAAGAGTTCGACGCACTGCGCCACCCCCGACGCGCCGGGCGGGTGCCCCTTCGTATTGAGACCCCCACTGGGATTCACCGGAAGGGAACCGCCGATGTCGGTGGCCCCGGACTCCAGCAACTTGAACGCTTCGAACTTCTCCGCGAAACCGAGATCCTCGTAACTGATGAGTTCGATGCCGGTGAAGTAGTCGTGCACCTCCGCGACGTCCACGTCCGCCGGACCCAGCGCGGCCGCGGCGAATGCCTGCTTCGCGGCACGTCGAGTCGCCGGGAGCGTCGTGAGATCCCCCTTGTGCTGGTGCATCACGGAATCGAGGCCGAGTCCGGTACCGCGGATCCACACCGGCCGATCCGTGAAGCGATCGACAACGTCGTCCGCGACGAGGACGAGCGCGGCGGCACCGTCGCTCTGAGGCGCGCAGTCGTAGACCCCGAACGGCGTGACGGTGGTGTCCGCGGCGAGCACTTCTTCCACCGTCAGTTCGAAACGCCGGCAGGCCTTCGGATTGGTCATTCCGTTGCGATGGTTCTTCACCGCCACCATCGCCATGTGCTCACGGGTGGCAGGGGATTCGTACAGGTAGCGCCGGACGTGGAGTGCGAACCCCGCTTGGGCGAGACCCAGCGGGTAGTCCCACGCCATGTCCCGGGTCATCGCCTCCCATTCCCACAACATGCCCTTCGACGCCGTCTCACGGATCTTGTCGGCACCCATGACGAGGGCGACGTCGTACGCGCCCGAGGCGATACCGAACATCGCATTACGGATCGTGTCGTGCCCGGTGGCACAGGAGTTCTCGACGCGCGTCACCGGAAGTTCCGGCAACCCGAGCGTGTCCGCCAGGATGCCGGACGGAAATCCGTCGGTGGTGCCCATCGACCCGAACCACGCGGCCTGCAGGTCGGACTTGGCGATACCCTTGTCGACGCTTGCGGCGCATTCGGAGTACGCCATCGGGAGCAGGTCCCGCATGCCCAGCGCAAAATGCTCGGCGAACGGAGTCATTCCCGCGCCGACGATTGCGACGTTTCTCATGCCGCCTCCTCCGCATCCGTGCCGACATCATCGGGCTCGAATGCATAGCCGTAATCCGGGACACCCGACCGCACGGCGACCCGGCGCAACGCCAGCCTGCCGCGGTCACCGATGTCGGCCGTGCCGGCCTCGACTCCGGTAACCCGCACCAGCGCACGGACTCCGACGTCGTCGAGTTCGACGACGACCAGCGAATAGGGCGAACTCAGGCCCGGAACCGGGATGTGCACGGTGACCTCGGTGTACACCGTGCCGGTCCGGGGAAGATCGACGAGCAGATATCCGGTGTTCAGCGTTCCGTCGGCGTCGACGCGATACCGGGGCGGAAAGTCGAGGGTCTCGCTGTCCGCGAAACGCCCGGCCTCCCAGCGCACTTTCGCCTCGAAGGCTCGTTCGTACGCAGCCAGGGAGATCGGAATCTCCCCTTCCGCGGTACGGATGGAGGCCGGTCTCGGCCGGGGCGGCCGCTCCCGCCGATTCACCTGTACCGCCCCGTCGGCGACCGTCAACCCCGACAGGCTCGCCTGCTCCACTCCGACCAGTGGCCCGGTGATGCCGGCTTCGGCCATGGATGCGAGGGCGAACAGCCCCGAACTCGCGCCCGTGGTGGGCAGATCCAGCCGGCGCGTCGCCGCGAGACGCCCCGTCTCCGATGACGTCACCCCGGCCACGATCGCAGGGGACTCCACCCACGCCGTCGACAGCGAGGCGAGGTAGCCGCGCTTCGCGAGCAGCCTCGGATCCCCGTAGTCATGGATGTCGCCGGACGCACTCCGTGTCCGCACCGGCAGGCTGCGCGAGACCCGGGCAGCCGTGCGAACCTGCAGACCGCGATCGGACGTCAGTACCGCTGCCGCTCCGGCAGGTTCGATATCGACGCCGATCACGAGCGTGCGAGGGCGAGCCGACCCGAGGGCGTCGAGTGCCGCCGGTGCGCCACCGAGACGCTCGGTCACCTCGAGTTCGGGATCGAGTCCGAGCCCCGCGAGCAGGACCGCCGCATTGCTGCTTTCCGTCAGCGGCAGGTCCCGGCTCACGACGACGACGTACTCGGCGGATCCGCCCGCTTCGAGCGCGGCACGACCGGCCTCGACGGCGAGGGTGACGGCATCCTCGTCGTCACCGGCAACCCTGCTGTCCGACGTTCCCCAGCAGGGCAGATACGTTCCGATCGAAGCGATGTACGGCATGATCCCTCCTTGCGGGCTAGGTGACTGCGCCCGCGGTCTTGAGTTCGATGATGCGTTCCCAGTCCAGACCGAGTTCCAGGAGAATCTCCTCGGTCTGGGCAGCGAACTCGGGTGCCGGACCACTTTCGGGAGCGGCGACGTCGAACTGCACGGGATTGGATACGAGTTCGAGTTCCCCTGCCTTGATGAGGTACTCGTTCGCCCGGACCTGGGGGTCGCTCACCACTTGGAGGGAGTCCTGGATCGGTGCCCACGGCCCCGACAGGGTGCCGAAACGCTGGGTCCATTCGCTGAGCGGCTTGCTGCCGATCACCTCACGGAGGATCGCGACGGCCTCGGCGGTGTTCTCACCGATCGCCTCCGCATCCGCGAAGCGCGGATCGTCGATCAGGTCCGGCCGGTCGATGTGCCGGCACACGTCGGCCCAGAAGCGGCCGGGCTGGAGCATCACGAACGACACGTACCGGCCGTCGGCCGTCCCGTACACACCGGACAACGGGTTGCGCGGTGATCCGTGCCCGCCGGCCTTCGGTGCCTCCATGTGCACGCCGAGGTGCGCCGACAGTGCGATCGTGTGACCCATGGCCCACACGCCGCTGCTCAGAAGCGAGACGTCGACCACGGACGGCTCACCCGTTCGTTCACGCTTGAACAGCGCTGCGGCGATTCCTCCGGCGAGGTTGGTGCCGGAGATGGTGTCGCCGAACGCGGGCCCGGGAGGAGCGATCATCCCTTCCGTTCCGGCCGGGGTGAGGGTCGCGGCGACACCGGCACGGGCCCAGAAGGCCGTCATGTCGTAGCCACCCTTGTCGGATTCGATACCGCGAGGCCCGAGTGCACTGCCGCGCGCGTAGACGATCTTCGGGTTCACCGCACGAATGTCGTCGACATCGATGCTCAGCTTGGTACGTACCCTCGGCAGGAAACTCGTGAGGAAGACGTCGGCCCCGCGTACGAGTTCGAGCAGGACTTCACGGCCTTCGGGAATCGAGATATCCAGTCCGAGACTGCGCTTGCCGCGGTTGGCGTGCTCGACGTTCGGGTTCGGGTCGCCCTCGACTCGCATGGTGCCGGTCTGACGGAGACCGCGCTGCGGGTCGCCGGTGACCGCGTGCTCGATCTTGATGACGTCGGCGCCCCATTCGGCGAGCACCGCGCCCGCCGAGGGGACGAAGCCGTACATCGCGACCTCGACGACACGGACTCCTTCGAGCGGCCTCACTTGACCACCACCGAGAATGCCTTCAGCTGCTGGAACTCGGCCAGGCCCGCGGCGCCCATCTCGCGACCGATACCGGACTGCTTGTAACCGCCGAACGGGACGTCGGGGCTGAAGTAGTTGCCGCCGTTGACGCTGAAGGTGCCGGTCCGGATACGACGCCCGATGGCGATGCCTCGCTCGTCGTCCGCGCTGAGCACGCCACCCGAGAGGCCGTACTTGGAGTTGTTGGCGATCTCCACAGCATGATCGTCGTCGTCGAACGGGATGACGGCGAGGACCGGCCCGAAGACCTCTTCCTGCGCGATCTCGCTGTCGGGGTCCACATTTGCGAGCAGGGTGGGCTTGTAGAACCAGCCCGGATCCACCTTCTCGCCACCGGTGACGAGGGTCGCGCCCTCGTCGACGGCGCGCTTGACCATGGCGTCGATCTTTTCGCGCTGCTTCTCGCTGATGACCGGGCCCATGTAGATCTTCGGGTCCGACGGATCACCGAACGGCACGTGCTGCATGACACCGGCGACGTGCGCGACGATCTCGTCGTGCTTCGAGCGCGGCACGAGCAGGCGGGTGGTGAGGGCACAGCCCTGGCCCGCGTGCGAGCAGATGCTGAAGGCCGCGAACTGGGCGGCGGTGGGGATGTCCGCGTCGTCGAGCACGATGAGTGCCGATTTGCCGCCGAGTTCGAGGAAGACCCGCTTGAGGGAGTCGGCTGCTGCCGCCATGATCTTCTTGCCGACCGGCGTCGAGCCCGTGAAGGTGACCACGTCGACGTCCGGATGGGTGGTCATCAGTTCGCCGGGAGCGATCTGCGACGACGACAGGATGTTGACCACGCCCGCGGGGATGTCGGTGTGGTTGGCGATGACCTCGGCGAGTGCCTGCGTGACGAGCGGGGTGTCGGGGGCGCCCTTGAGCACCACCGTGCAGCCTGCGGCGAGCGCGGCCGGCAGCTTCGCCATCGCCAGCTGTGTCGGGTAGTTGTAGGCGACGATCGCCGCGACGACGCCGGCGGCTTCCTTCTCGACCCAGCGACGGTGGGGCTGTCCACGGAACTCGACCTCGCCGAGTTCTTCCGTGAACGGTGTGTTCCGGAGGAGTTCGGCGTAGTACTTCACGATCTCGATCGGGGCATCGAGCTGATTGCCGTGGGTCAGGATGCGCGGCGCACCCACCTCGGCGATGGTCAGCTCGCGCAGCTCCTCGACGTTGTCGCGCAGGGCTTGGTACAGCTGGTCGAGGCACTTGGCGCGGAATTCGACATCCGTCGACCACGTGGTCGTGTCGAATGCACGACGCGCCGCCTTGATCGCGGCTTCCGCTTCCTCCACCCCGGCATCGGGAGCATGACCGACGATGTCGCCGGTCGCGGGGTTGTAGGACGCGAACGTGCGATCGGTGGTGACCAGCTCGCCGTCGATGAGCAGGCGCTTCGTCACACCGTTCGAGGTTGCGTCGTCGGCCACAGCGGTCGACCCGTTGTCCTGCACTGACATTCCGTCTCCTCACATGGGTGAAAACATCATTCTCTTCAATGAGAATTATTCCCTCTGTGAGCGAGAACTCTAGCAACCGGTCAGCCGCGAAGATAGACCGAAAGTGATATGCGCCACGAACCCCACCTCGGATTCGCCGTCGTAGCGCCATTCGTCCGGCTCTTGCGACCTGCAATTGCGCGAGAGTATGGTTCTCGCATCCGGAAGGGAGATTCTTGTGATTCAGACTACAGCCCTCAGTCCGTCGCTGGGTGTAGAAGTGACCGGCTTGGACAGCCTCGACGACGACACCGTCGTTGCGCAGCTGCTCGAAGCACTCAAGTGGCGGGGGGTCCTGCTCATCCGCGGAGTCAACCTCGACGACGACGCCCAGTTGGCCTTCAGCCGCAAGCTCGGCAAGGTCGTGACACCGGCACCGGGACAGGAGATCTTCACCGTCTCGCTGGATCCGGCCAAGACTCCGTCGGCCGAGTACCTCAAGGGCACGTTCCACTGGCACATCGACGACACCACCAACGACGTGCCTGCCAAAGCCACCACGCTCACGGCCCGGCACGTGGCGATGGTGGGCGGGGGCACCGCATTCGCCAGCACCTACGCGGCGTACGAGAATCTTCCGGAGCAGGAGAAGAAGCGCTACGAGGGCCTGCGCGTCGTGCACAGCTTCGAAGCTGCTCAGCGTCTCGTCCATCCGGACCCGCCGGAAGAGATGGTCGCCCGGTGGCGCGCACTGCCACCCCATGAGTCCTCACTGGTGTGGGAGCGACGGGACGGCCGGCGGTCGCTGGTCATCGGAGCCACCGCCGATCACATCGTCGGGATGCGCCCCGAGGAAAGCCGCGAACTCCTCGACGAATTGCTCGCGTGGACGACGCAGGAACGCTTCTGTTATTCGCACGAATGGGCCGTCGGTGACCTCGTGGTGTGGGACAACACCGGAATGCTGCATCGCGCCCTTCCCTATGATCCGGCGTCCGAGCGCCTGATGCGCCGCACCACCATCGTCGGGGACGAGGCATGGGCATGAGGACCGCAGTCGTCACCGGAGGCAGTTCCGGAATCGGGCGCGCCATCGCCGAACGCTTGCGCAAGGACGGACACCGGGTCGCCGTACTCGATCTCAATCCCACCGGGGACGAGTTCGAATACAAGGTCGACGTGTCCGACCGTGAGCAGGTAGAGGCCGCGTTCGCCGAGATCCGCGCGGAACTCGGCCCCGTCACGATCCTCGTCAACGGGGCGGGACTCGAGCTGTACAAGCGCTTTCAGAACATCGACTACGACACCTGGCAGAAGGTCGTCGCGGTGAACCTCGGAGGCGTGTTCCACTGCGTCCAGGCCGCCCTGCCCGACATGATCGAGGCCGGCTGGGGACGCATCGTCAACATCTCGTCGTCGAGCGCACAGTCGGGCCAGCAGTTCATGTCCGCCTATGTCTCGTCCAAGGCCGCCGTCAACGGTCTGACCAAATCGCTCGCCCTCGAGTACGGCCCGAGCGGCATCACCGTCAATGCCGTACCGCCGGGCTTCGTCGACACCCCGATGCTCCGGCGCTCCGAAGCAAAGGGACTGCTCGGCGGAACCGTCGAAGACCACATCCAGCGCACCCCTGTCCGGCGGGCAGGACGCCCCGAAGACATCGCCGCCGCGTGTTCCTTCCTGATCTCCGAAGAAGCCGGCTACATCACCGGTCAGATCCTCGGGGTCAACGGCGGACGCAACACCTAGAACCGCTCCGGCCCCGCGAGGTGCCGGTTCCACTCGACCGGAAACCTCCGGCCGAAACCCCGTCGAAAGGACATCTCGTGGGACGTGTTGAAGGCAAGGTCGCGTTTATCACCGGCGCAGCTCGTGGTCAAGGTCGTAGTCACGCAGTCAAACTCGCATCCGAAGGCGCCGACATCATCGCCGTCGACATCTGCCGGAACATCGATTCGATGGGGTACGCCATGGCGACCCCGGAAGATCTCGAAGAGACCGTCCGGCTCGTCGAGAAGGAAGGCCGGCGCATCGTCGCCGTCCAGGCCGACGTGCGTGAGGCCGCGCAGGTGAAAGCCGCCCTGGAGCAGGGGCTGGCCGAATTCGGCAAGGTCGACATCGTCGTCGCGCAGGCCGGCGTCGCCGGCATGAAGGGCGAGCCGCAGACCCAGGCGTGGGCCGATGTCGTCGACACCAACCTGGTCGGCACGCTCAACGCGATCCACGCCGCGCTTCCGCATCTCGCCGAGGGCGGCTCCATCATCGCCACCGGTTCCACCGCCGCCCTGATGGACGTGTCCAAGGTCGACGTCCCCGGCAAGGATCTCGGCGGCGTCGCCTACGTCTTCTCCAAGCGTGCCATCGCACAGCTGGTTCACGAACTCGCGACCCATCTGGCACCCCGCAAGATCCGCGTCAACGCACTGCATCCCACGAACTGCAACACCGAGATGCTGCAGAGCGAGCCCATGTACCGGTCGTTCCGCCCGGACCTCGAGCACCCGACCCGCGCGGACGCCGAGCCTGTCTTCGGTGTCCAGCAGGCCATGCCGATTCCGTACATCGAGCCCGAAGACTCCAGCAATATGGTGCTCTTCCTTGCGTCCGACGAGTCGCGCTACGTCACGGGCATGCAGATGCGCGTCGACGGTGGCGGGTACCTGAAGTGGTACGACTTCCACATCTGACCGTCACAGTGCGCGGGACTTTCCCGGGTGGTCGTGGGAATATCCGGGCGCCAACCAATTTCAACCTCAACCGGGAGGAAATATCGTGAAGGTGAAGGTCGATCCCGAGCGCTGCCAAGGACACACCCTGTGCGCCATGGCGGCACCGGAGGTATTCGAACTGAGTGAAATCGACGGGCACGCCACAGCCGTCGTGGAGGAAGTACCCGCCCACCTCGAGGAGGCCGTGCGGGAAGCCGCGCGGTCCTGCCCCGAGCAGGCCGTCCAGATCTCCTGACCATCAGCGTTTCGAACAGCCCGTCCATCGAAGCGTCAGAGAGGAAACCATGAGTGTCGACGACGTCGTTGCCGACAATTCCCACCGGACCCCGGTCTTCAATTTCGACCGGCACGCCGCCGACTACCGCGAGAATTTCCTGCCGATCACGGAGGAAATGCAGTCGAAATGCCCTATGGCATGGTCGGACACCCACGGAGGCCACTGGGTCGCCGCGGGTAGCGACGAGGTGTTCAACATCGTCCGTTCGCCCAACGTCTCGAACGACCACGACATCAAGGGCGTTCGTCGCGGTTACAAGGGCATCATGATCCCCACAGCCGAGCGCGCATCCGGCGTGCGCGGCGGAATTCTCGAAATGGACGACCCGGAGCACCGCGAATTCCGGGCGCTCCTCAACCCGTATCTCTCCCCCGCTGCGATCCAGAAGTGGATTCCGATCATCGACGAGGTCGTGCAGGCCAGCCTCGACGAGAAGATCGAGAGTGGGCGAATCGATTTCGTCGACGACCTCGCGAACATCGTGCCGGCGGTCATCACCCTGGCCATGCTCGGTATCCCGATCAAGAAGTGGGAGGTGTACTGCGAGCCGGTCCACGCGGCGATCTACACCCCGCCGGATTCCCCCGATATCGCGCGTATCGGCGAGCTTCACCGCACCATGGGTATCGACCTGCTCACCAATCTCTTCGAGATCCGGGAGAACCCGCGCCCGGGTCTGATCAACGCGATCGCCGACGTCGAGGTGCTCGGGGAGAAGCCCGACGACATGGAGTTGCTGGGCATCCTCAGCCTCCTCATCGGCGGCGGCTTCGACACCACCACGGCACTGACCGCACACGCGCTCGAATGGCTGGGTGAGAACCCCGACGAGCGGACGCGTCTCAGCGACGAGCGTGACGCCCTGCTCGACAGCGCCACCGAAGAGTTCCTGCGTTACTTCACCCCCACCCCCGGTGACGGACGCACCTTCTCCACCGACTGCGAGTTCAGCGGCACGCAGGTCCGCGAAGGGGAACGAATCTGGCTGTCGTGGGCGATGGCCAACCGCGATCCCGCACTGTTCGATGAACCGAACACCGTCGATCTCGAGCGTAAGGGCAATCGCCACTTCAGCTTCGGGCTCGGGGTGCACCGGTGCATCGGGTCGAATCTGGCTCGCACGGTGTTCAAGCGGATGCTGGTCGCGGTGTTCGATCGCATGCCGGATTACACGTGCGATCCGGAAGGCACCGTGCACTACGACTCGATCGGAGTCATCCAGGGCATGCGGCACCTGCCCGCAACGTTCACACCGGGCAAGCGGATCGGTCCCGGCCTCGACGCGACCCTGGAAAAGCTGCAAGTCCTGATCGACGAACAGGGACTCGCGGCACCCATCACGGCAAAGAAGTAAGGATCCTCGGGTAAGTGGCTGACACAGCGGTGGTCGATCAGGAATCAGGGAACGCAGGGACACGGGACACGCCGGCGAAAGCCTCCGGACGTCCCCTCCCCCAGCTGACCCTGGAAAACAAGTTCTTCTGGAAATCAGGCGCGGACGGCCTGCTGCGGATACAGGAATGCGAGTCGTGCTCGGCTCTCATCCATCCTCCTCAGCCGATCTGCCGCTACTGCCGGGGGAAACAGATGGGGGTGCGCGTCGTATCGGGTAACGCCACACTCATCGGATTCACGGTCAACCACCGCTTCGGTCTGCCCGGCCTCCCTACGCCCTTTGTCATCGCACAGGTCGCACTGGAAGAAGACCCCCGGGTGCGGCTCACGACCAACACGGTGGAATGCGATGCCGAGCAACTCGAGCTCGGTATGCGCATGGAAGTCGTGTTCGAAGCCGACGGCGACGTCTGGCTTCCGTTCTTCCGCCCGGTAGCGGAGCAGGGTTCCCCTGCTCCCCTGCCGACGGACGAGATCGAACCGGACCAGATCCGGTTCCACATCCGGCCCCCTGTCACTCAGGACAAGTTCGAGGACAAAGTCGCCATCACCGGTGTCGGCATGTCCGGCATCGGACGCCGCATGATGGTCAATCCGATCGCCCTCACCATCGAGGCCTGTGAACGCGCCGTGGCCGACGCCGGGCTGACGATGGACGACATCGACGGCCTGTCGACCTACCCCGGTGCCGGCCCCCTGGTCGGATTCGGCGAAGGCGGCATCGGTGCGCTCGAGTCCGCGCTCGGCCTGCGCCCCACCTGGTTCAACGGCGGGCTCGAAACCCCCGGTCCCAGCGGCTCGGTGATCGCCGCGATGCTCGCGGTGGCGAGCGGGCTCGCACGCCACGTGCTCTGCTACCGGACGTTGTGGGAGTCGACCTACAGCGAAATGATGCGCTCGGGCGACATCACCCCGTCCGGTGGACGCACCACGAGCTGGATGATGCCGTTCGGTGCAAGCTCCGCGGCGCACACGCTCGCCCAGAACGCCCAGCGGCATTTCCATCGCTACGGGACGACGCGCGAGACCCTCGGCTGGATCGCATTGAACCAGCGGGCAAACGCTGCACTCAACCCGACCGCGATCTACCGCGACCCGATGACCATGGACGACTACCTGTCCGCGCGCCCGGTCACCACGCCCTTCGGGCTCTACGACTGCGACGTCCCGTGCGACGGCGCCGTCGCGGTCATCGTCTCCGCGGCCGAAACGACGAGCGATCTCGCCCGTCCCGCCATCCGCGTCGAAGCGGTCGGGACCCAGATCGTCGAGCGCATCGAGTGGGATCAGAGCACTCTCACGCACGAGCCGCAGGTCCTCGGGCCGGCAGCGCATCTGTGGACACGCACGTCGCTCCGTCCGGAAGACGTCGACGTCGCCCAGTTGTACGACGGATTCAGCTTCAACGCCCTGTCCTGGATCGAAGCACTGGGCTTCTGCGGGATCGGCGAAGCGAAGGACTTCCTCGACGGAGGAAAGAACATCGCGCGCGACGGCATCCTCCCCCTCAACACACACGGCGGTCAGCTCTCGCACGGCCGCACCCACGGCATGGGCCTCGTCCACGAAGCGGTCACACAGTTGCGCGGCGAAGCGGGCGACCGCCAGGTTCGCGATGCGCGTGTCGCCGTCGTCAGCAGCGGCGGGCTCACCCCGGGCAGCGCGATGCTGCTCCGGAGCGAGTCGTGATGGCCGCTCACCCCCACACCTCACCGATCGAGGAGGCCCGCGTCGACGGCGCGGGAGGCGTCTCACCCGTCTCTCGCGTCGTCGATGTCGAGGGCATCCCGATGTCCGGCCTGATCATGGAGGCGGATGCACCGCGCGCCGTGATCGTCGCGCTGCACGGTGGTGCCGCCCAGTCCGTGTACTGGGATTGCCCCGACCACCCGGAGCTGTCGCTGATGCGAGAGGCGGTGGCGCAGGGATTCACCGTGCTGGCGCTCGACCGTCCGGGTTACGGGTCCTCGCGCCCGCATCACGAGGACATGACCGAACCCGCTCGTCGGGTCGAACTTGCGTACGCAGCGATCGACGCTTTCCTCGGCTCGGGATCGCGCGGTGCCGGTGTGTTCCTCTGGGGGCATTCCGTCGGAAGCGAGTTGACGATGCGGATGGCCGTGGACGATCGCAACGGCGACATCCTCGGTCTCGAACTGTCGGGCACCGGCCGCGAGCATCACGCGCTCGCGGCCGACATCTTCGGCACCAAGGATCGGTACGCGAACGCCCGCGGCGTCGGCGAACTGCTTTGGACCCCGGCCGATCTCTACCCGGCCGACATCATCGGCGGCGCGAAGATCGCGTCGTCCACCCCGGCGTACGAGGGGGTCGTGACGGCGTCCTGGCCCAAGCAGAATTTCCCCGCGCTCGCTGCAAAGGTTCGAGTACCGGTGCACTTCACCGCGGCCGAGCACGAAAAGGTATGGCGCAACGACCCGTCCGCTCTCGACGACGTTGCCGCGATGTTCACGGAGGCACCCCGCGTACAGGTTCAGGTGGAACCGTCGGGTGGGCACAACCTGAGCATCGGTTACGCCGCGCCCGCCTACCACCGTCGCGTGATCTCGTTCCTCGAGGAGTGCATCGAGTACCGCACCCGGCCGGCGGATTTCAGGTCATGACCACCACGAACGGTAAGGAGGTTCGGTGATGCGTGTCGGATTCATCGGGCTCGGAAGTCAAGGCGGGCCGATGGCCCGCCGAATCGTCGAAGCAGGTTTCGAGACCACACTGTGGGCTCGTCGGCCCGCGTCCCTCGAACCGTACGCCGACACCGCCGCCACCTACGCCGAGTCACCCGCGAAACTCGCAGCGGTGAGCGACCTGGTGTGCCTGTGCGTGGTCGGTGACGACGACGTCCGTCAGATCGTCGCCGGAGAGAACGGACTCCTCGAAGGACTCCGTGAGGGCGCCGTCATCGCGATCCACAGCACGATCCACCCGGATACGTGCAGGGAACTCGCCGAGATCGCCGGCACACACGGCGTCTCGATCGTCGACGCGCCGGTCAGCGGCGGCGGAATGGGCGCGGCCGCAGGCACTCTGCTCGTCATGGTCGGGGGCGATCCCGAGATCGTCGAGAAGTGCCGTCCGGTTTTCTCGACCTACGGCAACCCCGTCGTGCATCTCGGCGAGTTGGGGGCCGGCCAGGTGACCAAGCTTCTCAACAACCTGTTGTTCACCGCGAACCTGTCCGCCGCGGCAAGCACCCTCGAACTCGGTGCGGCCCTCGGCATCGACTCGGCACGCCTGGGTGAGGTCGTCGCGAACGGCACCGCGAACAGCTTCGCCCTCGGACGTGTCGTGTCGGCCGGAGGAACACTCGACCGTATCGCACAGCACGCGGGTGAACTTCTGCGTAAGGACGTGCGGCACATCGCAGAGATCGCCGACACAGCCGGCGTCAACCCCGGCGCCGCGCTGACCGCAGCCGACGCGACCCTCGAGATGATGGAGTACCCGCGGTGACCACAGTGCATTTCGTCGGCGCGGGCCGCATGGGCCTGCCCATGGTGCAACGCCTCGTCTCGAACGGCCACGACGTGCGGGCGCTGGCGCGCAACGAGGAGACCCGATCGGCTCTCGAGTCGGCCGGAGCACGCCCGGCGGCCGATATCTCCGAAATCGGCGACGGCGCCGACATCGTCGCGGTCTGCGTCTTCACCGACGCCCAGGTCCGGCAGGTGTGCCTCGACGACGGGGTACTCGCGCGTATGCCGCGGGGCTCGACCCTGATCGTCCACACGACGATCAGCCCTCGTTCCATCGAGACGTTGACCGCCGAGGCGGAACCCTACGGGGTGTCGGTGGTCGACGCTGCGGTCAGCGGCGGACCGCACGACATCGCGGCCGGTGCGCTGACGTTGTTCGTCGGTGGCGCGGACGAGGCCGTGTCTGCCGTGACGCCGGTGCTGAAGAGTTATGGAGACCCGGTCATCCACGTCGGATCCAGCGGCAGCGGCCAGCGGGTCAAGCTGGTCAACAATGCCTTGTTCGCGGCGGAGATCGGTCTGATGGCGGAGGCGGCCGAACTCGGCCGCCGGCTCGGCCTCGACGAGAAATCGCTCTTCGAGGCACTTCCGCACGCGAGTTCGTCGTGCAAAGTCATGGGCAACATCGCGATGCGCGGTTCCGTCGCGGAGTTCCGCAGCGCTGTCGGCGAGTTCCTCTCGAAAGACATTGCTGTGGTGCGTGCGACCGTCGCCGAACTCGGAGCCGACCTGGGCGTGCTCGACACCGCGATCGACGCGCGTACGTAATTCGCGGCACCGGACGCCGGGGCGACGCACTCGGTGCGTAGCCCCGGCGTCTGCCTCCCGGTCAGACGACCTGGGATTCGCGACCCGCCCAGTACCCGTCGCGCAGTCGGCGCTTGTACAACTTGCCGTTCGGGTCACGTGGAAGCTCCGTGACGAAGTCGACCGTGCGAGGGCATTTGAAGGAGGCCAGCTCGTCACGGCAGAAGTCGATGAGCTCGGACTCGAGCTCCGGGCCTGCCGACGCCGGATCTGCAAGCTGGACCACAGCTTTGACGGCTTCTCCCATCTCGTCGTCCGGAACGCCGATCACGGCGGCGTCGACCACCGCGGGGTGACCGACGAGCAGGTTCTCGGTCTCCTGCGGATAGATGTTCACTCCTCCCGAGATGATCATGAACGCCTGGCGATCGGTGAGGTAGAGATAACCCTCGGCGTCGAGATATCCCATGTCGCCCAGGGTTCGCCAGCCCTTGTCGTTGGTGATGGACGCGGTTTTCTCGGGATCGTTGTGGTACTCGAACGCTCGACCGCCCGCGAAGTACACCACCCCTACCTCCCCCGGCGGAAGCTCATGGCCGTCGTCGCCCACGATGTGGCACTCCTGCATCGGCCGGCCCACCGAACCGGGGTGTGACAACCACTCTTCGGGAGAGATCGCCGACGCGCCCACATCCTCTGTACCCGAGTAGTACTCGTGGATGATCGGTCCCCACCACTGCATCATCCGCTGCTTGATCGCCACGGGGCAGGGAGCAGCACCGTGGACGACCTCCCGCAGGCTCGACGTGTCGTACCGAGCGCGGACGTCGTCGGGCAGTTTGAGCAACCGCACGAACATGGTGGGGACGAACTGCGCGTCCGTGACCCGATACTTCTCGATCAACTCGAGACACGTGCGTGCATCAAAGTTGTCCATCACCACGACAGTGCCGCCGAGCCGATGCCAGGACATCGAGAACACCAGTGGCGAAGCATGATACAGCGGAGCGGGCGAGAGATAGACGACATCCTGACGCGGTCCGTTGCGCAGCAGACCGCGGGCGATGAGAACAGGTGCGCACGAAGGATCACCGAGTGGCGTGCCCGGCCACGGTTTGCGCACACCCTTCGGAAAGCCCGTGGTGCCACCCGAGTACAGCATCTCCCGGCCCTCGACTTCACCGTCGAGGGGTTCCGCCGATTCGCTGCGAAGCACGTCGTCATAGTTTTCGAATCCCCGGATCGACCCGTTCGCCGAGACCCGCACCCGAACTCCGCTGAGGTCGAGACTTTCGATCACCTCCGACATACCTTCGCTGCTGACGAGGGCGACGGCACCGCAGTCGCTCAGCACGTGCTGGACCTCACCGGCCCTGAAATGCCGGTTGATCGCCGTGTAGTACAGGCCCGACCTCTGCGCTGCCCAGCAGATCTCGAGGAACGGACGGTTGTTCTCCATGAGGATTGCGATGTGGTCGCCGGGGCGCAGTCCCCGGGATCGGAGTGCTCGCGCGAACCGGATCGAACGCTCCTCGAGTTGCGCGTAGGTCACCGTCTCTCCGCTGGACGCCATGACGATCGCGGGCCGGTCCGGGGTGGCGCGTGCGTGGGTGCTCGGTATCAGAAGTTCCTGTGTTTCGGTCACGAACTCTCGCCTTCTTCGTCGACCGCCGGCCCCCGCCGACGAAACGGAAACATTGTTCTCACACACTAGAACTTTGTTCTTGCTCTAGGTAGGTTCGAATTCACGGGTTCCGGTTTTCCTGAACCGACGCGAAAAGCAGGGATGTTCATATGGACGGATTGAAGGGCAAAGTCGTATTGATTGCCGGTGCCGCAACCGGACTCGGCGCCGACTCCGCGCATCGTCTCGCCAGGGAAGGTGCCCGGGTCGTCGTCGGCGACATCGATTCGGATGGAGCCGAGCGGACCGCCGCCTCCATCCGCGCAACGGGCGGTGAGGCGACCGCGGTGCAATTCGACATCTCCGACGACGATTCCGTGCGAGCCCTCGTGGCGTCGACGGTGGACGGTTACGGCGGACTCGACGCGGTCCACATCAATGCCGGCGACATGTCCGCCGTCACCAAGGATTCCGACGTGGTGAGCATCGACCTCGACGTGTGGGACCGCACGATCGCCGTCAATCTGCGGGGCCACATGCTCGTCACGCGGCACACCGTCCCACTGCTGCTCGAGCGTGGAGGTGGCGCCATCGTCTATACCTCGTCGATCGCCTCGTTCACCGGCGATCCGCAACGGCCCGCATACTCTGCGACGAAGGCGGGAATCAACGCTCTCGCACGCCATGTCGCGTCGCGGTGGGGGCGCGAAGGCATTCGCGCCAACGCGGTGACCCCCGGCCTGATCCTGACCGACGAGATCCGGGAAGGCGCACCGCCCGAGCTCCTCGCCGGAATGCTCGCGCGCACGCGCAGCACCCGTCTCGGGGAAGCCGCCGACGTGTCGAGCATGGTCGCGTATCTGATGTCCGACGACGGCTCCTGGATCAACGGGCAGGTTGTCAACGTGGACGGCGGAACCGTCCTGCGTTGACGACCTACTCCGTGTCCGTGGTGCGTCAGCTCTGCTCGGCCGCAGCGTCTTCCAGCGAAACGCCGTGTGCCTGTTCGAGGTAACGCACCACCGCGGTCTGGTCCGCTCCCGGCTCGAGGGCATCGACCGCCGCATCCCAGACTCGCCCGATGGCTTCTCCCAGCACCGGTTCGATCCCCTGGTCGTGCGCCAGATCGAGCGCGATGCCGATATCCTTGCGCATCAACGCGGCGGCGAATCCGGAATCGAAGGTGCGTGACAGCACGAACTTCTCGTACTTCGTCTCGGTGGCCTGATTGCGGCCGCTCCCCGCGTTGAGCACCGCGAGAAGGGTTTCCGGCGCGATGCCGAACTTCCTGCCCACGAGCAAGGCTTCGGCCGCGACGAGGACATTGTTCGCGGCCAGCAGGTTGTTGAGCGCCTTGGCCGCATGTCCCGAACCGACCGCACCGACGTGGATGATCTCCTGTCCGGTCTCCTGCAACAACGGGCGGACCCTGTCGACGACTGCGGTGTCACCACCGACCATCACCGCGAGGGCGGCCTGTTCGGCTTTCGCCACCCCGCCGCTGACGGGGGCGTCGACGACCGAGATCCCCTTCTCGTCGGCGATCCGGGCGAGACGTTGTGTGCGCGTAGGCACGCTCGACCCCATATCGATCAGCACAGCACCCGGGCGGAGATGCGCCAGCAGTCCGTCGTCACCCAGCACGACGGAGTCCACGATGTCGCTGGTCGGCAGGACCAGGACCACGGCATCGCAGTCGGCGAACTCTGCGAATCCGGCGGCACCGGTGACCCCGGAATGCTCGTCGACGAACCGCTGCTGAGAATCGGTGTCGGCGTCGCGCACCACCAGGGGCCGGGCACTGCGCGCAAAGTTGCGTGCGATCGGGCGGCCCATCGCGCCCAGACCGACGTGCCCCAGGCGGCGTACCGACGTCGCACTCACGCTCCCGCCTCCTCGGAGGGGGAGATGCCGGACTCCGCTGCGTCGAGCGGTCCCAGTTGTTCCACGAGTGTCGCCTGGACGACCCGCATCGCGGCGAGTCCCGCCGGCGCACCGACATACGCGGTGGCGTGGAGGACCGCCTCGGATATCTCCTTACGGGTCAGCCCGTTCCGGAGTCCCGCGCGCACATGGGTCGCAAGTTCGGTGTGCTGCCCGAGCGCGATGAGCAGTGACACCGTGACGAGGGATCGGTCGCGCCGTCCCAAGCCGTCCCGGGTCCACACGCCGCCCCAGACGAATTCGCTGACGTAGCCCTGGAGTGCTTCGCCGTCCGTACCTGCGTTGCGGGTCAGCGCCGCGTCGACATACTCGTCGCCCAGCACATCCCTGCGTTCGGTGAGACCGGCGTTGTACACCGTGTCGTGCGCTGCGGCGACGCCGCTCTGCACGGTAGTGACCTCTGGAGACATCGGTGATCCCTTCGTGGCCGGCGCCTTCACAGCCGGGCCGAATCGAGTTTGACGGTGACGCATTTGACCTGGCCGTAGTGGTGGAGCGCTTCCACGCCCTTTTCCCGGCCGTACCCGCTGTGCTTCCAGCCTCCGAACGGTGTCTGTACGGACCCTGTCGACCATGTGTTGACGAAGACCTGGCCGGTGCGCAGGCGCCCGCTGACGGTGAGGGCACGCGAAATGTCTCTCGTCCACACGCCCGCGACCAACCCGTAGTCGGAGTCGTCGGCGATCGCGATCGCGTCGTCCGCCGTGTCGAACGGGATGACCACGACCACCGGACCGAAGATCTCTTCCCGGGCGATGCGCATCGCGTTGTGCACTCCGCTGTACACGGTGGGGTCGATGTAGAAGCCGCCGGATTCGGCGGCGAACGCCGACACCGTGCCGCCGGTTTCTACACGCGCACCCTCCGATTCGGCGATCTTGAAGTATTCCTGCACCTTCTCGAACTGGTCACGAGTGATGAGGGGGCCCATGTCGTGGCCGACGCGGATGCGGGACACCGCGTCCACCAGTCGGGTCACCACCTCGTCGTGCACGTTGCGCTGCACGAGAAGGCGGGTGCCGGCCGAGCACACCTGCCCCGCGTTCGCGGTGAAGCCCTGCACGGCTCCCGCCACCGCCGCGTCGAGGTCGGCGTCGGCGAACACGATGTTCGCGGATTTGCCGCCCAATTCGAGTGTGGCCGGGATGACACGGTCGGCCGCGATACCGGCGATCACGCGTCCGGTGGGCACCGAACCGGTGAAGGCAACCTTGGCGACGTCCGGGTGATGGACGAGTGCCGCCCCGGCTTCTGCTCCCGTACCGAGCACCACGGTGAAGGTGCCCTCGGGAAAGCCCACATCGGTGGCCAACTGTGCGAGCCGCACGCTGGACGCGGAGGTGTTCTCGGAAGGCTTGACGACCACCGTGTTTCCCGCCGCCAGGGCGGGAGCGCACGCGCGTGCGGACTGGTTGAGCGGAAGGTTCCACGGCGTGATCACGCCGATCACGCCGAACGGCTCACGAATGGTGAACACGTGCTGGTCGGGTGCCACATCCAGGGTTTCGCCCGCAGGCATGCCGACGAGCCCGCCGTAGAACTCGAAGTAGGTCGCGGAATTCTCCACCTCCGCGAGGGCGACCTTCTCCGGCTTTCCGGTTTCGCTGATCTCGAGTGCCGCGAGGACGGACGCGTCGGCCCGCATCGCGCGGGCGAGGTCGACGAGGAGCCGCCCACGGCCGAGCGCGGGAATGGCGAGCCACTGCGCAGTCGCCTTCACGGCGGCCCGCACGGCTGCGTCCACGTCGGCGGCATCACCTCGCGCGACCTTCCGTACGGTCCGGCCGGTCGCGGGATCGGTGACCGCGAGGTACTCACCGCCGGCGGGTGGTACTGCCGCGCCGCCGATCCAATGGTCGAGCGTCTCCATGATGTTGCCTTCCGGGAGTTGTCGAAGAACGCAGTCGTCTTCGAGTGCCGCGGCTACCGTGCCGCCGATGCTGTCTGCTGTCCGCCCGGGCGGGTACCGCTGTGCCGCCGTCGCGCAGAGCCCTCCGAATCTTGCCTCGTTGTACCCAACGGCGGCAAGGCATCCGGGGTGAGCAACGCACGGCGCTCGTGGAGGAAGTCGTGCGGGTAGCCCAACGTGATCCGCGACGCGTCGTCGAGTTGTGCGAGGTGTGCGTCGTTCAGCACCACCGCGGCGGCACCGAGATTGTCCCGCAGTTGCGCAACGGTCCGGGCTCCGATCGAGACCATCGGTCCGCGGTGCCTCACCCATGCGAGCGCGACCTGCGCAGGCGAGTGACCGAGTTCCTTCGCGATCGTCTGCGTCACCTCGACCACGCGGCGCGCACGGCCCGACAGCCGGGCCAGACTCTCCTCCGTGTGTTCGCGTGCCAGGACGCCGCGGGCGAGGGGACTCCAGGCGCTCACCGCGAGCCCGAGTTCCTCCGCCATGGGCAGCAGTTCCCGCTCCGGCGTCCGGGCGACGAGCGAGTACTCGATCTGCATCGCACAGAACGACGTCCACCCTCTGAGTTCCGCGATCGCATCCGACCGGGAGACAACCCATGCGGGCGTGTTGGAAATGCCGAGGGCCAGGACTTTTCCCGAACGCACCAGATCGTCGAGCGCACGGAGGGTTTCCTCCGCCGGTGTGCAGCGGTCCCATGCGTGGACCCACAGCATGTCCACGTAATCGGTGCCCAGCCTCCTCAAGCTCGTCTCGACACTGCGGCGCAGACTCTTCCGGTTGCTCCCGCCGGAGTTCGCGTCGCGCGGGTCGGTCGGCAGTGTGTACTTGGTGCTCACGACCACCGCGTCGCGCTCGGGTGCGATCAATCGGCCGAGGATCTCTTCGCTCGCACCGTTGGTGTAGTTGTTCGCGGTGTCGACGAAATTTCCGCCGGCTGCGCGGTATTCGTCATAGACCTCACGAGAGGTCGCTTCGTCGGCACCGAATCCCCATTCCGTTCCGAAGGTCATGGTCCCCAGGCACCACTCGCTCACACGGAGGCCCGAGGATCCGAGAACCCGTTGCGCCATCCCGCTCGACAGCTGCTCAGGCATCGTCGTCCACCACCCAGTTGACGAAGCGGTGCAGCGGATACATGCCGTCGTGGGGCCCGCCCATACTGCCCTTCAGGGCGCTGCCGAGTCGCACGATTCGCTGGACTCCGGCAGTGGCGAGGAGGTCGCGGATCTCCGCCTTCCTCGACGCGGGATAGACGCCGACGGTCTGCGTCGCCACCGTGGCATAGGACGCAGCGTCCCGCATCTGCCCGACCGGAATGACGTTGACCGTCTTGTTGGTCGGGTGGAAGTCCACCATCTCCGGGGACCGCACCACGAGACCGCTGCCGTCGAACGTGCCCCATACGCGGTACTCGGGCTCGAGGAATCGCATGCCCTCCACCGCGTCCCGGATCTCGGCGCCGGGCTTCGGTCCGAATGCCTCCGCGAAATCGCGGTCCACGCCCAGTCGCTCGTGCAGCAGCGCGCAGAACCGGTCCACCTGTTCATCGTCGCCTTCGACACAGATGTGCCGGGCCGCGAGACACGCATCCTGGTTGAAGATCGTGGCGTCGAGGGCGGCCAGTTCGGCCACCTCACGCAGTGTCTCCTCGGACTCGAACGCCTCGCGTCCGACGATCGACATGGAAACCTTGGGGTCGAACGAGATGAGCTGGAAACCTGGACCCACGTACTTCGCGGCATTCTCGATGGCAGAGCCGCCACCCCACGCGACGAGTTTGTCGAAGTACTGCGAGCGGTAGAGAACGTTCTCGACCTTTTCGTCACCGCCTCGCCAGTACACCGCGGACATCGATCGGAGCACGGGGTGGTCGGGAGCGATGTCCGCCATCGTGCGGAGGACGGCCACGGTGGTGAACGGGTCGGCCGACGGCATCTTGAAGAGGTTGACGCCCTTGGTCAGGGCGGCGTCGGCGATCGTGGTCATCGCGGCGCTCGGGGAGTTGCCGGCCATCATGTGGACCAGGCGTGGCGGGAAGGCACGAACCCGGCTCACGCTGCCGTTCGGGTCGGTCCGTTCGGTCCAGCCGTCGAGGACGTCGAGGCTTCCGAAGGTCCGTTCGAGCCGGTATTCGAGCGCCTGCCGGGTCAGGAACTGTCCCGGGCGCGCGAAGGTGTTCTCGATGATCCGGCGCGGCAATGCGCTGACCTGCACCGTCATCTCGAGTGATTCCTGGAGGTATTCGTTCTTCTCCAGGGTCAGGTACTGCGCGGTTTCGACCAGGAAATCGATGATCTCCGCGACCGGAACGTCGAATGCGGGTCCGACCTCCGAACGGGGCGCGAACAATCCGTTGTACTCGAGACGCGGAGTCACGAACGGCACGCCGAAGTCGCGGGAGAGGTATTCGCTGTCCTCCCCCCAAATCAGTTCACCGCGGACGAAGTGCGGCACCCGGATCTTGGACGTGCGCGGCGCGGAAGCAGTTGTGGTCATGGTCGTCTCATTCCTCGATGAACCCGCGGACGTACGCATCCATGGTTCCGGCGCACGTGATCTTGTCGTCGTTGCCCAGGTCGGAATACCGCGCGATCTCGGGCAGGATCGTCTCGCCGGGGCGGCCGCACGGGCACCCGCCCTGCTCGACGACGATGCGGTCCCCGGAGATCGTGCCGCCCCAGCGTCCGTCGACGGTCAGGTCGAAGAACGCTGCACGGCCCTCGATTCTCCCGTCCTCCACGTCCGCGAGTTTCTCGCCGTCCTTGTCGAGAACGAACAGCACTAGCTCGTCGGGAACGTGATAGCGGCCGCCGAGGCATCTGGGCATGCGGAGGTTGAGTTCCTGCATGGAGTAGTAGTGGAAGAAGCGCTCGGGCGCGACGTTGAGCATTGTGAAGATCTGCTCCTGGTAATCCGCCGGCAGCGTGCTGCCCTTGAGTCCGCCGCCGACCGTCAGTGCGTTTGCGCCCGAAATGCTGCCCTCCCGGGCACCTTTCTCCCGGAGGATTTCCACCAAGCGGAACAGTTGCGTGAACTGGGCATTGAAGAAGATCTCCTCGGTGGGCCGCGCGAGGATGTGGTCGGCCCAGTGGTGCAGACGCCGTTCCTGTTCTGCCGCACGGCCGTGCGCCTCCGCCTCGAACGCAGCGATGTCGTCCGGGGTGGCCGTTCCGTCGGCCATGGCACGCCGCATCGCTTGCAGCCGGGCCATGTAGCGGTGGTGCCCGACCGGCGGAGTGCCGTCGAACAACGGGATGCCATCGGGCCGGCGGTAGTTGTCGATGATCAGGTCACGCATGGCGACGTGTGCGCTCTGCCCGGTATCGGGTCCGACGGGGATGACGTGCCAGCGGCGTTCCGGCGGCATTCCGAGTTCGGTGAGCCCGTCGATCATGTTCTGCATGTTGGCTTCACGATCGCGGACCGACTTGTTGAGGAAGGAACCTTTACCGCTCGTCCCACTCGAGCTCGACACGAGGTGACCCGCCGCCTCGAGTGCCTCGATCCATTCGTCGACGTCGGAGACGCTCGTGACGTCGACGTCGGTCACGCGGTGCGTCGACAGCGAGTCGATCCAGCGGTTCATGCTCGACCAGCGGCCTTTGGCGATGAGCGATTCCGGGTAGCTCTTGTAGGTCGTGTGCGGGAACAGCAACGGAACCATGTCCTCGCGGGACGTGATTTCGGTGATGCCTTCTGCCTCTGCGCGCTGGTGCAGCACAGGGACCTGATGGCGTCGTTCCTGAAACTTCGCGTCGAGTGCTTCGATCACATCGTTCTTGTCCTGCGTAATTGACATTTCCCCTCCGGCGATATGCGATTTCCGTAACCATACCCACGGGTCAAGTTTTCTGTCTATGCCCGGATCGCTTTGGCACACTGACGGATATGACGAGTTCCCCGGCCCCCGGCGAAGGCACGAAGCGAAACAAGGGTGGACGCCCGACAGCCGAACAAGCCTCGGATCTCGATCGCCGTATCCGGGAAAGCGCCCTCGAGCTATTTCTGAAACACGGCTACGAAGGCACCTCCATGAACGGCATCGCGGCCGCAGCCCGCACGACGAAACCCTCGTTGTATGCGCGTTTTCCCACCAAGGAGGCGGTGTTCCGATCCGTGATGGGGTGGGTGGTGCAGCGCACCGATTGGCCGTTCCCCGAACCGCCGGAACCCCCACTCGACGACCTCGAGGGCGCGCTGACCGAGATCGCCACGACCGCGCTGCGGCGGGCGCTCGATCCGTCGATGGTTCGTCTCGAACAGGTCGCGATCGCGCACGCTTCCAGCTACCCCGAGATCGCACGCCGGACGTACGGACGCGGCGCATGGCCCCGGACGAAACTCGTCGCCGACCTGCTGCGGCACCATGCCGGGAACGGCGATATCGTCGCCGACGATCCGGAGATGCTCGCTGAGTTGTTTCTCGGTATGGCCACGAGCGCGCCCGCCCGTCTCGCGTCGTTCGGCATCGTCCGGGACCCCGCCGAAGTCGACAAACGTACACGGGCCGCCGTGAAGCTGTTCCTACATGGTCTGGGCGCTACCTGACCAGACTTCGCATCCTGTCGGCGTCGGCGGAAGACCGTGAACACCCACCGTCATCGGCAAACTCATACGTCCGCTCGTTGTCGCGCACGACTCGCGGCACACACACCACCGTCGACGAGCACATCGGTGCCGTTGACGAATCCCGCATCGCCGGACAGCAGGAACGCGACGACAGCGGCAAGTTCGTCGGCATCGCCGGTTCTGCCGAGCGGTGTCATCTTCACCATCTCGCCGATTCGCTCGTTGTGCGCCGCCTCCTGCCGGCCCTGCGGGGTGTCGATCATGCCGGGCGAGACCGAGCATGCCCGCGCTCCGACAGCACCGAGACGAATCGCTTCGTCGCGCGCGAACTGTTGCACGCCGTATTTCGCCCACGCGTACGCGACTCCGGTGTGCTCCACCGCCTCACCCACGGATTCGCGCACACGATCCAGAAAGTCCTCGGCGAGCGGGTTCGACAACACCGCCGCGATCTCCGGAGATGCGTGGATCTGCCCGATGGTCGGCGCCATCGAGGCGAAGTACACCGATGCGGTACCGGCGGTCGCCAGCGGACGCAACGCCTCCGCGAGCAGAGCCGTGCCGACGAGATCCACAGAGAAGATGCGGCGCCAATCGGCCATGGTGGGCGAGATTCCGGCCGCGTGCGCAACCGACCGGAGAGTACCGAGTTCGGCGACACGGCGAGCGAGTCGCGCGAGGCCCTCGGCGTCGGTGACGTCGAGCACGAACGGTTCGACCCGTGTTCGTTCGGTCGACAATCCCTCGGCCGCCGCGGTCACCGTCACCTCGTCCAGATCGATGAGCAGCAACGTGTCGACCGTGCCGACCATCCGCGCCGCGCACGCGTATCCCATTCCGCGGCCGGCCCCGGTCGCAATCCCGACTGTTGTCACAGTTTTCGCCCCTTGGTAAGTGCCGTGTCGTGTCCGGCGTTCAGTGTTGCGGTGCCCAGCATCCCGACAACCCCGGTTCGGCTGCGCGGGTCACGAGTTCGACGAGCAGCCCCGTTCGGCTGCGCGCGAACGCGAAGAACAGCCCACCTCCGGGCGCGGCCCGCGTGGCCTCCACGGAGTAACCCTGGCGTTCGAGTTCGGCACAGTCCGCATCGACGTCGTCGGACCAGTACCCGAGGTGGTGCACCCCGGAGGTCGCCTGCCACATGGTTCCGGGAACGCTCGCAACGACTTCGATCCGCGGCGTCGTGACGGAATAGGAGCATTCGAGCGTCACCACGGCTTCGCCGGTCGGGAGTTCCACAGAAACAGGACCACCCACCTGCGGCCCCCAGCTGTAACCGAGCAGGTCCGACAGCTCGTCGCGCGCCGCCCCCGGGTCGTCCGCGACGATCCCGAAATGGAACAGATCCTCTGCCTTCACTGCCGCCTCCGAACGTAGGGGTTTCGCAACGACCCGAACCCGTGTAAGAATCGTATTCTGAGTTGCGAGAAAGATATTCTCATAGTTGGAGAGGAGGCACAATGGCGTGGGACTTCGAAACCGATCCCGAGTACCAGGAAAAGCTGGACTGGGCTGACGCGTTCGTGCGAAACGAGGTAGAGCCGCTCGATCTGGTGTGGGAGCACCAGCAGTTCGTGCCGCTCGACGGACTCCGCCGCAAGGCCATCGATCCCCTCAAGGAGCAGGTCCGGCAGCAGGGACTCTGGGCGACGCATCTCGGCCCCGAACTCGGCGGCCAGGGCTACGGACAACTCAGACTCGCGCTGCTCAACGAGATCCTCGGGCGATCGTCCTGGGCGCCGATCGTGTTCGGCTGCCAGGCTCCCGACACCGGTAACGCCGAGATCATCGCGCACTACGGAACCCCCGAGCAGAAGGCGCGCTACCTGCAGCCGTTGCTCGACGGGGAGATCTTCTCCTCGTACTCGATGACCGAGCCCCAGGGCGGCGCCGACCCCGCGCAGTTCCGGACCCGCGCCGTCAGGGATGGCGACGACTGGGTCATCAACGGCTGGAAGTACTTCTCCTCCAACGCGCGGACTGCGGCGTTCCTCATCGTGATGGTCGTGACGGACCCCGACGTCCCGGTGCACAAGGGAACATCCATGTTCCTCGTTCCCACCGATACGCCCGGGGTCGAGATCGTCCGCAACGTCGGACTGTACGGCGAGCCGATGAACGACGGCACCCACGCACTCATCCATTACAACGATGTGCGCGTGCCCCACGAGGCACTCCTGGGCGCGGAAGGTCAGGCCTTCGCGGCGGCCCAGACACGCCTCGGCGGTGGCCGGATCCATCACGCGATGCGGACGATCGGCCTCGCGCAGAAGGCCGTCGACATGATGTGCGAGCGCGTACTGAGCCGTGAAACCGCCGGTAGCCGCCTTGCGGACAAGCAGACCGTGCAGGGCTACATCGCCGACTCGTACGCGCAGCTCGCCCAGTTCCGGCTGTTCGTGTTGAACACGGCATGGAAGATCGACAAGTACAACGACTACAAGAAGGTCCGCAAGGACATCGCCACCGCGAAGATCGTGATGCCGACCGTGCTGCACGACATCGCATGGCGCGCAATGCAGGTGCACGGCGCTCTCGGTGTCACCAACGAGATGCCGTTCTTCAGGATGATCCACGGCGCAGCCGTGATGGGCCTCGCCGACGGACCGACCGAGGTGCACAAGACCACGGTCGCCAAGCAGGTCCTCCGCGACTACGAGCCCACCCACGACATGTGGCCGTCGGAGTGGATTCCGAAGAAGCAGGAAGCAGCCCGGGCGAAACTCGCCGACTACCTCGAACTCGAAGTGGGAAACCAGTGATCGATACCTCGCGACTCGCCGAATGGATGGACGAGCAGGGCCTGCCCGGCAAGGGTGCGCCGCTCGAAGCCAAGTACCTGTCCGGCGGTACCCAGAACGAAATCTACAAGCTCACCCGTGACGACTTCACCAGCGTCATCCGTATCCCGCCGGCTGCGGCACCCGCCGACCGCGACAAGGGAATCATGCGCGAGTGGCGCATCATCCAGGGCCTCGACGGCACCGATGTCCCGCACACCGAAGCCGTCGCGGCCTGCGAGGACAAGTCCGTCCTGGGCCGGTCGTTCTACCTCATGGGATACGTCGACGGATGGTCGCCGATGGATCACCGGGAGGCATGGCCGGCACCCTTCGACACCGATCTCGAAGCGCGCGCGGGCCTGGCCTATCAGCTCGCCGAAGGCATCGCGCTGCTCTCGAAGGTCGACTGGAAGGCTCAGGGCCTGCAGGACCTCGGCCGGCCCGAGGGTTTCCACGACCGTCAGGTCGACCGCTGGACCACATTCTTCGAACGGATCAAGGGACGTGAAATCGAAGGTCTGGACGTCGCTACCAAGTGGCTGCAGAACCATCGCCCGCTCGACTACATCCCGGGCCTGATGCACGGCGACTACCAGTTCGCGAACGTGATGTTCCAGCACGGTGCGCCAGCAAAGCTCGCCGCCCTCGTCGACTGGGAGATGGGCACGGTCGGCGATCCCAAGCTCGACCTCGCGTGGATGGTCATGAACTGGCCCGAGGACATGAACTCGCCGAGCGCCGCCGAGGCCACCTACGTCGACCTCCGGGGAATGCCGAACCGGTCCGAACTGGTCCAGCACTACTCGGAGATCTCCGGCCGCCAGGTCGACGACCTCGACTACTACCTCGTGCTGGCCAAGTGGAAGCTCGCGATCGTCCTGGAGCAGGGTTTCCAGCGTGCAGGTGACGACGTGAAACTGCAGTCGTACGGGCCGGTGATCGTCAACCTGATGAAGTCGGCCGCGGACCTCGCCGAATCCACGGAGTACAAGGGATGACCGCAGCAGCAGTCGAAGGGCTGGTTCGTGAGCAGCACGGCCCGATCCTCGTGCTGCGCATCGACCGCCCCGATGCGCGGAACGCGCTGACGGGTGCGGTGATCCGCGGACTCGGTGCCGCGATCGCGGACGCCGAGCGCGATCCGGATGTCCGGGCCGTCGTGCTCACCGCTACCGGGGACCGCGCGTTCTGCGCCGGGATGGATCTGCGGGCGTTCGCACGCGGCGACGACATCGGACTCGGAACCGACGACGCCGCGGCCGCCTATGCGCGGCTCTGCCAGGGAAAGCTCGGGATACCGGTGATCGGTGCCGCCAACGGCAGCGCGGTGGGCGGAGGGCTCGAACTTCTCCTCGGGGCCGACATCATCGTCGCCTCGTCTGCGGCGAAGTTCGGTCTGCCCGAGGTCAAGCGGGGTCTCTTCCCGGCCGGCGGAGGGACCTCCATCGGGACGCGTATTCCGGTCGGCGCCGCACTCGAGATCGCACTGACCGGTGATCCGATCACCGCGCAACGCGGGTACGAACTCGGGCTGATCAATGCCGTGGTCGAACCCGACGAGGTGCTGAACACCGCTCTGGACTACGCGCGGCGCATCGCCGCGAACGCTCCTCTCGGACTCGCCGCGGTCAAGGAACTCGTACGGTCCTCGCTGACCGATCCGGAATATGCGTCGGAGCGGCTCGGATACTGGCAGTCCCTGGTGTTCGCCAGCGACGATGCCAAGGAGGGCGCTGCGGCATTCATGGAGAAGCGGGCGCCGGCCTGGCAGGGGCAATGAGTACCGTGCGTGCGGCGGTCTGTGCGGAGTACGGGCCACCCGAGATCATCGAGATCCGGGATCTTCCGTCGCAACCACTCGCGCCCGGACAGGTCCGGGTGCGGGTGGGTGCGGCGGCGGTGAATTTTCCCGACGTGTTGCTGGTCGCGAACAAGTACCAGATCAGCGTGCCGCCCCCGTTCGTACCGGGTAGCGAGTACGCCGGAGTGGTCACCGAGATCGCGGGCGACACCGGGGAGTTCACCGTAGGAGACCGGGTCACGGGCACCAGCCTGGTCGGAGCCTTCGCCGAAGAAGTGGTGGCGCCGACGGCATCGCTGAAGGCGATTCCCGACGGCATCGACGACCGCACGGCTGCGTCCTTCGGCGTGGCCCATCGCACCGCGTACCACACCCTCCGGTCGGTTGCCCGGCTCCAACCGGCCGAGCGACTGGTCGTACTCGGCGCCGGAGGCGGTGTCGGTCTCGCCGCCGTACAACTGGGTGTCGCGCTGGGTGCGTCCGTGACCGCTGTCGCGTCGTCGCCCGACAAACT
Source organism: Rhodococcus sp. NPDC058639 (assembly GCF_042717545.1). Classification (NCBI taxonomy): domain Bacteria; kingdom Bacillati; phylum Actinomycetota; class Actinomycetes; order Mycobacteriales; family Nocardiaceae; genus Rhodococcus; species Rhodococcus sp. NPDC058639. Next base: position 421,694 of record NZ_JBHXRF010000005.1, read on the forward strand.
CGCGGTCGCCGAGAAGTACGGGGCCGAGCACCTGATCGACCACCGGGCGGGCGACCTGCGTGGCGCCCTGAAGCAGGTGCTGCCGGAGGGGGCCGATGTCGTAGTGGATCCGGTCGGCGGCGACCTCTCGGTACCGGCACTCCGGTCCCTGAGGCGCGGCGGCCGATTCGTCACGGTGGGCTATGCGTCGGGCACGATACCGGAGATTCCGCTGAATCTCGTTCTGGTGAAGGGCCTTCGCATCATGGGATTCCAGTTCCAGGACCTCGATCCCGACGAGTACCGGCGTAACGAGGCAGAACTGGTCGACCTGCTGATGTCCGGCCGGGCGGTACCTCACATCGGAGCGGAATACCCGCTGGAGGACGTTTCCCGCGCACTGCGTCACGTGGCGGACGGTCGAGCAATCGGAAAGGTCGTGGTGGACATCGCGCGGTGACCCTGCGCGATAGGTCCACACACGACGACACGGCCCGAAACCCAGGGGGATTCGGGCCGTGTCGTATTCGTCAGCGAATGCTGGTGAGGGTACGTGTCGCCGGCATCGATCCCACGCCGTCGGTACGGAAGGACTCGGTGAACCCGACGTCCACGTGTGAGTTCGTCGCAGCCTGGAGTGCGTGCGCCTTGAAAACTCGTGCCGCTCTGCTCAACCGGTGCTGCGTGGAACCGAACCGGGAGTCGAGCTCGGAAGGAACCCCCTCGCCCCACATCGTGATCGTGGTGGGATGCTTCGCCAAGGTCTCGAGCAGCCCCTGACGGATCCGTGCGTCGGCTTCGTAGAGGTCTGTCGCCACCGCGACGGTTTCGGGCATCGGGCCGTGCGGGGAACACTCCAGTGCCGATTCGAGGTCGACCGTAGTGGCACCGAGGATCTCGAGGGGTCGGATGTCGGCATTTCCGGGCACCAGGACGACGACCTCCCATCCCGCGGCCACCTGGTCGTACAGCCAGCCGCCGGTGTATCGCACTGCGTCGGCGACACGAGGCGCGACGACTGCGAGTCGCCTCCTCAGAATGTGCTTGCGTGCATGAGCTGTTGCTCGAGAGACCGTGTGTAGTCCCCGAAAATCTCGGTCAGAGGGAGCGAACGATCGAGTAGCCATGAGGTTTCCATTCCGTTGAGGAAAGCAACAATCTCCACCGCCTTGACGGCTGGGTCCAGATCCGTTCGGTATCGGCCGGCGCACTGTCCGCGCCGGATCCCGGCCTCGACCGTGTCGAGTGCCGCTCGATATCGACCGAGTAGGCGATCGTGCAGTGGTGCATCCGGTTCGAGGTTCTCCACGAGGAGCACCGCGTACATGCCCACCAGATCCGGAGAGTCCCGGAAACGACCGGGGATCTTCCTGATCTGTTCGATCAGATCCCCGGACAGGTCCACACGAGCAAGGTCGTCGGCATCCCGCGCGTCGAGCACGGCATGCAACAACTCGGTCTTCGAATCGAAGTGATGCAACAGACCCGCCGGGCTCAGCCCTGCAGCCCGCGCGATCTGAGCAACACTGGTACCCCGCCACCCGTTCTTCGCCAGCAACCGTTGGGCGACGCCGAGAATTTGCGCCCTCCGATCCTCACCCCTGGCGAGGAGTGTGTCGTACGCACGGTGTTGCACCCTTGCTTCGCCTCCCCGTCGACCAAACCTACCGAACACACATTAGGTCGGTTTGCCCCCATGTGACAAGGGTCTCATCCAGTTTATTTTGCAACTCACGTCACACCAGGTCAGCGATCCGTCAACTCGACGATCGTGGCGTTCGCGGTCCCGCCGCCTTCGCACATCGTCTGGAGTCCGTACCGAAGTCCCTGGTCACGCATGTGATGGATCATCCTCGTCATCAGCACCGCACCCGATCCGCCGAGCGGGTGCCCCAGGGCGATGGCACCTCCGAGTGGATTGACCCGCCCGATGTCGGCGCCCGTTTCGGCAAGCCAGGCGAGCGGCACCGACGCGAATGCTTCGTTGACCTCGAAAACTCCCACATCCCCGAGCGCAATACCGGCTTTGCCGAGCACCTTCTCGGTCGCCGGGATCGGGCCGGTGAGCATGAGGACCGGATCCGCTCCGGCGACCGCACCGGCGCGGTATCGCACCAGCGGGGTCAGTCCCAGCTCGCGCGCCTTCTCAGGGGTGGTCACCAGCAGCGCGGCCGCGCCGTCCGAGATCTGCGACGAGTTGCCGGCGTGGATGACTCCGTCCTCGGCGAATGCAGGCTTCAGCCCGGCAAGCTTGTCCACCGTGCTTCCCCGGCGGACGCCTTCGTCCGCGGAGACCAATCCGTGGTCGGTGGAGACCGGCACGATCTGCCCGTCGAACGCTCCCCGGTCCTGCGCCGCAGCGGCACGCTCGTGCGAGAGCACGGCGTACTCGTCCAGGTCGGTCCGCGAAAAACCCCACTTCTGCGCGATCTTCTCCGCCGAGATCCCCTGGTTGAACGCGAAGCCGTCGTAGCGGGCAAGCGCCTGGGGACCGTAGGGCATACCGGTGCCCCGCGCCGCACCGAGCGGCACCCGGCTCATCACCTCGACCCCACCGGCGACGACCACGTCCTGCTGACCGGACATCACGGCTTGCGCCGCAAAATCCAGTGCCTGCTGGCTCGAGCCGCACGCGCGGTTGACGGTGGTGCCCGGGATGGATTCGGGCCATCCGGCCGCGAGCACCGAGTAGCGCCCGACATTGCTGGACTGGTCGCCCACCTGCGACACGCAACCCCACACCACATCGTCGATCACGCTGGGATCGATACCCGTTCGCTCGGCAAGTGCCCGAAGGATGTGCGCCGACAGATCCACCGGGTGCACACCCGCCAGTCCTCCGTTGCGTTTGCCGACAGGTGTGCGGACCGCCTCGACGATGACAACTTCACGCATCTTTTTCTCTTCCGTTCGTATCCGGTTGTTGCTTCACGCGGGGCACACCGGGCACCGACTCCGGGGCGGCGGCGCCACCGATCGCCCAGCGACCGGTGAACCTCGCGTCCCGTTTCTCCGCGAAGGCGGCGAAAGCTTCGGGCGCGTCCGCGGTGGCGAAATTGACCGCCTGTGCGCGGGCTTCCCCGGCCAGCGACTCGCGGAGGGTGCGATCGACCCCTTCGTTCAACAGCGCCTTGGTCTGGGAGAGTGCAACCGGCGGCCCCGCGACGAGACGACCGGCGAGGTCGTCGACGAACCCGTCGATGGTGTCCTCGGACTCGACCCAGGTCACCAGGTTCAATCGATGGGCTTGTTCCGCGTCGATCGTCTCGGCGAGCAGAGCCAGCCTCTTCGCCTGTTGCAGGCCGACAAGCTTGGGCAGCAACCAGGATCCGCCGAGGTCCAACGACAGCCCCCGCCGCGAGAAGATCTGTGAGAACGTGGATCTCGGAGTCGCGACAACGAAATCGCACCCCAGCGCCAGATTCCATCCGGCTCCGACGGCCACACCGTCGATCTTCGCGATGGTCGGCACCGGAAGTTCGTGCAGGAGCAATGCAATGTCCGTGAGGACACGCATCTTGCGCAAAGGGTGTGCCCGGCCGGGATTGGACAGATCGGCTCCGGAACAGAACGCGCCGCCGGCGCCGGTCACCACGAGCACCCGTACCTCGGGGTCCTGACCGGCCTCGTCGAGGGCGTTGCGCAGCGCATCCCACAAACCGCTGTCGAGTGCGTTCTTGCGGGCGGGCCGATTCAATGTCAGCGTTCGCACACCACCGCGATCGTCGACGAGCAGTGAGTCCCCGGCCGTCACCGGCTCTGCCTCGCAGACGATTCCGGGAACCGGTACGCGGGACCGATTGCGCCCTGCGCACGAAGTTCCTCGATTTGATCCGACCTGAATCCGGCGTCGGCGAGCACCCGTGCGGTGTGTTCACCGAGGCCCGGAACGGCGCCCATCGGCGGCTCGAAGCCTGTGATCACCGGCGGTGGCAAGAGCGCGTCGATCGGACCGTTCGGCGAATCCACCTCACGCCACCTGTCACGCGCCGTCAATTGTGGATGCACGAGCACTTCGCTCGGCAGGTTGTATCGGGCGTTGCCGATCCCCGCCTCGTCTGCGACCTTCTGCACGTGGTCGAGCGGGTACTGGGCGCACCACTGTGAGATCGCCTCGTCGAGAACCGCCCTGTTCTCACACCGTCCGGTATTGGTGCGGAAACGCTCGTCGTCGGCGAGATCGTCACGTCCGATGATCTCGCGTGCGAGTCGCTGCCACTCCCGGTCGTTGGTCGTACCGAGCACCACGGTCTGGTCGTCGGCCGTCCGGTACGCACCGTAGGGCGAGACCGCCGGTGAACTCATTCCGCGCGGTTGCTGATCCACACCCGAGTACCGCGTGTAGGTGAGCGGATATCCCATGATCTCGGTCATGGTGTCGAACAGACTCACGGACACCGAGGTCAGCGCCCCGACACGTCCACGATGCCGTTCCCTGCCGCACAGCAGCGCGAGAATCGACACGGCCGCATACAGCCCCGTGCTGATGTCGGCGACGGGAGGACCCGGTTTCGCCGGCATATCGGGGAAACCGGTCACCGCGCACGCGCCCGACTCCGCCTGCACGAGCAGGTCGTACGCGCGCTTGTGGGACAGCGGTCCCCCTTGGCCGTAACCGTCGATCTCGACGGCGATCAGATCGGGGTAGCGCTCCGCAAGCATCTCTTGTGAGATGCCGAGTCGCGCAGTGGCTCCCGGAGCGAGATTCGACACAAGTACGTCGGCACCGGCCAGCAGCGTGTGCAAGGTTGCGATTCCGGCGTCCGACTTCAGGTCGATCGTGACGGATTCCTTGCCCCGGTTCGCCCACACGAAGTGCGCGGCCATGCCGTTGACAACATCGTCGTAGTCGCGGGCGAAATCACCGCCCCGAGGGTTTTCGATCTTGATGACCCGCGCCCCGAAGTCGGCGAGCGTGCGAGTACACATCGGCGCCGAGACGGCCTGCTCGAGCGTCACGACCGTGACCCCTGAAAGCGGGCCCTCCGGACTCGTCGGGTCGGTCATCACATCACCATGCCACCGTCTACCGGCAGCACCTGGCCGGTGATGAACGACGCGGCATCCGTGGCGAGGAATACGAAAGCGCCGGCAACCTCCGAGGGTTCGGCCCAGCGCCGCAGAGGGATTCGGTTCAGCATGGTCGCGGCGAACTTCTCGTTCGTGCGAATCGTCTCCGTCATCGGTGTCGCAGCGAGCGGAGCAAGCGCGTTGACGAGGATGTTCTTCCGCGCGAGCTCGCGTGCCAGCGACTTGGTCATTCCGATGATCCCGGCCTTCGCCGCCGAGTAGTTCACCTGGCCGAGAGTGCCCGTGATTCCGGCGGACGAGGTGACGTTGATGATGCGTCCGGTGCCGTCCGTGGCCAGGAAAGGAAGCGCTGCCTGCGAACACGTGAAGGCACCGAGGACGTGGATGTCGTGGATGCGCTGGAAGGATTCGATGCTCGTCTCCGCGAACATCGCGGGATCGGTGACGCCGGCGTTGTTGACCAGAATGTGCAGGACGCCTTCGGTGAAGCCGGCGGCCCGCGCGGCCGCAGAATCGGCGGCGGCCCGGTCGCGAACATCCAATGCGGCACTGTCTGCCTTGCCGCCGTTCTGCGAAATCCTCTCGGCCACAGCCGCAGCCGCATCACCGTCCACGTCGGTGACGAGAACTGCAGCGCCGGCTGCGGCGAGCGCCTCCGCCACCGCCGACCCGATGCCACCTGCAGCGCCGGTGACCAGCGCCGACCGTCCGGTGAGGTCGAAAAGGTTGTTCTTCTCCGCCATCAGTAACTCCTCGGCAATCCCAAAACGTGCGAGCCCAGGAAGTTCAGGATCATTTCCTGGCTGATCGGTGCAATGCGCATGACGCGTGCCTCACGGAAGTAGCGCGAGACGTTGTATTCCTCCGAGTACCCCATGCCACCGTGCGTCTGCAGCGCACGGTCCGCAGCGGTGAATCCTGCGTCGGCACAGAGGTATTTCGCTGTGTTGGCTTCCCTGCCACACGGCTCTCCGTTGTCGTAGAGCCATGTTGCCTTGCGGAGCACCAGTTCTGCGGCGTCGAGGTGTGCCAGCGAATCCGCGAGGGGGAACTGGATGCCCTGGTTCATTCCGATGGGCCGGCCGAACACTTCGCGTTCGTTGCCGTACTTGACGGCCTTGTCGAGTGCGACCCGCCCGATGCCGAGGGCTTCGGCCGCGATGAGCATCCGTTCGGGGTTGAGACCGTCGAGGAGGTAGCGGAAGCCCTGGCCTTCTTCTCCGACGCGGTCCTCGACCGGAATGTGCAGGTCGTCGATGAACAGTTCGTTCGACGTGACGGCGTTGCGTCCCATCTTCCGGATGGGCCTGATGTCGATCTTGCTGCGATCGAGGTCGGTCATGAACAGGGTCATGCCGTCGGTCTTCTTCTCGACCTCGTCGTAACGCTGTGTGCGAGTCAGCAGGAGGATCTTCTCCGACTCGGCCGCCTTCGAGATCCAGACCTTGCGGCCGTTGACGACGTAGTGGTCGCCGACGCGCTTGGCGAACGTGGTGATCCGCGACGTGTCGAGACCCGCACCCGGTTCGGTGACACCGAAACAGACGTGCAGGTCACCGTTCACGATGCGGGGCAGCGTCCGCGCCTTGAGTTCGTCGGACCCGTGCTTGACCACGGGTTGCATACCGAAAATGTTCAGGTGGATGGCGCTTGCGGCGTTCATACCGCCTCCCGAACGCGCCACCTCCTCGAGCAGCAGGGTCGCCTCGGTGATGCCGTAACCGTGCCCGCCGTACTCTTCGGGCATCGTGATGCCCAGCCAACCGCCGTCGGCCATCGTCTTGTAGAACTCGGACGGGAACTCGTGGGCGAGATCCTTTTCCATCCAGTACTGGTCGTCGAACTTCTTCGTCAGTTCGGCGACCGACGAACGGATCAGTTTCTGATCCTCGGTGAGGTCGAAACTCATGCCTCCCATGACTGCCCCCTCACGTCCGAGCCGCACGGCCGCACGAGTGCGCGGGGACGACGGTATTGCCGCGCAGTCTCCCGACAGCTTCGGAATTGTTCGGATGCACCGACCTTGCGGTGACTGCGTACCTGGACGCTCACTTCGTGCCCTTCTGCGATTCGTGCACCGGCTGTGCACCGTTCCCGGGAATGTGCCCGACGGTTTTCGAGCACCACTTCGAACGCACCGACCCGGATCGGTCAGTCGGATGCCGGCAACGCCTGTGCCGACTTCACGACCATGGGAACCCCGGCGTAACTGAGTTCGCCTGCGCCCGGGGAAGTGCAGAGCACCTCGACCGTGTCGTCGGCGTCGACGTACCGCTTACCGAGCAGTGTCCCGGTGCCGCCGGCCGGTTTCGACGGCCGGCCCGGAGGGGCAGGGATCATGGCTTCGCCACCACAGGCGAACTCCTGCACGCCTTCCGAGGGAACCCGGACAACGACGATTCTCGTCGAGCAGGCGGTGCTGGCGAGCTGCTGACCGGGGCGGAGCGGTGAAGGTGTGGTCACGGCGTACCTCTCTTTCGATCGCTCGGACACCGAGCGTGAGTTCTGCGAGTGCGCGACATCCGGAAAGCCGGGCCTGGGAGCCGCGTTCCACGGCATGCCCGAGCACGAGCGGCACAGAGCACCGGTTCGAGCAGCTCAATACAAGGAAACTATCTTCTCCATTGCGGAGAATCAACCTTTTCTCCCGGCGAACACCGCCAAGCAGATCGACCTCCTTTTTCAGACCTCGCGCGACGTACGCGCGCGGGGGGACCGGCTCGACACCTCGGTGACCTGCACATATCGCAGCGACAATGTGAGTGTTTGACACCCGACGCGAGTCATGGAAACCTATCGATCAGAAATGAGAATGTGATTCTCCGAGAGGGAGGAGGCTGGGAGTGGCCCTACTGCCCCCACTGCCGGCAGATCGATGGGACGACAAGGTTGATGCCGCCCTGAAAGGGCTCATGCCCAGGGATATGCGAAATCCGGAACGCGCGGGTGTCGCAATGGCGACGCTCGTGAACCACCCGGAGCTGACAAAGGCATTCCTCGGGTTCAGCGTGCATCTGCTCTTCCGGTCGACGCTGCCGCCCCGCCTTCGTGAGCTGGTCATCCTTCGTACCGCACATCTTCACGAATGCGAGTACGAGCGTGAGCATCACAAAGTCATTGCGGCGGCGGAAACCGACCTGACCGTAGACGAAATCGCCGCAGCGCTGGACGGCAAGTCGGACGATCCCTTCGAGCACACCGTGCTCGAGGCGGTCGACGAGCTTCACGAGTCCTCGCGGATTTCCGAACGGACATGGACGGCACTTTCAGCCCGTCTCGACACCAAACAACTCATGGACCTGATCTTCACCGTAGGTGGCTACAGCCTGATGGCGATGGCGTACAACACCTTCGGTATCGAGTTCGAAGACGAAAGGTAGAAAGCCTTGCCCCACTTCACCAAACCGGCCGAGGGAAGCTGGACCGAGCACTATCCCGAACTCGGTACCGCCCCG
>NZ_JBHXRF010000006.1:0-384200 GCF_042717545.1 Rhodococcus sp. NPDC058639
GTGCGGTCCCGGAGTGGTCGGCGTTGGAAGTCCAGTATGCGGATTACACGTTGTGGCAGCGTGAGGTCCTGGGCGAGGAGTCGGATCCGGAGTCGCTGCTGGCGCGGCAAACCGAGTTCTGGAGCACCACCCTCGCGGATCTGCCGGAGGAGTCGACGTTGCCGGGGGATCGGCCTCGCCCGGTGGTGTCGAGTTACCGGGGTGCGTCGCACGGGTTCACGATCGATCGACGCGTCCGTGCGGGTATCACCGATCTTGCCCGTCTCAGTGGCGCAACGGATTTCATGGTGGTCCATGCCGCTCTCGCGGTGATGCTGTCGCGGTTGGGCGCACAGTCCGATGTTGCGATCGGGACGCCGATCGCGGGGCGTGGTGAGGCTGCGCTCGATGATCTGGTGGGCATGTTCGTCAACACGCTCGTACTACGGTCTTCCCTCGACGGGGCTGTCCCGTTCGGCGAATTCCTCGACACCGTTCGCACGGCGGACCTCGAAGCGTTCGCCCATGCGGATGTGCCGTTCGAGCGGTTGGTGGAGGTGCTCGATCCTGCGCGTTCGCAGGCGCGTCATCCGTTGTTCCAGGTGATGTTGACTTTCCAGAATATCGCGGCTGCGGAGCTCGAGTTGCCTGGTCTGAGTGTCTCGGGTGTCGACTTCGACGCGCAGATCGCCAAGTTCGACTTGCAGTTGACGGTGTCGGAGGGGTTCGCGGAGGACGGTTCAGCCGCCGGTTGGGGTGCGGAGTTCACGTATGCCACCGATTTGTTCGATGCTTCGACGGTGGAGGGGTTCGCGGAGCGGTTCGTGCGGATCCTCGAAACGGTGGTGTCCGATCCGGCGCGGCGTGTCGGGGATATCGATCTGCTGGGCGCCGATGAGCGTGTGACGGTGCTCGAGCGGTGGAACGATACGGCGCATCCGGTGCCCGAAGGAACGTTGCTGGACCGGTTCGATGCGCAGGTCCTTTCGAATCCCGACGCGATTGCGGTGGTGTTCGAAGAAGAGTCGTTGACATACGGCGAGTTCGATGCGCGGGTCAATCAGCTTGCGCGGTATCTGATCTCGCGGGGTGTGGGTCCGGAGACGACGGTGGGGTTGGCGGTTCGCCGGTCGTTGGATCTGCTGGTGGGGATGTATGCGATTGTGCGGGCGGGCGGCGCGTATGTGCCGATCGATCCGGATCAGCCGGTAGAGCGTAATGGTTTCATTGTGGAGTCTGCGGCGCCGGTGTTGGTGGTGTCGACGTCGCGGGACGGGTTCGAGCTTCCCGATTCCGATTCCGATTCTGATTCCGGGTCCGGGTCGGTGCCGGTGGTGTCGATCGACACGCTTGATCTTGCCGAGGTGTCGACCGCGCCGGTGTCGGATGCGGAGCGGACCGCGCCGGTGCGGCCGTCGAATACGGCGTATGTGATTTTCACGTCGGGGTCGACGGGCCGGCCGAAGGGTGTGGCGGTCTCGCACGGGTCGATTGTCAATCGTCTCGAGTGGATGGAGCACGAGTACTCGCTCACCCGAGATGATGTGGTGTTGCAGAAGACGCCGTTTACGTTCGATGTGTCGGTGTGGGAGTTTTTCTGGCCGTTGGGTGTGGGTGCGCGGTTGGTGGTGGCTGCTCCGGACGGTCATCGTGATCCGGCGTATCTGGCGAAGGTGATGGCGGAGCGTTCGGTGTCGGTGGCGCATTTTGTGCCGTCGATGTTGGCGGTGTTCGTGGCGGAGGCGTCGGTGGGGGCGGCGGTGTCGTTGCGGTTGGTGTTCGCGTCGGGTGAGGCGTTGCCCGCGTCGGTGGCGGGCCGGTTGAGGTCGGTGCTGCCGGGGGTGCGGTTGCACAATTTGTATGGTCCGACCGAGGCTGCGGTGGATGTGACGTTCCACGAGGTGTCCGATGCCGATGTGGTGTCGGTTCCGATCGGTGCGCCGGTGTGGAATACGCAGGTGTTTGTGCTCGATGGTCGACTTGCGCCGGTGCCGGTGGGTGTGGCGGGTGAGTTGTATTTGTCGGGTGTGCAGTTGGCTCGGGGGTATGTGGGTCGGCCGGATTTGTCTGCGGAGCGTTTTGTGGCGTCGCCGTTCGGTGTGGGGGAGCGTCTTTATCGCACGGGTGATCTGGTGCGGTGGTCTGCTGTTGGTGAGTTGGAGTACATCGGTCGTACCGATTTTCAGGTGAAGTTGCGGGGGTTGCGGATCGAGCTCGGTGAGATCGAGGCGGCGTTGGTGTCGCACGAGTCGATCGCTCAGGCTGCGGTGGTGGTGTCGGCCTCGGATCTCGGGGATCAGCTGGTGGGGTATGTGGTGCCTGTTGTGGGGGCCACGGTCGATCGTGACGAGTTGGCGGGGTTCGTCTCGGGGTTGTTGCCCGCGTATATGGTGCCGTCGGTTTTGATGGTGCTCGACGAGTTGCCGGTGGGTTCGTCGGGCAAGTTGGACCGCAAGGCCTTGCCTTCCCCCACCTTCGAAGCTCGCGAGTTCCGGGCGCCGCAGACAACCGTCGAACAGACTGTGGCGTCGACGTTTGCGGACGTGTTGAGCCTCGAGCGCGTCGGTCTCGACGACAACTTCTTCGCCCTCGGAGGCAACTCCTTGATCGCGACGCAGGTCGCCAGCCGGCTGCAGAAGGAGACGGGCGTCGAAGTTCGGGTCCAGTGGCTGTTCACCGACTCCTCGGTGGCTGCACTCGCGCACCGCATCGAAACCAATGCCGGGAGCGAGGAGGACTTCGATCCGCTCACGGACGGCGCGGTACAGGTTCTGCTGCCGTTCCGTACGCACGGTTCCGGAAACCCGTTGTTCTGCATCCATTCGATGTACGGCCTCGCGTGGACCTACTCGGGCCTGACCGGATTCGTGGACGATCGGCCCCTGTACGGGATACAGACGCGCGCACTGTCGGACGACGACTACCTTCCCGGGACCATCGCGGAGATGGCGGACGACTATCTCCGGGAGATCAGGACGGCGCAGCCCGAGGGACCGTACAACCTGATGGGATGGTCGCTCGGAGGAGTGGTGGCACACGAAGTCGCCGTGAAGTTGCAGAAGCAGGGCGAGTCCGTGGAGAGCCTCGTGATGCTGGACAGCCACTGGAATCTCGAGGCAGCGGAGTTCCGCCGCGCCATTCGCGACAACCTCGCACAGATCGGCGTGATGCTCGAGGACCCGGACGATGTGGCGGCCCTTTCCGACGAACACATCCAAAGGCTCTGGGACACGATGGCGCAGGACGTGACTGCGCTCAGCACGCTCACCCTCGGGCGTTTCCGCAATTTGTACCGAAGCGCCGTCCGATCGGGACAACTGATCGCATCGCATCTCCCGGGAACGTTCGACGGTGACATCCTGTATTTCAGTGCAGCCGACCATCCGCCCGCCCGACACGGAGCGGCGAACCGGTGGGCTCACCTCGTGACCGGACATGTCACCGATGTACCGATCGACTGCAGCCACGACGACATGACCTCGCCCGAGGCGCTCGCGGAGATCGGCCCCGTGCTCGACCACTACCTCAAACGGAATGTGGTGTTGTAACAAGTTGCCGCCGGAATGCGACGCATGTAACTGTACGTAGGCTGCGATCGGGTACGTTCCGTTCGTACTCGCCTCGGACGAGGCGCTGTTGATGTCGACCACGCTGTGCAACTCGAAAAGGTGAAAGAACCGTATGAAGCATCCGAGACGAGGATCCGGACGACTTCGCGTCCTGACTGCAGGCGCAGCGTGCGCGTTGTTCTCTGCCGCTCTACTGGTCTCCCCGGCGGCGGCCGATCCGGTCGCGGACACGCTGCAGCCGCTCGAGAGCGCGACGAGCGAAAACGGCTCGCGCATCACCCGCATCGAAAAAGACAGCGATCGGGAACTCCGTGTCTATGTCCACTCCGCGTCGATGGACAGGGAAATTCAGCTCGACGTGACGCGTCCCGCAGACACCAGCGAACCGCGCCCCACGCTGTACCTGCTCAACGGTGCCGGCGGTGGCGAGGACGCAGCGAGCTGGCGTCTGCGTACCGATGCGCAAGACTTCTTCAAGGACAAGAATCTCAACATCGTCACGCCGGTCGGTGGTAAGTGGAGCTACTACACCGACTGGAAGCAGGAGGACCCGGTCCTCGGCCTGCACAAATGGGAGACCTTCCTGACCAAGGAGATTCCTCCGCTGATCGATGCGGCACTGGGAACCAACGGCGTGAACGCGATCGCCGGTTTGTCCTCATCGGGTACCTCTGTGCTCCAGCTCGCGATCGCGGGCGGGGGTCTCTACAAGGGCGTGGCCGCCTACAGCGGATGCGCGCAGACCTCCGATCCGATCGGCCACGAGTTCATCAGGGTCACCACCGAGGTGTGGGGCGGTGCCGACGACGTCCGCAACATGTGGGGTGAACCCGACGACCCGACTTGGGTGGAAAAGGACCCGTACGTCAACGCCGAGAAACTTCGTGGTCTCGAGCTCTACGTCTCCAACGGCACCGGACTTCCCGGCCGGTACGACACCCTCGACGGCCCGGAGATCGACGGCAATGCGGGAAAGCTCGCCAACCAGGTCGTCGTCGGCGGTGTCATCGAGGCCGCGACGAACTACTGCACGCACAATCTCCACGACCGGCTCAACGAGCTGGAAATCCCCGCCACCTTCAACTTCCGTGACTCCGGTACCCACTCGTGGGCTTACTGGCAGGACGACCTGAAGGATTCGTGGCCCGTACTGCAGAAGGCCCTCGGCCTCTGACAACGACCGTGAACGCGTGAAGCCTCTTCCACCTGTGGGAGAGGCTTCACTGCTTTCTGCCGCCTGGACTGCCCGGTTCGTCAGCCGTTCTGCGCCGCGCGCCGGTACCCTCTGATCGCCGGGACGAGGAACACCGCCACGGTTCCGAGCGACCACGCAAGCGTTTTCACGAACGGTTCGGCCACCGGGCCGCCGATCGCCAGCGCTCGCATCGTGTCGATTGCGCACGACATCGGCTGGTTCGCCACGATCGGCTGGAGCCAGGTCGGGTATGCCATCACCGGCACGAATCCCGAGTTGAAGAACATGAGCATCGTGCAGACGATCGACACCAGTTCCACCAGGGGAATTCGGCCAGGAACGGTTGCCAGCACCGTCACCATCAGCGCGAAGCCGATACCGAAGATCAGCGGGACAACGAAGAGCAGGACAGAAGCGCCGAGGCCCTGGGTGAACCGGAAACCCATCACCACGCCCGCGGCGAAGATCACGAGGGATGTCGCGAAGACTCGCGTCGTCTCTGCCATGAGGCGGCCCACGAGTCCGGCCGAACGATGGATCGGCAGGGTGTAAAAGCGTCCCAGCAGTCCGGAGTCGCGCTCGGCGCGCAGCCCGACCGCGCTCACCACCGACCCGAACATCGCGCCGACCAGCACGATCATGGGAACGGTACCGAAGATCGACGATTGCCCGGTCGCGGCGGTGATGCTGTCCCCGAGCACGATCCGGAACATCACCAACGTTAGCGCCGGGTAGATCAACGCCTGGATCAGTGTCACCGGGTCGCGCGCCCACCGCAGCAGGAGGCGCCCGCACTGCAACCTGCTGTGCTCCCACAACGCGGGGAGAGAGTTCTCGTCCCGCACACGGTCGGGTACCGGGTACACAACCGTGCCGTCCGGGCGTGATTCGACGGTGTCGCTCATTCGCTCACCCCCTCCTCGTCGTGGCCCAGAGAGCTGCCGGAAGACAGACCACAGCGAGCCCGATCATCCAGAACACACTCGGCCTGAAGACTTCCCATGTCACTCCGTCCTGCGCCATGTCGCGCATCGCGAAGGAGAACTGCGAGATGGGCTGGTTGCGGACGAACGGCCTGATCCATTCGGGAAAGCCGCTCTCGGGCACGAATCCGCACGAGAGCATTCCTAGGATCAGCTGCGGCAGTGTCAGTGCCTGAGACGTCGCCTCCGGGCTCTTGGACAGGCTTCCGATCGCGTCGGCGCCCAGGCACAGCAGAACACTGATGGCGAGTGCGGTCGCGCAGAACAAGGCCGCCTGGCCGAATCCCGCCGAGAACCGGAAACCGATCGCGTAGCCGAATCCGATGGCCGCAATCAGAGACACGATCGACCGGGCAGTCCCGGCCGCCAATCTGGCGAGCATCGGTATCCCAGCCACCACCGGCATCGTCTGCATTCGTGTCATCAGTCCGGTCGATGCCTCCGACGCAGCAAGCTGAGCCGCGGAGATCGCGGTGAACGCCATGGACTGCAGCACGATGATCGGCATCAGGAACTGCGCGTAGTCGATGCCCTGGAGTTGCATCACGAATTTGAGGGGCAGGTAGAACCCGAGCCCGAAGACGACCGGCGCTATCACCGCGACCACGAGTTCGCCGTTGCGCGCCATCGTCCGCAGCGCACGCGTGGTCAGCACCCACCATTGCTTCGGTGCGGCGGGCGCGATCCGGCGATGGTCTCCGCCGGGGCAGTCGCCCGGACCCGGAGAGGACGAGCCGGTCGACGGAGGATCGGGGAGTGGCGCCCGGTCGGTGCGTGTCGTCACGGTAGTTCCCCGGCCACCGCCACCTCCGGTCGTTCTCCGGCAGACGGGTCCGCGGGCGCCTCACCCGGTACGGGCGTCGCGGTATGTCCGGTGAGACGCAGGAACACATCGTCGAGCGATGGTCTCCGAAGCCCGATATCCGCCAGTTCCACGTCGAGCTGTTCGAGGCGCCGAAGAGCCTCGGTGAGAGTCGCGGCTCCGTCGGGTGCCGGGATCGAGATCCTGTCCTCGTCTCCTTCGGCCCCGAGGGCGAACGCGGCACGGGCTTCCGGCGGCACCATGTCACCGAGTGACTGCGCGATGGCCGGTAGGGTGCGGGGCTCGACCGGCACGATCTCGCAGAAACTGCCTCCTGCCGATGCCTTGAGTTGGTTCGCTGTGCCCTCGGCGATGACGGTGCCCTTGTCGATCACGATGATGTTGTCGCTCAGCACATCCGCCTCTTCGAGGTACTGGGTCGTCAGGAGCACCGTGATGCCCTGATCCTTGAGCGCCGACACCAGCGCCCACACGCCCTGCCGACTCCGCGGATCGAGTCCTGTGGTCGGTTCGTCGAGAAAGACCACCTCCGGGCGGACCACCAGTCCGCAGGCGATGTCGACGCGGCGTCGCATGCCGCCGGAATAGCCTTTCACCGGACGGCGAGCGGCTTCGACCAGGTCGAATTGGCGGAGGAGGTCGTCGGCGCGCCGCTTCGCCGATGCGTTGTCGAGACCCATCAGCCGGCCGAAGAGCACGAGGTTCTCCCGGCCTGTGAGCGTGTCGTCGAGCGCTGCGAACTGGCCGGTCATCATGATCGATCGCCGCACGGCCGCAGCGTCGGTGACGACGTCGTGTCCCGCAACAACCGCTCGCCCGGAGGTGGGGCGCAACAACGTCGAGAGGACTTTGACCATCGTGGTCTTTCCGGCTCCGTTGGGCCCGAGGATGGCGAGGACGCGCCCCGCAGCGGCGGCGAAGCCGATCCCGTCGAGGGCCTCGACGTCACCGAACGACTTGTGCACATCCTCCACGAGGACTGCCTGATCATGACTGTTCAGCATCACACTCCACCGTCGACCTCGGTCCCGCCCTGCATCGGAACTTCGTCTTCGCCGGCGGCGGCGGTGCCGCCGACCATGACGGATGCGCTGCCGTCGAGAGGGGATGTTACCGGCGTCACTGCAACGAGGCGGCTCAATGAGGCATCGACGAGCCTCGTGGGAACGGACCGTGGGAGGAATTGAGCCGCCGCCCAGTTTTCGAGGCAAGATCACAACGGACACCCTCGACCCGGCGAAATCCGCAGATCCGTGGTCTTGTGGGGGCGTGGCAGTCCCAGTAACGCGTCGGCAGTTGATCGGGGGAGCGGCGGGTGGACTGGTCGCGTGGGGTTCGGTCTCCGCCGGTGCCTCTCGGGCCGGGCGGCACAGACTGCCGGAGCCGGAGACGGTCACCGCTACCGATCCCGCGCTGATGAGCGCCGTGGACGCCGCTGCGCTCCTGCGCGCCGGCCGGTTGCATCCTCGCGAGTTGCTCGAGTCGTGCCTTACCCGCACCCGTGCATTCGACGGTGACATCGGTGCCTGGGTGCGGCTCTATCCCGAACTCGCCTACGAGGCGGCGGATGCGGCGGGGGAGCGTCTCGTCCGCGCGCGACGCGAGCAGACCCACCTCTCCCCGTTGTGCGGGCTGCCGATCGCCCTTAAAGACATCTTCGCGGTATCCGGTCTGCCGTTGACCGCGTCGAGCCGGGTGCTCGAGGGCAACATCGCAGCCGGTCACTCGGGGGTGTGGCGGAGGCTCGACGACGCCGGCGCGGTGCTGATGGGTCACACGCACACCGACGAGTTCGCGATCGGGGTCACGACCCCACAGGTCGGCAACCCCTGGAACACGAGGTTCTCGCCCGGGGGTTCGTCGGGAGGCAGTGCAGCCGCTCTCGCGGCCCGCTTCGTGCCCCTGGCTCTGGGCAGTGACACCGGGGGCTCGGCGCGACTGCCCGCCAGTGCGTGCGGAGTCTCGTCGATCAAACCCACCTACGGGGCCATCACCTCGTACGGCATGATCCCGCTCACCTGGACCCGAGACCATGTCGGGCCGATGGCGCGCAGTCTCGGAGACGCTGCTCTGCTCATGTCCGTGCTTGCGGGGCCGGACGCCGACGATCCGATCACCTCCCTCGGGCGCCCGGTTCCGGAGGGCGGGTACCCGGTCGCCGCCAGCGGTGGGGCGGCGCCTCTCTCCGGGATCAGGATCGGGGTACCGGTCGATCCCTGTCCCGCGCCCGTGGCTGCGGTGCAGCAGGTCGTCGACGGATTCCTCGATGTCGTGCGTGCGCTCGGCGCCGTGACCGTGCCGGTGACCATGCCGCCACTGCCGTCGTCGCTCGCGACGGGCGATCAGGTGGAGATGGGCTCCTACCATCAGCAGTTCGGAGATCGGCTCGGGCTGTACCGGCCGGACAAGGCGGCGCTGGTGTCCGCTGCCGTGGCGTCGCTGGGGGTGCCCGCCGGTGACTACTTCCAGTTCGAACGCGACAGGCTCCGCTACCAATCGGAGTACAACCGGATGTTCGCCGATCAGGATCTCGATGCCATCGCGGTGGCGGGGTCGGCGGTCGACGGTGCGCGTCGCGACGAGTTCCTCGGTGTCAGCGTCACGGCGGGCGTGGTGGGCGACGTGCGGTGGGCGAACTACGCGGGCGCGCCCGTGGTGACGCTTCCGGCGGGGCGGTCGGGGGGCACGGGGATGCCGGTGGGCGTGCAACTCGGCGCGCGCCCCTGGCAGGATGCCGAACTCATCGCCCTCGGCCTGGAAGTGCAAGCCGCACTGCCGATTTGGCGTGACGAGCCGGTGCTCGTGCCCGCGATCGCTCGTGTTCCCGAGGTGGGGAGGGTGCAGCCGGGACCAGGGCCCGATCCCACCAACACCTTCGGGGCGGCGGCGCCGTTACGCGCGCCCCCGATGAATCCGGTGGGATAGTCGGCACCCGGTTGCCGGCTGAGCGAGACCACGAAGGGTGCCGAGTTGAACTCTCGCGTGGACTCCTGCATACTGGTCGGGTTGCCTTGACCGGGCCATGGGTTGTTTCGCGGCTCGGATCGGGAAATCGTGACAGTCGCCGATCGACCCGAGGGTTGGTTGCGGCCACAATGCAAGACGGAAGCAGTACCAGCGTGCGCTCGTATGAGTGCATTCGGTCCCGTTCTTTGCGGTGTCGAAGCCCAGAGCTTCGTCACCGGGGAATGAGCGACTGGGCGACACGCCCGACCGCGTGGACCGGAGAACAATGACAGATGAACAGCGGCAGCGGATCGGGTGACCCCGGCTCGCAATGTGTATTTCAGTGCTGTTCTCTGTCGCCGTTCCCCTGGGGAACTGTGCAGACGAGGTGGTTCCCGGCTTGATCGGGTGCTACGAAACGCGGCAAGAAAAGGACACTAAGCGTGGCGGGACAGAAGATCCGCATCAGGCTCAAGGCCTATGACCACGAGGCGATCGACGCATCTGCGCGCAAGATCGTCGAGACGGTCACCCGTACGGGTGCCCGCGTGGTCGGCCCGGTGCCGTTGCCTACAGAAAAGAACGTGTACTGCGTCATTCGTTCGCCGCACAAGTACAAGGACTCGCGCGAGCACTTCGAGATGCGTACCCACAAGCGGCTGATCGACATCCTCGACCCGACGCCGAAGACTGTCGACGCGCTTATGCGTATCGACCTTCCGGCGAGCGTCGATGTCAACATTCAGTGAGCTTCGGAAGACGCAGCGGAGATAACACATGACTAACCAGATCAAGGGAATCCTGGGCACCAAGCTCGGCATGACCCAGGTCTTCGACGAGAACAACCGGGTCGTTCCGGTGACCGTCGTCAAGGCCGGACCGAACGTGGTCACGCAGGTTCGCACCGAGGAGCGCGACGGCTACAACGCCGTGCAGCTCGCGTTCGGTGCCATCGCGCCTCGCAAGGTCAACAAGCCCGTCCGCGGCCAGTTCGACAAGGCCGGCGTGACCCCGCGCCGCCACCTCGTCGAGCTTCGCGTCGAGGACACCTCGGACTACGAGGTCGGCCAGGAACTCACCGCAGAGGTTTTCGAGGACGGCGCATTCGTCGACGTCACCGGCACCTCCAAGGGCAAGGGCTTCGCCGGCACCATGAAGCGTCACGGCTTCGCGGGCCAGGGTGCCTCGCACGGTGCGCAGGCTGTGCACCGTCGTCCGGGTTCCATCGGTGGCTGCGCCACCCCGGGCCGCGTGTTCAAGGGCACGCGCATGTCCGGCCGGATGGGCTCCGACCGCATCACGACGCAGAACCTCTCGGTCCACAAGGTGGACGCCGAGAACGGTCTGCTGCTGATCAAGGGCGCGATCCCCGGCCGTAAGGGCGGCCTCGTGATCGTCAAGACTGCAGTGAAGGGTGGTGCACGGGCATGAGCACCGAGACCGCAACCAAGCTGACGCTGGACGTCAAGGCGCCCGGTGGCCAGTCCAACGGCACCGTCGATCTCCCCTCGGAGATCTTCGACGCTCCCGCGAACATCGCGTTGCTGCACCAGGTCGTCGTCGCACAGCTTGCGGCGGCTCGCCAGGGCACGCACTCCACGAAGACTCGTGGCGAGGTCCGCGGCGGCGGCAAGAAGCCGTACCGCCAGAAGGGCACCGGCCGCGCCCGCCAGGGTTCGACCCGTGCACCGCAGTTCGTCGGTGGCGGCGTCGTCCACGGCCCGCAGCCGCGCGACTACTCGCAGCGCACCCCCAAGAAGATGAAGGCTGCCGCTCTCCGCGGTGCCCTCTCCGACCGGGCACGCAACGAGCGCATCCACGTGATCACCGAACTCGTCGCGGGTCAGACCCCGTCGACGAAGAGTGCTCGCACGTTCCTCGGCGAAATCAGCGACCGCAAGAAGGTCCTGCTCGTCGTCGGCCGTGAAGACGTGGCGGCGTGGAAGTCGGTGCAGAACCTTCCGAACGTCCACGCGCTCGCGCCGGATCAGCTGAACACCTACGACGTGCTCTACAGCGACGACGTCGTGTTCAGCGTCGAAGCGCTGAACGCGTTCATCCACGGCCCGGCAGAGTCCGGCCAGGAATTCAAGGAGGAGACCAAGTGAGCACGATCGCCGATCCGCGCGACATCCTGCTGGCTCCCGTCATCTCCGAGAAGTCCTATGGACTGATGGAAGACGGCACGTACACCTTCCTGGTTCACCCGGACTCGAACAAGACGCAGATCAAGATTGCCGTCGAGAAGGTCTTCGGCGTCAAGGTGACCAGCGTCAACACCGCGAACCGTCAGGGCAAGCGCAAGCGGACCCGCTCCGGTTACGGCAAGCGCAAGGACACCAAGCGCGCGCTCGTGACCCTGGCCGCCGACAGCAAGCCCATCGAGATCTTCGGAGGCCCGGTCGCGTAGCGATCGGAACTCTCGAGAGATAGAGGACGAGAAGACTCATGGCAATCCGTAAGTACAAGCCGACTACGCCGGGCCGTCGTGGCGCCAGCGTGTCGGACTTCGCCGAGATCACTCGGTCGACGCCCGAAAAGTCGCTGGTTCGCCCGCTTCACGGTCGTGGTGGACGTAATGCGCACGGTCGCATCACCACCCGGCACAAGGGTGGCGGCCACAAGCGCGCCTACCGCCTGATCGATTTCCGTCGCAACGACAAGGACGGAATCCCGGCGAAGGTCGCTCACATCGAGTACGACCCCAACCGCACCGCTCGCATCGCGCTGCTCCACTACGTGGACGGCGAGAAGCGCTACATCATCGCCCCCAAGGGCCTGATGCAGGGTGCTCCGGTCGAGTCCGGCCCCACGGCCGACATCAAGCCGGGTAACAACCTGCCGCTGCGCAACATCCCGACCGGTACCACCATCCACGCAGTCGAGCTGCGTCCGGGTGGCGGCGCCAAGATGGCACGTTCCGCCGGCGCGAGCATCCAGCTCCTCGGTAAGGAAGGCACCTACGCCACGCTGCGTATGCCGTCCGGTGAAATCCGTCGCGTCGACGTGCGCTGCCGCGCCACCGTCGGCGAGGTCGGCAACGCCGAGCAGTCGAACATCAACTGGGGTAAGGCCGGCCGTATGCGGTGGAAGGGCAAGCGCCCGACCGTCCGTGGTGTCGTGATGAACCCGGTCGACCACCCGCACGGTGGTGGCGAGGGCAAGACCTCGGGTGGTCGCCACCCGGTCAGCCCCTGGGGTAAGCCGGAAGGCCGTACCCGCAAGAACAAGGCGTCCGACAAGCTCATCGTCCGTCGTCGCCGCACCGGCAAGAACAAGCGCTAGTCAAGGAGGGAGTTAGAGAATGCCACGCAGCCTCAAGAAGGGCCCGTTCGTCGACGACCACCTCCTGGCGAAGGTCGACGTCCAGAACGAGAAGGGCACCAAGCAGGTCATCAAGACCTGGTCGCGCCGTTCCACGATTCTGCCGGACTTCATCGGTCACACGTTTGCCGTCCATGACGGACGCAAGCACGTGCCGGTGTTCATCTCGGATTCGATGGTCGGCCACAAGCTCGGTGAATTTGCACCGACCCGTACGTTCAAGGGCCACATCAAGGACGACCGGAAGAGCAAGCGTCGATGAGCACTGAAACCACAACCAACAGCGCTCGGGCTGTTGCGCGCCACGTGCGCGTAACCCCGATGAAGGCGCGCCGCGTCGTCGACATCGTTCGCGGTAAGTCCGTCGAGGAAGCCCTCGCAATCCTCAAGTTCGCGCCGCAGGCCGCGGCCGAGCCGGTCGCCAAGGTGATCGCCTCTGCTGCTGCGAACGCGCAGAACAATTACAACCTCGACCCCAGCACGCTCGTCGTCGCGACGGCGTATGTGGACGAGGGTGCGACCCTGAAGCGGTTCCAGCCGCGTGCCCAGGGCCGTGCGTTCCGAATCCGCAAGCGGTCGAGCCACATCACCGTGATCGTGGAAAGCGTCGCATCTCGGTCGGGTTCGACTCGCAACCGCCGGAAGGGAGCTCAGTAGTGGGCCAGAAGATCAACCCGCACGGCTTCCGTCTGGGCATCACCACCGACTGGAAGTCGCGTTGGTACGCAGACAAGCAGTACGCGGAATACGTCAAGGAAGACGTCGCGATCCGTAAGTTCCTGGCCTCCGGCCTCGAGCGTGCAGGCATCGCGAAGGTCGAAATCGAGCGCACCCGTGACCGTGTGCGTGTGGACATCCACACCGCACGCCCGGGCATCGTCATCGGTCGCCGCGGCGCCGAGGCCGATCGCATTCGCGCCGAGCTCGAGAAGCTGACCGGTAAGCAGGTCCAGCTGAACATCCTCGAGGTCAAGAACGCGGAGTCCGAGGCTCAGCTGGTGGCGCAGGGCGTCGCCGAGCAGCTCTCGAACCGTGTTGCCTTCCGTCGGGCGATGCGCAAGGCCATTCAGTCGGCCATGCGTCAGCCCAACGTCAAGGGCATCCGCGTGCAGTGCTCGGGCCGCCTCGGTGGCGCCGAGATGTCGCGCTCGGAGTTCTACCGTGAGGGTCGGGTTCCGCTGCACACGCTGCGTGCGGACATCGACTACGGCCTGTACGAGGCCAAGACCACCTTCGGTCGTATCGGCGTGAAGGTCTGGATCTACAAGGGCGACATCGTTGGTGGCCGTCGTGAGCTCGCTGCTGCTGCAGCTGCTCCCGCCGACCGTCCGCGTCGTGAGCGTCCCACCCGCCCGCGTCGTTCCGGCGCGTCGGGCACCACGGCGACGAGCACCGACGCCGGCCGCGCAGCCTCGGCCGACGCCCCCGCTTCGACTGAGAACAAGGAGGGCTGACGCATGTTGATCCCACGGCGGGTCAAACACCGCAAGCAGCACCATCCGAGCCGTACGGGTGCCGCCAAGGGCGGAACCCAGGTGACCTTCGGTGAGTGGGGCATCCAGGCTCTCGAGCCGGCCTACATCACCAACCGGCAGATCGAGTCCGCTCGTATCGCCATGACCCGGCACATCAAGCGTGGCGGCAAGATCTGGATCAACATCTTCCCGGATCGCCCCCTCACGAAGAAGCCGGCCGAAACCCGCATGGGTTCCGGTAAGGGTTCCCCCGAGTGGTGGGTCGCGAACGTCAAGCCCGGTCGGGTGCTGTTCGAGATGAGCTACCCGAACGAGGAGATTGCTCGCGAGGCCCTGCGTCGCGCGATGCACAAGCTCCCCTGCAAGTGCCGCATCGTGACGAGGGAGGAGCAGTTCTGATGGCTACCGGTACCCCCGCCGCGGAACTCCGCGAGCTGAGCGACGCAGAGCTGGCCGACAAGGTCCGTGAGTTCAAGGAAGAGCTGTTCAACCTGCGCTTCCAGATGGCCACCGGACAGTTGGACAACAACCGTCGGCTGCGTGTCGTTCGTAACGAGATCGCACGTATCTACACGGTGCTGCGCGAGCGTGAGCTCGGACTGGCCACCGGCCCGAACACGGGTGATGTGGCATGAGTGAGGAAAAGACAGTGAGTACAAACGAAGAGCGCGCGAGCCGCAAGGTTCGCATCGGCTATGTCGTCTCGGACAAGATGGAAAAGACCATCGTTGTCGAGCTCGAGGATCGTGTGAAGCACCCGCTGTACGGCAAGATCATCCGCCGTACCACCCGGGTGAAGGCACACGACGAGAACAGCCTCGCCGGCGTCGGCGACCGCGTGCAGCTGATGGAGACCCGTCCGCTGTCCGCGTCGAAGCGGTGGCGTCTGGTCGAGGTGCTCGAGAAGGCCAAGTAGGCTTCCGGCATCGTCGATGAAGTATCTCGACAGCACCCCCGGCACCCGATCACTCGGGTGGTGGGGGTGCTGTTCTTCACCGGAGTGACGTACGGAACGGGCAGGCACACCCGGACCAGAGGCATGGGGACCGAGCACACGGTTCGCTAATTTGCCCTGGGTACGGTATATGGCCTACTCTGGACGGGTTGCTCACGGGACCCGTGCGCCCAGCGTATGTGCGCCGCGAGCAAACGACGACCGCGTACGTCCAGGTCGGAAATCTGACGTACATACCAATCCAGGTCAAGGAGAAGTAAGTGATCCAGCAGGAGTCGCGACTGCGCGTCGCCGACAACACGGGTGCCAAGGAGATTCTCTGCATCCGCGTTCTCGGTGGCTCGTCCCGTCGCTACGCCGGTATCGGTGACATCATCGTCGGCACCGTCAAGGAGGCGATCCCCGGCGGCAACGTCAAGCGTGGTGAGGTCGTCAAGGCCGTTATCGTGCGCACCACCAAGGAGCGCCGTCGGCCGGACGGCTCGTACATCAAGTTCGACGAGAACGCTGCCGTCCTCATCAAGGGCGACAACGATCCTCGCGGAACCCGCATCTTCGGACCCGTCGGTCGCGAGCTTCGCGACAAGCGCTTCATGAAGATCGTCTCGCTTGCTCCGGAGGTGCTGTGATGAAGGTGCACAAGGGCGACACCGTTCTCGTCATCTCGGGTAAGGACAAGGGCGCCAAGGGCAAGGTCATCGAGGCCTACCCGAAGCAGAACCGTGTCCTCGTCGAGGGCGTGAACCGCATCAAGAAGCACACCGCAGTCTCGGCCAACGAGCGTGGTGCCTCCACCGGCGGCATCGTCACGCAAGAGGCCCCGATCCACGTTTCCAACGTTGCGGTCATCGACTCGGACGGCAACGCCACGCGCGTGGGCTACCGCGTCGACGAGGAGACCGGCAAGCGCGTTCGGATTTCCCGGAAGAACGGGAAGGACATCTGACATGACCACCACTGAGACCAAGACCATGCCGCGCCTGAAGGTGCGGTACCGCGAGGAGATCCGCGACGCGCTGCAGTCGGAATACGGCTACGCGAACGTCATGCAGATCCCCGGCGTCGTGAAGGTCGTCGTCAACATGGGTGTCGGCGACGCCGCCCGCGACGCGAAGCTGATCAACGGCGCGGTCAACGACCTCGCACTGATCACCGGCCAGAAGCCCGAGATCCGCAAGGCTCGTAAGTCCATCGCACAGTTCAAGCTGCGCGAAGGCATGCCGATCGGTGCCCGCGTCACGCTTCGTGGCGACCGCATGTGGGAGTTCCTGGACCGCCTCGTGTCCATCGCGCTGCCCCGCATCCGGGACTTCCGTGGCCTCAACGGCAACCAGTTCGACGGAAACGGCAACTACACGTTCGGCCTGAACGAGCAGTCGATGTTCCACGAGATCGACGTGGACAAGATCGACCGCCCGCGCGGCATGGACATCACCGTCGTGACGACCGCCACCAACAACGAAGAAGGCCGTGCCCTGCTCAAGCACCTCGGCTTCCCGTTCAAGGAGAACTGAGCCCATGGCTAAGAAGGCACTGGTCAACAAGGCCAACAGCAAGCCGAAGTTCGCGGTGCGCGCCTACACCCGCTGCCAGCGCTGCGGGCGCCCGCACTCGGTCTTCCGCAAGTTCGGACTCTGCCGCATCTGCCTTCGCGAGATGGCACACCGCGGTGAGCTTCCGGGAGTTCACAAGAGCTCCTGGTGACGTGAACGGTGGGCGGAGCGCCGACGGCCTCCGCCCACCGCCACGCTGTCATGGGTTCGCGGCACCGCCGCGAACCCGCATCGAAACCGAGTTCGATGTAGGCCCACGGCCGGGATATCCCGGTGTTGCATGGGAACCGCACCGAGAAAGGTGTACAGGTCAGCCATGACCATGACCGACCCCATCGCAGACTTCTTGACGCGTCTGCGTAACGCCAATACGGCGTACCACGACGAGGTCAAGCTCCCGTCCTCGAAGATCAAGGTGAACATCGCCGAGATCCTCAAGCGCGAGGGCTACATCTCCGACTACCGCACCGAGGACGCCGAGGTGGGCACGACCCTCATCGTCGACCTCAAGTACGGCCCTTCCCGTGAGCGCAGCCTTGCAGGCGTGCGCCGCGTGTCGAAGCCCGGCCTGCGCGTGTACGCGAAATCCACCAACCTGCCCAAGGTCCTGGGCGGCCTCGGCGTGGCGATTATCTCCACGTCTTCCGGCCTGCTCACCGATCGCCAGGCGGCCAAGCAGAAGGTGGGCGGGGAAGTCCTCGCCTACGTCTGGTAAGGGAGGCCACCACAATGTCGCGAATCGGAAAACTCCCCGTAGTCGTCCCCTCGGGTGTCGAGGTGGACATCGATGGCCAGGCCGTCGCAGTGAAGGGCCCCAAGGGCAACCTCTCGCTGACGGTCGCCGAGCCCATCGTCGTCACCAAGGGTGATGACGGAGCAATCAACGTCACGCGTCCGAATGACGAGCGTCGCAGCCGTGCGCTGCACGGTCTGTCCCGGACCCTGGTGCAGAACCTCATCGTCGGCGTGACCGAGGGCTACACCACGAAGATGGAAATCTTCGGTGTCGGCTATCGCGTGGCCCTCAAGGGTAAGGACCTCGAGTTCTCCCTGGGCTACAGCCACCCGGTGCTGATCGAAGCGCCCGAGGGCATCACGTTTGCCGTCGAGACCCCGACGAAGTTCTCGATCTCGGGGATCGACAAGCAGAAGGTCGGCCAGATCGCTGCCAACATCCGCCGGCTGCGCAAGTCCGACCCGTACAAGGGCAAGGGCATCCGCTACGAGGGTGAACAGGTCCGTCGCAAGGTCGGAAAGACGGGTAAGTGATCATGAGCCAGACCGAGAACCAGAAGGCAAAGCGCATTCCGCGCGGCAAGGACGTGTCCACCACGCGTCGCCTCTCGAAGACGCGTCGTCACTTCCGCCTCCGCAAGAAGATCTCCGGTACCACCGAGCGTCCGCGTCTCGTCGTGAACCGGTCGTCGCGTCACATGCATGTGCAGTTGATCGACGACCTGACGGGTACGACCCTCGCCGCAGCTTCGACCATCGAACCCGATGTGCGTGCTGTCGAGGGCGACAAGAAGGCTCGTGGCGCGAAGGTCGGTCAGCTGATCGCCGAGCGCGCCAAGGCTGCCGGCGTGGAGGCCGTGGTCTTCGACCGCGGTGGCCACACCTACAGCGGCCGTATCGCGGCCCTCGCGGACGCGGCTCGCGAAAGCGGGTTGAAGTTCTGATGATGACTTTTTCGAACGGAAGGAACGCCTGATGCCGGGACGTCAGCGGCGTGACGGCGGCAGCGGCCCTGCCGGCCAGAACCCCAACAGCAGCAGCAGCGGTGACAACCGCGGCGGTCGTGACCGCCGTGACCGCGACTCGCGTGGCGGCAACGCTGCCGAGAAGTCGAACTTTATCGAGCGTGTCGTCTCGATCAACCGTGTGTCGAAGGTCGTCAAGGGCGGCCGTCGCTTCAGCTTCACCGCTCTGGTGATCGTGGGCGACGGTAACGGCTTGGTCGGCGTCGGCTACGGCAAGGCCAAGGAAGTTCCCGCGGCCATCCAGAAGGGCGTCGAAGAGGCTCGCAAGGGCTTCTTCCGCGTGCCGATGATCGCCACCACCATCACCCACCCGGTTCAGGGTGAGGCCGCAGCAGGCATCGTCATGCTGCGTCCGGCTTCGCCGGGTACCGGTGTTATCGCCGGTGGCGCGGTGCGTGCCGTGCTGGAGTGCGCGGGCATCTCCGACATCCTGTCGAAGTCCCTGGGCTCCGACAACGCCATCAATGTGGTGCACGCGACGGTTGCGGCTCTCAAGAGCCTGCAGCGTCCGGAAGAGGTCGCGGCTCGCCGTGGTCTCTCCCTCGAGGAAGTTGCCCCCGCCGGCATGCTTCGCGCCCGTGCACAGGCTGCTGGGAGCGTGAAGTAATGGCAGAGCTGAAGATCACCCAGATCAAGAGCACCATCGGCGCCAAGTCGAATCAGCGGGACAGCCTGCGCACCCTCGGTCTGCGGAAGATCCGTCAGTCCGTCGTCCGCGAGGACAATGCGCAGAACCGTGGCTTGATCAACGTGGTGCGTCACCTCGTGACCGTTGAGGAGGTCTGAAAATGACCATCAAGCTGCATCACCTGCGCCCGGCTCCGGGCGCGAAGACCGAAAAGACCCGCGTCGGACGTGGCGAGGGTTCCAAGGGCAAGACCGCTGGTCGCGGTACGAAGGGTACGAAGGCACGTAAGAACGTGTCGGCAGCCTTCGAAGGTGGCCAGATGCCGATTCACATGCGTCTCCCGAAGCTCAAGGGCTTCAAGAACGCATTCCGCACCGAGTACCAGATCGTCAATGTCGGCGACATCGCACGGGTTTTCCCCGAGGGTGGCCAGATCGGCATCGACGAGCTCGTCTCGAACGGACTGGTCCGCAAGAACCAGCTCGTGAAGGTGCTCGGCGAGGGCGAGCTGTCGGTGGCCGTGCAGGTCACCGCCAACAAGTTCTCGGGCTCCGCCAAGGAAAAGATCGCCGCTGCCGGCGGCACCACGACCGAACTGGTCTGACCTGTTCGATCATGTGAGCCAAGGCTCGCGAACGGCCGCGTTGCAGAACCCTGCATCGCGGCCGTTCGTGCTTTCACCGAGTTGAAGTACGCTACCGGCGTACTCGCCCGCTGAGGGCACACTGTTAGAGTTTTAGAGTTGTCTACTTTTCCGACGGGTCCGAAGTCGACCCGCCGTCCCCGATCGGCCTGCCAGGAGGATCTTTGCTTTCCGCCTTCGTTTCGGCCCTCAGGACACCGGACCTGAGGCGGAAGATTCTCATCGCCCTCGGTCTCGTGGCCCTGTATCGCCTCGGTGCGACCGTGCCGTCCCCGGGCGTCGACTACGGCAACGTCCAGGCCTGTGTCGATCAGCTTGCCGGTGGCGATCAAGCCGGCATCTACTCGTTGATCAATCTCTTCTCCGGTGGTGCGCTGCTGCAGCTGTCGGTGTTCGCGATCGGCATCATGCCGTTCATCACCGCGAGCATCATCGTCCAGCTGCTCACCGTCGTCATCCCTCGCTTCGAGGAGTTGCGCAAGGAGGGCCAGTCCGGTCAGGCCAAGATGACGCAGTACACGCGTTATCTGGCCGTCGCGCTCGCCGTTCTCCAAGCCACCGGCATCGTGGCCCTCGCTGCCCGTGGGCAGCTGCTCCAGGGCTGCTCCGAGCCGATCCTCGCCGACGACAGCATCTTCGCGATGGTCGTCATCGTCCTGGTCATGACTGCCGGTGCCGCCGTCGTCATGTGGTTCGGTGAACTCATCACCGAGCGCGGTGTCGGCAACGGCATGTCGCTGCTGATCTTCTCGGGTATCGCTGCTGCGCTCCCGACCGAGGGTCGCACCATCCTCGAATCCCGCGGCGGCCTCGTCTTCGCGATCGTGCTGGTGGTGGCGCTGGTCATCATCACCGGTGTCGTGTTCGTCGAGCAGGGCCAGCGCCGTATCCCGGTCCAGTACGCCAAGCGCATGGTGGGCCGGCGCATGTACGGCGGTTCGTCGACGTACCTGCCGCTCAAGGTCAACCAGGCCGGCATCATCCCGGTCATCTTCGCGTCGTCGCTGCTGTACCTGCCGAATCTCATCGGGCAGCTCACCGGCGCGACGTCAGCGGTCGACCCGAACTGGTGGCAGCGCATCGTCAACACGTACCTGATCGATCCGAGCAACCCGGTCTACATCTCGATCTACTTCGCGTTGATCGTCTTCTTCGTGTTCTTCTACGTCGCGATCACCTTCAATCCGGAGGAACGAGCCGACGAGATGAAGAAGTACGGCGGCTTCATCCCGGGCATCCGTCCGGGCCGGCCCACCGCCGAGTACCTCAGCTTCGTGCTCAACCGCATCACGGTCCCGGGCTCGATCTACCTCGGTCTCATCGCAACCCTGCCGAACTTCTTCTTGTCCGGGGGCCAGACTGCCTCGAGCATTTTCGGTGGCGCCGCGGTGCTCATTCTTGTCAGTGTCGCGCTGGACACCGTCAAGCAGATCGAAAGTCAATTGATGCAGCGTAACTACGAAGGGTTCCTCAAGTGAGACTTGTACTCCTCGGTCCTCCCGGTGCCGGAAAGGGCACGCAGGCCGCGATCCTGTCCGACAAGCTCGGTGTCCCCGCGATCTCGACCGGCGATCTGTTCCGCGCCAACATCGGACAGGGAACGCCGCTCGGCGTCGAGGCCAAGAAGTACATCGACGCGGGAGACCTCGTACCCGCAGAGATCACGAACAACATGGTGCGCGACCGTCTCGGCGAGCCCGACGCGGCACACGGGTTCCTCCTCGACGGCTTCCCGCGCAGCGTCGAGCAGGCCAAGGAACTCGAGAACATCCTGCAGGACCTCGGCGTCGCCCTCGACGGCGTGCTGTCCTTCGTCATCGACGAGGACGTCGTCGTCGGGCGCATGCTCGCCCGCGGCCGCGCCGACGACACCGAGGACGTCATCCGTAATCGCCTCCGGGTCTACCGCGAGGAGACAGCTCCGCTGCTCGACTACTACCGCGACGCGATCATCACGGTCGACGCCATCGGTGACGTCGAGGAGATCAACGCCCGTGCGCTCGCAGCGCTCGGCAAGTAACACGTAGGAAGTTTCGACATGGGTTTCGGGCGCAAGCGCAAGGTGGTTCCGTTCCGTACGGCCGGTGAACTCGACGCGATGGCGGCTGCCGGCGCGATCGTCGGCGCCGCACTCGTGGCGGTGCGGGACGCGGCGAAGCCGGGCGTGAGCACCCTGGAACTCGACCGG
The DNA here is from genome assembly GCF_042717545.1 of Rhodococcus sp. NPDC058639. Lineage (NCBI taxonomy): Bacteria > Bacillati > Actinomycetota > Actinomycetes > Mycobacteriales > Nocardiaceae > Rhodococcus > Rhodococcus sp. NPDC058639. The sequence continues at coordinate 22,022 of NZ_JBHXRF010000006.1, forward strand.
GTGGCGGAAGCGGTGATCCGTGATGCGGGCGCCGTTCCGTCCTTCCTGGGATACAACGGTTTCACCGGGTCGATCTGCTCCTCGGTCAACGACCGCGTGGTCCACGGCATCCCTTCGGCGGACGACATCCTCGCCGAAGGTGATCTGGTCTCCATCGACTGCGGCGCGATTCTCGACGGCTGGCACGGCGACTCGGCATGGACATTCGGGGTGGGTGAACTCGCACAAGAGGATGCCGATCTGAGCGAGGCGACGCGGCTGTCAATGGAGGCCGGTATCGCGGCGATGCTTCCGGGCAACCGTCTCACCGACGTCTCGCACGCGATCGAGAACGGCACGCACGCCGCCGAGAAGTTGTTCGGCCGTCCCTTCGGGATCGTGGACGGCTACGGCGGCCACGGCATCGGCCGCGAAATGCACATGGAGCCTTTCCTGGCGAACGAAGGTGCGCCCGGCAAGGGACCGCAGCTGGTCGTCGGATCGGTGCTCGCGATCGAGCCGATGCTCACTCTCGGCACGTACGAGACCGAAGTGCTCGCAGACGATTGGACCGTGGTCACGTCGGACGGCAGCCGCGCCGCGCATTGGGAGCACACCGTCGCGGTCACCGAGTCGGGTCCGCGCATTCTCACGCTGCGCCCCGAGTAGCGGCGTTCGTCACACCTCGACGATCAGGGTCACCGGCCCGTCGTTGACGAGGCTCACCTCCATGTGTGCGCCGAACACGCCCGTTTCGACGTGTGCGCCGAGCGCACGCAACGCGGACGTGAACTCCTCGACGAGAGGTTCCGCCACACTGCGCGGTGCCGCCGCCGACCAGGACGGCCGCCGGCTCTTCCGGGTGTCGGCCATCAGCGTGAACTGGCTGACGACCAGCACCGGAGCACCCACATCGGACGCAGATTTCTCGTCTTCGAGGATGCGCATCGTCCACACCTTGCGGGCGAGTGTCGCCGCTTTCGCCGCGTCGTCGTCGTGGGTCACCCCCACGAGCACGAGCAGGCCGTGCCCGCCGGGTGGGGGCGTGATCCGGGCAACCTCGTCGCCCTCCACCGCAACCGCCGCGGTCGTCACCCGCTGAATCAGCGCCCGCAACTCGTGTCCTCCTCGTCCGTCTCCATTTGGCCTGGTGGGAAAACTCCCGTAGCATTGACCGGTGGTGCGCGCTGCGCTCCGGGTCGGTACGTGTCGAATCTCGATTCGCGCGACTTCCGGAGGCCGAGCGTCACGGTAACGGATGCCGATGCAACCACACATCGAACGACGGATCGCGGAGGATATGGCTAAGAAGGACGGGGCAATCGAGGTCGAGGGCCGGGTTGTCGAACCACTGCCCAATGCGATGTTCCGCATCGAGCTGGAGAACGGTCATAAAGTTCTGGCCCACATCAGCGGCAAGATGCGCCAGCACTACATTCGTATTCTTCCCGAGGACCGCGTGGTCGTGGAGCTTTCGCCCTACGACTTGACGCGTGGACGCATCGTCTACCGGTACAAGTAGAAGCTTCCCCGGCTATACGGTCGGGGGGAACCCTGTCTTCGGTCGCGGTCAGCCGTGTCCGGGGGCGCACATACAGGAGATCGGACGCACGTGAAGGTTCAGCCTAGCGTCAAGAAGATCTGCGAGAAGTGCAAGGTGATCCGTCGTAACGGACGGGTCATGGTGATCTGCGAGAACCTGCGTCACAAGCAGCGTCAGGGCTAGATCGGACCTTCGTCTCGAAGATCTGCTTGGCAACAAGCAAAGAAGACCTTCCAGCACCAGTCGCACGGTTACGATCCTCGATCAGTCGAGGAGCTGTGCGATCAACCCCCGGTTCGGAGGCCGGGGCCCCACTGTGTTTATCGACTTACACAGTTTTTCGACGCAGGGGACGGGCTGGGAGCAGACCTCCGCACACCGAATAGGAATGCCACATGGCACGTCTCGCAGGTGTCGATCTACCCCGTGAAAAGCGGATGGAGATCGCACTCACTTACATCTACGGCATCGGCCGTACGCGCTCCCAGGAAATCCTTGCGGCGACCGGCGTGAACCCGGATCTGCGCAGCAAGGATCTGTCCGACGAGGATCTCGCCAAGCTCCGCGAGCACATCGAGGAAAGCTACAAGGTCGAGGGTGACCTCCGCCGCGAGGTCCAGGCGGATATCCGCCGCAAGATCGAGATCGGCTGCTACCAGGGCCTGCGGCATCGTCGTGGTCTGCCCGTGCGTGGACAGCGCACCAAGACCAACGCCCGTACCCGCAAGGGTCCGAAGCGCACCGTCGCAGGAAAGAAGAAGTAATGCCTCCCAAGTCACGCACCGCCGGTCCGAAGAAGACCCAGAAGGCACGGCGCAGGGACAAGAAGAATGTTCCGCACGGCGCCGCTCACATCAAGAGCACCTTCAACAACACCATCGTGTCCATCACCGATCCCCAGGGCAACGTGATCTCCTGGGCGTCGTCGGGCCACGTCGGCTTCAAGGGTTCGCGCAAGTCGACCCCGTTCGCCGCGCAGCTCGCCGCCGAGAGCGCTGCCCGCAAGGCGCAGGAGCACGGTGTCAAGAAGGTCGACGTTTTCGTGAAGGGCCCCGGTTCGGGCCGCGAAACCGCGATCCGCTCCCTCCAGGCCGCAGGCCTCGAGGTCGGCACCATCTCCGACGTCACGCCCCAGCCGCACAATGGTTGCCGTCCGCCCAAGCGGCGTCGCGTCTAATACGGGAAAGGAAAAGGTTCTAAGTCATGGCACGTTATACCGGTCCCGTTACACGTAAGTCGCGTCGTCTCCGCGTCGACCTGGTCGGAGGCGATCAGGCCTTCGAGCGCCGCCCCTACCCGCCCGGCCAGCACGGTCGCGCGCGGATCAAGGAGAGCGAGTACCTGCTCCAGCTGCAGGAGAAGCAGAAGGCTCGCTTCTCCTACGGCATCATGGAGAAGCAGTTCCGTCGTTACTACGAGGAAGCCGCCAGCCGCCCCGGTAAGACCGGTGAGGTGCTGCTCACGATCCTCGAGTCGCGTCTGGACAATGTCGTCTACCGTGCCGGCCTCGCCCGCACGCGTCGGCAGGCTCGCCAGCTGGTCAGCCACGGTCACTTCCTTGTCAACGGCAAGAAGGTCGACATCCCCAGCTACCGCGTCTCGCAGTACGACATCATCGATGTCCGCGAGAAGTCGCTGAGCACGCTGCCCTTCCAGGTGGCCCGTGAGACCCAGGGCGATCGCCCCATCCCGGGTTGGCTGCAGGTCGTCGGTTCGCGTCTGCGGGTGCTGGTTCACCAGCTTCCCGAGCGCGCACAGATCGACATCCCGCTGCAGGAACAGCTCATCGTCGAGTACTACTCGAAGTAAGGCACTTAGTGCCGTGTGTTTCTCCGGTCCTTCGGGCCGGAGAAACACACACCCATCCACCAGGGCGTCAAATAGCGGACGCCCACAAGGAGGCAACAGATGCTCATTTCGCAGCGACCCACCCTGACCGAAGAGGTCATCGCTGACAACCGTTCGAAGTTCGTCATCGAACCCCTCGAGCCTGGCTTCGGGTACACACTCGGCAACTCGCTTCGTCGCACCCTGCTCTCCTCGATCCCGGGCGCAGCCGTCACCAGCATTCGCATCGACGGCGTGCTCCACGAGTTCACCACGGTTCCGGGGGTGAAGGAGGATGTCACCGACATCATCCTGAACCTCAAGGGCCTCGTGGTCGGCTCGGAAGAGGACGAGCCGGTCACCATGTACGTCCGCAAGCAGGGTCCCGGCACCGTTACGGCCGGCGACATCGTCCCCCCGGCCGGTGTCACCATCCATAACCCGGACCTGCACATCGCCACCCTGAACGACAAGGGAAAGCTGGAGATCGAGCTCGTCGTCGAGCGCGGTCGCGGCTACGTCCCCGCCGTCCAGAACAAGGCGTCCGGCGCCGAGATCGGCCGTATCCCGGTCGACTCGATCTACTCGCCCGTGCTCAAGGTGACGTACAAGGTGGAAGCGACCCGCGTCGAGCAGCGCACCGACTTCGATCGGCTGATTCTCGACGTGGAGACCAAGAACTCCATCACGGCGCGGGACGCGCTCGCTTCGGCGGGTAAGACCCTCGTGGAGCTCTTCGGTCTGGCTCGTGAGCTGAATGTCGAAGCAGAGGGTATCGAGATCGGTCCCTCGCCCGCCGAGGCCGACCACATCGCCTCCTTCGGACTTCCGATCGAGGACCTCGACCTCACGGTCCGGTCCTACAACTGCCTCAAGCGCGAAGGCGTTCACACCGTCGGTGAGCTCGTGGCACGCACGGAGTCCGATCTGCTCGACATCCGCAACTTCGGTCAGAAGTCCATCGATGAGGTCAAGGTCAAGCTGCACTCGCTCGGCCTGTCGCTCAAGGACAGCCCCGCTTCGTTCGACCCCAGCACCGTGGCCGGTTACGACGCCGCGACCGGTACCTGGAGCGACACCGAGCCCGGCTCCTTCAGTGAGACCGACGGCAACGAGGACTACGCCGAGACCGAGCAGCTGTAGCAGCTCACGGTCCGTTACTAGGAGAAAATCATGCCCAAGCCCAAGAAGGGCGCCCGCTTCGGCGGGTCGGCCTCGCACCAGAAGGCGATCTTCGCCAACCTGGCCACCGCGCTCTTCGAGCACGGCCGCATCACCACCACCGAGTCCAAGGCAAAGGCCCTGCGCCCGTACGCCGAGAAGCTCGTCACGCACGCAAAGGCCAACACGTTGGCTTCGCGTCGTGAGGTGCTGAAGGTCCTCCGCAACAAGGACGTCGTCCACACGCTCTTCGCGGAGATCGGTCCTTCCTTCGAGGATCGCAACGGTGGCTACACCCGCATCATCAAGACGATGCCGCGCAAGGGCGACAACGCCCCCATGGCGGTCATCGAGCTCGTCCGTGAGAAGACGGTCAGCAACGAGGCGGATCGCGCTCGTCGCGTCGCCGCGTCGCAGTCTGCTCCGGCTGCCGAGGACAACGTGGTGGAGGCCGTCGAGGCCGACGCCACCGATGCCCAGGTCGAGAACGCGGATGCCGTCATCGAGTCGATCGAGGACGACACCGCTACGGCCGCCGATGCCGACGAGGCCAAGAAGGACTAGTTCCCTTGGTTTCGGCATCTGCTGAAGCACACGAGCCCGCCGACCCTTCCGAGGGCGGCGGGCTCGTCGCTTCCCATGACCCCGCTGTTGCGGACGGGCCCGAGCTCACCCGGCTCCGGCTCGATATCGCCTACGACGGCACCGACTTCTCCGGATGGGCACGGCAGCCCGGCCGCCGCACGGTGTGCGGCGAGATCGAGGAGAAACTCGGCGCGATCGTGCGTACCCCTGTGCTGCTCACCGTCGCAGGCCGGACCGACGCCGGTGTGCACGCGTCCGGTCAGGTCGCGCACGTCGACGTGCCCACAGCGGCACTGCCCGACGACCCTTCGCGATGGATCCGCCGACTGGCACGGTTTCTTCCCCGCGATATCCGGGTGACCGCAATCTCCGTGGCGCCGGCGCATTTCGACGCGCGGTTCTCCGCGATCCGCCGCCACTACGAATACCGGTTGACCACGGCGCCGTACGGTGCGGAGCCTTTGCGTGCGCGCGACACCGTGGCGTGGCCGAAGGCCGTCGACCTCGAGGCGATGCAGCGTGCATCCCGGTCGCTTCTCGGACTGCACGATTTCGCCGCGTTCTGCAAACGCCGCGACGGCGCCACGACGGTTCGCGAACTCCAGCGCTACGACTGGTCGCGCGACGGCGACATTCTCACCGCCTATGTCAGTGCCGACGCGTTCTGCTGGTCGATGGTGCGAAGCCTCGTCGGTGCTGCCCTCGCCGTCGGTGAGGGCCGGCGCAGCGTCGAATGGATGACCGAGTTGCTGCACGAACGCGAGCGCGCCGCATCGGTCGCCGTCGCGCCCGCGCACGGACTCTCGCTCGTGCGCGTCGATTATCCGACGGACGACGAACTCGCCGCACGCAATGTCGCGACCCGTGAAGTCCGCGGGCCCATCGTGCCGGGCTGCTGCTGAGGGTCTCGTCGCCGTCTCATGTCGTGTCGCGCCGGTCGGCGCAACGGCAGTCCTGCTGTCTTCGCAACTGCACCGTTACCGGATTGTCGGCGCCGACCCATTGACAGCGTTCACTTTGCATTGCAAAGTGAACGGCATGAACCCTCCCTCGCACAGTGAATGCGACGCCGCCCAGGCGCAGGATCTCATCACCGACATCGACCAGTGGTCGCGGCAGGGGAGAAGGCTGTCGTCGCCCGCGTGGTTCCCACTTCTCGTCGTGTCCGTCGCGGTGTTCGCGGCACTACCGGTCGCGCTTCTGCTCGGCGGCAACGCGACCGGTTACTGGGCTGTCGTGACTCCGCTCTCCGCGGTGGTCACGGGGTGGTACTTCGCCACCCGTCGCGTGCAACTGCCCATGATGCGCGGCACGATCGTGTTCGCAACCGGCGTCGTGATGCTCCTCGTCGTCGCGGGCTTCCTGCTGTGGTTCGCCGGAGACAGCGCAGACTTCCTGCCGTGGCTCGTGATCGCCTGCGGCTTCGGGATATTCGCTCTGGTGTGGCGATCGGCGCCGACCGCGTTCTTCGCCGCATCGACCGCGGTCGCGACCGTTGTCGTCGCGCTCGGAGGGTGGGGGAACGCAGGGATGATCATGACGCTCGTCGTCGGGACAGGAGCGGTCGTCGCGGCGATGGTCGAACTCGCGCAGGCGGATCCGGGACGTGCACATGCCTGACACGTCTTCGCCGGACGAGCATCCGACGCTCGGCCTCGACGACGTCGTCCACCAACGCACCCGCCTCGGAATTCTCTCACTTCTCCGAGACGGTGCGTCGATGCAATTCGGTGTGCTCCGGGAAACGCTGCGCCTGACGGACGGAAATCTGAACCGTCATCTCAAAGTGCTCGTCGACGCGGGACTGCTCGAGAGCACCCGCGAAGAAGGCAAAGGACGCACACGTACCTGGGTCACGATCACCCCGGCCGGGCGCGCCGCGCTCGACGCCGAGATCGCCGCGCTCCGCGCGCTGATCGGCGCGCACGACTAGACGGAGACTCGCCCGGTCCGGGGACCGCCGGTCCGGCTCAGCCGGCCAGGGACCGTGCGATCACCAGACGCTGAATCTGGTTGGTGCCCTCGAAGATCTGCGTGATCTTGGCATCGCGCATGAACCGTTCGACGGGGAAATCGCGCGTGTACCCATAGCCGCCGAGCACCTGCACGGCATCGGTGGTGACCTTCATGGCGGCGTCCGTCGCGACGAGTTTCGCGACCGAGGCCTGGCGTGAGTAGGGGAGTCCCGCGTCCTTGCGGCGCGCGGCGTCGAGGTAGGTGGCGCGGGCGGAGTCGACTGCCGCCGCCATGTCGGCGAGGACGAATCCGAGACCCTGGTGGTCGATGATGCGCTTGCCGAACGCTTTGCGTTCCTTGGCGTAGGCGGTGGCCTCGTCGAGCGCTGCCTGCGCGATACCGGTCGCAACAGCGGCGATGCCCAGGCGGCCCGAATCCAGCGCGCTGAACGCGATGGGCAGCCCCTGGCCTTCGGCGCCGATACGACGGTCGGCCGGGACGAACGCGTCGTCGTAATGCGCTGCGGTGGTGGGGATCGCGTGCAGGCCCATCTTCTCCTCGGGCTTGCCGAAGCTCAGGCCCTCGGTTCCGTCGGGCACGAGGAAGCACGAGATGCCCTTCGAACCGGTGTCGGCGGTACGCGCGAACAACGTATAGAAATCCGCCTTGCCGCCGTTGGTGATCCACGCCTTCGATCCGGTGATGCGATACCCGCCGTCGACGGCCGTCGCCCGGCACGCGAGTGCGGCGGCATCCGATCCGGCCTGCGGCTCGGACAGGCTGTACGCGCCGATGGTGTTGCCGCCGAGCATGTCCGGAAGCCACGCGTTCTTCTGTTCGTCGGTGCCGTGGGTGGCCAGGGCGAAACAGGAGAGGCCGTGCACGCTCACCGCGACCGCGACCGCAGCCCACCGGGCTCCGAGTTCTTCGAGGACCTGCAGGTAGACCTCGTACGGCTGGTCGCCGCCGCCGAACTCCTCGGGGTACGGCAGGCTCAGCAGGCCCGCCGCACCGAGCGCCGGGAACACACCCTCCGGGAACGTCTCGGCGCGCTCGTGCTCGTCGACGCGCGGGGCCAGGACCTTGTCGGCGACGTCGCGGGTCAGCTCGATCAGGTCGTAGGCCTCTTGGGTGGGCAGAAGACGCTCGACAGCCACAGGGTTCCTCCTCAGAAACAGTACTGAGAAAGATACTGCAGTACTGTTCTAAGTATGACAAGAGCGGAGACGCGCCGGACGACCGCGCGCCGGGCCCAACTGTTCGACCAGCTTGTCGCGATGTTTCTGGCCGAGGGCTTCGCACACCTCACCCTCGACGACGTCGCCGCCCGCCTCCATTGCTCGAAGTCCACGCTCTACGCGCTCGCGGAGAACAAGGACCGGCTGGTCTATGCCGTCACGGTGCACTTCTTCCGGGGTGCCACCGAGCGCGTCGAAGCAGAACTCGCACGCAGTGCAGGAGCAGAAGCGCGGATCCGCACCTATCTCGAGGCGGTCGGACGGCAACTCGAACCGGCATCCGCGCGCTTCATGGAGGACATCGCCCGGACTCCCGTCGCGCGCGAGGTGTACGAGCGCAACACCCGGATGGCGGCAGATCGGGTGCGCACGCTGATTTCCGAGGGTGTCGACGCGGGTGATCTCCGCGACGTGCACGCGGCCTTCGTCGCCGACGTCGTCGCGTCCGTCATGGTGCGAATCCAGCAACGGCAGGTCGCCGAGGCGACGGGACTGGCCGACGCTCAGGCCTACCGCGAACTGGCAGCGCTCCTGACACACGGTCTCACCACCTGACCGGGCCTAGGATCGCAGGCATGGACCCACAGATCGGGACCGGGCCGGTCCGCCTCGAGATCGTCGTGGCCAGCGTGCGTGCCGGACGCGTCGCACCGGTCGTCGCCCACTGGTTCGCCGAGACCGCGCGCCGCCGAGCAGAATTCGATGTGGGAATCATCGACCTCGCGGACACTCCCTTACCTCAGGATCTGTCGGGAGGCCCCGAAGCGGACGCGTTCACCCGCCGTGTGGGCGCGGCCGAGGCGTTCGTTGTGGTCACCTCGGAGTACAACCACGGATATCCGGCCGCGCTCAAGACCGCGATCGACACGGTGAAACACGAATGGCGCACCAAGCCGATCGGATTCGTCTCCTACGGTGGGCTGTCCGGCGGATTGCGCGCCGTCGAGCAACTCAGGCAGGTCGTCGTCGAGGTGCATATGGTGCCGGTGCGCGAATCGGTGAGTTTCCACCGCGTCAAGCACGCTTTCGCGCAGGACGGCACCACCACCGACGGGGCGGCGATCGACGCGGCAGAACGCATGCTCGACCAGATCGATTGGTGGGCGCGGACGGTGCGGGAGGGGCGGGCTCGCACGGAGTATCCGGGCTGAGCAGGGCAGTCAGGACACCGGAACAGGTTCGGGAATCCGCGGCCGGCCGATATGGGTGGTCTCGGCTGCAATGGTCACGAGCGTGAGGTGCACGCGGGTGCCGGCTGTGGTGAGAAGGATCCGGTCTCCCGATGCGCCCGGTTGATGAAGCAACACCGTGGGGCGTTCTCCGGGCAAGCTCTCCGGGTACATCTGCACGTGAATCGCGCTGACCTGCGGCGGAACCGTCGTGGGCCGCACGCCGTCGTAGACCACGGTGTCGAACTTCCCATCGTCGGCGTACTCACCCGCGACGCGAAGCCGATCCGGTCCGGCAGCACCGTCGAGTAGCGGCCGCCACGCACCGACCCGATCGGTGTACAGGAGAACCCGCGCTCCCACGGCCACCGCTCTGAACACGACCTGCTGTGCCAGGTACAACTCGCCCGCGACATGCACCGAGCGGATCCCGGGACCGAAGAGTCGCACGGTGACCGCGCGCCCGGCATCGTCCGAACCGATGAGCTGACCGCAACCGCCGGGCGGCAGTGCGAGGTCAACCAGTTCGCCGGCACTCACATCACGCAACGGAGCCACGTGCTCGAGTCTCGGCGCGGCCACCGGCAAGGCGGCGGTCAACGACTCCCGGTCGAGCCCGTACGGGCAGCGGAGCCCGGGCAGCGCCGGAACGACAGGCGATCTCGTGGTGAACCGAGCCGATCCCGCGACCCGGACGGCGCCCTGATCTCCCGGCCGTAGCCGGACTACGAGTGTCGATGAGAGGGCGGGATAGGTCCACACGCTGGTCGCTGCGTGACGACCGAATCGGCGGGGGTCGAAGTAACCACCGCTGTTGAAGCCCATCGGGAGGGGGACGTGATGCGGGTGCCGCGCGAATTCGGCCGGCGCGACACCGTGCGCGACGCGACGCGATGCTGTCTCGATGTCGGAGGCGCTGAGAATGATTCCCGCACAACCTCCGTCGTCGAGCACTCGCACGACGCGCCGCGCCGCCGCCGCGACCGTATGTGCCGCCCCTTCCGCTCCGCCGCCGCGCCGGGCGATCGCCTCACCACAGGTCGACACGTCGAGACGGACAGCGAGCCAGACCGTTCGCTCGGCTGCAGCGGGCAGCGGACCCAGTAGGTGTGCGTAGACCTGCCCTGCCGGGCTCGAATCGCGTACCCGCCATCCGTGCGTCACCACATCGATCCCGTCGAGGGTGACGTCGTGCCGGCGCAGGCACGATGCGATCGCGTCGAGCGGCAGCGTGACCTCGGCCTCGACGCTGTCGCGCCCCACGCGCATGACCTGCCCGGGCCGGGACACGACCTCGACGACCGCCGTCACGTACGGAGCGTCCCAGCTCAGGCCGATCGGGCGACCGGACGGCTGCGGGAAGTCGCGCAGGACCGCTTCGTTTCCGCGTCGTCCGCACCGGTAGCGCACCAGTGTGGAGGCGAACGTGATCGCATCGACTCCGCGAACCGGGATCGTCAGTGCCGCCGCGACGAGCGCGCCCCCCGCTACCGCCATCCACATCCGGCCCGTGGCGCCGTGCACTGCGGCCCACACCGCCACCGCAGAGATCTGCGCGATCACCAGACGGGTGACGGCAACGGATTTCGTCCGTCCTGCCGCCGCCGAAGCCCCAGCCATGTCTCCCCCCGATCCCGCCCGGCCGCGCCCCCTGCGCTCCACCGGACTTCCCGGCGGAACTGTACTGTGTTGCGGCAGAGAGCGTGCCGCACAGGGGGAGATACATGGCAGCGCAGCCGACCACGCGATGGCAGGTCAGCGGATACAGATTTCTCATGCGGCGCATGGGCCACGCATTGGTGCGACGCGATGTGCGGATGATCCACGACCCCCTGCGTTCCCAGTCCCGCGCGCTCGCGGTGGGAACGGTCGTGGCATGCCTCGGCCTCGCCGGCTGCGCCGCGCTGGCTTTGTTCCGGCCTCAGGACCGGATCGGGGATGCCACCGTCGTCGTCGGACGCGAGTCCGGCGCGCTGTACGTCGCGATCGACGGGACTTTCCACCCCGCCCTCAACCTGGCGTCCGCACGCCTCGTGCTCGGCTCGCCCGTCGAACCGGTCGTCGTGGCCGACGACCAACTCGCGGATCGCCCCCGTGGCCCTCTTGTGGGGATCCCGGGTGCGCCGTCGTCGCTGACCCACGCCTCGGACGATCGGCCGTGGACCGTGTGCGACACCGTCGAACCCAACGGAATGCACGGCGTGACGACCGCCGTCGTCGTCGGTGCGCCGGAGAGCGGCAGAAGTGCGCCCCTGCGCGAGGACGAAGCCTTTCTCGTCTCGTCCGACGATCGTTTCTATCTGGTGTACAACGGTGTTCGAGCGGAGATCGACCCGGACGACCGTGCGTTGACGCGAGTGCTCGGTATCGATGTGACGCGGGCTCGTCCGGCGAGTCCCGGTCTCCTGGGCGCGGTTCCCGAAGTGCCTGCTCTCGCCGCCCCGGTGATTCCCGGTGCGGGCGGTGCTCCGAGCGTGCACGTTCGCGGGTTGCCGGTCGGATCGGTGGTCGCGCTGACCGAGCCCGATGGGCAGAGTTTCCACGTCGTGCTGCGCGACGGCGTTCAAGAGGTGTCGCGAGCGACCGCGCAGATCCTGCACGCGTCGGATTCGCAGGGGGCGGCGGAGATCCCGGTCGTACCGCCGGACGTCCTCAAGAATGCGCCCGCCGTGCAGGAGCTTGCGGTGGCTTCCTTCCCCGCCGTGATTCCCGACATCGTGGAGCCGGCCGACGCTCCCGTGGCGTGCCTTACCTGGGACCCGGGGGAACCCGGGGACGGCCGGAACCGTTCGACGCTGGGGTTGTCGGCAGGCACCGGGCTCCCCCTCGCCGAGGACGCCGTCCCGGTGGTGCCGGCGCAGGCGGACGGCGCGGGCCCGAACGCCGACGCCGTGTACGTCCCGCCGGGGCGGGGCGTGTACCTCGGCACGACGGCCGTGACGGCCGGTAGCGATCGCGCCGGCTCGTTGTTCTATGTCGCGGACACCGGTGTCCGTTACGGCATCGTGGACAGTGAATCCGCGGCAGCCCTGGGTTTGTCGGACCCGGTCCGCGCCCCGTGGCCGATGGTGGAACTCCTCGCACCCGGTCCCGCTCTCGGCAGGGCTGAGGCGCTGCTCGCGCACGACGGTGTAGCACCCGACCCGAGCCCCGCACCCGTACGCGCGGGAGGCTGACGGCTCAGGACCGCTCGCCGAGACGGCGCCGCGGGATCGACAGCAACACGATGGGCACCAGCGCGATACAGACCGCGGCCGCAGCGATCAGCGCGACGGTGCGCGACCGGTTGTCCGGCGGGGGAGTTTCTGCGGGCGCAGCGAGCGGGTGCGGTTCGGGAGGACGCACCTCTGCCGAACGTGAATGGTTCGCCGACAGTGGGGCTGTGACGGCTGCGTACGGATCCACGATCCCGTGGCCGACCCGCGGATTCCAACCCTCGGCGGGGGCATGCGCGGTCGCCTCGATCCGGGCCATCACCTCACGTGCGATCAGGTGCGGGTGCCGGGCACGCACGAGAGCCGCAGTCGCCGCGACCAGCGGCGCTGCGAAGCTGGTGCCGGAAATCGATTGTGGCCCGTTCGATCCCCAGATCTGGTCCACGAGACCCGCCGTGCCGGGATTCAAGGAGACCAGTCCGCTGCCCGGTGCCGCGACATCCACCCACGGGCCCGGCAGGCTGTATTCGGACGGGGTGCCGTCCGATTCGACCGCGCCGACGGTGAGCACGTAGTCGTCGTACCAGGCCGGCGACGCCAGAGTCGTGACCGAATCCCACGGATCGTCTTGGGGAGCAGCGGGATCGAGCGATGCAGGATTCCCGGGACGGCAGGTATCGGTGTTCCCGGCCGCCACGACCACGACGACGTCTTCGACATCGGTGGCGTACTGCACGGCCGCGCCCAAGGGGCCGTCGAACAGCCCTTCGGCAGTGGTCCGGCATGCCACCTCCGAGATGTTCACCACGGTCGCACCCAAATCCACCGCTCGTCGGAGCGCGAAGGCGAGTGTGCGCACGTCGCCGTAACCGGTGGCATTGCGGGCGGTGTCGTCGTCTGCGCGTGCCCGATCCGAGTACCGTCCGCTCGACTGGCGAATCGTGATCAGCTGGACATCGGGCGCACCCCCGGCGAACCCGGATCCGGGAACCTGGGCAGCCGCGATGAGACCTGCGACGAGTGTGCCGTGCGCGTCGCAGTCGTCCGTGCCGTCCCCTGTCGATACGTAATCACCACCCGGTTGCAGTGCGGGTAGCCGGGGATGGGGCTGCACCCCGGTGTCGATGACCGCGACGACCTGCCCCGCGCCCCGGGTGAGTGGCCAGACGGACTCGAAATCGAGAATCCGCTGGGCAATGGGCACCTGGGGCCCGTCCGCTGCATCCTCCGGTTCCGAGCACACGATCCGTTGTTCCGTGGCGTCCGGCGGCGCCGGAGCACCAGCGGACGGCAGAAGGGCTGGGTCCGGAACGGGTGGTCTCGCCGCGGCCGGACTGCCGGCGCCTGCGATCACCGCCGCGATGACGACAACGCAGGCGGACGCCGCACACCGTCGCATCCCTTCACAGCCCCCGCACCGCGGAGTACAAGCCCGCGACCCAGCACGCGAGCGGAACGACGAGCGCGATCACGGTGTATTCGGTCAGTTCCGCGATCCGGCGCTGCACCGGCGTGAACTGACGGCGGGGCGCCACCACACCGAACACGATCGCTCCGGCGAACATCGCCAGGGCAGCGGCGGAGACGAACCACGGCGGAACCGGAGTGAGTACCGCCGCTCCGGTGATCAGCCCGATCAGGATGGTCGCGCCGCCCAGTACCAGCGGCACAGCTTCGGTCGCGGACGTGTAGGAGCGGCCCCGGAACATCAGCACGACCGCGGTGGTGACGGCCAGACCTACCCCCGGCCACGACACCGCCCCGGCCACCGGATAGGCCGCGCACCACGCGCCACCGACGGCGACGGCGACCGCCCCGTAGACCAGCCCGGTCAGATGCGCGCGGGCGAGTCCGATCCGTGCCTCGAGTTCCCCGAACGACGGGAGCGGAGCAGCAGTCTCCGGATCGGGCGAGACCGGGTCGAGTGACGTTCCGGGTACGGGTACGGGAGGTACGGGCAGGCGGCCGAGAACCGCTGCGAGCCGTGGCGCGGATGCGGCGAGAAGCAAGGCTGCGATCACCGTGCCCGCACCGAGCGCGTGCGGCCCGACACCGGCCGTCGACGCAAAACCCAGTGCGACCGCCGCGCAGGCCGCAGCGGCGGCGACACCGGTGAAGGTCGCAGTACCGACCATGGCCGTTCGCAACGCAATCACCGCGGCCGCACCGACCAGCACGGCCCCGAGCAGTAGGTGGGGAGGCCCGACATCGCCCGGCACGAGCAGCACTCCTGCGGCGAACACAGTCGGTACCGCGCAGACGGCGGGCAGGAGCCCCGTCCGCGGGTCGCCGTACCCACGTGAGACGACCGCAGCCGCGAGCAGGAGCAGAACGCCCAGCACCGCCGCGATCGCGCCCGCTACAAGTCGGTGCGGTCCCGCCGGCAGTTGCACCAGGGAAAAACAGCCCGCGGAGAGCGCGGCCGGAGCGAGAACTGTTGCGAGCACACCTGCGGGAGCCGCGCCCCACCGTCGCAACCGGTCCTTGCCGTCCACCGCCACCGCGTACATCACGTCGTCGAACAGCGGGGGAGGCGCAGGAGATCCGGCGTCGGCGAGGACGAGCAACTCGCCGTCGCGTACACCGTGTTCGTCGAGGCTCAGCGCACCGGCAAGCGGCGCATGACCGATCCGGGCGAGGGTCCACGCCCCCGGCTCCACCTGCTCGGGCGTGAGATCGAACCGGTTCGCGGCCCGGTGCGATGCGACGAGGTCGACGATGCCGGGAATCAGCAGCGCCACAGGAACTCCGAGGGGAAGGGCGAGATCCACCTCGGTGTGTTGCGCGAGCACCGTGATCCTGCACAGATCCGGAGCCTCGACAGTGCCGTGATGGTCGGATCCGGTCTGCGCGGACGTCATGGCCTTCTTCCCCCGTCGTTCACCCGGTCGCCGGCCGCTGCGCGCGGCTCCCCTCGGATGTGCACCGCGCCGACCGGGACGACGCAGACCATACGACACGGGCCGGTCGGTGTCTCGTGGCGGAGTCGCCGGTAGGACCCGATCACGGAGGCACCCTGTATGTCTGCGTCGTGCGCTACCCTTCCTCGGACCGTGGGGGTCGGCCGTCGGGGGACGGTTGTGGGATGCGGTGTTCCGGGGGTGGCGAACGTTGAGTACCGAGCGCTTCGTGCGCGCAGCGCGCAAGGAGGCTCCGCGAGCTCCGAGCGGCGAGTTGAGTTTGCAAGCGCCGCCCGATATTCCGCGTCCGACGCCCGGGAACCTGCTGGTGAGGTTGCTGCCGCTCGTGATGGTGGCGGCCATGGTCGGCATGATGGCGCTGATGTTCACCTCGGGCATGGCCCGCAGTCCGATGGCGATGATCTTCCCGATCATGATGGTCGTCTCGATGGTCGGCATGCTCGCGAACGGCGGACGCGGAGGAACGAAGACCTCCGAGGTGGACGAAGACCGCAAAGACTATCTCCGGTATCTCGACCAGGTCCGGCGCGAGGTCACCGAAACCAGTGGCGAACAGCGTAAATCGCTCGAATGGGCGCACCCCGACCCGGCCTTGCTCTGGACCCTCGTCGGCACTGCGCGGATGTGGGAACGGCGGTGCACCGATGCGGATTTCTGCCACGTGCGGGTCGGGCGGGGCGGGCAGCGACTCGCCACCCGCCTCGTCGCACCGGACACCGGTCCGCTCGAGGATCTCGAGCCGGTCGCGGCGGTCTCTCTCCGGCGGTTCGTGCGAGCCCACTCGGTGGTACCCGCGCTGCCCACGGCGGTCGCACTGCGAGGCTTTGCGGCGATCGGGCTCGACGGAGACAGGCAGGCCGCCCGGTCTCTGGCGCGCGCGATGCTCATCCAGTTGTGCACCTTTCACGGGCCGGACGTCCTCCGGGTAGCGATCGTCTGCGGACCGGACACGGCCGCGGAATGGGAGTGGGCCAAATGGCTCCCGCACGTTCAGCACCCCGACGCCCGCGACGGTGCGGGGAGCGCGCGAATGGTCTTCGGCTCGGTCCTCGAACTGGAGACGGACCTCGCTCCGGTCCTCTCGACCCGAGGGCGCTTCACGCGCAATGCCCCGGCCGTCGAGGGAGTTCCGCAGCTCGTCGTCGTGGTCGACGGTGGCGTGTCGGGGTCCGGGTCGGGACTGCTCGAGGACGGGCTGGATTCGCTGACGATCCTCGACCTGTCGGGTTTCGCGCCGCGACTCGCGTCGGCTCTCGGCCTCCAACTCGTGGTGGAGGACGGCTGTGTCGGCGCACGATCCGGCGTGGACGTCGAGTCGTTCGCCGACGCCGACGCCGTGAGCGCGCCCCGGGCCCAGACGGTCGCGCGCCGTCTGGCTCCCTATCGCGTGGTCGCGCAGGCTTCGGTCGGTGACAACTCCGACGAAAGTCCGGCCACCTGGCAGGACCTTCTGGGGGTCGGCGACGTGCTGCGCTTCGATCCCGGCCGAGCATGGGTCCCGCGCCGAGGACGCGACCGTCTGCGGGTTCCCATCGGCGTCGATACCGACGGCAGACCTGTGGAGATCGACCTGAAGGAAGCCGCCGAGAACGGGATGGGCCCACACGGTCTGTGCATCGGAGCCACTGGATCGGGAAAGTCGGAATTGCTGCGCACACTTGTCCTCGGCCTCGTCGCTACTCATTCGCCCGACGATCTCAATCTCGTCCTGGTCGACTTCAAGGGCGGCGCAACCTTTCTGGGGCTGGAAGGACTGCCCCATGTCGCGGCGATCATTACCAATCTCGCGGACGAACTCGCGATGGTCGACCGGATGAAAGACGCACTCGAGGGTGAAATGAACCGCAGGCAGGAGTTGCTCCGGGCGTCCGGAAACTTCGCCAACGTAGGAGACTACGAAAAGGCACGTGCGGCGGGCGCTCCCCTCGATCCGCTGCCGGCGTTGTTCATTGTCGTCGACGAGTTCTCCGAACTTCTCTCGCAGCAACCGGAATTCGCCGACCTGTTCGCGGCGATCGGACGGCTGGGGCGCTCGCTGCACATGCATCTTCTGCTGGCCAGCCAGCGACTCGACGAGGGACGACTGCGAGGGCTCGACAGTCATCTGTCCTATCGCATCGGCCTCAAGACCTTCTCGGCGAACGAATCGCGCAGCGTCCTCGGCGTTCCCGATGCCTACCATCTGCCGTCGGCGCCGGGCGCGGGTTACCTCAAGTCGGATTCGGCGGAGATCGTGCGGTTCGCTGCGGCGTACGTCTCCGGGCCCTCGGTGTCGGGACGCCCGTCCCGGCGAGCCGTGGTGCACGGCGTCACCGGTGCACTGCGGCCCCGGGTGTTCACCGCGCGCGGCGTTCCACTCGACGATCCTGTTCCGCAGGCGGTCCCGACACCGGACATTCCCGACGACACGACGGCCACGGGAGGCCGCAGCCTCCTGGACCTCGTGGTGGATCGGATCCGCGGACACGGAACACCCGCGCACGAAGTGTGGCTTCCTCCGCTCGAGGAGTCTCCGACTCTCGATGCGCTGGTCCCACGCTCGGTCCTCACGGGCGAGGTACCCCGCCTCGCCTCCCTGCGGACTCCTGTCGGCATCGTCGACCGGCCGTTCGACCAGCGCCGCGACCTTCTCGTGGTGGATCTTGCGGGTGCGGCCGGCAACGTCGTGATCGTGGGCGGTCCCCAGGCGGGGAAGTCGACGCTGCTGCGCACTCTCGTCGTGTCGATGGCCCTGACGCATACCGCGGAGCAGGTGCAGTTCTACTGTCTCGACTTCGGAGGCGGGGCGCTCGCAGGTCTGGCAGCGCTGCCTCACGTCGGATCGGTCGCAACCCGTCTCGATGCCGATCGGGTGCGGCGTACCGTCGCGGAACTCGTGTCGTTGTTGCGGAGCCGAGAGCGACTGTTCGCCGAGCGGGGTATCGAGTCGATGGCCGAGTTTCGCCGCCGCCGGGCCGACGGCGCACCCGATACGTCCACCGATCCGTTCGGCGACGTCTTCCTCGTGATCGACGGGTGGCCCAGTATCCGGCAGGACTTCGAAGCTCTCGAACAGGTCGTGAGTGTCTTGGCATCCCAAGGGCTTTCGTACGGTATCCACGTGGTGCTCAGTGCGCCCCGCTGGGGGGATGTCCGTCCGGCGATGCGCGATCAGTTCGGCACGCGACTCGAACTGCGCCTCGGGGATCCGTCCGATTCGGAGTACGGACGGAAGAAGGCGGCGACGGTTCCGGAGGGGCGACCGGGCCGTGGAATCGACCGCGACGGGCTGCACATCCTCGTGGCGCTGCCGCGCGTCGACGGCGTCACGGACACCACCGATCTCGGCGCCGGAGTGTCGGGAGCGGTCGCCGCGATCGCCGCCGCGACACCCGGCGGACGCGCACCCAGGGTCCGGATGCTGCCCGACACCATCGATCGCGCCGACCTGCTGGCGGCGCTGCCCCGTGGATGGCCGAGTGCCCCGGATGCGCCGCCCGCGGTGCGTCTCACGATCCCGATCGGCATCGACGAAGCGGAACTCGCGCCGGTCGCCGTGGACTTCACCGACAGCCCGCATCTCCTCGTATTCGGTGATTCCGGCTGCGGGAAGACAGCTTTGCTGCGCGGGATCTGCCGCGGATTGATGGAGTCGAACACCTCCGACCAGGTGCGCATCATCGTCGGCGACTACCGCCGCACCCTGCTCGGCGTAGTCGAGGGCGACCACCTCGGCGGCTACGCACCGGCGGCGAGCGTGCTGGCCACGATGGCTCAGGAACTCGCGGGGATCTTCGAGCGGCGACTGCCGGGGCCGGGGACCACTCAACAGCAATTGCGCGACCGTTCGTGGTGGACCGGGCCGGAGGTCTTCGTGATCATCGATGACTACGACATGGTTGCGACGAGCGGCCAGAATCCTTTGGCGCCCCTGATCGACTATCTGCCGCAGGCCAAGGACCTCGGCCTGCACCTCGTGGTGGCGCGCCGAGCCGGGGGAGCGGGCAGGGCACTGTTCGAACCGGTTCTGGCCCGATTGCGCGAACTCTCCAGTCCCGGGCTGGTGATGAGCGGCAATCGGGACGAAGGTGCGCTCGTGGGCTCGGCCCGTCCGTCGCCTATGCCGGCGGGAAGAGGACTGCTCGTGCGCCGTGACGGCGCGTCGCTCGTGCAGACCGCATGGTCACCGCTGCCGTGACGTCGCCGGAGGTGCTGGTCCTGGCCGTACTGCCGGGGTGGGTCCGGGGGCAATGGGGTGAGACGTCACGATCGGTACCCGCGGTCGCGGCTCGGCTCGGTGGCGGCTGGGTGTTCGGTGACTCGGCTCTCGACTCTCCGGACGCGATCCACGTCACCGACGCGGTCGACGACCCCGCTGCGGCCTCGCCGCGAACGGACGGCCACGACCCAGGACCCTTGCTGACCGGACTCGTGCGCTATGCCGCCGCAGCCGTGGGTGCGCCACCGATGGTCGCGACAGCCGTCGTGGTGTACCCGACGTGGTGGAACGAGCGCCGGCGCCGCCTACTGGACACGGCTGCGCGTCAGGTCGCCGACAACGTGCTGCTGGTTCCGGTCTCCGTTGCGGCATGTCGTGCCGCGTACCAGGACGATGCCGAGCGGTACGTCGTGCTCGAGTTCGCCGAGCGAGGCGTCACCGCTGTATCGGTCACGCCGGGGTCGCGCGAGGACGGTCCGGTGGTCGACCGGGTCGCCCGGAATCCGGAGATCTTGGTCGAAGACCTCGTTACGGCGGGGGCCGACGACACGGTTTCTGCGGAAGGGACGGTCAGGTCGCTGATCGCAGCGGTGAACGACGGCCGGGAAGACTCGTGTGTCCTGGTCCTCACCGGTGCGCCGGGCGAACCGGCGGGGTGGCCGGCGTGCGAGCAGATAGCGAACCGGATCGCCGGCACAGTCCCGACCGTGCCGGTCGCTGCCGCGGAGATGGTGGCGGCAGTGTCCGGCCGCCGCGCCCAGGACACCGCCCATACCCAGGACACCGCCCACGCCGACACCACCTCGACCGTGCCGTGGTTACAAGAGGTACGGACACCGGGAACCGCTCCTGCCACCCGCAACGGGCGAGCCGCCAAGTTGATCCTCGCCGTGGTGAGCTTCGGCGTACTCGCCGCGGTGTTCCTGTGGGTGGGCGCACCCGCGCCCACCGGATCCGTGGCGGGCGCCGGGACGACCGGCGACGGCACCGGTGCCACCGACAGTCAGGTCTCGGCCGCAGACCCGTCGGATTTCCCGCAACCCGACGCGGATCGGCGGGCTCGCTTCGACGTCGGGCCGGTGCATCTCGACCTGCCCGGTTCCTGGCGCCTGCGAACGCCGGAATCAGCCGACTCGGGGCGCACGGAGCTCGTCCCGGCGTCGGGCAACGACCGGAGAATCGTGATCGTGCACAGTGTCCTGGCCGACGGTATGGACGAGCATGCCGTGGCCGAAGTGCTCGAGACACGAGCGGATGAGCGCGGCGGAGTGATTCGAAATATGGACGCCGACACCACATTCGCGGACCGGAGTGTGATCGCCTACACCGAAGTGCCCGATGAATTCTCCGAGGTCCGGTGGTCGGTCGTGGTCTTCCCGGGGCTGCAGGTCGCGGTGGGTTGCCAGTTCCTCGACGGTGAGTGGGCAGGGATCCGGCGCGAATGCGAACAGGCAGTGCACACCCTCCGGACCGGATGAAGACACGCTCGAAACGAATTCCGGATCCGAGGGAACCGCTCGGCCGGTTGCGGCGTCCAACCTTGTGTAGGCGCAATCCGGCTCAGACCAATTGGGGGGCTGAGACAGCCGGTGCGCAGAGCGATCGAAGGAGCACTCGTGACCGAACCGTCGGCCGGAGCAGGGTCCGGCCACTCGAATGGCTTGAGCACAGATGTCGCAACCATGGAGGTGGTCGCGGGGCAACTTCAGGATTCTCGCAACGAACTCGTGGGGATTCTCCGGGTGCTCGGCGACGTCGTGCAGTCCGCACCGTCCGTGTGGCGAGGTGTGTCCGCCACGCGCTTCGCCGGAATCATGGAGCGTTGGAATGTCAACAACACCAACCTGACTGCCGCACTCGACGAACTCGCGGAGGCGGTGCGGACCAGCGGCCGGTCATACGACGCGACCGAACAAGAGAACGCACGGGCGCTCGGTGCCGTCGACCCCGGTGCCGGTTCCCTTCTCCGCGGTTCGTTCTGATCCCCGGTCCCGAATCCAGCTGAAGGAGAACGAACAGTGACAGTCGACGGTGGATCCGAGATCTTCCAGAATTTCGCGGGCGTCGCAGATCTGCACTCGCGCCTCGTCTCGGGCGAGAAGGCGATCAGGGACACGCTCGACCGGATCGAAGCGCAGGTAGCGCCGCTGGTGGCCACGTGGAGTGGTGAGGCGCAGGCCGACTACGTCGCGACCCAGCAGCGGTGGAACCGGGCCGAAGCCGGCCTCATCCAGGTGCTGCAGGACATCGGCCGAATCGTGTCGAGCGGCAACGACGACATGCAGGCAACGGAACGGAGGAACCAGGCTCGCTTCCCGGGGTGATACCCGGTGCGTCCGGTGGGTGCAGGGGGAGAGCCCACGGCACTGCGTCCCGGTGGTGGAGAGGCCGCCGGGACGTCGTGCTGTCCGGAGGCGTTTTGACCTACCGGCCGCTGCGCCGGTAAAGTGGTTCCTCGGCGTGTCGTCCGTCGTCGTTGCCTTGCGCGCGGCGAACATCTCATCCCGGGTCTCAACTGGCCGCCGGGTGTGACCATCGGCGGCATGCGGGCCAGCAGCGAGAACGATAGACGAGGAAATTCTGTGTCTACGTACACACCGAAGGCCAGCGAGCTGAACCACGAGTGGCACGTCATCGACGCCACCGACGTGGTCCTCGGCCGCCTCGCGGTGCAGGCGGCAACCCTGCTCCGTGGCAAGCACAAGCCCACCTTTGCTCCGCACATGGACGGCGGTGATTTCGTCGTCATCATCAACGCCGACAAGGTCGCCATCTCCGGCAACAAGCGGACCGACAAGTTCCTGTACCACCACTCCGGTTACCCGGGTGGCCTGCGGGGTCGTTCGGTCGGCGAGGTTCTCGACAAGAACCCCGATCGTCTCGTGGAGAAGGCCGTCACCGGCATGCTCCCGAAGAACAAGCTCGGCCGCGCCATCGCCAAGAAGCTGAAGGTCTACGCGGGCCCGAACCATCCCCACGCCGCGCAGCAGCCGGTGCCGTTCGAGATCAAGCAGGTGGCACAGTGACGACGCCCGAGGAACAGACCGAGAACGTGACGAACGTCGAAGAGTTCGCCGACAACGTCGAGGTCGCTGTAGACGAGTACGTGGCTGAAGAGGCTGTTGCGGAGCCCGCGGCTCCGATCGTGCTCGACCGTCCGATCCAGACCGTCGGTCGCCGTAAGGAGGCCGTCGTTCGCGTGCGCCTCATGCCCGGCTCCGGCAACTTCGTCCTCAACGGCCGCACCATCGAGGATTACTTCCCGAACAAGGTGCACCAGCAGCTCGTGAAGTCGCCGCTGGTGACCGTCGAGCGCACCGAGGGCTTCGACATCCACGCTCGCCTGCATGGTGGCGGCCCGTCCGGCCAGGCCGGCGCGCTGCGTCTCGCCATCGCACGTGCACTCATCGAGGTCACTCCCGAGGATCGCCCCGCGCTCAAGCGCGCCGGCTTCCTCACGCGTGACCCGCGTGCCGTCGAGCGTAAGAAGTACGGCCTGAAGAAGGCCCGTAAGGCATCTCAGTACTCCAAGCGCTGATGTGTCGCCGATGCTGACCTGGTCAGCCTCGGCACTTGTTCGACCACGAGAGCAGGCGTCGGTAGAGATTCGCTACCGGCGCCTGCTTTCGTGCATTCTGTCTTCCGTCAGATTCCGGGGCCGGGTACGCCGTCCCGCGGAACCGGGGAGCTATGCGCGGTAGTGACCGCAGTGAACGTTGAGGGGCGTGTCTATGGGTCGGTTGTTCGGCACCGACGGAGTTCGAGGCTTGGCAAATGCCGAGCTGACGGTGGAGTTGGCATTGCGTCTGGCCGGTGGTGCTGCCGCGGTGCTGGCGCCGGCGGATTCCGAGCGGCGGCCGGTGGCCGTCGTCGGCCGGGACCCACGCGCGAGCGGTGAGATGCTCGAGGCCGCCGTCACCGCCGGACTCACCGCGGCCGGCGTCGATGTGCTGTCGGTGGGCGTGCAGCCCACTCCCGCAGTCGCGTACCTCACCGCCGCCTATGGCGCCGACCTCGGAGTGATGATCTCCGCGTCGCACAATCCCATGCCCGACAACGGCATCAAGATCTTCGCGGCGGGTGGGCACAAGCTCGAGGACTCGGTCGAGGACCGCATCGAGGCGGTACTCCAGGGCGAGAACGGGTCACCGGCACGCCCCACCGGAGCAGGGATCGGACGCGTCCGGGTCGCTGAAGACGCCGTGGACCGTTATCTCGCGCACCTCGCGTCGACGATGCATCATCCCCTCACGGGTCTGACGGTCGTCGTCGACTGTGCGCACGGTGCGGCGTCACGCGTCGGCCCCGAGGCCTACGAGGCCGCCGGCGCGACGGTGATCGCAATCGGCGCGGAGCCCGACGGGCTCAACATCAATCTCGATTGCGGCTCGACACATCTCGAAGGCTTGCAGAAAGCTGTGCTGGAGCACGGTGCGGATCTGGGTCTCGCTCACGACGGGGATGCCGACCGTTGTCTCGCGGTGGATGCGTCCGGTGCGGTCGTCGACGGCGACGCCATCATGGCGATCCTGGCGCTGAGCATGCACGAATCAGGTGAACTGCACGACGACACGCTGGTCACCACGGTGATGAGCAACCTCGGACTGCATCTCGCGATGAAGGACGCCGGAATTGCCGTCCGGACCGTCGGGGTCGGGGATCGCTACGTGCTCGAGGAGTTGCGCCGCGGCGGATTCAGCCTCGGTGGTGAACAGTCCGGGCACATCGTGCTCCCTGCTCACGGCACGACCGGCGACGGCGTGCTCACCGGACTGTGGCTCATGGAACGGATCTCGACGACCGGACGCTCGCTCTCCGAACTGGCGTCGGTGATGACCATCCTGCCGCAGGTTCTCGTCAACGTCCGGGTGAGCGACAAGGCGGCGGTAGCGAACGATCCTGCTGTCGCCGTCGCGGTCGCCGAAGTGGAGCGTGAACTCGGCGAGACCGGACGCGTGTTGCTGCGGCCTTCCGGCACAGAGCAACTCGTCCGCGTCATGGTCGAGGCCGCCGACGACAGCCATGCCCGCGCCCTCGCCGACCGGTTGGCCGGAGTCGTGGCAGGCGTCTGACGCCAGGACAGCCCCTCATCCGGTCCCCGCCGGGACCCCATCGGCACGACGCCCCCTCCCGACCCTCCACGATGAGGGAACCGGAGGGGGCGTCGCTGCGTCCAACACAGCGAGACGCAATGCGGGGGAGGAGCGGGCCATGGCAGCACCACGGGATCGTGTGCGATTCGACGAGCAGGGCGTCATGTCGATTGCGGGCCGAGTGGCGAGATCCGCTGACGACACCGATCACGAATGCCGTCATCTCCTAGGAAATCTGGAGTTCGGTCCACGCATGGCCGGCGAGCACTACCGCAACTGCGGCGCGGTCGTCGACGACGGATACCGGCGAGTGCGCCGGGCATGTGACGAGTGGGTGGCGGCGGTGAACGCACACGTGGATGCGCTGCGCACCGCAGCCGACCGTTACGCCGAGCGCGACGCGGCGACGGCGGACGACATGACCCGCGTACCGGGCCCGGATACCCTCCGGGGCGATCCCGGCCACTGGTCACCATGACGCCGGCATCGGACCCGGCCCGCATCCTCGACATGGGCGCCGGCGGTCTGACGTTCTTCGCCGAGTACCTTCCCTGTGCGCATCAGCTGGGCATCGCGACTTCCACCACGGCCGAGTCGCTGCGGGAGAGGTACGACGAGCAACGCGGCCTCGATCTCGCCACGCTCGTCGCCGACGCCTCGGATCTCGGTCGGCTCGCCGACGTGCTCGGCGGCCATGTCGAGGATCAGAGCGGTCACGTGCGTGGCCTGCCGGGAGTCTGGCAGGGACGCGCCGGCGACACCGCTCGGTCGCGCTTGGACGCCGTCATCGTCCAGGGGTGGGCACTGCAGAGCGGCGTGGACGCGCTGTCGCGTGCTCTCGCCACCGCTGCGGCGGACATCGCTGCGATCGTCGGCGACAAGGCGCGCGTCGTCGGCGCGTTCGAGGGGCGCCTCGTCGGCGGACGTACTGCCGACGAAGTCCGGGTGATTCTTGCCGGCGCGTCGGGTGGGTCAGGCGGTCCCACTCCGGATCAGGTGGCGGGCTGGTTTCCTCCCGCCGATCGCGGGTCCGGCGATCCGGCTACCACGGCGGAGCCGTGCTCGCGATGGCTACGCGAGACGTTCACCCCGGAGTTCGGCGCTGCGATCGACGGTGTGCTCCGGGTCTGTGACGACACCGATCGAACGATCAGATCTGTATTCGACTCTCTGGCTGCATCATTCGGCAGCATCGAAGATCTCGGTGGGGCGGGAGCTGCGTTCGGCGCGTCGGTGCCGGGCAGTATCCGATCGGGCTTCGCCCCCAACGTGCCGTCGTCGGGCGACGGGAGCGACCCGGTACGAGCAGGAGTAGATCTCGCCGTCGCGGCAGCGGGTCTCGCCGGTGCCGTACTCGATCTGGCCGGATCGGGAGTGCGGGCCGCGACCGCGATGCTCGACGCCGTCACAGATGCCGCGATTTCGCCCGACGCCACACCGCCCGCCGCGCCTCCCGATGTGGAGCCGTCCGCAGCAGGTCCGGCAACGCCGACGGCCCGATCCGAGGAACCGTCACCGGCGCACGCGGTGCCGGTGGAACCGCCGGTGGTGGACGCGCCACCCGATCAGTTGCCGACGGAGCACCGGAGCGCGGGCGTCACAGGTGGGGCCGATTCGCCGCCGGACCCGGTGGGTGACCAGATCCATCTATCCGGGACGCCCGCAAGCGACATCCCACCGGTGGCCGCTGCGCCCGCGTCCGGCCGCCGCGACACCTCGACATCACCAGCTGCGCCGGTCGCTGCCGAGACGGATCGGGCGACCGGCCAACCCGGTGACGCCGACGGCGGGGTGGTACTCGCCGAAGCCGGGCCGCTCTGACACTCGGCGGAAGGCGGAGTTGTCGCGTAAGACGATCCGCGTGTCGTCCGCCGGATCAGCGTCCGAGAAGAAGATTGATCTGGCTGCCGAGTTCGCGGTCGATCGAATTGGGGTCGGTGAGCGCGACGGAGCCCGGAATCTCGGCGGTCGGGTCGGAAAAGGCCGCGTAGGTCTTGTCCCCGTTCAGCCGGTGGAGCAGGAAGCCGGTGAGCAGCGAGCGGGTGTGCTGCTGTGTGCGCCGCTCGTTCCCGCCGATACCGAGAGCGGCGATCAGGCGACGTCCCTCGGCAAGGCCGTTGTCGTCGGACTTCTCCACCACCCGCAGTTGCACGTCGCCGCCCCACGATGCGGCCACCGCGGCAGCGTCGCTGGTCATCGACCCGACGCTCTTCTCGCCGACGAGGACCAGACCGGGAGCGGTGACCTGCGCCGCGGCGTCCGACGCACGCGGTGAGGTGGGTGCCGGGTAGAGCGCGGCGACCGCAGCGACTTCGCGGCGCGCGGCAGCCAGCACGGCGGCGCCCGCACCGAACCCGTGGCCGACGAACGCGAGACGGTCCGGATGGACGCTGATGCGTCCCGTGCCGAGTCGCACGCCGCGGCAGATGTCGAGTGTGGTGTGCAGGTCGGTGGCGAGCCCCACAGCGGACGGGACCGGGCCGCGTTCGGTGCTGGGAGCCCCGACGACGATGCCCCACGACGCGAGATGCTCGAACAGTGCTGTGTACTTGCCTACATTCGTGAGCCAGCCGTGCCCGAACGCCACTGCCGGAAGGTTGAACCCTTCGGCGGGGGTATAGACCACGCCGGGTTGTCCTGCGAGCGCCAGGTCGCCGCGCAGCACCGAGTGCGGACCGCGCTTGGACAGTTCCTTAGCCAGGGATTTCGGGTTCGCCGCCACGGCGTGAACGTTAGCGGATACGTTGCGGAGGCGGGTCCGGTGTGCCCGTGACGTGCGTGTCGCGCGAAGCCTGCGCGCGTCGTGCCCGAACAGCTGCCCGCCGGCGGCCGAGTTCCCGATGAGTTGCGGTCGTCCAGCCCGCGACCAGTACCCTGCTAACCATGTGCGGAATCGTGGGGTATGTAGGGCACCGTCGTGCTCTCGACGTCGTAGTCGAAGCGCTGCGGCGGATGGAGTACCGGGGTTACGACTCGGCCGGAATCGCCATTCTCGACGGTCGAGGCGGATTGGCAGTGGAAAGGAAGGCCGGACGTCTGGCCAACCTCGAGGCCGAACTCGCCGAGATCGGGGAGGACCACTTCGCAGGCACCGCCGGAATGGGCCACACCCGATGGGCGACCCACGGCCGCCCCACCGACCGCAACGCGCACCCGCACCGGGACGTGACCGGCAAGGTCGCGGTCGTGCACAACGGCATCATCGAGAATTTCGCACCGCTGCGCGAGGAACTCGAGAAGGACGGCGTGGAGCTGGCCAGCGACACCGACACCGAGGTCACCGTGCATCTGGTGGCCCGCGCCTACGCCCAGGGCCCGACCGCCGGGGACTTCGTCGAAAGTGCCCGCAGCGTAGTGCGCCGCCTCGAAGGTGCGTTCACTCTCGTCTTCACCCATGCCGACCACCCCGGCACGATCGTCGCCGCTCGACGCTCGACACCGCTGGTCGTCGGTGTCGGTGACGGGGAGATGTTCGTCGCCTCCGATGTCGCCGCGTTCATCGAGTTCACTCGCGACGCCGTCGAACTGGGCCAGGACCAGGTCGTGGTCATCACCGCGGACTCGTACGAGGTCACCGACTTCGACGGCAACACCGGTGTGCGCACCCAGCCGTTCACCATCGACTGGGATCTCGCAGCCGCCGAGAAGGGCGGCCACGACTACTTCATGCTCAAGGAGATCGAGGAGCAGCCGGGCGCGGTGGCCGACACCCTGCGCGGGCACTTCGTCGACAACCGCATCGTGCTCGACGAGCAGCGGCTCTCCGATCAGGAACTGCGCGACATCGACAAGGTGTTCGTCGTCGCGTGCGGCAGTTCCTACCATTCCGGTCTCGTCGCGAAGTATGCGATCGAGCACTGGACCCGGCTGCCCGTCGAGGTGGAACTGGCCTCCGAGTTCCGGTACCGCGACCCGGTGCTGGACCGTTCGACGCTGGTGGTCGCGATTTCGCAGTCGGGGGAGACCGCCGACACCCTCGAAGCGGTGCGGCACGCCAAGGACCAGAAGGCTCGCGTACTCGCGGTGTGCAACACCAACGGTGCGCAGATCCCGCGTGAGGCCGACGCGGTGTTGTACACCCGTACCGGTCCGGAGATCGGGGTGGCGTCGACGAAGGCGTTCCTGGCGCAGATGGCCGCGAACTACCTGGTCGGCTTGGCATTGGCGCAGGCCCGTGGCACGAAGTATCCCGACGAGGTGGCCCGCGAGTACGAGGATCTGGCGGCGATGCCGGAGAAGATCGCGCAGGTGCTCGAGGGCATGGACTCGGTCCGGCAACTCGCGCGGGATCTGTCGGCGTCGCCGGCGGTGCTGTTCCTGGGCCGGCATGTCGGGTATCCGGTGGCGCTCGAAGGCGCTCTCAAACTCAAGGAACTGGCGTACATGCACGCCGAGGGGTTCGCGGCCGGTGAACTCAAGCACGGTCCGATCGCGCTGATCGAGGACGGTCTGCCCGTGATCGTGGTGATGCCGTCGCCGAAGGGCCGCGCGGTGCTGCACAGCAAGTTGCTCAGCAACATCCGGGAGATCCAGGCGCGTGGCGCGGTGACCGTGGTGATCGCGGAGGAGGGCGACGAGACGGTGCGCCCGTTCGCCGATCATCTCATCGAGATCCCGTCGGCGCCGTCGCTGCTGCAGCCGTTGTTGTCGACGGTGCCGTTGCAGGTGTTCGCGGCCGAGGTCGCGCAGGCGCGCGGGTACGACGTCGACAAGCCCCGTAACCTCGCGAAATCCGTCACGGTCGAATAACCCGGACCACGCCGCCGGGCGGCACGAGGGGCCCAGGAGGGGCGA
Organism: Rhodococcus sp. NPDC058639; assembly: GCF_042717545.1. Classification (NCBI taxonomy): domain Bacteria; kingdom Bacillati; phylum Actinomycetota; class Actinomycetes; order Mycobacteriales; family Nocardiaceae; genus Rhodococcus; species Rhodococcus sp. NPDC058639. Next base: position 51,641 of record NZ_JBHXRF010000006.1, read on the forward strand.
TGCGCAGCTACTACCCGTGTGAGGCGGTGCGGGCCGCGGAGGCGCCGCTGCTGGCCTCGCTGCCGGAAGGCACGCTGATGCGCCGGGCGGCGCACGGTCTGGCGACCGTCGCCGCGGCGGAACTCCGTGCCCTCACCGGGGGAGTCGCCGGGCGACGGGTTGTTCTGCTCGTCGGGACCGGCGACAACGGCGGGGACGCCCTGTGGGCCGGGTCCTTCCTCCGCCGGCGTGGCTGCGCGGTGACCGCGCTGCTGCTCGATCCGGAGCGCGCACACCCCGCCGGTCTCGCCGCACTGAAGGCCGCCGGCGGTCGTGCCGTGCCGGCCCGGCCCGAGCATCTCGGTGACCCCGACCTGGTGCTCGACGGCATCGTCGGGATCTCCGGTCGCGGGCCGCTGCGTCCCGCCGCCGCCGACATCGTCGACGCCATCACCGCACCGATCGTCGCGGTGGACACGCCGAGTGGCGTCGACCCGGACACCGGCGCCGTGGACGGTCCGGCGGTGAGCGCAACCGTGACCGTCGCGTTCGGGGCGCTCAAGCCGGTCCACGCACTCGCATCGCCCCGGTGCGGCCGCGTCGAACTCGTCGACATCGGACTCGAACTCCCCGAATCCCGCCTGATCGCTGCCGAAGCCGCCGAGGTGGGAGCCATCTGGCCGGTACCGGGCCCGGATGACGACAAATACAGCCAGGGCGTGGTCGGTGTCTCCGCGGGCAGCGCGAAGTACCCCGGGGCAGCGGTCCTGTGTGCGGGGGCAGCGGTCGCCGCGACCTCCGGCATGGTCCGCTACGCCGGTTCCGCGTCGGCCGAAGTCCTTGCCCATCGCCCCGAGGTGGTGGCCGCACCCTCGATCGCGGAGGCCGGTCGCGTGCAGGCCTGGGTCGTGGGCCCGGGCGGCGGGACGGGCACCGAGGCAGACGAGACCCTCCGGGCGATTCTGGCCACCGACCTGCCGGTCCTGGTCGACGCCGACGGGCTGACCGTGCTCGCGCGCAATCGGGACCTGGTGAGGGGACGCGCTGCCCCGACCCTGCTCACTCCCCACGCGGGAGAGTTCGCGCGGCTCACCGGGGCCCGTCCCGAACCGGACCGGGTCACAGCGGTACGCACTCTCGCCGCGGAGTGGGGCGTCCATGTCCTGCTCAAGGGGCACGTGACGCTGATCGCACGACCCGACGGCCGGGTGTTCGTCAACGACGCCGGAGGGTCCTGGGCCTCGACGGCGGGCGCCGGCGACGTGCTGTCCGGAACGATCGGGGCGCTGCTGTCGTCGGGGATGCCCGTCGATCTCGCCGCTGCCGCCGGTGCTCGGGCACATGCGCTGGCCGCGAACCTCGCTGCCTCCGGCGGTACGCCCGGGGAGGGCCTGAAAGCAGCGTCGGCGGCTCCGGTGTCGGCGAGTGTGATTCTCGCCTCGCTGCACGACGCCGTGCGGTTGCTCCGTACCTATATGCCCGAATCGTGACCGGACGCGCCGGACCACGGCGTCCGTACAAAAACGGGCAGTGGCAGGATCGAGAGACGTGACCACGACCCAGCACACCCTGCCTTCAGCCCGAAACGCCCGCCCTCAAGCCGAGGCGGTCATCGATCTGGACGCGGTCACCGAGAACGTCCGGCGGCTCCAGGACTTCGCCGGGGACGCTGCCGTCATGGCTGTGGTCAAGGCCGACGCCTACAACCACGGAGCCGTGCCCGTCGCGAAGGCTGCGCTCGCCGCCGGAGCCCGTGAACTCGGAGTCACCACACTCGGTGAAGCCCTCGAACTGCGTGCCGCCGGAATCGAGGCGCCGGTGCTGTCCTGGCTCCACGCCTCCGACGCGGACTTCGCGCCTGCCATCGCGGCGAACGTCGAACTCGGCGTCTCCTCGCCCCGCCATCTCGAGTCGATCGTCGCGGCGGCGCATTCCACCGGGACAACGGCGTCGATCGCGGTGAAGGTCGACACCGGACTCAACCGCAACGGCGTCGCCCCCGACGAGTGGGACGTGTTCGTCGAGGATCTTGCGCGTGCCCAGGCCGAGGAGGCGGTGCGACTGCGCGGTGTGTTCTCCCACCTCGCGCACGGGGACGAACCCGAGCACCGCGTCAACGACGAGCAGCGCGACCGTCTGCGGGAGGCGGTCGCGGATCTGCGACGCCGGTCGCTGTCTCCCGAGGTGGTGCACCTGGCGAACTCCGCTGCCACCCTCACCCGTCCTGACCTGCGATTCGATATGGTTCGGCCCGGAATTGCGATGTACGGTCTGACACCGATTCCGGAACGCGGCAACTTCGGGTTCCGTCCGGTGATGACAGTACGGACGAAGGTGATTCTGGTGAAGAAGGTCAAGGCAGGGACGGGCGTGTCGTACGGGCACAGCTGGATCGCTCCCACCGACACGACGGTGGCACTTCTGCCGATGGGCTACGCCGACGGCATCCGCCGCAATCTCAGCGGGCGGATCGAGGTACAACTCGGCGGCCGGCGGCGGCCGCAGATCGGCCGGATCTGCATGGACCAGGTCGTCGTCGATCTCGGCCCGGACGGTGCCGGAGTAAACGAAGGCGACGAGGCGTTGTTTTTCGGAGACGGTCGTCACGGTGAGCCCGGAGCGCAGGATTGGGCCGAGAAACTCGACACGATCAACTACGAGATCGTCACGGGCATCGGTGGTCGCACCGTCCGAACCTACGTCGGAGGCGAAGGGAGTGTGACGCCATGACCGTCTTGGGCCGAATGGGCATGCTCGGGTCCAGCCTGATCACACTCGCCTCGTCGGCAGGCCTCTACGCGGTACGTACCGCGGGAATGCCCGCCCACGAACTCTACGAGGACGAAGACTTCGACGCGATCCTGCGGCTGCCGAAACGGGTGATCCACACCGAAGACGACGTCTCGCTCGTCGTCCGGGAGGCGGGATCGCCGTTTGCCCCGCTCACCGTGGTCTTCGTACACGGCTACTGCTTGCGGATGCAGTCGTGGCACATGCAGTACCGGCACATCGCCGAGCGCTGGGGCCGCGACGTGCGGATGGTCTTCGTCGACCAGCGAGGGCACGGCGAGTCGGGTGCGTCGGGGTCGAAGACGTGCACCATCGCTCAACTGGGCCGCGATCTCGGACGCGTCATCGACGCCACAGCCCCGACCGGGCCTGTGGTCGTGGTGGGACATTCGATGGGCGGGATGACCACCATCGCGCTGGCGGCGCAGCGCCCCGAACTGTTCGGGCCGCGGGTCGTCGCAGTGGGATTGCTCGCCACCACCGCAGCCGGGCTCAGCAAGACCGGGATCGGGCGCAACCTCGACAACCCGGTCATCGACGCCTTCCGTTACGCCGCACGCACGGCGCCGGGCTTCGTGCAGCAGGCGCGAGGCATGGCGAAGGCGATCGTGTCGCCGATCCTGCGCGCTGCGTCGTACGGCACCGTGGTCAGCCCGCGTCTGGTGCGGTTCTCCGATCGGATGCTCGACGAGACGCCGGTGCTCACCATCGTGAACTTTCTGCGCACACTCGAACTGCACGACGAGTCCGCAGCGCTGCCGGTGCTCGGCACCGTGCCGGGCCTGGTGCTGTCGGGGGACGCCGACATGGTGATTCCCTATGCGAGTTCCGAGGATCTCGCCGCCGCGCTGCCCGACGTCGAACTCAAGCGGGTACGCGGTGCAGGTCATCTCGTACAGCTCGAATTCCCCGAAGTTGTCAACCGGGCGGTAGACCGCCTCATCCAGCGCGGTTTCGCGCACGACGTATCGACCAGGCGGTCCGCAATTGTCTGACGACCAGCCCCGGGACACCGGGTCACGGAGCATCGAACTCGAAACCGTGGAGGACACGGAAGCGTTCGGCAGGCGGCTCGCTGCCGACCTGCACGCCGGGGATCTCGTGGTCCTCGACGGCCCGCTCGGCGCGGGGAAGACCGCGTTGACCCGCGGTATCGCCGCCGGTCTCGGGGTTCAGGGACGCGTGACCTCGCCGACCTTCGTGATCGCCCGCGAACACCGCCCCGGCAGCGCCGACGGCCGGACGCCGGTCGGTCTGGTGCACGTCGACGCGTACCGGCTCGGCAACGGTCCCGGCGCACTCGACGAACTCGATGCGCTCGACCTGGATACCGATCTGGCGGATGCGGTGGTGGTCGTGGAATGGGGAGAGGGACTCGTCGAGAAGCTCACCGACCGGCATCTGCGTGTGCGTCTGCGGAGGGATCCCGACAGCGACGTCCGCCGGGCGGAGTGGGCCTGGGTGGGCTGAGGGACTCGAAGGGCGGGTACGCTGGTACATCGTGCTCGTGCTCGCCGTCGATACCGCAACCCCCGCCGTGACCTCCGGACTCGTCCGTCTCGGCGGCGGCGCCCGTCCCGAGACTCTGGCGTCGCGCGTCACCGACAACCCCCGCGCGCACGCGGAGGTACTCACCCCCCAGATTCTCGAGTGCCTCGCCGACGCGGGACACTCACCGGCAGAACTCGACGCGATCGTCGTCGGCGTCGGGCCCGGCCCGTTCACCGGGCTCCGCGTCGGCATGGTGACAGCCGCCGCGTTCGGCGACGCCCTGGGCATTCCCGTGTACGGAGTGTGCACACTCGACGCGATCGCCGCCGATGTCCGTCGCCTCGACGGTGACGTGGACGGTGGAGACCTGCTCGTCGTCACCGACGCCCGTCGCCGGGAGATCTATTGGGCGCGGTACAAGCAGGATCAGCGTGTCGAGGGCCCCGACGTTCGTAAACCGGCCGAGGTCACCGCGGAGCCGTCGGTGCGAGTCGCCGGTTCGGCGCCGCACGCGGCACTGTTCGACGTGCCCACGGTGGACGTGCAGTCACCGTCCCCCGCCGGTCTGGTGGCAGTGGCCGCGGAGGCGATCGGCTCCGGTGCGACCCCCGATCCGCTGGTGCCGATGTACCTGCGCCGTCCCGACGCGGTGGAGACTGCGGACCGGCGAGCATGACCCGCACGACTATCGACGCATTGCGGCCCGAGGATGCCGACCGTTGTGCAGAACTCGAAAAGATCTTGTTTCCCGGTGACGGTCCGTGGAGTGCGGCCGCGTTCCGGTCCGCGCTGGCGTCGCCGCACAATCACTACGTCGCCGCTCGGGACGCCGACGGACGGGTCCTGGGGTATGCCGGACTCGCTCGCCTGGGCCCGGCCGTCTTCCCCGAATCCGAAGTCCACACCATCGGCGTGGATCCCGCTGCGCGCCGGCAAGGCATCGGTGGCGCACTGCTGGCGAACCTGCTCGCGGCCGCCGATCGATGGGGCGGCCCAGTCTTTCTCGAAGTGCGTACCGACAACGACGCCGCGATCGCCCTGTACCGGCGTGAGGGCTTCGAGATCATCGGAACCCGAAAGAACTACTACCAGCCGAGCGGCGCCGACGCGTACACCATGAAGCGTCCGGATCCGCGAGAGGAGCGACAACCGTGACCACGGGGAGCGCACTGCCGAAGAATCCCATCGTGATGGGTATCGAGAGTTCGTGCGACGAGACCGGTGTCGGAATCGTGCGGTGGACCGGTGACGGCACCCTCGAACTTCTCGCCGACGAAGTCGCCTCGAGCGTCGACGAGCATGCCCGGTTCGGGGGAGTGGTCCCGGAGATCGCGTCCAGAGCGCATCTCGAAGCGATGGTGCCGACGATGCGGCGTGCGCTGGCAGCGGCCGGGATCGACAAGCCCGACGCGGTGTGCGTCACCATCGGCCCGGGTCTCGCCGGTGCACTGCTCGTCGGAGTGGCCGCTGCCAAGGCGTACGCGGCGGCCTGGGACGTGCCCTTCTACGCGATCAATCATCTCGGTGGCCACGTCGCGGTGGACACCCTCGAGCACGGACCGATGCCGCCGTGCGTTGCCCTGCTCGTCTCGGGCGGGCACACGCACCTGCTCCATGTCGAGGACATCGGCAAGCCCATCGTGGAACTCGGCACGACTGTCGACGACGCCGCAGGTGAAGCGTTCGACAAGGTGGCCCGGTTGCTCGGTCTCGGTTATCCCGGCGGACCCGAGGTGGATCGGCTTGCCAGAGAAGGTGATCGCACGGCGGTGGTGTTCCCGCGAGGAATGACCGGGTCACGCGACTCCCGCCACGACTTCTCGTTCTCCGGGCTGAAGACGGCCGTCGCGCGCTTCGTCGAGGCGAAACAGCGTGCGGGTGAACCTGTTCCGGTCGCCGACGTCGCCGCGGGTTTCCAGGAGGCGGTGGCCGATGTGCTCACCATGAAGGCAGTCAGGGCGGCGAAGGATCTCGGCGTGGACACCCTCGTGCTCGGTGGCGGGGCGACAGCGAACAGCCGACTGCGGGAACTGGCCGAAGAGCGTTGCGCGGCAGCAGGTATGACGCTGCGGGTGCCCCGGCCGAAACTCTGCACGGACAACGGCGTGATGATCGCGGCGCTCGGCGCACACTTGATCGCCGGTGGCGCGGCACCGTCCTCACTGGGTGCGGCAACCGATCCCGGCCTGCCTGTGTCCGTGTCGCAGGTCTCTGCCTGACCGTCCCCGCGCGGCGTCAGCCGCCGGTGTCGGCGCCCCCCGGAGGGATGACGACGGTGCCGGTCTCGCCGGACAGCGGAGTCCCGGGCGCGACGGCCGGTGCCCCTTCTGTCGTCGTAGGCGCCGGCGACGGAGCGATCCCCGGGGTGGACGGTTCCGTACCCGGTTGATCGCTCGGTTCCGGTGACACCGGAAGCGGACTCGTGGTGTCCGGAAGTGTGGTGTCGTCGGGGTCCGGTGTGGTCGACGGGTCCGGTGTGGTGCTCGGAGGCGGCGCAGTGGTGGTGTCGCGATCGGGGAAGGTCTCGTCGGGCGAGACCTCCGGCGTGGGCACCTGGTCGATCGGAGTGGGGGTCACCGTGGTTGCACCGAACCGGGGATTCGACGTGCTCGGTTCGGGGGTCTCCGGTTCGAGGATGCCCGGAAGGAGCATGTCGGCGGTCGGTACGGGCGGGAACTGCGCGTCCGAGGTGAGAGTCGAGACCGGCAGCGTATCCGGGTCCTGGGACGGGATCGCGGTCTCGGTGGACGCTTGGGGTGCGTCCTCGTTCGCCGGGGGCACCGCCCCACTCGTCATCAACGGCGAGACCGGCCCACCGGCGGTGTCGCGGTCGGCGAAATGGTCGGTGGCAAAACCGGCGAGGATCGCGCTCAGCACGAGTACACCGGCGAGCGTGCCCGAGAGTCGTCCACTCGTTTTGCCACGACGCGTCCTCGACGACCCGACCAAGGGATAGGCCGCTGCCTCGGGGGACTCGCCGATGAGGGCGGCTCCCTGAGCCGCAGCGGATGCAGGCTCGGCCACGCGTATGGTGTCGCCGTCGAACGCGCCCGCAACGGCGTCGGCCAAGGCGGGAACGCCGGCCGCGCCACCGACCAGTGCGAGGGTCCGCGGGTGCGGTGCCGATCCGGTGCAGATGCGCCGGGTGAATGCGGCAGCCGTGTCGGCGAGGTCGGCGCTCAGTTCGTGAAGGTCGACGCGGGTGAGGGTGACGGACGCCTCGGGCCCCGCTTCCGCGATGTCGATCCGGGCGACGTCGGCGGTGGTGAGTACCTCCTGGGCGCCCTGGCATCGCGCGGCGAGCAACTCGGAGTCGATCCGGCGCCGGGTGCGCATCGTGCTCGTGGAGCGGAGGACCCGTTCGTAGATGCGAGTTCCGAGTGCGTTGCCGCTGACTTCTTCGGTGCGTGCAGAGCGAAGGACGGTGCCGGTGGACTGGTCCAGAACAGACACCGTGGTGCCTGTCGCACCGAGATCGGCGATCGCGACCGTTCCCGCCTCGGAGCGAAGGCCCACGGTGCGGAGGAAGGCGAGCATCGCAGCGGTTTCGGGGACGAGTCGTACGTGTCGTCCCTCGCGTTCGGCAGCGATACGTACGGTCTCGGCTTGTTCGTCGGTGCGGTAGGCGACGTTGACAACAGGACGATCCACCAGGTGCGCGCACATCAGGGAGACGGCGTCGAACACAAGATCACCGAGTTCACGGCCTCGGTCGGAATCGGCGGCCAGCCGGCGGTACTCGGTGGTGGATCCGGTCTCCGTTTCGATCCGTAGGGCCGAACCGACACCTGACGCTCCGACGGAGATGCCTAGCGACGTGGGCATAGTTCACCTCTCGTGCATGACCGGTGCTCGGACGGGTTTCTGTTCCCTCTCTTGGGTCACCGTATGGCCACGCTCTCGATTTCGTTATGCAACCGTAACATACTTTTGTATGTCGTGACTCGGGTCGGCGGGTCGGCCCGACCCCTCTTGAGTGGCTGGCACTCTCATGTATAGAGTGCTAGAGACACCGAGCGTTGATCCGGCACCCGCGACGACGGGTCTGCGTACGGCGTCACCCGTGGTGACTGAACAACCCCGCGTCCGAGGACATCGAGAGCTTCGGACCCAAAAACCCCTGAAAGTGGAGGGCTCATCGTGGCGAGCGTGAACATCAAGCCGCTCGAGGACAAGATCCTCGTCCAGGCCAATGAGGCCGAGACGACGACTGCCTCCGGCCTCGTCATCCCGGATACGGCGAAGGAGAAGCCCCAGGAGGGCACCGTCGTCGCTGTAGGCCCCGGCCGCTGGGACGAAGATGGCGACAAGCGCATCCCGCTCGACGTCAAGGAAGGCGACGTCGTCATCTACAGCAAGTACGGCGGAACCGAGATCAAGTACGCCGGCGAGGAGTACCTGATCCTGTCTGCGCGCGACGTCCTGGCTGTCGTCGCCAAGTAGGCCGCACACATTCCGCCCCGGAGTTCCGTCACGGACCCGGGGCGGAATCCGTTGCGGATCACCCGAGTCCAGGAGTAGCCGGAGAACATGTCCAAACAAATCGAGTTCAACGAGACCGCGCGCCGGGCACTCGAACGCGGTGTCGACCAGCTCGCCGACGCCGTCAAGGTCACCCTCGGCCCGCGTGGGCGGCACGTCGTGCTCGCCAAGGCTTTCGGTGGCCCCACCGTCACCAACGACGGTGTGAGCATCGCCCGGGAGATCGACCTGGCAGATCCGTTCGAGAATCTCGGCGCTCAGCTCGTCAAGAGCGTTGCCACCAAGACCAACGATGTCGCGGGAGATGGCACCACCACCGCGACGGTTCTCGCGCAGGCGCTCGTCAAGGCCGGCCTGAGAAACATCGCCGCGGGAGCGAACCCGATGGCCATGGGTTCGGGCATCTCCAAGGGTGCCGACCGCGTCTGCGAAGCTCTGCTCGCCGCCGCCACCCCGGTCGAGGGCAAGAACGCCATCGCGCAGGTCGCCACGGTCTCGTGCCGTGACGCGGAAATCGGCGAGATGGTCGGCGAGGCCCTCACGCGGGTCGGCGAAAACGGTGTCGTCACGATCGAGGAATCCTCGACCATGCACACCGAACTCGTCGTCACCGAAGGTGTCCAGTTCGACAAGGGCTTCCTGTCCCCGTACTTCATCACCGACGTAGACACCCAGGAAGCCGTCCTCGAGGACGCGCTGATCCTGCTCTACCGCGAGAAGATCACCTCGCTTCCCGACTTCCTTCCGCTCCTCGAGAAGATCGCCGAATCGGGTAAGCCCGTTCTCCTCATCGCCGAGGACATCGAGGGCGAACCGCTGTCGACCCTCGTGGTCAACGCGATCCGTAAAACCCTCAAGGCTGTTGCGGTCAAGGCGCCGTACTTCGGCGATCGTCGCAAGGCGTTCCTCGACGACCTCGCGGTCGTCACCGCAGGTACGGTCATCAACTCCGATCTGGGCCTGTCCCTGAAGGAGGCCGGACTCGACCTGCTCGGCAAGGCACGTCGTGTCGTTGTCACGAAGGACAGCACCACGATCGTCGACGGAGCAGGCACGGCCGAAGAGATCGAAGCACGCGCGGCGCAGTTGCGGCGTGAGATCGAGGCGACCGAGTCCGACTGGGACCGCGAGAAGCTCGAAGAGCGTCTGGCGAAGCTCGCCGGCGGCGTTGCGGTCATCAAGGTCGGCGCGGCCACCGAAACCGATCTCAAGGAACGCAAGTTCCGGGTCGAGGACGCTGTGAACGCGGCCAAGGCCGCCGTCGAAGAGGGCATCGTCCCCGGTGGCGGTTCGGCTCTGGTCCAGGCGTCGCTCTCGCTGCGTGAACTCGAAGACTCGCTCGCGGGCGACGAGGCGCTCGGTGTCGCGGTCCTGCGCACCGCGCTGACCGCTCCGTTGTACTGGATCGCCTCCAACGCCGGCCTCGACGGAGCCGTCGTGGTGAACAAGGTGACCGAAGCGGAGAAGGGCCACGGCTTCAACGCCGCGACCCTCACCTACGGTGACCTGCTCGCCGACGGTGTCGTCGATCCGGTGAAGGTGACGCGCTCGGCGGTTGTCAACGCGGCGTCGGTCGCGCGGATGATCCTCACCACCGAGAGTGCCATCGTCGAAAAGCCCGAAGAGGCTGCGGACGACAACCACGGTCACGGGCACGCTCACTAGTAGCGAACCGAGACACGTAACACGAAGCCCCGCGCATGGAACTCCGCGCGGGGCTTCGTTGTGTCGGAGGGTGCTTCCGGCCCGGGCCGTCGGGCCTCGGCGGAGGACGCTCGGACGTGCAGCCTGTTGTGCGGTGTCATCCGCATCGGGGCCACATCACACGGCGACCTTGCGCCGGCGATGACGGGCGTACATCTCACGTTCGGTCTCCGACATTCCGCCCCAGATGCCGTACGGCTCGGCAACGGTGAGTGCGTGCTCGCGGCACTGTTCGAGCACCGGGCAACTACGGCACAGATCCTTCGCACGGCTCTCGCGTTGGGCGCGTGCACGTCCCCGTTCCCCGTCCGGGTGGAAGAACATCGAGGAGTCCACTCCGCGACACTTGCCATCCATCTGCCAATCCCACAGGTCCGCGTTGGGCCCGGGCAGGTGATTCTGTGCAGGCATGTGGCACTCCTTCGCAGCGTTGCTCGCATCAAGGACGAGCGGACCGTAGTTCGGCGATGGGGTACCCCCCATGTAGCCGAGCGAATCTTTGTTTCGAGCGAACTCACCGTAAAAGCGTTATCGATTCACCGTCAAGGCTTTCGATCAGTGGTGAAGTCCATAACGACAACGTCAAGAATTAACCCCTGAAATATTTACATTGTGACCGGGTCATGATGCAACCCGGCAGCCGAATGTGTTTCGAAATCCGGCATTGCGGACCTAGCCCGGATCGATCATCGCCGTAACCAGGGCAAAGGTGACGACGTGCCGCTGTGTGGGGCTTTCGCCCTGATCGCGGCGCCTCTTGTGGGCCGCCTTCGTTGGGCATACAAATTGTATGTTCTTAACGCTACGTTAAAGGAAATGTTCGAATTCTGTTCACTGGACGTTCGTCCTATTCCACTCTGCAGGACTATTTGCGCGCGCGGTGCGTATTTCTTCAAACATTCGGCCCTAATCGGACGGACCGAACGTCGGTGCGATGATTGTCCGATGTTCGCCAAAGGCCCCATGAAGGATGACATCGAATCGGCCGCGCCGCAGCGTTCGTTGCTGCCGAGTTCGCCCGGCACGGCGGCCGTGCTGGCCGCTGCGGCATTCGGCGCCACCCCGGGCATGCATCCGCTTCCGGCAGCGCACGATGTGGAACAGCGGTGGCACCGCGCCGTGGCCCTGGGCGGCCAAGGCCGCTATGCCGCGGCGCGAGCCGAACTCTCGCGGGTCCGTCGGCAGGTCGGACCGACAGGGGCCTCGGCGTCACTCGTCGCGAGTACCGAGGCGTCGCTGCTCCGTCAACTCGGAGGGCATCGAGTGGCTGCGGCGTCGGACGGCCGGGCTCTGGCGGCAGTAGGGACAGAGGCTGCGCCGCAGGAGAATCCGGAAAACCGCATCCGGTGTGTTCGGGCTCGATGCGACGCACTCACCGGTCTCGCCGCCGACTCACTGGGGATCGGGGGGCTCGCGGCCTCCCGCGATCTGCTGAAGCGGTGCACCGCGGTGCTGGACGAGGCCGAGGACGCCGACGGAGACGCACCTTTTCTGCGCCAGCAGATACGCCTCGCATGGGTGAGTGCCGAAACGGCTCTGGCCGGAGGGGACTTCTCCACCGCTCGCGTGTTCGCGGATCGTGCTGCCGCGACCGCGTCGCGGTACGGATCGGTGCGGCACACGATCAAATCCGACCTGATCAGGGCCGCGTCACTGACCGGCGATGTCGACTTGGAGCCGGCGCGTGTGCTCGCGAGAGAAATGTTCGACCGCAGCGCGGAACACGGCTTGATCCCGCTCCGGTGGGCGGCAGCAATGATGCTCGCGGGGATCGGTGGCTCCACCGAGGCGGAATCAGTGGTGAATGCATGCGCCGCAACGATCGTCCGCCGGGGTGGGCGTTTTGTACCGATCGGCATGTGACCGGTACTGCCGTACCCGAACTGTCGGCCACTATCGCTACGCTATGTGGGTTCCACGTCTCAGTGGAAGCACGCCCGGGTGGGGGATCGTGTCTCTGTAACGCCAGGACTTGCGCAATCGATGACTGTTATGGGTGAGGAGTGGGACGCCGCCGTTGTTGCGGCTGCGCAGGGTGATCGTGCTGCTCTCTCCCGAGTTCTCGAAGGTGTTCGACCGCTCGTCGTGCGGTATTGCCGCGCACGAGTGGGCTCTGCAGAGCGCGGCCAGCTCTCTGCAGACGACGTAGCGCAGGAGGTGTGCCTGGCTGTGATGACTGCGTTGCCGAGATATCAGGACCAGGGACGCCCCTTCATGGCTTTCGTCTACGGCATTGCGGCCCACAAGGTCGCCGACGCACACCGCAGCGCGGCGCGTAATCGCGCCGAACCCGTTGCGGATGTGCCGGAAGTGATGTCGCTCGACGACAGCCCGGAGGAATTTGCGCTCAACTCGGAAGCCGGCCGGGAGATGAAGAAGCTTTTGGAGATTCTTCCGGAGAAACAACGCGAGATCTTGATCTTGCGTCTGGTGATGGGGTTGTCGGCCGAGGAAACGGCCGTGGCAGTCGGAAGCACAGCGGGAGCGATACGAGTGGCTCAGCACCGAGCCATCGCCAGACTCAAGAAAGAAGTCACGAGAGCAGGTGAAAGGAATGGGTAGGAGGCGCAACTCGGGCGGCAGCTTCTCCGAGGATCTGCCCGACGGCGACGCTACCGTGGACATCTCTGCAGTCCGGCGAGACGACGCCCTCATCGACGCGATCTCGGGAAACGGTCCCGTCGAGACGGAATCGACCGAGGAATACGAACTCGCCACTCTGCTGGCCGGCTGGCGAGCGGAGATCCTGTCCGACCCGGTACCCGCGGAGCCGGACCTCGATCAGGTCGTCGCGGCCGTCCACAGGGAACTCGGTGCTCGTGACGCTCTCGCCTCACGGCGTGCGCGGTCGAAGAGCCAACTCCGCGTGATCCGCCCTATTGCCGGTGCTGCCGCGCTGGTCGTGATTGCTCTCGGCGGCGCCGCTGCGGTGTCGTACAGCGCAGAGCCCGGCGATCCGCTGTGGAGCGTGAAGCAGGTCGTGTTCAGCGAGCAGGCGCAATCGACAGAAGCCCGCATCGATACCACGTCGACCCTCGAACGCGCCGAGCAGTTGATCGCCGACGGAAAGGCCGACGAAGCGGAGCAATTGTTGCAGTCCGCCGAAGCGCGGTCGACGCGCGTCACCGACCAGGGCGAACGTGACGCCCTCGGAGACTGGCTGCAGAGGTTGGCGGCCGAAATCGACAAACTGGCGCCCGCGCCCGCGCCGTCGCCACTGCCGTCGGACACTGCGGTGGTGCCCGCGCCCGACGTCGGGCAGATTCCGTCGGACACCCTCCTTCCCGTGGAGCCTCCGCCGCTTCCGGCGACGCCCGGTCCCACCGAGCCGTCGCCACCACCGGGGCCGTCACCAGGCACGTCGCCGGTCGACCCCACCATTCTCGATGCACCGCCGGCGTCCGACCCTCCTTCGCCGACTCAGACTCCGTCGCCGACCCTGCCCGGGACGACGGAACCGTCGAGCGGGACACCGGGGGATACGTCGCCGCTACCGCCGACCTCACCTGCGTCTGCATCGCATTCGCAGACGACGGCGGATTCGGAACCGGCTACTCCCTAGGGACGGTCTCGACCTGCTCACAAAGCGAGGGCCCAGCAGCGACGCTGCTGGGCCCTCGTATTCGTCGAATGTGGGAAGGATCAGGGCTCTCGGCCGTACGGGTCCACCGGCAATGCGTCGTTCATCGAGGCGTCGGCGTATCCGCGGCAGTAGTCCCACGTCACGTAGGCATCGGGCGCGGGATCGAACGCAGGCTCGTGCGGACGGACGGTGCCGTCGACAAGCAACTGCAGCAGGTTCGCCCGGAGCATGTCCCAGTCGTGGTAGTGGTCCTGGTGGCAATCCTCGCAGCACACAACGAGACCGCGGACTCCACGTGGAGCCAGCAATGCCTCGTAGACCGCGAGGTCGGCGAGGTCTTCTTCCACCGCGAGGCGTTCGGCAGGATCGAGCGGCTGACCCGGCTCGATCGCGTCCAAAGCAGCGGACGGATCGTCGGGATCTCCTGCGAACGGGTCCGGGGGAAGCCCGGGGGGCAACTGATCACGCACGCCTCCACGGTACGCAGCCCGAGGGGTTCTGCGCCAGCGGAACGGCCCGGACACGCCGCAACCCGACCGCATCCCGCGTCGAATCCGCACCGGAACGGCCACGGTGCCAGGGTTGAGCGAGGACAGTTCCGGACAACGGATATCATGGACAGGTGCGCGTAGCCCCGGCTCCGGCGGTGCCGGAACGGGAAGCGCAGGCGGCGGTTCTGCAGGTCGGCATCGCTGCACACCACAATTTTCCAATGCCGGACGGTTGCCGTCCGCACCCATCGATCGTCAACGGAGGGTCCGAACCGCATGAGTAGTACCGGAGGGCATGTGCACACCGGCGGTGACGACCCCGAGAAGGTCGCCATGTTGGGACTGACCTTCGACGACGTGCTGCTGCTGCCGGCGGCGTCCGACGTCGTCCCGAGCAAGGTCGACACCTCGAGTCAGCTGACCCGCGATATCCGGCTGCGTACACCGCTGGTGAGCTCCGCCATGGACACGGTCACCGAGTCGCGCATGGCCATCGCGATGGCCCGCGTGGGCGGTATGGGCGTGCTGCACCGCAATATGCCTGCCGACGTGCAGGCCGCTCAGGTCGAGACGGTGAAGCGGTCCGAGGCGGGCATGGTCACCGACCCCGTGACCTGCAAGCCGACCGACACCCTCGCCGAGGTCGACGCGAAGTGCGCGCGCTTCCGCATCTCGGGTCTTCCCGTCACCGACGACGAAGGTCAGCTCGTCGGCATCATCACGAACCGCGATATGCGGTTCGAGGTGGATCAGAACCGGCCCGTCTACGAGGTGATGACCAAGTCGCCTCTCGTCACCGCGCGCGAAGGTGTCACCGCCGAGGCCGCACTCGGACTTCTGCGCCGTCACAAGATCGAGAAGCTGCCGATCGTCGACGGCCAGGGCAAGCTCACCGGGCTGATCACCGTCAAGGACTTCGTCAAGACCGAACAGCATCCGAACGCCACCAAGGACCGCGACGGCCGTCTGCTCGTCGGCGCGGCCGTCGGCGTCGGTGACGACGCATGGACTCGGGCCATGACACTGGCGGATGCCGGCGTCGACGTCTTCGTCGTGGACAGCGCGCACGGTCACTCGTCGAACGTGTTGTCGATGATCGCCAAGCTCAAGGCCGAGGTCGGCGAGCGCGTGCAGATCATCGGCGGCAACGTCGCGACCCGGCAGGGAACGGCGGCGCTCATCGAAGCGGGCGTCGACGCCGTCAAGGTCGGTATCGGTCCCGGCTCGATCTGCACGACGCGTGTCGTCGCCGGTGTGGGTGCGCCTCAGATCACCGCGATTCTCGAAGCATCGACGGTGGCACGGGCACACGGTGTGCCGGTGATCGCCGACGGTGGCATGCAGTTCTCCGGGGACGTGGCGAAGGCCCTCGCGGCCGGCGCGTCGACCGCGATGCTCGGTTCGCTCCTCGCCGGCACGACCGAGTCGCCCGGCCAGCTGATCCTCGTCAACGGCAAGCAGTTCAAGAGCTACCGCGGCATGGGTTCGCTCGGCGCGATGCAGAGCCGGGGCGAGGCCAAGTCGTACTCGAAGGATCGCTACTTCCAGGACGACGTGCTGTCCGAGGACAAGCTCGTGCCGGAGGGAATCGAGGGACGTGTCCCGTTCCGCGGACCTCTGCAGCAGGTCACGCACCAGCTCATCGGTGGCCTTCGGGCGGCCATGGGCTACACGGGGGCGTCGACGATCGAGGAACTGCAGAACGCGCAGTTCGTCCAGATCACCGCGGCAGGTCTGAAAGAGAGCCATCCGCACGACATCACGATCACCGCGGAGGCACCGAACTACGCTGCCCGGTAGGGCCACGAGTCCGCAGCAGGCCCCGTCCCAGGTGTGACGGGAGCACCGTCAATACAGGAGAAAGGGGCGCGCGTGCGCGACCTCGTTGAAATCGGCATGGGCCGCACGGCTCGCCGCACCTACGAACTGGACGACGTCGATATCGTTCCGTCCCGGCGGACGCGTTCGTCCAAGGAGGTGTCGACGGCGTGGCAGATCGATGCGTACCGCTTCGACATCCCCGTCCTCGCGCACCCCACCGACGCCCTGGTGTCGCCGTCGTTCGCGGTGGAGCTGGGTAAGGCCGGAGGCCTCGGCGTCATCAACGGTGAGGGCCTGTGGGGTCGTCACGCCGACGTCGACGCGGTGATCACCCGGCTCGCCGAGATCGCCGACTCCGATCCGGACCCGAGTGCCGCGATCCGGTACCTGCAGGAGCTGCATGCCGCCCCACTGAAGCCCGACCTGCTGGCCGCCGCGGTCGCACAGGTGCGTGACGAGGGCGTCACCACCGCGGTGCGCGTGAGTCCGCAGAACGCGCGCGCACTCACTCCCGCGCTCGTGAAGGCCGGCATCGACCTGCTCGTCGTGCAGGGCACCATCATCTCCGCCGAGCACGTCGCGCACGGCGAGGACGAGCCGCTCAACCTGAAGACGTTCATCTCCGAGCTCGACGTGCCGGTGGTTGCCGGCGGCGTGAGCGACCATCGGACGGCTCTGCACCTGATGCGTACGGGTGCCGCGGGCGTCATCGTCGGTTTCGGATCGACGGCGGAAGCGACCACCACGAGTCCCTCGCTCGGGATCGGAATCCCGATGGCGACGGCGATCGCGGATGCGGCTGCCGCTCGCCGTGACTACCTCGACGAGACCGGTGGCCGGTATGTGCACGTGATCGCGGACGGCGATATCGAGACCGCCGGTGATCTGGCGAAGGCGATCGCTTGCGGCGCCGACGCCGCGGTGCTCGGCGCCCCTCTCGCGGTGGCGGCAGAGGCTGCCGGACACGGCTGGTACTGGCCGTCGGTGGCCGCGCACCCGTCGATGCCTCGCGGTGCGGTGCTTCAGGTCGCGTACGACGAGCGGCCCAGTCTGGCGCGTGTCCTGAACGGACCGTCCGACGATCCGTACGGTTCGCTCAACCTCGTCGGCGGTCTGCGCCGTTCGATGGCCAAGGCCGGATACTCGGATCTCAAGGAATTCCAGAAGGTGGGCTTGTCGGTGCGCGCCTGACGCAGCACCGCACGAATCTGCTCGGCTGTGGCCGAATGCCCCCCGCGTCGCTTCGGCGGCGTGAGGGCGGCATTCGGCCACAGCCGTATTCGCCGTTCGGGGTCTTGGTGCAACTCCCGGTAACGGTTAGGGTTGCCTCGTGCCGGTAATCACACCCTCGGTGTGCATACTGACCGGTAACAAATGCCGTTCGGTGGAGGTGCCATGGGTCAGCAACGGGTTACGGACTACGACGTTCTCATCGTCGGATCCGGGTTCGGTGGAAGCGTCACCGCGCTCCGCCTGGTCGAGAAGGGCTACAAGGTCGGAATCCTCGAAGCGGGACGTCGTTTCGCCGACGCCGACTTCGCGAAGACCAGCTGGGACCTCCGGCGGTTCCTGTGGGCACCCAAGCTCGGGTGCTTCGGTATCCAGCGCGTCCACTTGCTGCGTGACTGCCTGATTCTCGCGGGCGCCGGGGTGGGCGGCGGATCGCTCAACTACGCGAACACCTTGTACAAGCCGCCCGCGCCGTTCTTCGAGGACGCGCAGTGGGCCGGCATCACCGATTGGCACGACGAGCTGAGCCCGTTCTACGAGCAGGCACAGCGGATGCTCGGTGTCGTGCAGTACACCCGGATGACCGCGGCGGACAAGATCGTCAAGGAGGTCGCGGACGAGATGGGCGTCGGTGAGACGTTCGTCCAGACTCCGGTGGGGGTGTACTTCGGTGAAGCGGGGCGCACCGTGCCCGACCCGTACTTCGGTGGCGCCGGACCCGATCGCGCCGGCTGCATCGAATGTGGCGAGTGCATGACGGGTTGCCGTCACGGCGCGAAGAACACCCTCGTCAAGAACTATCTCGGGCTCGCGGAAAGCGCAGGAGCCGAGATCATTCCGCTGACCACCGTCACCGATCTCCGTGAGGCCGGCGACGGCACG
Organism: Rhodococcus sp. NPDC058639; assembly: GCF_042717545.1. Taxonomy (NCBI): domain Bacteria; kingdom Bacillati; phylum Actinomycetota; class Actinomycetes; order Mycobacteriales; family Nocardiaceae; genus Rhodococcus; species Rhodococcus sp. NPDC058639. Next base: position 70,094 of record NZ_JBHXRF010000006.1, read on the forward strand.
TGGGACGTGATCACCGAACGCACCGGTGCGTGGGTGCGCAAGGGCCGCCGTACCTACACGGCCTCGCACGTCGTGCTCGCTGCCGGTACGTGGGGCACCCAGCACCTGCTGCACCATCTCAAGGACACCGGTGCGCTGCCCGCGCTGTCCGATCGCGTGGGCGAACTGACCCGCACCAACTCCGAATCGATCGTCGGAGCGGGCATGTACGAGGTACATCCCGACCTGGACATCACGCAGGGGGTCGCGATCACGTCGTCGTTCCATCCCACGCCCGACACCCACATCGAGCCCGTGCGTTACGGCAAGGGCTCGAACGCGATGGGGTTGCTGCAGACTCTGATGACCGACGGTGACGGGCCCACCCCGCGCTGGATGAAGTTCCTGGGTCAGGTGGCGAAGAATCCGCGCAAGATGCTGCGGATGTTGTCGGTGCGGAACTGGAGCGAGCGGACGATCATCGCGCTCGTCATGCAGAACCTCGACAACTCGATCACGACCTACACGAAGAAGGGGCTTTTCGGCAGCCGGAAGGTCACCAGCAAGCAGGGCCACGGGCAGCCCAACCCCACCTGGATTCCTGCCGGAAACGAGGCGACCCGCCGCATCGCGGAGAAGATCGACGGAGTTGCCGGGGGCACGTGGGGTGAGATCTTCAACATTCCGCTCACCGCACACTTCCTCGGCGGGGCAGTCATCGGAACGGATCCCGAGCACGGCGTGATCGACCCGTACCAGCGGGTGCACGGCTATCCCACCCTCAGCGTCGCGGACGGATCTGCAGTGTCGGCGAACCTCGGGGTGAACCCGTCGCTCACCATCGCAGCGCAGGCCGAACGTGCCGCGGCACTCTGGCCGAACAAGGGTGAGCAGGACCAGCGCCCTGCCCAGGGCGAGGCCTACCGCAGGCTGCAGCCGATCGCACCGAAGAACCCCGTGGTCCCCGAGGGTGCCCCCGGGGCGCTCCACCTGCCCATCGTCGGGATCACAGGTTCGGCGGGGGCTGCCTGATCTTCCACCGGTCCGGCCGCGTCGGGGGCACCCGGCGCGGCCGCTTAGACTGTTCTGGTGTCGCAAACCCAGCAGTCCAGGCCGGTCCTCGTCGTCGACTTCGGAGCCCAGTACGCGCAGCTGATCGCACGGCGCGTCCGTGAGGCGAACGTGTACTCGGAGGTCGTGCCTCACACCACCGCCGTAGACGAGATCGCAGCGAAGAATCCGCTCGCAGTGGTGCTCTCCGGTGGTCCCTCCAGCGTCTACGAAGACGGCGCACCCACACTCGACCCGAAGCTCTTCGATCTCGGCGTCCCGGTGTTCGGCATCTGCTACGGCTTCCAGGCGATGGCCCAGGCCCTCGGCGGCACCGTCGGGCACACCGGTGCCCGTGAGTACGGCCGGACCGAGCTCGAGGTCTCCGGCGGCGTTCTGCACGACGGTCTGCCCGCGACGCAACCGGTATGGATGAGCCATGGTGACGGCGTCACCGTCGCCCCCGAGGGCTTCGAGGTCACCGCGACGAGCGCCGGTGCCCCGGTCGCAGCCTTCGAGGATCGCGCCCGGCGACTTGCCGGCGTCCAGTACCACCCCGAGGTCCTGCACTCACCGCACGGTCAGCAGGTCCTGAGCCGCTTCCTGCACGACATCGCGGGCATTCCCGGCAGCTGGACGGCAGCCAATATCGCCGAATCCCTCATCGAGCAGGTTCGCGCACAGGTCGGTGACGGACGCGCGATCTGCGGGCTGTCCGGCGGCGTGGACTCGGCAGTCGCGGCGGCGCTCGTGCAGCGCGCGATCGGTGACCGCCTGACCTGTGTTTTCGTCGACCACGGTCTGATGCGGGAGGGTGAGCGTCAGCAGGTGGAGAAGGACTTCGTCGCCGCCACCGGCGCCCGGCTCGTCACCGTGGACGCGTCGGAGACCTTCCTCCGGGAGCTCTCCGGTGTCACCGACCCCGAGACCAAGCGCAAGATCATCGGCCGCGAATTCATCCGCAGTTTCGAAGGCGCGGTGTCCGAGGTGCTCGGCGAGGGCGCCGAGAAGGGCGAGACCGTCGAGTTCCTCGTGCAGGGCACGCTGTATCCCGACGTGGTCGAGTCGGGCGGCGGCTCCGGTACTGCCAACATCAAGAGCCACCACAACGTCGGTGGCCTCCCGGAAGATCTCCAGTTCGCACTCGTCGAACCGCTGCGCCTGCTGTTCAAGGACGAAGTGCGCGCGGTGGGACGTCAGCTCGGACTGCCCGAGGAGATCGTCGGCCGCCAGCCGTTCCCCGGCCCGGGCCTCGGTATCCGCATCATCGGTGAGGTCACCCGCGAGCGACTCGAAATTCTTCGTCGTGCCGACTCCATCGCGCGCGAGGAACTCACCTCTGCCGGGCTCGACGGCCAGATCTGGCAGTGCCCGGTCGTGCTGCTCGCCGACGTGCGGAGCGTGGGCGTGCAGGGTGACGGCCGCACCTACGGCCACCCCATTGTCCTGCGCCCGGTCTCGAGCGAAGACGCCATGACCGCAGACTGGACGCGACTGCCGTACGAGACCCTCGAGCGCATCTCCACGCGCATCACGAACGAGGTAGCCGAGGTGAACCGCGTCGTGCTCGACGTGACGAGCAAGCCGCCGGGAACCATCGAATGGGAGTGAGTTCCCCGAACTCGTAGGACGCCGCGGGCAGGTCGAGGACCCTCGACCTGCTTCGGGACGCCGTCCCCTCCGCCTAGACTGAGAGGTCACCGGCGAGGAGCGCGGAACATGGACCACGGCCTGAGCTCTCAGTCCCGCCGCACCGGCACCGGGTCACCGGCGTGACGGGCGGCACGCTCGTCAACGTGGGGGCGGTGCTGGTCTTCGTTCTCGTGGGCGGGGTGTTCGCCGCTACCGAGATGGCTCTGGTGTCGTTGCGTGAGAGCCAGATTCGGGAGTTGGCGCGTCGCGGGGGACGGGGTCGCCGCACCGCCGCACTCGCGCGTGATCCGAACCGATTTCTGTCGGCCGTCCAGATCGGCGTCACGGTTGCCGGGTTCTTCTCCGCCGCCTTCGGAGCGTCGACCCTCGCACCCGATCTCGCACCGACACTGCGGGGATGGGGTCTCGGGCCCGCGGCAGCCGATGCTGTCGCCCTGATCGGCACCACCCTGGTGATCGCCTACCTGTCACTGGTTCTCGGCGAACTGGTACCCAAACGCATCGCGTTGCAGCGGTCTACGGGGATGGCGCTGGCCACGGCACCGGCCCTCGACCGGTTCGCCACCGTCATGCGGCCGGTCATCTGGCTGCTCTCGGTCTCGACCGATGCGCTGGTGCGCCTTCTCGGTTCCGACCCGTCACTCAAGAACGAGCAGATCACGCACGAGGAACTGCGCGACATGCTCGTCGGTCTCGAGGCGCTTTCCGAAGACGAACGCAGCGTGTTCACCGAGGTGTTCGACGTAGGCTCCCGGAACCTGGGGGAGGTGATGCGGCCACGAACGGAGGTCGATTTCCTGCGCGCCGACACCACGATTCCCGACGCTCGCGCCCTCGCGCTCGGACTGGGCCATACGAGATACCCCGTCATCGCCGACACTGCCGATCATGTGGTCGGGTTCGTGCATCTGCGCGATCTGCTGCTGATCGATCGGCCCGACGGCACGGTCGCCGACCTGTGTCGGCCCATCGTGGCGTTGCCGGGATCGAAGCCGGCACTTGCCGCTCTGACGGTGATGCGACGGGGCAATGCGCAGATAGCCTTGGTCGTCGACGAATACGGCGGCACCGCAGGCATCGTCACGGTCGAGGACATCGTGGAGGAGATCGTCGGCGAGATCGGTGACGAGTTCGATCCCGTCGACGGTGCGCCGGGTACAGACACCTCGGGCACGGGACACCTCCGCGCGCTGCGCGAAGACATCGACGGATTGCTGCACGTCGAGGACTTCGCTCGGCAGACCGGTATCGCGCTACCCGAAGGCCCGTACGACACGGTCGCCGGCTATGTCCTGTACCGACTGGAGCATCTGCCGCAGGTGGGCGAGAGCCTCGCTCTCGACGGGAACCGGCTGACCGTCACCGAACTCGACGGTCGCCGTATCGCGCGTCTGCGCCTGACTCGCCGGCACTCCGACCCGGACGACTCCTCCCGCGCCCAGGCCTGAGACCGGTGGAGCCGCCGGTGTCGCGTCTACTTGGAGCGCCTGTTCGGGAGGAACACCAGCACGGCCCCGATGACGACGGCTACCCCGACCAGAATCCATCCCCCGTCGAACGTGGCGAGGAAATCCACGGAGAACGGTCCGACGAGTGCCCACGCGCTGACCAGGAGCGCGACGACGCCGGAGATCAGAAGCAGGATCGAGGGGCCGCGCCGGCCGGGCCGGGGCTGTCCTTCCTGCGCGGATCCGGTATCGAATGCGGTGTCGTACTCAGCCACGACGCACCTCCAGGTTTCCGAAGTCGACAGCCGCGTCCAAGGTCAGGACCGGCCCCTTCTCGCCGTCACGCCCTCCGTCGAGGCCGGGCTCGGGGCATTGCGTGATCTTGCCGGCGTCGACCGAACACGTCGTGCGGACATCGAGGTTCTCGGGCAGGAGCACCTCGACGTTCCCGAAGCTGCCGTCGACCGCGACCGTGTAGTCCTCGGTGAGCTCGAGGTTCCGCAAATCCAGGTTCATCTGACCGAAATGGGACGCGTAGGCGGGCTGGAGTTCTGCCGCCGAGGTCGGTGCCCAGTCGCGATCCCCCCAATTCGAATGATCCATCGGACCGACGATCGAGGCCAGCACCACGAAACCGAGCAACGGCCCGGTGACGACCAGCAGACCGTGGCCGCGGTGCAGGAACGCACCCACGAGCATGCCGGCGCCGATGACGGCGAGTGCGATCGCGCCGACCCTGGCCGGTGTCATCCACGCGACATCGCCGGCCACGGCGACCGCTCCCGCGGCTGCCGCAGCGAGCACCGCAAGTCCGAGAACGGTAGTGGTCAGCCGCGAGCGCCTCTTTCCGGTGGGAACGAGATCACGGGCAGGTGCCGGTTCGGGAAGATCCCACGCGAACGGCGCGACGCCGAGGGGATCCCATGCCGGCGGGCCCGACGCAGCCGGCGAGGAGTCCTTCGTCGGCGCTCCGGGGTCCGGTTCCTTGCGAAGGTTCGGGGTGCCGGACGGCATGCTCATCGGCGTGGTTCCCTCCTGCGTCGTGCCGGCCGTCGACTCCGGCGTGCCTGTCAGATAGCCGGGGTCGCCGGGGGCCGGTCCGCTGGGGGGCGGCGTCGAGGTGGCCGTCTGCGTGAACGCGTTCCGCGTGAACATCTGGTGCATGAACATTCCGTGCGAGAAGATGCCCTGCTGGAAGGGCTGCTCCGGAGATGCGGACGGGTCTGCCGTGAATCCTCCTTCCGGAAGGGGGAATCCCGCCGGAGGTTCCGGTTGGCGCTGGTAGAGCAACCACCAGCCGCCGAGCATCAGGAACGTACCGATGAATCCGGAACCTCCGAAGCCGGCTCCGACCGGGCCTACAGCGCTCGCCGCGATCGCGAGGGCCACCAGGATGACGATCACCTTGGTGGACGAATCCGAACTGTTCCCTCGTCCCATCAGGGATTCGAGTGGCGACACCTGATCGCCGCGGCGCGTGAACAACACCCACGCTGCCAGGTACAGCACGATTCCGGCGCCACCGAAGATCGCCGATACGGTGAAGGCGACACGGATGAGCACCGGGTCGACGCCGTAGCGCATTCCGATCCCCGTGCACACACCGGCGACATGTCCCTGTTCCGGCAGGCGCACCGGGCGGGTGCGCCACATATCCGACAGTTGCTCGGGGAAGCTCCTCGTGGTCATGCCACCATCCTGTCGTGAAGCAGCATCGGGCACATCGGGGAGAAACCCTGATTTCCGGCGCCGCGGAAGAGTCCGACATCAGGGTCCGTCCCCGATGCCGTAGAGGGTGCAACCGTGTCAGTATCGATATGTGCAGCCTGTAGCCGGATCACCCCTCCCCGTCCCGCGCCTCGAGCGACGGGTGGGCGGACGTGTCGTGGGCGGCGTCGCCGGTGGACTGGCAGATCACCTCGGAATCGACGTCACGAAGGTGCGGGTCGCGTTCACGGTCCTGGCCGCTCTCGGCGGCGTCGGCATCGTCGCATACGGAATGTTGTGGATGTTCGTGCCGCCGGGATCGGACAGTGCCCGTCCCGAGCCGGGGGAGCGTCGCCGCGCGGTGGGGCTGGCGGTCATGGGAATTGCCCTCGCTGTCGGCCTGTCGTGGCTTTTCAGCGGGGGAGCGGCCTCGGTCATCACCCCGGTCCTGGTGGTCGCGGTGGGTGCGGCCCTCGTGTGGCGAGAATTCGACGCGGAAGGACCGAGGTCCGTCTTCGGTCTGCCGGCCCGACCGACGGTGCTCACGTGGGCCCGCGTCCTCGGTGGTCTCACGCTGGTGGTGACGGGACTGGGAGTGATCGTCCTCGCCCAGGTCGACGTGGCGGCACTGCGGTCGTCGCTCCTGGCGGTCGTGGTCACCCTGATCGGTGCCGCGTTGCTCTCCGTGCCGCTGTGGATCCGGATGTGGCGGGCGCTCGAATCCGAGCGGGCTGCGCGCGTCCGGAACGAGGAGCGCGAAGAAATCGCGTCGCACCTGCACGATTCGGTATTGCAGACCCTCGCCCTCATCCAGAAGCAGGCTGCCGATCAGCAGGAAGTCCTTCGGCTCGCGCGCAGTCAGGAACGCGAACTACGGCGCTGGCTGTTCGGTGGGGACGAGTCGCCGCGAACCTCCCTCGCAGAAGCACTGCGGACGATCGCGGGCGAGGTCGAGGATCAGCACGGAGTGTCGGTCGTGCCCGTCATCGTCGGCGACGTGGCACCGGACGACGACATGTCACCCGAAGCCGTCACTGCCGTTCTCGGCGCCACGCGTGAAGCACTCGTCAACGCTGCCAAGCACGCGCAGGTGGACAACGTCGATCTGTTCGCGGAAGTCGAACCCGACCAGATCAGTGTGTTCGTCCGCGACCGCGGCGTGGGATTCGATCCCGATTCGGTGCCCGAAGATCGCCAGGGACTTGCCCGTTCGATCCGGACTCGTATCGAACGCCGCGGCGGACGGACGGTCGTGAAGTCGAATCCGGGCAAAGGCACCGAAATCCGCATCCACATGCCGCGCGCCGGACGCGAGCAGAGTGAGGAGACGACCTTAGAGTGGGAGGTGCCCGACCCCCACCCCGAGGAGCAGACGCAGTGATTTCGACCCCGGTGACAGCGTCCGAGGTTTCCGAGCAGGTCCGCCGTTTCCGCGTCTTCCTGGTCGACGACCACGCGGTGTTCCGGTCGGGTGTCCGCACCGAGTTGGGGCGCGAGTTCGACATGGAGATCGTCGGGGAAGCCGGCGGTGTCGGTGAGGCCGTGGCGGGTATCGCCGCTTCGCGGCCCGACGTCGTTCTTCTCGACGTGCACATGCCCGACGGTGGTGGAGTTGCCGTGCTCAACCGCATCACCGACGGTCCGGTGTGTCTCGCGCTGAGCGTGTCGGACGCAGCCGAAGATGTCATCGCCGTCATCCGCGCCGGCGCGCGCGGATACGTCACCAAGACCATCTCGGGACCCGACCTCGCCGACGCGGTACGCCGGGTGGCAGGCGGGGACGCGGTATTCAGCCCACGGCTTGCGGGTTTCGTGCTCGACTCGTTCACCGGCAGGTCGTCCGCGCCGGAACCCCCGCTCGATCCCGAATTGGATTCCCTGACCCCGCGGGAACTCGAAGTGCTGCGGTTGCTCGCCCGCGGTTACACCTACCGCGAGATCGCCGAAGAATTGGTGATCTCGGTGAAGACGGTCGAAACCCACGCGTCGAACGTGCTTCGCAAGACCCAGCAGTCCAATCGCAATGCGCTGACGCGATGGGCACACCGGCGCCGCATCGACTGACCGGCCCTCAGTGTGTCGCCAGGCGTTCCGTATTCCTCGCGGCGATCGCTGCGGCCACGTTGTCGATTCCGCCGAGGACCCCCGCTCCGTAGCCGTCGTCGGCGAGTGCATCGGCGTATTCCCGGGCGGCCGCGAGATGACCGGCAGCAGAGTCGAAGTCGCCGAGGCGCCGGTAGTCGTCGGCGAGGTTGAGATGTAGAGACGGGTAGAAGCCGCGGATGCGGAGGGACTCGTGGTGTTCTCGGACGCGTCGATCGTCCATATCGTCGGCGGCGGCCAGTGCCCTGATGTCCCATTCCAGTGAGGCTGCCGCGTCGTCGTACAGGTCGGCCAGATAGTGGGCGAGGGTACAGCGATGGAGCGGGTCGCCTCCGGGGCCGATCTCGGCCCACAGTTCTTCGAGCGAAACACGAGCGTCGGAGGTGCGTCCCGCGCGAGCCAGAGTCACGGCGTCGGTAATTGCTGTCATCGTCGGATCCGCTGGTGGAGTGCTCATGGTCTGCTCCCTCTGGCTGTTCGGTGGGAGCCGGATCGTCACATACACATCCGACACTGTCGGCCGAATTCGGACCGCAGATGCGGCCCGTGCGGATCGGGAGGTGTCAGTTCACGAGAAAGCTGATGACGAGGGCTGCCACGAGCGCTGCGACCAGCAGCGCGACCATGGCTGCCATCGCGAGCGGTGCGTAGGCGACGACCTTGTCCTGCAGTGAGTCGGATACCGGGCCGTTCGGAAGGAGGCGGTCCAGCAGACCCGAAGGGTGCGAATTTCGCTTGCTCGACGACGGTCCCTGTGTCTTGTGCCCGGGCGGTATCTCGCCGAGTGGCCGGTCGACGAACGACCCGCGACCGCGGAGAGGCTCCGCGAGAGGGGTGGCGCGCTGCGCCCAGGAGGGAACGGTCCCGTCCTCCGACAGGATGGGACGTCCGCGGAGTTGTGCGGCCGTGCCTCCGGGACCGAGCGTCACCGCGGCGAGCAGGTCGCGTGCCTGGGCCATCGTCGGCCGACGGGCAGGGTCCGGCTCGAGCATCGACAGGAGGATGTCGGTGAGGGGGCCCGTGTTCGTGGGCATGATGATCTCGGCGCGAGCAACCCGGTGCAGCAGAGCGATCGAGTCGGCCTCGAAACCGAACGGCGGCTGCCCCTCGATGGCGGTGTAGAGAGTCGCGCCGAGTGAGAAGACGTCACTGGCTTCGGTCGGGTCGTTGCCTCGTGCGACCTCGGGGGCAAAATATGCGGGCGTTCCGATGATCACGCCCGCCGGGTCGTTGTCGCCCTTGACCCGCGCGATGCCGAAGTCGCTGATCTTCACGACGCCGGAGATCTCGCCCCGCTCGGCGATCAGGATGTTGCCGGGCTTGACGTCGCGGTGAACGATACCGGCTGCGTGTGCGGCCGTGAGAGCGTCGGCGACGTTCGCCCCGATCTGGGCCACGATGTACGGCGGCAGCGTGTCGACAGCATTCATCACCTGCGCCAGGCTCCGAGAGGGCAGATGCTCCATGACGAGCCAGGGCTCACCGTAATGCAGAGCCACGTCGTACATGGAGATGGCGTGTTCGTGCGTGAGCTGGGCCGCGACCCGGCCTTCGCGTAGTGCCCGGCGGCGGATCTCCTCGGCTTCGGCGTGGTCGAGGTCGGCGGTGGAGATCACCTGCTTGACAGCCACATTGCGGCCGAGTCTGGTGTCGTGGGCGAGCCAGACGGCTCCCATGCCGCCGCCGCCGAGCTTGGAATCGAGTCGATACCGCCCGGCCACCAAGTGGTCCGGGCCGACGACTCGTCCTGCTCTGTCCTGATCGACCACCTTGCCAAGGGTAATCGATGGGGTCGGGGACGCCGGAGGCGAGACTGCGAGGTGTGGCCGGTCGCTCACTTGACGGCGAGCGAGCGCATCGGGTCTACTGAAATGGTTCGAATGAATGTTCGAATACGAATTCGCGCTGGGCCACGTCTTCCCCGTGGTCGGCCGGTCGTGTGCAACGCGGCAGGCGGATGACAGGGGTGCATAGTGGGCGAGGTAGCCGAATTTCCGATCGGTGACGAAGAAGCGGGCCTGGAGCGCGCGCAACAGATAGAGGCGTTGCGACGACGGATCGCCGCCGTCCCCTCGCGGGGTGAGGTCTCCCGACCGACCCCGGTGGCGGAGCCTGCCGAGGTCCCGTCCCGTGGAGTACTTCCGGTACCCGGGCCGCTCGCCGAGTTGCTGCCGCACGGTGGTCTCGTCCGCGGCACCGTCGTCTCGGTTTCCGGTGCGGCCTCACTGTTGCTGGGGGTGCTGGCATCTGTGACCTCCTCCGGCGGACACGCCGCGGTGATCGGTCAGCGGCGGCTGGGGTTGCTCGCTGCGGCAGAAATGGGGGCGCATCTGCAACGCCTCGCGATGGTTCCGGATCCCGGGCCCGACCCCGTCGAGGTCGCGGCGGTGCTTCTCGATGGGATGGATCTCGTCGTCCTCGGACTGGGCGGTGCCTCCGTCCCGCCGACCCGGGCACGTGCTGTCGTGGCCAGGGCCCGGAGCAAAGGGGCTGTCCTGATCGTCACCGACGGGCGGTGGGAGGGAGCACAGGTCCGGCTCGAGGCACAGGTCAGTGGCTATGACGGAGTGGACGGGCCCGGCCTCGGGAGGCTGTGCGGAACGCGGCTGTCGGTACGGGCGCACGGGCGGGCGTTTCCTCCGCGCACCACCCAGATCGATGTGTGCGCCGAACGCAGCAGAGTGCTGTGGGAGCCCGGCGAACCCCGTCGCATCGGTGGCGGTGCCGGGCGGGTGGCGCAATGAACGTGCCCGCGGAAGCTCCGGCTCGGGTGGTGGCGGTGTGGTGCCCGGACTGGCCGGCGGTGGCGGCCGCGGCGTCCGCAGAACTACCCGCGACCACCCCGATCGCGGTGGTCGCTGCCAATCGGGTGATTGCATGTTCTGCTACCGCACGCGCCGCGGGGGTACGACGCGGCCTGCGCCGTCGGGAAGCACAAGCACGATGCCCGGAACTGTATGTGGCACAGTCGGACCCCGACCGTGATGCAATCCGGTTCGAGTCGGTGGTGTCCGCGATCGATGCGGCCGCCCCGGGGGTGGAGGTGCTGCGCCCCGGTCTGGTGGTGCTGGCTGCCCGCGGTGTCGTCCGATGGTTCGGCTCGGAGGAGGCGGCAGCGGAAAGCCTGGTCGACGCCGTTGCCGCAGTCGGAGTCGAGTGCCAGGTCGGCATCGCCGACGAGCTCTCCACCGCGGTGCTCGCAGCCCGGCGCGGCACCCTCGTTCCCGTCGGTACCGGTGCCGGATTCCTGGCGCCCCTACCCATTTCGGAACTGGCGGTGGAACCGTCACTGGCAGCTCCCGAGCGTACGGAAACGGTGGACCTGCTGCGTCGGCTGGGGATGCGCACGATCGGAACGTTCGCCGCATTGACCCCGGCCGAGGTGGCCTCCAGGTTCGGTTCCGATGCGGTCGCCGCGCACCGGAGTGCGCGAGGCGTGCCGGAACGCCCGCCGTCGGGCCGGGCGATCCCTCCCGACCTGGTGGTGGAATATCCGTGCGATCCGCCGATCGATCGGGTGGACGCGGCCGCGTTCGCCGGTCGCACGCTGGCCGGGCTACTGCATGACCGCCTTGCCGCGGCGGGGGTGGCGTGCACGCGATTGCTTGTCGCCGCTCGCACCGGGAACGGCGAGGAGCACTCCCGTACCTGGCGCTGCGCCGAACCGCTGACTCCGGACGGAACCGCCGATCGGGTGCGCTGGCAACTCGACGGATGGCTCACCGGCCGCAGCGTTTCCCGCCCCACCGCGGGGATCGTGATGCTGCGTCTGGAACCGGTGGAAGTGGTGGCGTCGGGTGCGTTGCAATTGGGATTGTGGGGTGGGGTAGGAGACGAGGACGAACGGGCCCGACGAGCGCTGGTCCGCGTCCAGGGGCTTCTCGGCGGCGATGCGGTGCAGGTGGGGGTGCTCAGCGGTGGTCGCGGACCGGGTGAGCGCGTCGTCCTCGTGCCCGTGGGGGACGAAGCGGTTCCGGCGTCCGATCCGAGCGCTCCCTGGCCCGGCCGGCTTCCCCCGCCCGCTCCCGCCATGGTCCTGCACGAACCGCCCGTCGTGGTCCTGGACGACGAGTCCGGTGCGCCGGTGACCGTCACGGAGCGGGGTGTGCTCGACGGGCGGCCGGCCCGGTTGCAATGGGGAAGTCGCAGCTGGACGGTGATGGGATGGGCGGGCCCGTGGCCGGTGGACGAGTACTGGTGGGATCCGGCGTCGGCTCGGCACGTCGCCCGGCTCCAGGTGCTCCTCGACGGCTCTCGTGCGCTGCTCGTCCTCTACGGCGCGGACGGCTGGCGGGTCGAGGGCGTCTACGACTGAGTAGGCTCGGCGGTCGTGGACAGTCTCGTGCGTACGGCCGAACCGAACGGTGTCGTGGTTTCGTACCGCGAGGCCGCGCCGTCCGGTCGCGCGCACCCGGTGCCGGTCGTGCTGGTGCACGGACTCGGCGGTGACGGTCGCACGTGGGCGCGTTTCTCTCGGGTTCTGGCAAAGGCGGGGAGGCGTGTCGTTGCCGTCGACCTGCGGGGCCACGGCCGTAGCGGTCGCGCCGAGTCGTACCGGTTCGACGATTTCGCCGCCGATGTCGCGGGCTTGTGCACCCATCTCGGATTCGACACGATCGACCTGGTCGGCCACTCACTCGGAGGACATACCGGCTCGTTGATCGCACAGCGGCACCCGGAGCTCATCCGGCGCCTGGTACTCGAGGAAGCCCCGCTGCCCTTGAGAGCGGGTGATCCGGTTCCGCAGATTCCCGCCGGCCGTCCGACGCCCGCCGAACTGTGGCATGCGACCAGCAGCATGATCCTCAATCCCCGCGCCGTCTTCACTTTCGATCGGTCGATGACCGAGACGGTGGTGAGCCAGTTCCACACCCCGAATCCTTCGTGGTGGGAACAACTTTCACACATCCGATCTTCGACCCTGTTGCTGCGTGGCGTCCGCCGCGGCAGTATGGTCGACCCGAAGCTGCTCGCTGCGGCGCTGTCGTCGCTACCGGACGGAACGGTGCGGGAGATCGGGTGCGGTCACAGCATCCATCGCGATCGCGCCGGAGATTTCGCGGCCGCGGTCCTGCCGTTCCTCATGGACTGACCTTCGGTCCCTACACTGGTACTCCGTGCGTATCGCGACCTTCAATATCAACGGAATCCGTGCGGCGCAGCGACGTGGATTCGAAGAGTGGCTCCTCGAGCGCCAGCCCGACGTGGTCGCACTGCAAGAGGTGCGTGCTCCTGCTGCGGCGGTTCCGCCCGGAGTGTTCGGCAAGTACCACTTCAGTTACGAAGAGGGTGTACTCCCGGGCCGCAACGGTGTGGGGATCCTGACGATGCATCCTCCCGCTGCGGTGCGCACGTGGAGCGGTACGGCACTGGTGCGGACGCCCGGTGAAGATCACAGCGACCTGATCACCCTCGAGCGAGTGCCGTTGGCGCGCGGACTGAAAGAATTCGCGGACGAAGGTCGCTACATCGAGGTCGATCTCGCGGATGCGCCGATCACTGTCGCGTCGCTGTATCTGCCGAAAGGTGGCGTCCCGGCGCACCTGCAGAAGCCGGGCCGCATGCGGGACGAACCGGACGGCGGGGTCCGGTACGCACGCAAGATGCGTTTTCTCGACGCATTCGCACGGCAACTGGGGCGGTCGCGCCGCGCGGCCCGCGCGCAGGGCAGAGAACTGCTGTTGATGGGCGACCTCAACATCGCACACACGCGGTACGACGTCCGGAACTGGCGGCGCAGCAATCAGGCCGAGGGATTCCTCCCCGAGGAGCGTGAATGGCTTGATTCGTTGCTCTCGCCGCGCACCCTCGTCGACGTCGTCCGTCGGCACTACCCGGGTGTCGACGGCCCATACTCGTGGTGGTCGTGGATCCCCGGATCGTTCACGCGCGATGTCGGATGGCGGATCGACTACCACCTTGCGACCCCGGGCCTGGCTCGAACCGCCGTCGCTGCGGGCACCGACCGGGAACCCGCGGAGGATCGACGGATGAGTGACCACGCACCGGTCGTTGTGGATTACGACATCTGATCCCGCAATCCGTTTCACGGACCACCGACGCGCTGAGGCCATCCGGGAACGGAAGGTTGGACAGCGGGGGGAGCGTCGAGAATATCGCCGTAGCGGAAATTTCCGTTGCTGGGCGGATGCTCGTCATCGCAGTAGTCGAGAAGCGCGCGATCTTCGGGATCGTAACCGGAGAAGAAGTCATTTTCCCAACGCGTTCTGAGGCGTATCTCCCAGCCCTCGAAGACATTCCACGACGGATGTCGAGTGCGGACCGCGCGGTCCACACGAGGGACTGGGGTATTCCATCCCGTGCGGGTAATGGCGAGGATGTAGGTATATCGATTGCTCGCGCCGTTCGCTTTCCACGCGTCACCTGTGGGTATGGCTGTGTCGGTTTCGTCGGTGCAATAGGCGACGCGATACGACGGGCGTCCGAATCTATCGGGGAGTGGACGCACCTCGAAGACGTGATTGTTCACCGTCCCGGTGCGAGGGTAGGTGCGTCCACCGTTGTCGAGATAGGGAGCTGCCTCGGGAAAGCCTTCATACGCCGATTCGTACTGGCCGGTGATTTCGTAGAACAGTTCAGAATCTCCGAAAGCCCGTGCCACCAGGACTTCAGGGGAGTCCAGGTCCACGCCCGGAACTGCGGTCCAACGGATCGAGATGTCCTCGATAGGGACCCATTCGTAGGGTGGTGTTTCGGCCACAGGCGCGCTGTCGACATGTTTTGTGGGCGTGCCGCACCCTACCGAGAGAATCAGCATGGTCGCGGCGAGTATTCCTGTTGTCTGACGCATCGTCTCAGTTCGAAGAGGTGAAATCACTGGTGGTGCCGCGTTGTGGGCTTTGCTTGTCAGGGACCATCGACGCGCTGGGGCCATCCGGGGACGGAAGGCTGGGCAACGGGAGGAGCCTCGAGAGGATGCTCGCGGGGGAACCTTCCATTGCTTGTCGGATGGTCCAGGATGCAGTAGTCATTCAGTGCTTGATCCTCGGGTTTGCTGAGAGAGAAGAAGTCATTCCCCACACTCGTTCCGAGACGTATCTCCCAGCCCTCGAAGACATTCCAGGATGGATGGGACGTACGGACCGCGGTATTCACCTGAGGAGCCGGAGCATTCCAACCGGTGCGGGTGATGGCGAGAACGCGGGGATGGCTGAGTGCGTAGCTGCTCGTTTTCCACGCGTCACCTGTGGGTACGGCTGTATCGGTTTCGTCGGTGCAATAGGCCACGCGATACGACGGGCGTCCGAATCTATCGGGGAGTGGACGCACCTCGAAGACGTGATTGTTCACCGTCCCGATGCGAGGGTAGGTGCGTCCGCCGTTGTTGAGAAGATATGGCACTGCCTCGGCGAATCCTTCATAGGTCGATTCGAGCCGGCCGGTGATTTCGTAGAACAGTTCGGATTCTCCGAACGCCCGTGCAACGAGGAGTTCGGGGGCGTCCAGCTCGATGCCCGGAACTGCGGTCCAGCGGACGGAAACGTCGTCGATAGCGACCCACTCGTGGGGTGTTGGTTCGGCAACACGCGCGTTGTCGATGTGTTCTGTCGGCGTGCCGCACCCCGCCGAGAGTGTTAGGAAGGCCGCGGCGAGTATCGCTGTTGTTTGGCGCATCGTCTCAGTTCGAAGTGAAGTGAACGGTGGGAGCGACGTCGTGGTAGCTCCGCTGGTATTCGTCGGTGTAACGATTGAGATAGTCAGATCCGAACTCGTTCTCCACGGCGTATCCAATGAGCGTGTGCACCTTCTGAGAGCTTCGCGTCGAGAGCGGATCAGGATTAGTCGAGAGCCTGCCGTCGTCCGCCAATATGCCTGCGTCGGTCAGAGCGCTGATCCCGCTTGGGCTCTCGGGTTCCCAGTTAGTGCCGAGCAGCAAGCGTGCGATCCGGACATCGTTTTCCGCAGTCAGCTGCGCCTCGTTCATGGTGAACGCGAAATTTCCCGCCGGTGATTCCGGAATCGTGAAGGTGTCGCGAACACTCGGGTTGAGCATGTCCATGGTCATGCCGACCGTGAAGTTGGCGGGAACGAACGACGCGACCGCGTTGCGCATCATGGTGTAGCCGGTGTCGTAAGCCTGGTTGCGGCGTTCGGCAACCGTGTTCGCGATGTTCTCCTGGTCGCGCGACTGTTCGACGGCCGCGCCGTAGATACCGGTGTCGACCAGAGCCTGGATGTGGGCCGCATTTCCGGCGGCCGCCGTGTCGGGGGATATCTCACCCCACTTGTCGGGCTCGAGGAGGCTGCGGACGAACACGCGATCGTAGGTCTCGTGGAACGCGAGGGCACCTCCCATGAAAGTGGTGTTCGCGTCGGTTCCCGTCGACATGAGGGCGAACACACGCTGCGCATGGGCGAAACGCTTGTCGCCGGCGTCACTGGATTCTGCTGCACGGTAACCCCACTCGCGGCTGTCGGTGTCGATGCCTGCGAGATGGGGGATGTACCCGACGAGGCCCTGGCTTGTCGCATGCAGCAGCGCAGGATTCACCTCGCCGAGGTTCGAGGTGTCGGGCCCCCTCATGTCCATGAAACGTGAGTAGTTCTCGCCGTGCGAAAGGTATTGCGCCAGTCCGAGAGCCGCTCGATCCGCGCGGTCGCGGCGCTCCGTGTCGAGCGAGCCGGTCTCGCCGTGCACGGTGAGGCTCTCCTCCGTCATCCATGATGTCAACCGGCCGAGCGACGCGCCGTCGTCGTTCCACTCGTGGACGAACAACGGCGTGAGGACGGCGTCGCGTCGAGTCTCGGGACTGCCGTCGCCGTCGAGGTCGCCGGTGAGGATGCGCGCGTTGGTTTCGTTGTTCCGGGTGCCGACGTCGAGCATGGCTTCGCCGAGTCCGTTCGGGAAGGCGTACGACGCGGAGGCGATCGCCGAACGGCCCGTGGAGTCGGAGAGGCCCACCTGTGTCGCTGCGGATTCGACGAGTTCGACTCCGAGCCGAGTGCCGGGGATACCGTCGGAGTCGGCTACGCGTCCCCAGAACTCGTTTTGGACGCCGAGGCGCTGGGCGTAGTGGTTACCCGGATCGCGCAGCATCTCGGCGTGCGCGCGGGCGGCCGCGCCTGGATCGGCTTCGAGTCGGGATCGCTCGAACGGCGAGAGCGAGCGCAGGTAGTCGTCGAGAGTCGCCGGTGCGGAGTCGGCCGGATTCAACTGCACGAGGGCGCGTACGTCCGGCGGAAGCCTGTCCCAGGCGCCGCTGTGTCCGTCGTCGTCGACGATGCTCTCGTTCGACAGGGTGAGGATTCCCGCGCTCAGCGCCCGCCCCGCCGCAACAGCCTGTGGGCTGCCGTCCTCGTCGAGCGCGTTCTGCAAGAGAAGAAATTGTTCGACTCCACCCCGGTGATACAACTCTTCGAGGTATCGGATGGCCCCGGCGGGCAGGTGTGTGACCTGTCTGCCCGCCGCAAGATCGGCGAGGGAGTTCGTGTCGAGGCCGGCAGCGGTCAGGTTGGCCAGCAATCGCCCGACCTCGTCGCCGTCGAGTTTTCCGTCGTCGAAGATGGCCCGGTCGCGGACCGCCTCGTCGGGGGAGAGCGGCGCAGGTTTCGGAGTGCTCGCGGCGAGATCCGCAACAACCCCTCGGAGGATGTTTGCGTAGTGATCGTCCAATTCTCCGAGGGTGGCCAGTGCGCGTCGGATCGCCTCGGCGTGCTCGGCGGCCGCGGCCGAGGTTGCAGCGGCCGAGGTTGCAGCGGCCGAGTCGTCCGCGTGGCGGCCGGGTTTCACGCCGCTGTCGTCGACAGTGAAACCTGCCCGTTCGGCGTTCGCGATCGCATTGCGCACCGCCAGAACCGACCAGGTGAGCGCGGTATCGGCGCGGCGGAGTTGGTCCCCGACGTGTCGCAGATGCTCGACGGCGGCCACGACGGAGCGACGTTCCCTGTCCAGGTGTTTCTCCGCCGCGTCTGCTGCATGTCCTTGCCAGGACTGCCACAGCGTGCGTGCGGTGTCCGTCAGAGCGCCACGCTCGTCGTCGAGGTGTGCGACAACCCTGTCGACGGCTTGTGCTCTGTCGTGGAGGACGGCGGGCTTCCAGTTGCGGACATCGGTGATCGTGGGGATCACTCGGGAACTGCCCGCGCCAATCCGGCGGCGAAGTACTCGTCGGTGTTCTCGTAGTCCGCGGCGACCCGGTCGATGGTGTCGGACGTCGACCAGGCATGGTCGGCGAGGAGTGAGACCGAGCGTCGCGACGCGGACTCGACTGCTGCGAGTGCCTCGACGATCGCAGCACCGCCCGGGAATCCCTCGGCGGACCCCGCCGAGATCGCACGGGTGTCGATACGGGCGATACGACCTGCAATTCCTTGGAAAGTCGTTGACAAAGAGAATAATTCGTCGATATCGGCCCTGATCGTATCCGCCATCGTCCCCCCAGACGTTCGGTAGCGCGGACACCATAACGCACAAATCCGACACCGGGGAAGTGGGCGCTACCATCATGGACATGGCACTGACCGAATCGGATCGTCGGCTCATCGGATCGTCGCTGTTGTTCCTGGCGTCCCAGGCAAACATGGGCCGCGTCCTCGGCCCCACCGCACTTACCGTCGGCACGATTCAGGCCACCTTCTCGGCGGACAAGTATCGGAAGATCCTCGACAACCTGGGTCCGGACGAGATCAGTCGGTACCGGCAGCACTACTACTGGGACATGGTGCATCCGTTGACGTTCGCCATCGCGCTCCGGGACGGCGCCCGTGCCCTCGACCACCACCGCCCGTTGACACCCCGAACGCGCAGGCTTCTCGCTGCCGCGCCTGTGATCGCTGCGGCCGGGGATTACGCAGAGAACATTGCCGGGCTGTACCTGCTCGACCATCGCAGTCGCATCGACGACACCACCGTTCGCGCCGCGACGACGATCAGCCTGACCAAATGGGTGCTGGCGCTCGGTTGCTTGGGCTACCTGACGCAAGGTTTCCTGCGGGTGTGGGGGAGAGCCGGACTGCGGCGGGTACGAGGAAACCGACGCTGACCGGGGAAACTCGCCAGGGCGCCGATTCCATGAGTGAGCCGAGCGGCGACAATGAACCGGTGACGATCGCTGCGACAACCTGCTCCGCGCTGTCCGCTCTCGACGAGCCGTTGCCCGGC
Organism: Rhodococcus sp. NPDC058639; assembly: GCF_042717545.1. Taxonomy (NCBI): domain Bacteria; kingdom Bacillati; phylum Actinomycetota; class Actinomycetes; order Mycobacteriales; family Nocardiaceae; genus Rhodococcus; species Rhodococcus sp. NPDC058639. Next base: position 89,156 of record NZ_JBHXRF010000006.1, read on the forward strand.
ACCGCCGCAACGGCGCTCGGGTACGTGTGCCTGGAGTTTCCCTCGGGCTGGGGGCGGGACGTTCTCGACGGCACGGCACTCGGCGCGGGACTCGCTGCCGAGCTCTCGGCTCGCGCAGATGCGGCGGGGGTCCGGTTCATGTTCATCCGCCGGCCAGGCCGCGACGTGGTGCGTACGACCCGGACGGTTCTGCTCGCACGCACCGAACCGGGCGCTACGTGGTGCGAGCGCCTCGAGATCACACACCCGGCAGAACTGCTCGACATCGTGCCGCAGGTGGTGGCCGGGCCTTCCCCCGGCCTCGGCACTCCGGTCGGCGAACCGGTCGTGCTCGTCTGCGCCCACGGCAAGCGGGATCAATGCTGCGCGGTGCTGGGCCGCCCGGTCGCTGCGGCGCTCGCCGCCGAATTCGGTGACGCGGTGTGGGAGTGCTCCCACACCGGAGGGCATCGCTTCGCCCCGTCGATGATTCTCCTGCCCACCGGCTATACCTACGGCCGCCTCGATGCCGCACAGAGCGCAGACGCAGTGCGCGCCGCGACAGCCGGCCGGGTATACCTCCCGGGCCTTCGTGGACGCAGCACGTGGGACGCGCCGGGGCAGGTGGCAGAGATCGCGGTGCGCACGCTCACCGGCACCGACCACCTCGACGAGTTCACCGTCGATGACGGCACGGTGCCGGTCGTGCATCACGGTGACGGGCGGGCCTGGCGGGTGGACGTCGAGAAACGTGACCTGCCGCCGCGGCCTGCGAGCTGTGGAGCCGCACCCAAGCCGGTGTATCCGGTGGTGGCCACCAGGGTGACACCGGTCGGAGCACTCGACCGCGGGTGACCGCATATGCAGCCGAGGGCGCGAACACGGTTGTTTCGGAACGCCTACCAGTGCACGCCTGGAACGAGTCGTCCGATACGGCGCAAGGCCGTGCCTCCGGTCATGGCCGGAAGCACGCTGAAAAGAATCGGCGGCTTCCCCCGACGATGCTCGGTTTCGCCTCGCGCCACACCGGAATCCGGCGATGTGTGGTGGAGCCGGGACCGGACGCGATTGGCGGTCGACGGTGCGAACAGGCTGCCGAACTCGGCGAGCGTGCCCACCGGGACGTCGATGCGAGTGGGCCGCTCGACGAGAGCACGCACGATCATCGCCGCCGCGGTCTCCGGGCTCGCCGCCGGTGCGTCGGTGTACTCGTCGGTCGGTGTGATCATCGGTGTGCGCACGAGCGGCATCCGGACGGTGGTGAAGGTGATTCCGTCGCTCAGGGTTTCTCCCGCGGCGACCTCCGCGAATGCTTCGAGGGCTGATTTGGAGGCCAGGTAGGCCGCGAACCGTGGGGTGCGGGCGGGCACACCCGCGCTGGTGATGTTCACGATGTGTCCGAAGCGCCGCCGGCGCATCTGCGGAAGGAGCGCGAGCACCAGACGCACGGCGCCGAAATAGTTGACCGCCATGGTTCGCTCGAAATCATGCATTCGGTCCGTCGAGTCGTACAGCCCGCGCCGGATCGATCGACCGGCATTGTTGACGAGCATGTCGACGTGCCCGTGGTCGGTGAGGATGGTCGTGACGGTGAGTTCGACGGAGTCGGGGTCGGTGAGATCGCAGGGGTAGGCGTGGCCCCGCCCGCCTCCGGCACGGATCTGCGCCACGACGGCGTCGAGTTCCTCTTCGCGGCGAGCCAGGAGAATCACCCGCGCCCCCTCCTGCGCGACTGCGAGTGCGGCGGCTCGTCCGATCCCCGAGGAGGCGCCGGTGATGACTACATTCCGGTCGGCAAGCGGTCCGGGCCCGTCACCGCGTCGCGCGCGGTTCGGATCCAGATTCTCGGCCCAGTACCGCCAGAGCGCCGGTGCATACGTCGAGAGATCCGGAACTGTGATACCGCTGTCGCGCAACACTTCCCGGGTTCGCGTGTCGTCGAACACGGTCGGGAGTGCGAGATGGTCGAGCATCACCGGTGGGATGCCGAGACGGTTCAGTGCGAAACGGCGGGCGGCATCGAGACCGGGCAGAGCGGTCGACGACAGGAGCGTGCGCACGAAACCGCCGGGAACGGTGGCGACCGGAAGCGGGGCTCCCGCTGCGGAAGCGAACGCGGCGAATACTTCTCGCAGCGGTTGTGGCCGGGGAGCGACGAGGTGGAAGACCCGGCCGTCGAGGTGCGGGCGGTGCACGAGTTCGACGATCGCAGCGGCGACATAGTCCACCGGCACCAAGTTGGTGTCGCCCAGATCGGGTACGACGAGGGGCAACCCGGAGGGCAGCGCTCCGAGTCGTGCCAGCGCGGGGAAGAAGAAGTACGGACCGTCGATCTTGTCGATGGCACCGGTGACGGAATCGCCGACGATCGCGGACGGGCGGTACGTGCGCCAGCGGATGTCGCTATGGCGCACCGCCTTCTCGGCCTCGAACTTGGTGCGGTGGTACGGCGTCGGGAAGTGCTGCCCGAGGTCGAAGTCGTTCTCGGTGAAGGTCCCGCGGTGGTCGCCGGCGATCGCGATCGACGAGACATGATGCAGGGTCGCGTCGAGTTGCCGTGCCAGCGCGATCACGGCGTGGGTGCCGTCGACATTGGTGGCGGCCTGCTCGTCACCGGCGGTCAGGTCGTAGATCGCGCCGAGGTGCAGGATGTGATCGGCCTGTGGGATCGTCTCCGGTTCGAGACCGAGGTCGCTCGCCGTCAGGTCTCCGACCAGGGCGTGCAATCGCGCGCCACCGGGCAGCGAGTCGGCGAGCGCTTCGAACTTGGCGACGGAGCCCCGCCGCACCAGCACATGCACTTCGGCGTCGGGCCGGGTGGCGAGCAGCCGGGCGAGGACCTGCCGACCGAGAAATCCTGTTCCACCCGTGACCAGGTAAGTTGCCATGCCCGAGAACTTACTCTGAGGTAAGTATTGCGGGCCGGAAAACCGAGGTCGCGTCCTAGTGGCCCAGCCCGACCTTCTCGTGAATCCGCTTCATCCATGCCGGCGCCCACCAGTTCGCCTCACCCATCAGCTTCACCAGCGACGGCACCAGAAGCATCCGGATGATCGTCGCGTCGATGATCAGCGCAATGATCATGCCGATGCCCAGGAACCGCATGATCGACAGACCGGAGATCGTGAACGCACCGGTCACCACGATCAGCAGCAGGGCGGCCGCAGTGACGACCCGGCCGGTCCGCGCGGTGCCGTATTCCACGGCTTCGACCGTGGTGGCACCCGCCGCGCGGGCCTCGACCATTCGGGACATGAGGAACACCTCGTAGTCCGTGGAGAGACCGAACACGACCGCCAGGATCAGGACGACGAATGTCGGCTCGAGCGCATTCGGTACGACACCGATCCACGATGCGCCGTGCCCGAGCTGGAACACCCATGTCAGCACGCCGAACGTGGCTGCCAGGCTCAATCCGGCCATCAGGACCGCCTTGACCGGCAGCACCACGGAGCCGAACGCAAGGAACAACAGCACCAGCGTCGAGGCCACCATGATCGCGATCATCCACGGCAGAGCGTCGGCGATCGCGGCATTGGCGTCGTCGACGAGCGCGCGTCCGCCACCGACGAGCACCTCCGTTCCGGCGGGTTCGGGGACGGCTCGCAGTTCGTCGGTGATGGCACTCGCCCGGGGAGTGCCGTCGACTCCCTGCCCGTACAGCGCTTGCAGCACCGCGACGTCACCCTCCGAACCCACGGTGACGGTCTGCTCGATGCCGTCGAGGGCGGTCGCCGCGCGCGACACCTCACGGACCGCCTCGGCCGACGGTGTCTGCCCGTTGTCGCCTCGCACCACCAGGGTGGCGCCGTTCCCGCTGCTGGAGAAGTCGTCGAGCAGTTTCTGCGTCGCGGCGCGTGCGGGACTGTCCTCCGGGAGTGCGGTGTACTCGATCTCGCCGAACCCGGCCTTGAAGACCGGTGTGGCAAGCACGAGCAGCCCGGCGGTGATGACGATCGCGATGGTCGCCGGTCGCCGCATCACGTTTCGCACGACACGACCCCAGAAGCGCACGGCGCGGGCCTCGCTGCGAGCGGACGCCTCCCTGTCCCAGGTCCAGGCGTTGATTCGGTGACCGAGCAGTGCGAGCACGGCCGGCACAGCGGTCAGGGACAGCAGGGCAGCGCTGAACACGGACGCCATCGCGCCCAGGCCGAGCGACCGCAGCACCGACTGCGGGAAGACGAGCATGCCCGCGAATGCGCAGATCAGCAGGGCCGCAGAGAACATCACCGTGCGCCCCGCAGTGAACATGGTGCGCTTCGTCGCGGCGATGACCTCGGCTCCGGCGTTGAGTTCTTCGCGGAATCTACTGACGATGAACAGGCCGTAGTCGATCGCGAGGCCGAGCCCGATCAACGAGGTGATGTTCAGCGCGTACGAGGACACGTCGGTGAACATCGTGAGCAATCGCAGCGTCGCGAGCGAAGAGAAGATCGCCAGGACACCGACGAACACCGGCACCGCTGCGGCGACCACCCCGCCGAAGATGAACACCAGCAGGAGGAGTGTCACCGGGATCGCGATCGCCTCCGAGACGATCAGGTCGTGTTCGAGGGTTCCGGTGAATTCCACTCCGACGACGGTTCCACCGGCGAATTGCGAATCGACCCCGGGAACCTCGAGCATCTCGAGGACCGCCGGGAAAGTAGCGTTCGTGACCCCCGAGTCCTCTCCCAGGATGATCGAGGCCGCGACACTGCGCTGATCTGTGGAGACCAGCAGCTGGTTCATCGGCGGCGGTGCCGTCCAGTACGTCGAGATGGAAGTGACCGTCACCTCGTCGGAGAACTGCCCGAGGGTCTGCTCGACGTCGTCTCGGATGTCGTCGATGGTCTGGCCGTCGGGAGCGGTGTACATCGCGATGATGTCTGCGGTCTGCGGACCGAAGGTGTCGTAGATGATCTTCTGGGCCTGCATGGATTCGCTACCCGCCACGTAGTAGCCGGTGCCGGAGAGTTTTCCGAATACCCCCACTCCCCAGATTCCGGCAGCCAGGACCACCAACAGGACCGCGGCGAGAACCCACCGACTTCTGGTCACCACGATGTCGGCCCAGCGGTTCATGCACACTCCCGTTTCGGTTGCCTCGGTTACCGAACGGCAACTGTACTGGCGGGAGAATCGGCCGCCACAGCGATACCGGTCATAACGGAAATGGGAGCGCAATCCACCGGCGTCGCAGCGCGGGAGCGCGAAGAAAGAGAGGCGGACCGACGCGCCCGATGCCTCACGGCGTCTCGCGCAACGTGGCTCCAGCCGGACGGTATTCCACGAAGGCCATTCATACTGGCTCCGGGGCGTACTGACGCGCCGATCCACACGGTTCCAACACAGCCACCCCAGGATGTATTCCCCGGATATTTCCGCTGGTTATCCGCCGTGCGTGCCGTGCCCACCCGGGGATGCGTGATCGGTGACGCCATCCACACGGGCTGCATCGTCCGGACCGACCACGACGAACTGTCCCATCATCCCGTCGTCCTCGTGTCGCAGCAGGTGACAGTGGTACATGTACGGCATCGCGGGGTCGCTGTGATCGCCGAACCGCACGAGAAGCCGCACCGTGGTGTTCGGAGGCACGAATACGGTGTCCTTGCGTCCGGCGAGGAGGGCGCCGTCCTCTCGTGTACCCGTCGCGTCGACGACCTCGAACTGAACATCATGGATATGGAAGTTGTGGTGGGTGCCGCTCCCGTTCCGCACCTCCCACAACTCGGTCGAGCCTGCCGGGACGACGTCGTCGATGCGGCTCATGTCCATCTCCCGGCCGTTGATCATGTTCGTCCCGTTCAGATCGATCCGGCGCACGGTGCTGGGCTCGCCGAGATCCTCGAACGTGGTGAGGCGTTCCGGTAGCGCCGCGGAGCTTTCGAGGACGGTGGACGTGCGCAGTTCCAGAATGTCGAAGCTGTCGTCTCCACCGGAGAAGCGTTTCTGGAAGAAATCCACATCGAGATCGGGCGGCGTGCTGCGCAGAACGTCCCGGGTGCCGGGCCGCGGGCGCACGACTATTTCGGCGCGTTCGCCGGGAGAGAGTTGGACGCTGCTCACGGGCGTGGGGTGTTCGAGGAGGCCACCATCGCTGCCGACGAGGTCGAACTGCATGCCGGACTCCAGCGAGAAGTCGAACACGCGCGCGTTCGACGCGTTGAGCAGTCGCAACCGGACGGCCTCCGTCGTGACGTCGAGGTACGGCCGCGGAGTGCCGTTGACCAGGATCTCGTCGCCGAGTGTCCCGACATTCGAGAATGTACCGGCGCCCGCATCGAGTTGGTCACCGTCGAACTGCTTGTCCTGGACGATGAGCGGGATGTCGTCGACGCCGTACTCACGGGGTAGCGCCCGGCCGGCGGGCGTGGTCGCAGCGGCCGGATCGTCGAGGAGGAACATCCCCGCCAGACCCCTGTACACGTGCTGCGCGGTGCTGCCGTGGAGGTGCGGGTGGTACCAGAGGGAGGCAGCGGGCTGATCTACGGTCCAGTTCGGCGACCATGTCTCTCCGGCGTCGACGGTCTGGTGCGGGCCGCCGTCCATCGCCGCGGGCAGATGCATGCCGTGCCAGTGCACGGTGCTGGTTTCACCGAGGTGATTGGTGACATCGACACGGACCTTCTCTCCGCGCGCCGCACGCAGGGTCGGGCCGAGGTAGGACCCGTTGAAACCCCACGTCCGAGTCCCCGGACCGTGGCCGAGATCGGTCGTGCCGCTCTGCAGTTCCAGATCGAACACTCGGGTGCCGTCGGCGGTTACGGTGCCGGTCTCCAGCGGAGGGATCTGCAGCGGCCGGTCGAAGTCGACCCGGCCGAGGGTGTCGACGTCGGCGGTGTTCCATGCGTAGGCCACGACGGAGGCACCGGTCGCAACCGCCACCAGGACGAGGGCGAGTGCCGCCACGATCAGCCGCACCAGAAGTTTCATACTCATCATGCTCGTCCGCGACACGACGCGGCACCTCCGGTGTGGTACCCGATCTTGCCCTCGGGGAGAACCCCGAAGATCAACCCCCTGCGCAGGTGTAGCCTTCCGTTTTCCCGCGGCGGCACTAGGGTTTTCGACATGCGAATTCATCTCGGCCCGGACCACGACGACTACCTCGCTGCGGCGATCACCGACGGTGGCGCCACGGTGTCGTCGCTCGACGACGCCGACGCCGTCGTCTGGTACGGCGGCGCGGAGGACTTCCCTGCCCTGCCGGAACGGGTGCGCTGGGTGCAACTCGCCTACGCGGGCATCGAACCGTTCTTCCGTGCCGGCCTGATCGACCGCACCAGGGTGTGGACGAACGCGTCAGGGGTCTATGCCGACAACGTGGCCGAGTATGCGGTCGGAGCCCTGCTGGTCGGCTTACGGCAGTTCCACACCGCCGTCGCGGCCAACCGGTGGAGCAAAGATCATATCGACCCCCTCGTCCGCCCGCTGCACGGATCGACCGTGGCGATCGTGGGATGCGGGGGAATCGGCCGGGCGATGATTCCCAGACTCCGTGCCTTCGGGGTGGAGGTCGTCGCCGTCACCCGTTCCGGACGTCCGGTCGACGGAGCGTCGGTGACGTTGCCGGCACACCGCACCTCGGACGTGTGGACCATGGCCGACCACTTCGTCGTTGCGGCGCCCGCGACCGCCGACACCGACCGGCTGGTCGACGCTGCGGCGTTCGATGCCATGCCGGATACGGCGTGGCTGGTGAACGTGGCCCGCGGCAACCTCGTCGACACCGATGCGCTGGTAGATGCGTTGCGTGCGGGGGCGATCGCCGGCGCGGTGCTCGACGTGACGGAGCCGGAACCGCTTCCGGACGGACATCCGTTGTGGCACTTCGACAATTGCGTAATCACCCCGCACGTTGCGAACACCCGGAGCGGGCTCACGGCGGCATTCGCGCCCACTCTTCGTGAGAACGTTCGGCGGTTCGTCGCGGGGGAGGACCTCGTCGCGCGCGTCGATCCGTCGGCAGGCTACTGAGCTCGCGAGTCGCGCAGGTCTTCGACCGTCGGACAGCATTCCACTCTCACGGGGAGCGCTCCGCAGCCTTCTTGATGGCGTCGAGCCGTCGGTCCCATCCCGAGCCCACCGCTTCCAGGGCCCTGCCCACCGCGCTCAGCCGGGAACCGGCTGCGGAGAAACGGAGTTCGCGGCCGACACGTTCGGACGTCACCAGACCGCAGTCCTCCAGTATCGACAAATGCTTGGCGATCGCTTGACGCGAGACCGTGAATTCCCCCGCCAGACCTGACGCGGACGCCGGGGAGCGGGCGAGTCGTTGCAACAGTTGCCACCTCGTATCGTCCGCGAGTGCGGCGAATACGCGGGTCGGGCCGGTTGCTGCGGCCGCGCCGGAACCGCCGTCGTCGAACCTTCCTATTTCACTGTGCGGCAACGATTTGCCCGCTTTCCAGGTGCTGTCGTGCGAGATCGAGTTCGATGGTCCACCCCTCGACGTTTCCCTCGTACTTCGCGCGACGCTCGGCGGCGTCGCCGGGAAGGGACTCGAATCCGGTTTCCGTCACGTGCAGGACGGTGGAGGAGTCGGAGACGGCATCGACCCGGAACTCGACGAGCGTGGACGGGCTGTCGGGGTCGGTGCTGTCGGCCAACCAGCGGAACGCCGCGTAGTGCGGTTTATCCAGTGCGACCGTGCGGAACAGGAAGGCGCCGTGGACGGGATCGTGAACGACGGTGAGGTCGCCGTCGCGTTCGAGTCGGTGTTCGGTGATCGTGTGGTCGTTGATGTACCACCCGGGTTCGGCTACGAGCTCCCAGACCCGCGCGGCCGGTGCGTCGATGGCGATCTGTCGTTCGATGCGGTCGAGCTCGTCGGTCATGACGTCTCCTCGTTCGATGCGAGCGGGGTGCAACCCCATGGTTGCACCCCGATTCGTCTATCGGCAACCCCTTGGTTGCAGGTGAGCCGTGCACCCCAGCTCAGGGCTGGGAATTACGTCGATGGTGCTCTGTTTCCACGCTTCCTGATCGTTGACGCTCCGTCCGGAACTTTTCTCTCTTATCGGATTTGCAGTGCGGTCGGGCATCTTCCGGACAAATCGATCCACCTGCACAGATCGTTGACCGGTGGCGTTCGGTGACGGCAAATTCCCCGAAGCCGAGCCCGAGTCGGCCGAGGTGCCGGAATTGGCCGTGGCAGGTGAGTTGCTCGTCGCCGAGTACCTGCGCGATTGACAGCCGATTGCCAGGTAACCTCCAAGTTTCCTCGAGGCGTCCGGTGTGTGCTGTGGGGGTGAACATTGCGCGTACAGCACTGGTGACCGAGAAAGGCGGAAGCAATGGGTATGTTCGACCGATTCCGTGACCGGTCGGCGCCGGACCGGCAGCGGGCGGAAGACGTCCCGACCGAACCTGCCGGTTATCAGCAGACCGCGAGCAAGTTGCACGCGTTCAACCGTTACGAGATCAAGTACTTCGTCGACGAGTTCAAGGTTCCCGAGTTGCGGCGCGAACTCGCCGCCCGCATGGACACCGATCCGTACTCGCCGCACGGCGGGTATCCGGTGACCTCGCTGTATTACGACACTCCCGATCTGCGCTTCTACTGGGAGAAGATCGAGGGCCTGAAGTTCCGGCGCAAGGTGCGATTGCGCCTGTACGGCAACCCTGCCGAGTGCACCGACGACACCTCGGTGCAGGTCGAGATCAAGCAGCGGGTCAATCGGGTCACGCAGAAACGGCGCACCGCCATGCCGTACGGTCTCGCGCAGCGGTGGCTCAACGGGCGCGAGGAGATCGACTGCGACGACTCGCAACGACCCTTCGTGAACGAGGTCTCCATGTTGATCGGCAACCTGGATCTGCGGCCGATCGTGACCACCGGTTATCTGCGTGAGGCGTTCGTCGGACGCGGCGCCGACCTGGGTTTGCGGGTGACGATCGATCACAAGGTGCACGGCCGCGACCGGGACTTCCACTTCGCCTCGGGCGCAGAAAACCGATTCATCATTCCGCCCAAGCTCGCCATCGTCGAACTCAAGGCGAACGAGCGGGTGCCCTACTGGGTAACCGATCTCACGGCCCGACTCGACATGTCGGTGATCCGGGTGTCGAAATATTGCCAGTCGGTCGAAGCGTTCGGGCTCGCGCCACGCTCGCGTGTCGGTGCGCCGGAGTTGGTGTTGCCGAAAGGATTCGATGCCAAGGTCGCGGACGACCTGTTGGCCATCACACCGATTCCGGTCTCCTAGACCCCGATGCGCTGACCTGGCACGCATTCTCTTCCTGTCGCCCGGCATCGATGCCGGGCGTCCCGATTGCCCCCGACACCTGCGGCGGCGATCGCTTCATCCCTCTTCCGAAACAGGATCGTCATGAATTTGGATTTCCAAGACCTCAGCGGCACGTTCACGGTCTTCGACATCGTGGTGTCACTGACGTTGTCGTTCGTCCTCTCGAGCGTGATCGCCTGGGTTTACCGCTACACCCACAAGAACGTCTCCTACAGCCAGTCCTACGTGCAGACGCTCGTGCTGTGCGGCATGATCATCGCCCTGATCATGCTGGTGGTCGGCTCGAACATCGCCCGGGCCTTTGCTCTCGTCGGCGCTCTGTCGGTTATCCGATTCCGCAATGCCATCAAGGAAACCCGTGATGTCGGGTTCATCTTCCTGGTGATGGCCGTCGGAATGACCACCGGTACCCGCTTCTATCTGCTCGCGATCGCCGCGACCATCGCGATCTGCCTTGTCTTGTTGATCATGAACAAGTTCAATTGGTTCAAGCTCGACGTCAGCCGACAGGTTGTCAAGGTCCAGGTGCCGCCGGCGCCGGAATACACGGCGATGGTCGAGGACGTGCTCATCAAGCACTGCAGTGAGTACGAGCTCGTCTCCACAGAATCCGTGCGCTCGGGCGCCTTGACCGAGCTGTATTACACGGCGCAGATGAAGAAGGGCCTGTCCGCCGGCGAACTCGTTTCCGCGCTGAGTGCGGTGAACACCGGTCAGCGGGTGACCGTGCTGACCGGATACGACCAGACCGACCTGTAGTGAGCACCCCCATCCCACCCCGGCGCCGCATGCGGCACCGGATACCGAAATCGCTGCGGCAGCACTGGAAACTGCCCGTCGCACTCATCGCGTTCGTTGTGATCGTGGCATCGGTGTTCGGCGCTACGAGGGTCCGCCCGTACATCACCGGCGACGCCTCGATCATCGCCTCGGAAATCACCGAGAACATCACCGGAACGGTCGACTTGTTCGATACCTCCGTCACCCACGAATTGTCCATCGCGATCAGCGATGCCGAGTACGACGACATGATCTCCACTTTCCGGAAGTCCGGGGACAAGAAGTGGGTGAACGCCGATGTGGTCATCGACGGCATCCGTATCGAGGACGCCTCTGTCCGGTTGAAAGGCAATTCCACGCTCACGGGGGTCCGTGGAACCGATTTCGCGGAGATGGCGCCCGAGGGTATCGAGCTGCCCGAAGGATTCGATCCGGCGCAGGGACCGCCCGGTATGGGCGGGACGATTTCTCAGGCGGATCCGGAGGATCCGACGTCGCTGCCACTGCTGATCAGCTTCGATGAGAACGCCGAGGGACGTGCCTATCAAGGCATGACCGAGTTGTCGGTGCGGCCCGGCTCGCCGGTGCTCAACGAGGCGATGGCCCTATCGCTCACCGCTGAGACCGATCAGCCCACCCAGCGCTATGCGTACACCGTGTATTCGGTCAACGACAGCGCAACCACCACCCGTTTGGTGCTCGAACATCCCGACGACACCTACGCCAACAGCCTGTTCGACTCGAACGGCTATCTCTACAAGGCGGATGCTTCCTCACGGTTGGAATACGTCGGCGACGACCAGTCGTCCTACTCCGGCCAGTTCAAGCAGATCAACGCCGTGGGCACCGGAAACCTGCAGCCGCTCATCAACTTCTCGAGATGGTTGGATTCGGCGAGCGACGAAGAATTCGCCGCGCGGCTCGGTGAGTGGGTGGACGTCGACTCGTTCGCCCGCTATCTGGCCACCCAGAACCTGCTCGTCAACGGAGACGACATGGCAGGCCCGGGACAGAACTACTACCTCTGGTACGACCTCGACACCGAGAAATTGTCGGTGATCTCCTGGGATCTGAACCTTGCCATGCAGGGCGACGCCACCCTTGGTCCGCACGACAGCGTGTCGATGGGGCCGGGTGGAATGGGCCCCGGCGGCCCCGGCGGCCCTGGCGGCCCCGGGATGGGGCAGGGGGCCATGAGCGGCGGCGCCGACTCTGCCCCGGCAACCGCACCCGACGGCGGAGCGGGCGGCGGACCGGGCGGGTTCCCTCAGGGCATGCCGCGATTGCCGGGCGGCGGCCCAGAGGGAATGCCAGGGATACAGGGCGAAACACCCGAGGGTATGCCGGGCGGAGGGCAGGCCCCACCGCAGATCGGCAATACCCTCAAAACCCGGTTCCTCGAATCCGAGGCCTTCACCGCGATGTACGAGGACGCCTACCGGCAGCTGCACGAGCAGATCTACGGCAGCGGCCGCGCTCTCGAGATTCTCGACGAGGTGTCCGCGTCTGTCTCCACGTCCGACGGACTGACCGCCGAGTCGTTACAGGGCAGCGTCGAAGCCATGCGCTCGTGGATCGAGGAGCGCATCACCGCCCTCGACGACCTGCGGTAGTCGGTGGCAGCCGGTGGCGCACGGCGGTTTGCCGTGCGCCACCGATGTTTTCACTCGTCCCTCGTCGTCCACCACCGACATGAACGGTATGCCGCGGTACCGGATCGAAATCAACGAATTCGACAATCCCCCATGCGATCGATCGAAACACGGGCCTAGTCGAGTGTCCAGGATGCGACAGGGGTGGAGTCGTCGGTATCGACGAGTACGACCTCGGCGGGGTCGGCTCCGGGCGGAATCTCGAACAGGAGGCTTCCGCAGCGGCTTTCGCCCGTGCGCAGGGTTCCGGACCCGAGGTCGTCGTCGAGGCCGGGTGTGGAGGCGACGTAGATGGCTCCGCCGGGTGTGCGCAGCGAGAAGTACAAGGCATTGTACGGAAACTCGCCGGCCCGGGTTTCGATCTCGACGAGCACGGTGTAGCCGAGGTGATCGAGGGCGGTGGGGTGCGGGGGATACTTCTCGATTCGCGGGTGGGGGAGTGGTGCGAAGTTGGACACGGTCACGTCCGCGGTGCCGATGACCCCTTCGGTGGATCCGACCACCTCCACGGACACGGTGACGGTGTCACCGATCGGGACGGTGGGGAGGTCGACGCCGGGGACCGATGCCTGTTCGATTCGGCTGACGCTCGCGCCGGTGGTCGGGGGAGTGGCGGATGACTCGGTTCGGTCGTTGTCGCAGGAAACCAGGGGTACGAGAGCAACGAGGGCGGCTGTGACTATGAAGCGATGCCTTCTCATGGTCCGGACCTTCTTTCGCATTGCGGGAAGGCATGAGGACCACGGACCGGGGGCTCCCGGCGAGAACCGCACGAGAGTCGACATCCTCGATGCCTCCCTCCATTCTGGCTCAATAGTCTCGGGCTCAATAGGGGCCTCGGCCGTGAATCCGGCATTCGAGCCGGTGCCGCGCTCGGGCCCAGATGCCTGCCCCGAGCGCCATCACCACCGCGCTTGTACCCAGAATCGAACATACGTGCGATAATTCTGGTGAATACGTGCAGCTGGAGGTGTTCCGATGGGATGGGGAAACGGCCCACCGACCTGGTCGGAGATGGAACGTGTCCTCTCCGGCCGGCCTCCGTCCGGCACTTCCCGTCGCGATCCCGTCCACCCCGGTGACGGCAACGACAGCCCGGCGTGGAGCCGCGCCCGAGGCGAGTACGAAAGTCGGGCCCGGCCGCCCGACGGCCCGGTGGTGCCGTATGCCGAGCTGCACACGCACTCGGCGTTCAGCTTTCTCGACGGCGCCTCGACCCCGGAGGAACTGGTCGAAGAAGCGGTGCGTCTCGGCCTCGAGGCTCTCGCGATCACCGACCACGACGGCCTGTACGGCGCCGTGCGCTTCGCCGAAGCCGCGCGGGAACTCGACATGCGGACGGTGTTCGGTGCGGAGTTGACGCTCGACGATGCGCATCTGCTGGTGCTCGCCCGCGGACAGGAGGGGTATCGCCGGTTGTCTCGCCAGATCGCCGATGCGCACCTGGTCGGAGGGGAGAAGAACGAACCTCGTTACGACTACGACGCGCTCACCGATGCGGCGGCCGGCCACTGGCAGATCCTCACCGGGTGCCGTAACGGACACGTGCGCCGTGCCCTCGACAGCGGTGGTCCGGGAGCCGCCGAAGCGGCTCTGCTCGATCTCGTCGAGCGGTTCGGGTCCGACCGCGTCACCGTCGAACTCACCTGGCAGGGAACTCCCGACGACTACGAACGCAATGTCGCACTGTTCGGGCTCGCGGAGCGCCACGGAATTTCGTCTGTAGCAGGTACCGCCGCACACTTCGCCCGGCCGGAGCGCCGGCGACTCGCCATGGCCATGGCTGCCATATCCGATCGACAGAGCCTCGACGACGCAGCGAGTCGCCTCCCTCCCGCCGGTGGCGGCCATCTCCGCTCCGGAGCCGAGATGGCCCGGCTGTTCACGGCCTTTCCCGGTGCCGTGCATACCGCGGCGGAACTCGGTCGCGAATGTGCTTTCGACCTGCGGCTCATCGCCCCGAAGCTGCCTCCGTTCGACGTGCCCGACGGGCACACGGAGTTCACGTGGCTGCGCGCCCTCACCTACGCCGGCGCACTCCGCCGGTACGGGCCGGTCGAGCAGAACGGGGACGCGTACCGGCAGATCGAACACGAACTCGGCATCATCGGCAGTCTCGGCTTTCCCGGTTACTTCCTGGTCGTCCACGACATCGTCGAGTTCTGCAGGGAGAACGACATCCTTTGCCAGGGAAGAGGTTCGGCTGCCAACTCTGCTGTCTGTTACGCCATCGGCATCACCAACGTCGATCCCGTGCGCAACCGGTTGCTGTTCGAACGGTTCCTGTCACCGGAGCGCGACGGGCCTCCCGACATCGACCTCGACATCGAATCCGATCGGCGCGAAGAAGCAATCCAGCACGTCTATGCGAAATACGGCCGGACCCACGCCGCGCAGGTCGCCAACGTCATCACCTACCGCGGGAGGTCGGCGGTTCGCGACATGGCACGCGCGCTCGGTTACTCCCAGGGGCAGCAGGATGCGTGGAGCAAGCAGATCAGCAGATGGGGGGGAGTGAGCGTCGAAACCGACGCAGACATCCCCGCCGCCGTTCTCGATCTCGCCGAGCAGATCGAAGGCCTGCCACGGCATCTCGGAATCCATTCGGGCGGCATGGTGATCTGCGACCGGCCCGTCTCCGACGTGTGCCCTGTCGAATGGGCGCGGATGCCGGGCCGCACCGTCCTGCAATGGGACAAGGACGATTGTGCGGCCGCAGGACTCGTGAAATTCGACCTACTCGGACTGGGAATGCTCTCCGCGCTGCATTACATGATCGATCTCGTCGCCGAACATGAAGGTGTCCGGGTCGATCTCGCGCAACTCGACCTGACCGAGGACGGCGTGTACGAGATGCTGCGTCGCGCCGACTCGGTGGGTGTGTTCCAGGTGGAGTCGCGCGCGCAGATGGCAACCCTGCCGCGTCTGAAACCCCGGAACTTCTACGACCTCGTCATCGAAGTGGCGCTCATCCGGCCGGGACCCATCCAGGGCGGGTCCGTGCATCCGTACATTCGCCGTCGCAACGGACTCGAACCCGTCACCTACGACCACCCGTGTCTCGAGAAGTCGCTCGAGCGCACCCTCGGCGTCCCGCTGTTCCAGGAACAGTTGATGCAGATGGCAGTCGATGCGGCCGGATTCAGCGCAGCCGAGGCCGACCAGTTGCGGCGGGCGATGGGATCGAAGCGGTCACCCGAGAAGATGGAGCGCCTGCGCGACCGCCTCTACGACGGGATGCGCGAGTTGCACGGCATCACCGGCGCCGTCGCCGACGGCATCTACGAGAAACTGCACGCATTCGCGAATTTCGGTTTCCCCGAAAGTCATTCACAGAGTTTCGCGTCGCTCGTCTTCTATTCCGCCTGGTTCAAACTGCATCATCCCGCCGCATTCTGCGCGGGTCTGCTCCGGGCGCAGCCGATGGGCTTCTACTCTCCGCAGTCACTCGTCGCCGACGCGCGCCGGCACGGGGTGATCGTGCACGGCCCCGACATCGGTGCGAGCCTCGCGCATGCGACGGTGGAGAACGCGGGCAAGGAAGTGCGGCTGGGTCTTGCGTCGGTGCGGCACATCGGCGAGGACCTCGCTGAGCGGATCGTTACCGAACGACAGGAACACGGTCCGTACACCTCGTTCCTGGACCTCACCGCGCGGATCGAATTCACCACGGCGCAGGCCGAGGCCCTCGCGACCGCCGGAGCTCTCGGCGGGTTCGGCGTCACCCGGCGTGAGGCGCTGTGGGCTGCTGCCCCCGCTGCCACCCAGCGCCCGGGGCGCCTGCCCGGTGTCGGAGCGACCACCGTGGCGCCGGCACTGCCGGGCATGAGTGCGCTCGAACTCGCCGCGGCCGATGTCTGGGCCACGGGGGTGTCCCCGGACAGTTACCCGACGCAGTTCCTGCGTGCACGGCTCGACGCGCTCGGCGTGGTTCCGGCGTCGCGACTGCTCGACGTGCGGGACGGAACGAGGGTGCTCGTCGGAGGGGCGGTGACGCACCGGCAGCGACCCGCGACGGCCGCAGGCGTCACCTTCCTCAACCTGGAGGACGAAACCGGCATGGTGAACGTGGTGTGTTCGGTCGGGCTGTGGGCGCGGTACCGCACCCTCGCGCATACCGCCTCGGCGTTGCTCGTCCGGGGACGGCTCCAGAACGCCGACGGCGTGGTGACGCTGCTCGCCGACCACCTGGAACCTCTGGACCTGCGGATGCCGGGCAAGTCGCGCGACTTTCAGTGATACCCGCGACTGTCGGTGGTCTGCATCGGGTGCCTGGATGGTGGCGTGCGGGGTCGCGCTACCGTGGGGATGTTCCCGATCGTGTGCGCCCGGAATTCTCCCTGTCGTATGGCTCGTCACGCGCCTGCGACGCTCGTCCGGAGCACCCGACGAAACCCTTGATCGAGAGGACCCACACCGATGCGTGAGGTCGACCTGGTTGCCTTCGAGACCGCACTCGCCGACGGAGCGCCCGTCATCGATGTGCGGGAACGCGACGAATACGCCCAGGTGCGGGTGCCCGGCGTCACCAATATCCCGCTCAGCGAGTTCGTCGCCCGGGTCGACGAGATTCCCACGACCGGGACCGTGTACGTGATCTGCGCCGTCGGTGGACGCAGCCTCCAGGCCGCCAACTATCTCGCGGGCCGGGGAATCGACGCGGTGTCCGTCGCCGCAGGCACCGACGGGTGGGCGCGTTCGGGCAGGCCCACCGAGAGCGGCGAGTAGCGGCAGCGGCCGCGGGCCGCAGCACTCAGTGAGCGGCAGCGGTGCCGAGCAGTGCTGCGGCTCCCGCGACCAACCCGTCACGCCAGTGAACGTTGTCGTGACCGCCGCAGAATTCGCGGTAGTCGACGTCGAACCCTTTTGCGTGCAGCAGGTGCCGAACGTCGCGATTCTCTTCGATCAAGCGGGGCTCCAGAACTCCGGCACGCATCCAGAATCGTGACCCGTGCGGCTCGAGGTCGTCGAGTTGCCGTTGTATGGACCGGGCTGTCGCGTCGGGTTGTCCCGGCATGCCCGGCCGGGGCCACCAGAACGAGCCGGACAAGCTCACGGCGCCACCGAAATGCCGCGGTGCCTGCAGTGCCGCATAGGTCGCCGCCAATCCGCCGTAGCTCGAGCCGCCCGCGAGGACGGAACGCGCGTCGCCGGTGGTCTGCCACTCCGCTCGCAGGTAGGGGAGCAGCTCGTCGGTCAGGCCGCCGAGAAACTGTGCACTGCAAGGAAGTTCACGGGAGCGAACATCGGAATCGATACTGTCGATCATCACGACCAGCGGAACTCGGACGCCGCGTTCGGTGAAGCGGTCGAAGGCCGGCGCGATGGGAACCTCTACTGCCGCAACCTGGCCGTCGAACACCACGAACACCGGACGGTCGCGTTCGGCAAGTCCGGGCGGTTCGTAGATCCAGATCCGGCGTCCCACCCCGGCTATCGTTCGGAACTCTTCGGTCATCGTCCCGCGCGCCTGCACCGCGGAATGATCCCACCAGAGTTGGGGCGGAGCGCTCGGCATCACGGCTTCCGAGCGGGCCCGGCCGCCCATGAACGAGAAAGTGGGGAGGCGGTTGGCAGGGTCCGTCACCAGGCCGGCAAGAACGCCTCGCCACCATTCCCACTCGGTTTCACCCACGGCCGGGCGCGTGATCGGCTCGGTTCGCGGTAGGAACCCGTAGCTTCCCCGCCACGCTTCGGGCAACACCATGGGCAGCGTCCAGAGGTCGCTGTTGCCGAGTCGGTGCAGTGCCTGGGACTCGGGATTATGGCGATCGGTGATGCCGTGGGCATCCAGATAGACGTGACGAATATCGGAACCGGCGGGAACCCGGAAGACGAACGTCGCGGTGACGTGGCCGGCAGGACCGGGATCGATAAGCGGCGCACCTTCCCGGTATAGCCGACGTCCCAGCAGCTCCACGTCGCGGGTGTCCCACCCGACTTCTCCGACACCGCGCACAGGCACCCCTCTACTTAGGACATGCTTACCTAACAGTAAGGTGCGTATCGTACCGCTATCGCTATGCAGGAGGATTCCGTTGTCCCCGAAAATGCCTCGTCGCCGAGCGTTCGTCACCCGATTCGTGGCGGCACTCGGCGTACTCGCGGTCGGCACCGCAGCCGTCGCGTGTTCGTCCGAGGAAGTTGTAGAAGAGGCGTCGCAGCCGTCGGCCGTGTCCGGCGAATGGCCGCGCACCGTCGACACCGCCGACGGCCCTGTCACTCTCGATGCCCCGCCGGAGCGCATCGTATCGACGAGCGTCACCCTCACCGGATCGCTGCTCGCACTGGACGCCCCGCTGATCGGCACCGGCGCCCAGCCCACGAGCAATACCACCGACGAGCAGGGCCGGTTCAGTCAGTGGGCCGATGTCGCGGACGAGCGCGGGGTCGAAACCCTGTACCAGGGTGAGCCGAACATCGAGCGGATCACCGCTGCCGCACCGGATCTGATCGTCGTCTCGGCCGGCGGGGCCGATTCTGCCAAGGAGCGATACGACGTCCTGTCGCAGATCGCGCCCACGCTCGTGTTCGACTACACCGACAAGTCGTGGCAGGAAATGACCACGGTTCTTGCCACTGCGGTCGGTGCGGAGGAGCGTGCAGAAGAGCTGATCTCCGAATTCGACACCAAAGTCCAAGACGCCCGCGCCGCGATCGCGCCGGCACTGTCGGACTCCTCCGAGGTGAACATCCTCACCTACAACTCCCCGCAGGATTCCCGGATTTTCACTGCTGTGTCCGCCCAGGGGCAGCTCGCCGACCGGCTCGGCCTGACCACCGCGCCGCTGCCCGACGACATCGCGAACGCGGACAAGGGCATCATGGCGGGTCGCGCCGACGTCGTGCCGGTCGGGGTCGAGAACCTTTCGCGGGCATTGCCCGGAGCCATCACGTTCGTCATCAGTGCGGAACAGCCTGCAGCGGACGCGATGCAAGCCGATCCGCTGCTCGCGGAGATTCCGTCGGTGCGCACCGGCAAGGTCTACGCGCTCGGTTACGACAGCTTCCGCCTCGACTACTACAGCGCGAACAACGTCGTCGACCGCATTGTGGACGCACTCGCGTAGTCATCATCGCGATCCGACGGCAGTGGCCGGGCATCCCGGAGATGCCCGGCCACTGCCGTGTCGAGAGGGAAGCGAATCAGACGGCGCCCTCGAAGCCGTTCTGGCGCCAGGCTTCGTAGCTGACCACCGCGGCCGCGTTCGACAGGTTCAACGAACGCCGACCCGGCAGCATGGGAATGCGGACCTGCGCCGTGATGTGCGGGTCGGACAGAACCTCCGCAGCAAGCCCCGTCGGCTCCGGCCCGAAGAGCAGCACGTCACCCGGTCTGTATTCGATCTCTGCGTAGCTCGCCGCGCCGTGGGCGGTGAAGGCGAACACCCGCTCGGGATTGAGTGCGTCCCAGGCTGAGGCAAGGTCGGCATGGACGGTGACCGACGCGAGATCGTGGTAGTCGAGACCGGCACGCCGCAGTTTCGGCTCCGAGAGATCGAACCCGAGTGGCTCCACGAGATGCAGTTCGGCACCCGTCGCGGCAACCATCCGAATGGCGTTGCCGGTGTTGGGCGGAATGCGTGGTTCGTGGAACATCACTCTGAACATAACCAAAGAAAGATAGCACCACGACGGTAAACGCCCTGGGCCTGGGAGGTCGCGCCCCGATGGTGGCCGGAGCGCAACCGGCTCCCGAGTCGCCCGGAGAAGACGGATGTTTCCGGACGGCGAGCTGATGCGCTGCCGACTAGAAGGATCCACCCAGCAGGAGGTGGATCACCGCGAACGGCATCCCGAGGAAAGCAATAGCGGTGAAGAGCGCGGACTGTATCGGCTCTCCTGCGACGTACCCGTCGCCGATCCATTGCAAGATTTCGACCGAGCCCATGGGGTGCCTCCTGTTTTCGGTTGTGTGTCAACGGGATTGTCGCACGCACACGACAATCCGTTACTGATTGTGTATCGGCCTCGGCGAGGTTCGCGATGGTAGATGTGGCCCGGCGGTCTCGATGTCGCGGCAGGGTCGTGAAAAGTCTTCTACGCCAGGGTGTTCGAATGACAGGCTGTCGAGCTGTATCGGGGGGGTGGTGGGGTCGGTGTGTCCTTTCGCGCCCGCTCCGTCATCGAATGTTGTTGTGCATAAGCAACATCTTGCGGCTTCGTTCTGATCCGTGTCGGCCGCGCAGCAACCCCTTGGCGCGCAAGCTGACAAGCGACAGCGCGGTGGTGCCGGTGGATGTTCGGAAATGGAGTCGCCCGGGAGTATCCGCCCCGAGTTCTGCCGGGCCTGCTCACGCTGCAACAGCCCCGAGGCGGCAACCGTGGGTAAGCCGGTCACCGCTCATGAGATGACCCCGCCCCGGGCCCCCACACGGCGGACGGCAACCGGAATCGGCAGACCGCGACCCGCGCACGCGGGCTGACGATCCGCGACGCGCAGTCGCCTGGAACAATGGAACCGTGACTGCGACGATCCTGGACGGCAAAGCGACCCGCGACGAGATTTTCGAGGACCTGAAGGCACGAGTGGCCGTGCTGAGGGAGCAGGGCATCACGCCCGGCCTCGGCACCATCCTCGTCGGCGACGATCCGGGATCGGCAGCGTACGTGCGCGGCAAGCACAACGACTGCGCGAAGGTCGGCATCACGTCGATCCGCAAGGACCTGCCCGCCGACATCACGCAGGAACAGCTCGAGCAGGCGATCGACGAGCTCAATGCGGATCCGGCCTGCACCGGGTACATCGTGCAGTTGCCGTTGCCCCGGCACCTCGACGAGAACGCTGCCCTCGAGCGGATCGACGCAGACAAGGACGCCGACGGGCTGCATCCGATCAATCTCGGTCGCCTGGTCCTCGGCAAAGAGGCGGCACTGCCTTGCACGCCGCGCGGAATCCTGCACCTCCTGCGGCGCTACGACGTGCCGATCGCGGGATCGCACGTGACGGTCGTCGGCCGCGGTGTCACCGTCGGCCGCCCGATCGGGCTGCTGTTCACGCGCCGCAGCGAGAACGCCACCGTCACTCTGTGCCACACAGGCACCCGGGACCTCGCCGCGGAGGTGCGCCGGGCCGACATCGTAATTGCCGCAGCAGGTGTACCCGGACTCGTCACCGCCGACATGGTCAAGCCGGGCGCGGCAGTCCTGGATGTGGGTGTCTCGCGCACGCCGGACGGGCTCCGCGGTGACGTCGCCGACGATGTGCGCGAGGTCGCAGGTTTCGTCTCCCCGAACCCCGGCGGTGTCGGACCGCTCACCCGCGCCTTCCTGCTCACCAACGTGGTGGAGCGGGCAGAGCAACTCGCGGCGCGCTGACCGGGCACGGGCACACAGTCATGGGCCGGGCCTTGCGGTTCGCACGTCTGAATCTTCCGCTCATTGCCGTCACTCTGGTGATCGCGATCGCGGTGGCGCTCGTTCTCGCAGACCGGTGGCGGCGCGGTGCGTTCGTCTTCGGGGGTGCCACGATCCTTGCGGGGCTGCTGCGGTGGGTTCTCGACGACAGTCAGGTCGGTGTACTCGCGGTGCGCAGCAAGGGCTTCGACGTCGGGGCACTGCTCGTCGTCGGAGGGGTCATCGTCGCGCTCGCCGCGTCCATCGATCCGCTCGGCACCGGATAGCCGGCTGCGGGTAGGCCGTGCGGTATCCCGCCCGCAGCCCGGCTCAGAGGTAGAGATCCTTCTTACGGATCAGGGCGGTCGCGATCACGCTGACCGCGGCCGTCCCGACGAGGTAGGCGCATGCGATCCAGGGGCTACCGCCGCCGACCGCGATCAGCGCGGTCAGGATCATCGGGGTGACGCCGGACGCGTAGATACCGGAGAACTGGTAGACCACCGACAATCCCGTGTACCGGATCTCCGCGGGGTACAGGCTTGCATACAGAGTTCCCTGGGCGCCGTAGAAGAGGGCGTGGACGATGCCGAAGACCACGACCATGGCGACGGCGAACCAGATCAGGTTGTTCGTTGTGAAGAGACCGAACGCGGGGAACACGGCGACGCCGTAGGCCGCGATCCCGATGATGTAGATGCGTTTCGCGCCGTATCTGTCCACCAACACGCCCGACAGCGGCAGCAGCGCAGCCATCACGAGCGCGGCCACGGTGACCACGAGCAGCACCGGCACCTTCTCGAAGTTCAAATCCTTGGTGGCGTAGGCGATCGCGAATACGCCCCACGTGTTGAACGCGGCGCCTTCACCCCACCGCGACAGCAATCCCAGGACCGTGCCGCGTCGCACACCGGGACGGAAGACGTCCACGAGCGGCGCCGCCGACCGCTTCGCGAGTTCCTGCACTTCACGGAACGCGGGTGTCTCGTCGACCTTGAGCCGGACGACGAAACCCACGGCGACGAGAACCAGGCTGAGCAGGAAGGCGATGCGCCATCCGTACGTCAGGAACTGCTCGTCGTCGAAGATGACCTGCAGCGCAGCGAAGACCCCGGTGCCCAATGCGAGACCGAGGGCCAGACCGACCTGCGGAATGCTCCCGAACAAGCCCCGCTTCTTTTCCGGACTGTGCTCGACGGCGAGCAGTACCGCGCCGGCCCATTCGCCGCCCAGGGCGAAACCCTGCAGGATGCGCAGCACCAGCAGCAGGACCGGTGCGAGGACTCCCACTTGCTCATGGGTCGGCAGAATTCCCATCAGGGCCGTGGCGATGCCCATGATGAACATCGTGAGCGCGAGTGTCTTCTTGCGGCCGATGCGGTCGCCGATATGGCCGAAGACGACGCCGCCGATGGGTCGCACCAGGAAGCCCACGGCGAACGTGGCGAACGCGAGCATCGTTCCGACGAAGGAACTCTGGTCGGGGAAGAAAAGCTGGTTGAACACCAGGCTCGCGGCGGTGGCGTAGAGGAAGAAGTCGTACCACTCCACCGTAGTGCCGAGCAGACTGGCCGCGACGACGGTGCGCAGGCGTTTACGGCGCTCCGGATCCGACTCGATCCCGGGCGCGGGCGTGGGCTGGGACAGCGTGGTCATGGGCTCGATCCGTCTGTAGGGGTGTGTAACCCGGCGACGCTAACCATCCTCGCGACCACACCGCACCGGTTCTGCTCACGCTGATTCCAACTGTCGCTCCACGCCGGAGTGCCCTGATGTACTGAGCTCCGTTTCATGCCTGCCGTCGACCCGAGGATGTCGTGTGTCTCTGCATCTGCACTGGTTTCTGCCCACCTACGGGGACTCCCGGAATCTCATGGCGGGAGGTCACGGAAGTTCCATGGCGGGAGATCGACCCGCAACCTTGCGCTATCTGAACCAGATCGGAGCCGCTGCCGAGTCCAGCGGTTTCGAATCGGTGCTCACGCCCACCGGAGCGTGGTGCGAAGACGCCTGGCTGACCACGGCGATGATGATCGACACCACGGAGACTCTCAAGTTCCTCGTCGCCTTGCGTCCCGGTCTCATCTCCCCGACCCTCGCCGCTCAGATGGCCGCGACCTTCCAATGGCAATCGCAGGGCCGGCTGCTCCTCAACGTGGTGACCGGCGGTGAAGATCACGAGCAGCGCACCTTCGGCGACTTTCTCGACAAGAACGAGCGCTATGCGCGGTGCGGCGAGTATCTCGACGTTCTCCGTCGGCTGTGGGCGGGCGACGGACCGGTCGACTTCGACGGTGATTACATCAAGGTCGAGAACGCACAGCTTCAGCGCATCCCCGACCCGACGCCGCCGTTGTTCTTCGGCGGGTCTTCTCCCGCAGCGGGAACCGTCGCGTCGAGGTACTGCGACACCTACCTCACCTGGGGTGAGCCGCCGAGTGCGGTCGCGGACAAGATCGCCTGGATCCGTGGGCTGGCCGACATTCAGGGACGCACCCTCGACTACGGCATCCGGCTGCACGTCATCAGCCGGGACACGTCGGAACAGGCGTGGGCGGAGGCCGACCGGCTGCTCGCGCAACTCGACCCCGCGACGATCGAGAAGGCTCAGCAGAGTCTGGCCCGCTCGGGATCGGAAGGACAACGGCGGATGGTGGAACTGCACGGGGGAGGGGCGGCCTACTCCGCCGGCCGCGATGCGCGCAGTCTCGAGGTGTCGCCGAACCTGTGGACCGGCGTCGGCTTGGTTCGGGGCGGCGCGGGCACGGCGCTGGTCGGCTCACACGAGGAGGTCGCCGATCGGATCGCCGAGTACGCGGCGGTCGGACTCGACCACTTCGTGCTGTCGGGCTATCCCCATCTCGAGGATGCATATCGCTTCGGGGAGGGTGTCCGGCCGATCCTCGAACGTCGCGGTCTCGTGACCCCGCTCGAGGATCGGCCGGCAGATCTGTCGGGCGCGACGGCGTTCCTGCCGTCCGCACGATAGGAGCCGGCCGCCCGCGGGCGGCCGGCTAGCCCTCTGCGTGCACCATCAATTCGTCGAGGAGTTTCGCCACGGCTTCCGCTTCGGTGAGGAAGCCGTCGTGGCCGTTGCGGGAGACGAGGACGCGCAGCCGGTCGGCTCCCGGGAGCCCGTCCGCAATCTCCTGCTGCAACCGCAGCGGATACAGGCGGTCCGAGTCGACGCCGGCGACGATGGTCTTGACGGGAGTGGAAGCGAGCGCGGCTTCGACGCCGCCGCGGCCACGGCCTACGTCGTGCCGGTTCATCACTTCGGACAGCACGACGTAGGTGCCCGGATCGAACCGTGCCACGAGCTTGTCGGCCTGGTGCTCGAGGTACCCCTCCACCGAGTACCGCCCCCCGCGCCACGGGTCCTCGCCGTCCTGCGGGTGGTTCGCGAACCGGGCATCGAGTTCGAGTTCGGTGCGGTAGGTGAGGTGCGCGATCCGGCGGGCGATGCCGAGACCTGTCGCGGGGATGCGGCCGGTGCCGTAGTAGTCGCCTCCCTGCCAGTCCGGATCCGCGGTGATCGCCGCGATCTGCGTGCTCTGCATACCGATCTGGTCGGCGGTCGCGCGTGCGCCGGTCGCGAGCACGAGCGCAGCGCGTACCCGGTCGGGGTGGGTGACGATCCACTCGAGTGTGCGCATACCGCCCATGGAGCCGCCGGTCACAGCGGCGAGCGTGTCGATGCCGAGCGCGTCGAGCAGTGCGGCCTCGGCGGCGACCTGATCGCGCACGGTGATCTGCGGGAACCGTGAACCCCAGGCCGTGCCGTCGGGTGCGATGCTTCCCGGGCCGGTGGTGCCGCGGCAGCCGCCCAGCACGTTGGTGGAGATCACGCACCAGCGATCGGTGTCGAGCGGGGCTCCGGGACCGACCATTCCCGACCACCAGCCCGGCGACGGATGGTCCGGACCGGCCTGGCCGGTCACGTGCGAATCACCTGTCAGGGCGTGCTCGATGAGGACGACGTTGTCGCGGGCGGGAGAGAGCGCACCCCATCGCTGAACCGCGATCGTGACGTCGGGAAGCGACTCGCCGCTCTCGAGCTTCAGGGATCCGATGCCGATCTTTCCCAGGCGTCCGTCGGCGGGCGGCAGTTCGACGTGCACCGGCTGCGTGTCCGTGTCTGTGGTCAAGGCGTGACCGCCTCGGCGTGGGAAGAGAACGAGGCGCCACGGGCAAGCGTGATCGACTCGACGGCCTGGCCGCTCGGGGGGAAGATGTACTGGGTGTCGCTCATCATGTCCTTCGGACCCTGGGGGAGGGCAAGGAGCAGGAGCTGTTCGCTCGTCATCTCACCCTCCCGAAACCGGCTTGCCGTCGGCGTTCCGACGGCCGTGTCCTCACCCGGAGCACCCCACCCTGGCTGGAGGGTTGCCGGCCAGCAAGCCGGGGCTTCGCGCTGGCACTCATGACCTCGCGGAAAGTCTAGCGACTGTCGCGCACGATGGGGCATGGGGTCCCGCAGCGGCTGTGACCAGCGGCAAGGTTACCGGTCGGTAGTAGTCGGGGGCGGTATTGCCGCTTTGCGGACGCGTCGGATAGCAGTACGCTTGTCTTGTTTGGTCGCTGTCAGTACGCGGGACAGGGCCATGCTCGCTCGTACCGAGCCGATGGCGGCTGCGCTCACAAAGCACAGTCGATTGGGGACCAAGTAAACGTCCTAGGAGGACAAGAAGCGCACATGTCCAAGATCAAAGTTGAGGGTAAAGTCGTCGAACTCGACGGCGACGAGATGACCCGCATTATCTGGCAGTTCATCAAAGACAAGCTGATCCATCCGTACCTGGACGTGGATCTCGAATATTACGACCTCGGTGTGGAGCACCGCGATGCCACCGACGATCAGGTGACCATCGACGCGGCCAACGCCATCAAGAAGCACAACGTCGGCGTCAAGTGCGCGACGATCACGCCGGACGAGGCGCGGGTCGAAGAATTCGGCCTGAAGAAGATGTGGCGTTCGCCCAACGGCACCATCCGTAACATCCTCGGCGGCACCATTTTCCGCGCGCCGATCATCATCTCGAACGTGCCGCGTCTGGTGCCGGGCTGGACCAAGCCCGTCATCGTCGGCCGCCACGCATTCGGTGATCAGTACCGCGCCACCGACTTCAAGGTCGACCGTCCGGGCACCGTGACGATCACCTTCACCCCGGAGGACGGCAGCGAGCCGATCCAGCACGAGGTGTGCCAGATCCCCGACGACGGCGGCGTCGTCATGGGTATGTACAACTACAAGAAGTCCATCCAGGACTTCGCGCGCGCATCACTGTCGTATGGCTTGCAGCGCAACTACCCCGTGTACCTGTCGACGAAGAACACGATCCTCAAGGCCTACGACGGCATGTTCAAGGACGAGTTCCAGCGGATCTACGAGGAAGAGTTCAAGGCAGAGTTCGACGCCGCGGGCCTGACCTACGAGCACCGCCTCATCGACGACATGGTCGCCTCCTCGCTCAAGTGGGAGGGTGGATACGTCTGGGCCTGCAAGAACTACGACGGCGACGTCCAGTCCGACACCGTCGCGCAGGGCTACGGCTCGCTCGGCCTGATGACGTCGGTCCTGATGACCCCGGACGGCAAGACCGTCGAGGCGGAAGCCGCACACGGCACCGTGACCCGCCACTTCCGCCAGCATCAGCAGGGCAAGCCGACGTCGACCAACCCGATCGCGTCGATCTTCGCCTGGACCCGCGGTCTCGAGCACCGTGGCAAGCTCGACAACACCCCCGAGGTGATCGAGTTCGCGCAGCAGCTCGAGGACGTCGTCATCAAGACCGTCGAAAACGGCCAGATGACCAAGGACCTCGCTCTGCTGGTCGGCCCCGAGCAGGCCTGGCTCACCACCGAGGAGTTCCTCGGCGCGCTCGACGAGAACCTGCAGAAGGCTCGCGCCTGATTTTGCTCTCCGGTTCGACAGCACAGACACGGGACGCCCTTCGGGGCGTCCCGTTTCGTGTCGGATCCTCGTGTTCCGGTCGCCGTGTGTTCGGGTCGTAAGGGTGCGTGGGGGCGTGGCGGGACCCACGAACGAGGACGCCGTGCGTCGGACTCGTCCGACATGTCGGATACGGTGACCGCCGTGTCGCTCATCATCACCACCGTGAATGTCAACGGCGTCCGCGCTGCCGCCGGCAAAGGTCTGCTGGACTGGCTGGCAGGGACGGCAGCCGACATCGTGTGCCTGCAGGAGGTCCGCGCCACCGAGCAGCAGTTCCACGCCGCGATCGCGCCCGCGCTGGAATCCGGCTGGCACTGCGTCGGAGCCGAATCGTCGGCCAAAGGACGTGCAGGTGTAGCGATTCTTTCCCGCATCCCCGCCGACGCGGTGCGTGTGGGATTCGACGTCGAGGAGTTCTCGGCGGCGGGCCGGTACATTGAAGCGGATTTCGGTGCCGTGACCGTGGGCAGCCTCTACCTGCCCACCGGGGAGGCGCAGACGCCCAAGCAGGACGACAAGGAACGCTTCATGAAGGGCTTCGGGGCCTACCTGGCGGAGCGGTCGGCGGCGGTGTCGGCCCAGGGCAGGGACATGGTCGTGTGCGGGGACTGGAACATCGCCCCCACGGAGCGCGACATCAAGAACTGGAAGGGCAACGTCAAGAAATCGGGCTTCCTTCCGGGCGAGCGAGCCTGGGTGGCGGAGCTGCTCGATGCCGGGTGGCGGGATGTGGTCCGCGACGTGCACGGCGACGTGCCCGGGCCGTACTCGTGGTGGTCGTACCGCGGTAAAGCCTTCGACACCGACGCGGGGTGGCGGATCGACTATCACCTCGTGACTGCGGCCCTGGCCGCACGCGTGACCGATGCCCGAGTGGAACGTGCGGCGACATACGCCGACCGCTGGTCGGATCACGCACCCGTGACGGTGACCTTCTCCTGACGCTCGGCCGACGCACCGCAGAAGCGCAGGCGGACCTCGGTGGCATCACCGAAACCGATTCGTGAAATTATCGAGCACATGTCCAGCACCGCAGATTCGAACACCACGAAGCCGAAGGCACGCCCCCGGGTGCTGTCCGGCATCCAGCCCACCTCGGATTCGTTCCACCTCGGGAACTTTCTCGGTGCGCTGGCGCAGTGGGTTCCCGCGCAGGACGAGAACGACGCGTTCTACTTCATCCCGGATCTGCACGCGATCACCGTCCCCTATGAACCCAAGCTTCTCCGCAAGCGCGTTCTGGTCTCTGCCGCACAGTTGCTCGCCATCGGGATCGACCCGGAGAAGTCCGTGCTGTTCGTGCAGAGCCAGGTGCCCGAGCACGCCGAACTGTCGTGGGTTCTGAGCTGTATCACCGGGTTCGGTGAAGCCTCGAGAATGACGCAGTTCAAGGACAAGGCCGCCAAGCAGGGCACCGACCACGCGGGCGTCGGGTTGTTCACGTACCCGATCCTGATGGCCGCCGACATCCTGCTCTACCGCGCCAGCCACGTCCCCGTGGGCGAGGATCAGCGCCAGCACCTCGAACTCACCCGCGATCTCGCTCAGCGGTTCAACTCTCGTTTCGGAAAGACCTTCGTCGTACCCGAGCCGATGATCGTCAAGGAAACCGCCAAGATCTACGACCTGCAGGACCCGACCTCGAAGATGAGCAAGTCCGCCGCGACCGACGCGGGCCTGATCAACCTCCTCGACGACCCGAAGGTGTCCGCGAAGAAGATCCGCTCGGCGGTGACCGACAACGAGCGCGAAATCCGGTTCGACCGTGAGACCAAGCCGGGCGTCTCGAATCTGCTCACCATCCAATCGGCCCTGTCCGGCCGGAGCATCGACGACCTCGTCGCGGGTTACGAGGGCAAGGGCTACGGCGATCTCAAGGCCGACACCGCCGAGGTGCTCACCGAGTTCGTCACCCCCATTCGCGCGCGCGTTGACGAGTACCTCGGCGACGAGGCGGAACTGCTTCGCATCCTCGATCGCGGCGCGGATCGAGCGCGCGAGGTTGCGTCCCGCACGCTGGCTCAGGTCTATGACAAGGTGGGCTTCCTGCCCCGAAAGTAGATGAAGGAGTGCCCTGATGGCCGGCGAGCCTGACGGCGACAAGAAGCCGAGTTTTCTCGAGCGTCAGCGCGCCGCACATCCTTCGTTCGACCGACTGATGCGGGCAGCCGACCGTTATCAGAGCCAGAAAGGCGACTACTACGCCGCCGGCCTGACGTACTTCACGGTGCTCGCGATCGTCCCGATCATCATGGTCGGGTTCTCTCTTGTCGGTTTCGTGCTCGCCGGGCGTCCCGAGTTGCTCGACGACGTTCGCGACGTCATCGCTCAGAACATCCCGGGGGAACTCGGCGGCACAGTCCAGGATCTGATCGACTCGGCGATCAACGCGCGCGGCACGGTGGGCGTGATCGGTTCGCTCACCGCGGTGTACGCCGGGCTCGCCTGGATGGCGAACCTCCGGGACGCGCTGACCGCGATGTGGGACTACGCGCGGGACAAACCGAACTTCGTGATCGTCAAGCTCAAGGACGGTGCGGCGCTTCTCGGTCTGGCCCTGGCGATGGTGGTGTCGCTGGGATTGTCCGCGGTCAGCAGCGGCCCGATCATGCGCCGGGTGGTCGAGTTTCTCAATCTGCAGAACATCGTCGGTATCGGAGTGGCGCTGCGCATCGCGGCCCTGCTCTTCTCGATCGCCGCGACCGCCGCGGTGTTCACCTGGGTGATCGCGCGGCTCCCGCGCGAACCCGTTGCGTTCCGCAGCGCGATCTTCGCCGGAACCCTCGCCGGAATCGGATTCGAGATTCTCAAGCAGGCCGGTTCGCTGTACCTCGAGAGGGTGCTGGTCGGGCCGGCGGGTCTCGCGTTCGGCCCCATCCTCGGTCTGCTCGTGTTCGCCAACCTCACCGCGCGGCTGGTGCTGTTCTGCACCGCGCTCGCAGCGTCGTCACGCGCGAATCTCGCGCTGGCACACCGTCCCCCGCCCGAGTCCGCATTCATCTCGCCGCGGCTCGAGGTCCACGAGGGGCTCGATGCGCGACGCGGTGTGGCGATCTTCGGGGCCGGCGTCCTCGGTGGGGTTCTCGCGGCGGCGCGACTGCGCCGCAAGTGATCCTGTGACGCGCCTGCATCGCAGGTCAGTGCGCGGGCGCGCCGGGCGTCGCAGGTGAGTGCGCGGGCGCGTCTGTGACGCACAGACGACAGCGCGGGCCCGTCCCCGAGGGGCCGGACCCGCGCTGCGCGGTGTGTGCTTTGTCAGCGAGCGAACATCAGCGCGCGCTTGACTTCCTGGATCGCCTTCGTCACCTGGATGCCACGAGGGCAGGCGTCGGTGCAGTTGAAGGTGGTGCGGCAACGCCACACGCCTTCCTTGTCGTTGAGGATGTCCAGACGCTCGGCGGCACCTTCGTCACGCGAGTCGAAGATGAAGCGGTGAGCGTTGACGATGGCAGCGGGACCGAAGTAGCTGCCGTCGCTCCAGTACACCGGGCACGACGTGGTGCAGCAGGCGCAGAGGATGCACTTGGTGGTGTCGTCGAACCGCGCACGGTCGGCCTGCGACTGGATGCGCTCGCGGGTCGGCTCGTTGCCCGTCGTGATGAGGAACGGCTTCACGGCGCGGAACGCGTCGAAGAAGGGTTCCATGTCGACGATGAGATCCTTCTCGACCGGCAGGCCGCGGATGGGCTCGACGGTGATCGTGACCGGCTTGCCGTCCTTGGGGAGCATGTCCTTCATCAGGATCTTGCACGCCAGGCGGTTGACGCCGTTGATCCGCATCGCGTCGGAGCCGCAGACGCCGTGCGCGCAGCTACGACGGAACGTCAGGGTGCCGTCGAGGTAGCCCTTCACGTACAGCAGCAGGTTGAGCATCCGGTCCGTGGGGAGCGCAGGCACCTGGAACGAATCCCAGTGCTGGCCCTTGTCGTCCTCCGGGTTGAACCGTGCGATCTTGAGCGTGACCATCACGGCGCCCTCGGGAACGGGAGGCAGATCCGCAGCGGCGGTGTCGTTGATTCTTTCGACTGTTGTCATCAGTACTTCCGCTCCATCGGCTCGTACCGTGTCTGGACCACTGGCTTGTAGTCCAGGCGGATATCGGAGATAAGGTCCTCACCTACTTTGTACGCCATGGTGTGCTTCATGTAATTGGCGTCGTCGCGGTTCGGGTAGTCCTCGCGAGCGTGGCCGCCGCGGGACTCCTTGCGGTTGAGGGCACCGACCACGGTGACCTCGGCCATTTCCAGAAGGAAGCCGAGTTCGACCGCTTCGAGCAGGTCGCTGTTGTAGCGCTTGCCCTTGTCGTGAACGGTGATTTCCTTGTAGCGCTTCTTGAGCTCGTGGATGTCGTCGAGCGCCCGCGTGAGGGTTTCCTCGGTGCGGAACACCGACGCGTTGTTGTCCATCGTCTGCTGCAGGTCGCTGCGGATGTCGACGACGCGTTCCTTGCCGCCGGCGTGCAGGATCCGGTCGAGCCACTCGTCGACGTACTTCGTCGGGGCCTCGGGGAGCTCGGCGAACTCGTGGTTGTTCGCGTACTCGGCAGCCGCGATACCGGCGCGACGGCCGAACACGTTGATGTCGAGGAGCGAGTTGGTGCCGAGACGGTTGGCGCCGTGGACGGACACGCAGGCACATTCACCGGCGGCGTACAGGCCCTTGACGACGTCGGTGCTGTTGCGCAGAACCTCACCGTTGACGTTGGTGGGGATGCCGCCCATCACGTAGTGGCACGTCGGGTACACGGGAACCAGTTCGGTGACCGGGTCGACGCCGAGGTAGGTGCGCGCGAACTCGGTGATGTCGGGGAGCTTCTCCTCGAGAACGTCCTCACCGAGGTGGGTCACGTCGATGTAGACGTAATCCTTGTTCGGTCCGGCGCCGCGACCCTCGAGCACCTCGAGGACCATCGACCGGGCGACGATGTCACGGGGCGCGAGGTCCTTGATGGTGGGCGCGTAGCGCTCCATGAACCGCTCGCCGTCGGCGTTGCGGAGGATGCCACCCTCGCCGCGGACCGCTTCCGAGATGAGGATGCCCAGGCCCGCGAGGCCTGTCGGGTGGAACTGGTGGAATTCCATGTCCTCGAGCGGCAGGCCCTTGCGGAAGATGATGCCCATGCCGTCACCGGTGAGGGTGTGCGCGTTGGAGGTCGTCTTGTACATCCGGCCCGAGCCGCCCGTGGCGAACACGATCGACTTGGCGTGGAAGACGTGGATTTCGCCGGTGGACATCTCGTACGCGATCACACCGGTCGCGACGGGGCCGTCCGGGGTCTCCGTGAGGGCGATGTCGAGCGCGTAGAACTCGTTGAAGAACTCGACGTCGTGCTTGACGCAGTTCTGGTAGAGCGTCTGGAGGATCATGTGGCCGGTGCGGTCGGCGGCGTAGCAGGCGCGACGCACCGGAGCCTTGCCGTGATCGCGCGTGTGGCCACCGAACCGGCGCTGGTCGATCTTGCCTTCGGGGGTGCGGTTGAAGGGCAGACCCATCTTTTCCAGGTCGAGCACCGCGTCGATGGCTTCCTTCGCCATGATCTCGACAGCGTCCTGGTCGGCGAGGTAGTCGCCGCCCTTGACGGTGTCGAAGGTGTGCCATTCCCAGTTGTCTTCCTCGACGTTCGCGAGGGCTGCGCACATGCCGCCCTGGGCTGCGCCGGTGTGGCTGCGCGTCGGGTAGAGCTTGGTGAGTACCGCGGTGCGGGCGCGGGGGCCGGCTTCGATGGCCGCGCGCATGCCGGCGCCGCCGGCGCCGACGATGACTACGTCGTAACGATGTTCCTGCATGGAGTTCTAGCTCCCCTAGCTCGCGGTGATGTTGGGGTCGAAGGTGAAGATCACGTAGGTACCCAGGCCCATGATCAGGATCATCGACACGAGCAGAATCGTGTTGAGCCAGAAACGGGTGGAGTCCTTGCGTGCGTAGTCCGCGATGACGGTGCGCAGGCCGTTACCGCCGTGCAACTGCGCAAGCCAGAGCATCGACAGATCCCAGATCTGCCAGAACGGGCTGGACCAGCGACCCGCGACGAAGGCGAAGTTGATGCGGTGCACGCCGTCGTCGAGCATCAGCATGATGAACAGGTGA
This sequence comes from Rhodococcus sp. NPDC058639, assembly GCF_042717545.1. Classification (NCBI taxonomy): domain Bacteria; kingdom Bacillati; phylum Actinomycetota; class Actinomycetes; order Mycobacteriales; family Nocardiaceae; genus Rhodococcus; species Rhodococcus sp. NPDC058639. Next base: position 123,184 of record NZ_JBHXRF010000006.1, read on the forward strand.
CCGAGCACCAGAATGATCAGGGCGAGGCCGGAGAGGCGCATGAACAGCCACGCGTAGAGCTCGAAGTTGTTGTTCGAGACGCGACGCGGCGAGCGCGGATTGTCCAGGCTCGCGGGGCGGTCGTGCGAGGTGCCCAGGGTCTTTGCTTCGGTCATGTCAGTGCCCCGCAAACATGTTGTAGAAGATGCGTCCGGCCGCGGGGATCATCACCACGAACCAGATCGCGAGAATGGTCCAGAGCATCACTCGCTGGTACTTCGGGCCCTTGGACCAGAAGTCGATGAGCATGACCCGCAGACCGTTCAGCGCGTGGTAGAGCACCATCGCGACGAGACCCAGTTCCATGAGACCGACGATGGGGTTCTTGTAGGTCTCGATGACGCTGTCATAGGTCTCGGGATTTACCCGGACGAGTGCCGTGTCCAGGACGTGGACGAATAGGAAGAAGAAGGTCGCCACGCCGGTGATCCGGTGTAGAACCCAGGACCACATGCCGGGGTCCCCCCGGTAAAGCGACCGTGTGCGCCCCGCCTGTGCGGGGGCGGCTTCAGTCGTGCTGCTCATCGAGTGCTGTGCCTCCAACGTCAATGGTGGACGCGTCGAGCCGTTCATTACTGTCGGGGAATACCGCAGCACGGGCTCGACGAACCGGAACCGACTTGGCTCGACTCTAAACCCAACGCAAACGTGGGAACTAATCTCATCGACGATTCGTACAGCCCCCAAATCACAAGTTAGGTTTGCCTTTCCAACTGTGATGTCGACCCGAGGGGGCACCGCTGCGTTGCCTGCGCCACCGTGACAGGATGATCAACCATGCCGGACGTTGACTGGAAAATGTTGCGCGCCAAAGCACATGACGTTATGACCCGTGCCTACGCGCCCTATTCGAACTTTCCCGTCGGGGCGGCGGCCGTCACGGTCGATGGCCGCATCGTGACCGGGTGCAATGTGGAAAATGTCTCACATGGACTGGGCCTTTGTGCTGAAACTGTACTCGTCGGTAACTTGTTTTCCGACGGGGGTGGACGTCTCCGGGCTGTGACCGTGTGCGACGCCCGGGGCGCGATCCTGATGCCCTGCGGCCGCTGCCGGCAGCTCCTGTTCGAGCACGGAGGCCCCGATCTCGTCGTCGACTGCGCTCCGGCTCCCCGGACCATGTCCGAACTGCTTCCCGACGCCTTCGGTCCCGATCAACTCGCCGCCGTGCGGGACAGGAGTGACCGAGATGCCTGACATCATCGGCATCATCCATCGCAAACGTGACGGCGACGAACTCTCCGGCGCCGAAATCGACTGGGTGATCGAAGCGTTCACCCACGGCATCGTCGAGGACGCGCAGATGTCCGCGCTGGCGATGGCGATCTGGTTCCGGGGGATGACCCGCGCGGAGATCGCCCGGTGGACCGCCGCGATGACCGACTCCGGACGTCGGCTCGACTTCACCGGACTCGGTCTGCGCACCGTCGACAAGCACTCGACCGGCGGGGTCGGGGACAAGATCACGTTGCCCCTCGCGCCGCTCGTCGCCGCGTGCGGCGCCGCGGTCCCGCAACTGTCGGGCCGGGGCCTCGGACACACGGGCGGCACCCTCGACAAACTCGAGTCGATTCCCGGGTGGCGAGCCGACCTGAACACCGTGGAGATGGCCGAGATACTGACCGATCCCGCCGTCGGGGCGGTCGTGTGTGCCGCCGGCGCCGATCTCGCCCCCGCCGATCGCAAGCTCTACGCGCTGCGCGACGTCACCGGGACGGTCGAATCGATCCCGCTCATCGCCAGTTCGATCATGAGCAAGAAGATTGCGGAAGGCGCCGGCGCCCTCGTGCTCGACGTCAAGGTCGGCACCGGTGCCTTCATGACCGAACTCGGCGAGGCACGCGAACTCGCACGCATCATGGTCGAGCTCGGTACCGACGCCGATCTCCCGACCACCGCGTTGATCACCCGTATGGACACTCCGCTCGGGCGTACCGCGGGCAACGCCCTCGAAGTGCGCGAGGCGGTCGAGGTGCTCGCCGGGGGAGGACCCGGCGACGTCGTGGAACTCACCCTCGCCCTGGCTCGGGAGATGCTCGCTGCCGCGGGAATCGACGATGTGGATCCGGCCGAGCGGCTGCGCGACGGCAGCGCCATGGACCGGTGGCGGTCGATGATCGCGGCGCAAGGCGGCGACCCGGACGCACCCTTGCCGACCGCGACGCACACCGAGACGGTGTATGCCGACGCCGACGGTGTGCTGGCCGAACTCGACGCTCTCGCCGTCGGGAAGGCGGCGTGGCGGCTCGGAGCCGGACGTGAACACCAGGGCCAGGCCGTTCAGCCGGGCGCGGGAGTCGAGTTGCACGCCGTCGTCGGCGACGCCGTCCGCAAGGGACAACCCGTCGCGACACTCCACACCGACACGCCCGGGCGGTTTCCCGCCGCGCTGGGTGCGTTGCGTGGCGGGCTCAGCATCTCCGACACGGCGCCGCCGCCGCGCCCGCTCATCGTCGAGCGGATCACGCCCTAGCGGACTACCGTCCCGAAACATGAGTGACGAGTCGGTGGTTCCCGGAATGTTCGACGGCAGGGCCGAGTCGGTGAAGCTCGCGCCGAAAGTGCTCCTGCACGATCACCTGGACGGCGGGCTGCGTCCGGGGACGGTTCTCGAACTCGCCGATGCGTGCGGCTGGGCGCTTCCCGCGGATACCGAGGAAGACCTGGCCCGCTGGTTCCGGGAGTCGGCCGACAGCGGCAGCCTCGTCCGGTACCTCGAGACGTTCGAACACACCGTCGCGGTGATGCAGACGCCGGAAGGTCTCGAGCGGGTGGCACGAGAATGCGTGATGGACCTGGCGGACGACGGGGTCGTGTACGCCGAGGTCAGGTTCGCACCCGAACAACACCTCGAGCGCGGACTGACGCTCGACGAGGTGGTCGAGCACGTCCTCGAAGGCTTCCGCGCCGGCGAGTCGGAGGCGCGTGCGGCCGGGCGCCCCATCCGCATCGGATGTCTGCTCACCGCGATGCGCCATGCCGCGAGATCCCGGGAGATCGCCGAACTCGCGGTCCGGTTCCGCGACCGGGGCGTCGTGGGTTTCGACATCGCCGGCGCGGAGGCCGGGAATCCACCCAGCCGCCACCTCGATGCTTTCGAGTACACGCGAGCAGCCAACGCGCACTTCACTATTCATGCGGGGGAGGCATTCGGTCTGCCGTCCATCCACGAGGCCGTCGCCTTCTGCGGTGCCGACCGCCTCGGTCACGGCGTCCGCATCCTCGACGACATCGTGGTGTGCGAGGACGGTGAGACACACCTCGGTCTTCTCGCGAGCTATGTCCGGGACAAGCGCATCCCGCTGGAGCTGTGCCCGAGTTCCAATGTGCAGACCGGAGCGGTGCGGACGCTGGCGGAACACCCGTTCGACCTGCTCGCCCGGTTGAGGTTCCGGGTCACCGTCAATACCGACAACCGGCTGATGAGCGACACCACCATGACCAAGGAAATGGTGCAGCTCGCCGACACGTTCGGGTACGGCTGGGTCGACCTCGAACGTTTCACGATCAACGCGATGAAGTCGGCGTTCCTGCCGTTCGATCAGCGCCTCGCCCTGATCGACGACGTCATCAAACCGGGTTACGCCGTCCTGATCGGCTGAGCGGGCGCCGGTGCGAACGCGTCAGTTCTTGGTCAGCCGTGCTTCGAACTCGCGCTCGAGTTCGCGCCACGCGAGAGCTTCGGCGTCGAACGGTGCGCTCGGAGCGAGGCGGCCCGGGTCGGGTTCGAGAACGTAGTTGACGAACCATCCCAGCTCCGTGGATGCCGCGAGGGCCTCTTCGGTGCTGTTGTCGTTCGCGTAACCGGCGGCGTCGGTGAACAACTCGACGGCAAGCTCCAGTTGTTCCGGGTCGACGGCGGCGATGCCCTCGGCGATGTCGTCGGCGATGCCCGTGAGCACGTAGACGTTGTCGTCGATGACGGCGACCTCGAGCGACCCGTCCACCGCAGCGATCCGGATCTCCTCGTACGTTTCGAGCTGGGACATGTCGTGGTCGTGGTTGTCGGCGAGATACCGCGCGAGAACACGCTCGGACGGGAAGACGAAGATCCGTCCCTCCTGCCCGAGGAACACCGCGTCGTCGTCCAGGTAGCAACGCAGGGTGAACCACGTACCGTCCGACGTGATGATCTTGATGGGGTCGATGCCGACCGAGGCCCAGAAGTCGTCTTCGTCGTCGTCGAGGAACTCGTACTCGTCGTTGTCGACCTCGTCCTGGACCGTGTCGTCGGCTTCCAGTTCGTTCTCGTCGGAGGCCACCAGTTCCGACTCGATCTCGGCCACGACCGCCTCGTCCACCGCGGGCGTGGTCACCACGGCGTCGAGCGCGTCGATCACCGCGTCCCAGTCTTCGGCGATCGCGGTGCCGATGCTGTTCCACAGCTCGTGTCCCTCGCGGCCCGCGACGGCGGACGCGCCGTGGCGGAGCAGCGTATCGACTTCGGTCCGCTCGAAGAACTTGGTGACGACATCGAGTTCGCACACGTCGCCGAGGATGCTGACGATGTCGAACGTGTCCTGCAGTTCGGAGATCGACTCGGCGTCGGGATCGGCGGCCGCGAGTTCCGGTACGCCGATCAGGTCGTACGAGTGGGCGTCGTCGGGTTCGAACTCGACAGCGGCGAGCTTGGCGACCACGGGCCACGCGGGATGCTCCACGAGGTCGTTGTCGCCACCGGAGCGGACGAACGCCACCAGCGCGGCGACGCTCGGGAATCCGTACAGGTCGTCGCCCTGACCGAGAAACGCCTCCCATTCGTCGTCGCCCTCACGCCAGCGCGGTGCCCACAGGGTCACGAGGTCGCCGTCGGTGAGACCGAGTTCTATCGGGACGATGTCTCCAGCCATGGCGGGAAGCCTAGCCATGTCGCCGCCGAGAATATAGCCGGGGTGGCAAGCAGCACGTCATCGAAGCGCACCCCGCAGGTCGTCGACGAGTGCGACCCGCTGCGCCGCGGCTGCCTCGGCCGCCGCATGGACCGTCGTGAGGATCGATGCCGCGAGCTCGCGCGCGTCCATGCGGCATGCCGCTTCCTCCAGCCGAAGATCCGCGAGGGCGCCCGTCCCGTCGACGCGTGCGGTGATCCGGCCGTCCGGACTCTGCGCGGTCGCCCGGATGCCGTGCAGCCCCTCGAGGGTGCTCTCGAGGGCATCGAGTTTCGTGCGGACGCGATCGACGATCACCGTCACCTGCTGTTCGCTCATCGGGTATCCCCCTCGGTGCTCGTCGGATTCGGGTGTGCGGCTTCCGGCTGAGTCATGACCGGTGCGCGGCCGGCACGTCGCCGTACGAAAAATGCCTCATCCGGTCGAGCACTTCTCGCGGGACGCCCTGTTCGTGCAGTTCTCGGTGACGGAGCGCCGCGGCTTCCCGCGCGGCGACGCGATTCAAGGCGAGGATCTCGCCGGCGAGCGCACCCGCGCCGTAGCGAAGCTCGCGCGGGTCGATGCGCAGCTCGACCGGGAGACCGTCGTCGGTGGTCCGCACCGAGATCGTGCCCGCGCGATTGTGGGCGATCGCGGTGATCGGGGCGGTCGGCGGAACGGGAGTCGTGAGATCCATATCCGGTTGGACGCAGCGACCGTCCGGGTGGTTCCCGACCCGGACGATTCCGGTCGGCCGGCGTACACCGCTCACGCAGTCGTCGGCCGGTAGAAGCCCTGGAACGCCATGCCGCCGTTGCCGGTGCGGATCGGGGTGACCGCGACGGGATCGCCTGCTTCCACCATCATTCCGTTGCCGACCACCATGGCGACGTGCCCGTCCCAGACCGCCAGGTCGCCCGGCAGGACCGACCCCGGATCGACTCGTTGCCCGACGTCCTGCTCCTGCGCCAAGCGTGGGATCTCCACGCCCGCTTCGGCGTAGGCGTACTGCGTCAAACCGCTGCAGTCGAGTCCGCTGCCGGGCGACGTGCCGCCCCACAGGTACGGCGTGCCCTGCTGCTCGAGCGCTCGGCGGACGGCCGTCGCCGCGGCGGCATTGGGGGCGGTGCTGACGCTGCCGTCGGGCAGGACCACCTCGGTTCCGGTGCCCTCGGAGCGGCTCCCCACCATCACGTGCGCGGCGGGGTCGGCGGCGGCAGCCGCGTCCATCGGGGCGTGATCGGGCAGCAATGCGGTCAGCCGGTCGGTGAGATCCGCGAGGGCCGACACGACCCGGGTGAGCACCCGCAGACCTTCGGCGATGTGCTCGGCCGCGACGGTGAGCAGCATCAGCTGACCGTGCGGCAGACCCGCCACGGGTCCTGCCTGATTCGCGAACGCGAGGAACGAGTCGACGAGGCGTTGGAGTTCGGCGGTGCCCGTTGCGACGGTGACGGTCGCCTCCAGTGCGACGGCCGCGATGCCGAGTCCGCGGTCGGCGGCCACCAGGACATCGGACACCACGCGTTCGGCGCCGGCGACGGCGTTCTCCGCAGCGGGCCCTGACCACGCCCACGCAAGCTCGGCGACGGCGTCCCGCCCGGCCGCATGAACCTCCTCTGCGAGTTGTGCCCCCACCCGTAGGAGTGCGCCCGGATCCGTTGCCGGGGGAGATGCGGAACCGAAGGCGTCGAGCAACTCCTTCAGTGGCGCGGTCAGCAGGTCGCCGCCGACGGCCGCGATCACGAGTCGCCCTGCACGGCCAGCAGACGACGCGCCACCGCGTCGACCGAACGCTCGTATGCCGCTGCCGACGCCGTTGCTGCCGCACTCATACCGGCGAGGGCGTCGCCGAGGCGATCGAGGTCGCGTCCGTGGGCGTCGTGCGTCGCAACGAGCGCCGCGAAGAACGTCGCACCCACGGGGCCGAGCATCGGACCGAACGGGGCGGGGTCACCGTCCCGGGTGTGTGCTGCCGCACTGTGCAGACGTTCGGCCAGTGCGGCAGCCTGGTGCCCGAACGCCGCGATCGTCGCGGTGTCGGCGCGGACCGACGCCCCGGTTCCATCGTGCGCTCCGCCGCCGAATTGCCGGTCCCTGTCGAGTTCTTCCGACACTCGTCCCCCCGTGGTCGATTGCGGTGTCCACCGTCACTTCGAGCGTGGCGCAAGGTGGACATTCCTCATCGGGGTTCGACGCATAGCGGACCGGTCCGGTTCCCTCGTACCTGCACGTGTCGTGAGCGCTCTATCCTTTTCTGCATGGACATGCTCGTTGTCGACCATCCGCTCGCTGCTTCTCTCCTCACCATTCTTCGCGACGAACGCAGCGACAACGCTGCATTCCGAGACGCGTTGAGCCGGCTCACCCAGATGCTCGTCTACGAGGCGGTGCGCGATGCGCCGGTCGAGAAGTTCGAGGTCAAGTCGCCGGTGGCGGTCACCGAGGGCGTGCGGTTGCAAAAGCCGCCGTTGCTCGTCCCCGTCCTGCGAGCCGGACTCGGCATGGTCGACCAGGCGCACGCCCTGATCCCTCAGGCTCGGGTGGGATTCGTGGGTCTTGCCCGCGACGAGAAAACCTTCGAGCCGGTGCCGTATCTCGAGTCGCTGCCCGAGAACCTGTCCGGGTTGCCCGTGTTCGTGCTCGATCCGATGCTTGCGACGGGGGGTTCGATGGTGCACACCCTCGACCTGCTCGTGGCGCGCGGCGCCACCGACATCACCGCGGTGTGTGTCGTCGCGGCACCGCAGGGTGTCGATGCGCTCGCAGCGTCCGGTCATCCGGTACGCCTGGTGACCGCCTCGGTGGACGAGGGCCTCAACGACGACAAGTACATCGTGCCGGGTCTCGGCGATGCCGGAGATCGCCAGTACGGTCCCCGGTAGTCCGGGGGAGTCGTAGCCCGGTCCGATCGATCAGAGCACCGGGTCGCCGAGTGCGGAGGCCCACCCGCGGAGTTCTCCGAGGGTCGTCTCCGCGGTGGAGCGGTCGCTGTCGGTGACGACCTCGAGGTAGAACTTCAGCTTCGGTTCGGTACCGGACGGCCGCACCACCACCCGGACGGTCGGGCCCTCGAACACGACGGCGTCGGTGTTGAGCGGTCCGTCGGCCGCCGCCAGGTCGGTGGCCGTCACCGCCTCGCCTGCGAGCGTGCGCGGTGGCGACGACCTCAGATGCCCCATGATCTCGTCGATGCGGCTCAGATCGTCGACGCGCAGCGAGACCTGATCGCCCACGTGGATCCCGAACTCGCGGTACAGGTCGTCGAGGGCATCGAGAAGCGTGCGGTCCGAGGCTTTCAGAGCCGCGACGTAGTCCGCGACCACGACGGCGGTGGCGATGCCGTCCTTGTCGCGCACCGCGTCGGGGTCGACGCAGTGACCGATGGCCTCCTCGTACGCGTAGACCAATCCGTCTCCGGCGCGGGCGAGCCACTTGAAGCCGGTCAGGGTCCGGGCGAACCGGGCGCCGCGCGCCGCGGCGAGCTTGCCCAGCAGAGTCGAGGACACGATGGTCGTGGCGACGAGCGAGTCGGGCGGCGCCGATTCCAGGATGCGCTCGCCGAGCAGCACCCCGGTCTCGTCGCCGCGCAGCATCCGCCACCCGTTCGCCGTGGGTACCCCGACCGCACAGCGGTCGGCATCGGGATCGAGGGCGAGTGCCACGTCGGCACCGACGGCGGAGGCGAGTGCCAGCAGCGCGTCGGACGCGCCGGGCTCCTCGGGGTTGGGGAAGGCGACCGTGGGAAAGGCGGGGTCGGGGGCGAACTGGGACGCGACGACGTGCACGTCGTCGAACCCCGCGGCGCGCAGCGCAGCGACGGCGGTCTCCCCGCCGACACCGTGCAGCGGGGTCAGGGCGATCCGCACATCGCGCCGGGGTGAGCGCGGCAACGTCGCCACTCGTGCGAGATACCGCTCGAGAAGTTCTTCACCCGAGGTGACGACCGTGGTGCGCGGAATCTGTGCCGCGTCCGGTGCCGCATCGATCGCGGCTTCGATCTCGCGGTCGGCGGGTGCGACCAACTGTGCGCCGCCCGCGAGATACACCTTGTACCCGTTGTCACCGGCGGGGTTGTGCGACGCCGTGATCTGAACTCCTGCAACGGCTCCGAGGTCACGTACCGCGAACGCGGTGACGGGGGTGGGAAGCGGGCGGGGCAGTGCCACCACGTCGAACCCGGCCGCCGCGAGAACTTCCGCCGCCGCGGCGAAGAAGTCCGCCGAACCGGTCCGGGCGTCGCGCCCGACGACGACGGTGCCGCCGCCGTGGCCACGGTCGGTGAGCCACCGTGCGAGCCCCGCTGTGGCACGGACGACCACGGGCACGTTCATCCGGTCGGGCCCGTCACCCACCGGTCCGCGGAGCCCGGCGGTGCCGAAACGCAACGTCACAGCCGCGCTGCCAGGTCGCGGAGCAGATCGCCCATCCGGGTGGCTGCGTCGCGGCCCGCCGCGAGTACCTCCGCGTGGTCGAGGTGCGCGCCGGTGATGCCGGCGGCAGCGTTGGTGACGAGGGAGATGCCGAGCACCCGCGCACCGGCGGCGCGCGCGGCGATCGTCTCGTGCACGGTGGACATGCCCACGAGATCTGCGCCGAGGGTGCGCAGCATCCGGATCTCCGCGGGCGTCTCGTAGTGGGGGCCGGGCAGTCCCGCGTAGACGCCCTCGGCGAGGCTGGGGTCGATTTCGCGGGCGAGTGCGCGTAGATCTGCGGAATACGCGTCGACGAGGTCCACGAACTGGGCACCTCGCAACGGCGACCGGCCGGTGAGGTTGAGGTGGTCGGAGATCAGAACCGGCTGACCTACCGCGAAATCGGGATCGATACCGCCGGCGGCGTTGGTGAGGATCACGGTGTGCGCGCCCGCGGCGACCGCCGTGCGGACGGGATGGACGACACGGGTGAGGTCGTGACCTTCGTAGGCGTGGGTGCGGCCCGCCAGAACGAGAACCGCGTTGTCGCCTGCCCGCATCGAGTGCACGGTGCCGGGGTGCCCGGCGGCGGTGGGGGGTGCAAAGCCGGGCAGTTCGCTCATCGGCACGGTGGCGACGGGCGTGCCGAACCGCTCGACGGCCGCGCGCCACCCCGAACCCAGGACGACGGCGACGCCGTGCGCGGGCACCGCCGAACGCTCGGCGATAACGGCGGCGGCAGCGATCGCTTCGGCTGCGGGATCGAGAATGACGTCCGGGTGTCCCATGACACGGACCCTAACGCCCCGCCCGTGGTTACTCGCGAGTAACCACGGGCGTTATCCTGGCTCGCATGCCCTATCTCGAACGCGACGGAGACGTCTTCGTACTGCACCTCGGCGACCGCGACGCGGAAGCGACGGACAACCGTTTCCACCCGGACCGGCTCGCGGCGATCGGCGCGCTGCTCGACGAGGTCGAAGCGCACGACGGCCCCGCAGCCCTCGTCACCGCAGCGACGGGCAAATTCTGGAGCAACGGACTCGACACCGACTGGGTGTTCGCGAACCTGGCGGAACTGCCCGGATACCTCGATACGGTGCACGACCTCTACGTGCGGATACTGACCTTCCCCGCTGCCACGGTCGCTGCCGTGCAGGGCCATGCGTTCGGCGCCGGAGCCATGCTTGCGCTGGCCCATGATTTCCGTGTCATGCGAGCGGACCGGGGATTCTGGTGCCTGCCCGAGGTGCAGCTGAACATGCCGTTCACGGTGGGGATGTCGGCGCTGGTCCGGTCCCGGCTGCCGATCCAGACCGCGGTGGAGGCCATCACGACCGGTCGCCGTTTCGGGGGCACCGACGCCGTGGCGTCCGGCATCGTCGAGCAGACCGTCGACGGTGACGCGGTACTCGCCGCGGCCGTCGAACGCGCCGCCGCGCTCACCGGCACCCGGGGCAAGAACCTCACGACCATCAAGCGTGGTCTGCATGCCCCTCTGATCGCTGCTCTCGAGATACGGACGGACGCGTCGAACTTCGTGTTCGGCTGACGCTGCTGCCCGATCCGTCGGGTCGGTCCGGCATGACAGACTGGACAGCGTGACGACAATTGCCGACAGCGCGATCGAGGCTGCTTCAGACACCTTGATCGCGCTGTCGCATTCGATTCACGCCGAGCCGGAACTCGCCTTCGAGGAACACCGCAGCGCCGCGAAGATCGTCGACGTGCTGCGCGGCTGCGGTTTCGAGGTGCGCACCGGTATCGCCGACCTGCCGACCGCCTTCGATGCCCGGTTCGGCAGCGGTGACCTGGTGCTTGCGTTCTGCGCCGAGTACGACGCGCTGCCCGGCATCGGACACGCGTGCGGGCACAACATCATTGCTGCGGCCGCGGTGGGCGCGGGCCTCGGTCTGGCCGCGCTCGCGGACGAACTCGGCGTCACCGTCCGCGTGATCGGTACGCCCGCCGAGGAAACCGGTGGCGGCAAGGTCCTCATGCTCGAACGCGGAGTATTCGACGACGTCGGCGCGGCGATGATGGTGCACCCCGGGCCGATCGACATCACCGGTGCGACCTCGCTCGCTCTCTCGGACATCGCCGTCGATTACCTGGGCCGCGAGGCCCACGCCTCCGCGGCCCCGGAACACGGGCGGAACGCGGCGGACGCCGCCACCGTCGCGCAGGTCGCGGTCGGCCTGCTGCGCCAGCACCTGCACCCGGGCCAGCAGATCCACGGCATCGTCGGCTACGGCGGCGCCGCCCCCAACATCGTGCCCGGCCACACCGAGCTCCTCTACTACCTGCGCGCGACCTCGGCCGAACTGCTCGACGACCTCGGCCGGCGTGCGGAGGGCTGTTTCGCAGCCGGCGCGCTCGCGACGGGCTGCACACACCGGATCCGGACGGTGTCGCCGCCCTACACGGAGCTCACACCCGACCCGTGGCTGGTGCAGGCATATCGTGAGGAGATCATCGGGCTCGGCCGCACGCCGTTGCCCGCCGAAGAGGAAGGATCGCGCCCGCTGGGCAGCACCGACATGGGAAACGTGACGAACGTGGTGCCAGGAATCCATCCGGTCATCGGATTGGACTCCGGTGGTGCCGTGACGCATCAGGAAGCGTTCGCCGCGGCATGCGTCACCGATTCGGCCGACCGCGCAGTTCTCGACGGCGCGCGCGCTCTCGCAGCGACCGCTGCGCGTGCTGCCGCCGATCCCGTTCAGCGCGCCCGGTTGCTCGAGGGAGTCGAGCGCCGATGAATCCGTATGTGGAGAAGTGGCTCGGCGCGCACACCGAAGATCTCAGTGCCTGGCGCCGGCATCTGCATGCCAATCCGGAACTCGCACGGCAGGAGTACGCCACCACGGAGTTCGTCGCGCGGCATCTAGCTGCTGCGGGACTCGTTCCGAAGGTGCTGCCGCGCGGAACAGGCCTTATCTGCGACCTGGGCCCCACCGGCGGTCCGCGTATCGCGCTGCGTGCCGACATGGACGCGCTGCCGCTCCAGGAGACGACCGGTCTGCCGTTTTCGTCGACTGTGCCGGGTGTCTCTCACGCCTGCGGCCACGACGCACACACCACGGTGCTGCTCGGTGCGGGTCTCGCGCTCGCGTCGATGCCCGAGTTGCCGGTCGGTGTGCGGCTGGTGTTCCAGCCCGCCGAGGAAGTGATGCCGGGCGGCGCGCTCGACGTGGTCGCCGCCGGTGGACTGGACGGGGTGTCGCGGATCTTCGCGCTGCACTGCGACCCGCGGCTCGAGGCCGGCAAGGTCGGGATGCGGACCGGCGCGATCACGTCCGCCGCCGACACTGTCGAACTCGTCCTGGACTCTCCGGGCGGTCACACCTCGCGCCCACACCTCACCAGCGACCTCGTGTACGGCCTGGGCGCGGTGATCACCGGCTTGCCGGGACTGCTGAGCCGGCGCATCGACCCCCGCACCGGAACCGTCATGGTGTGGGGCGCTGTCAGTGCAGGCAAGGCGCCCAACGCTATTCCGCGCACCGGCATGCTCGCCGGCACGGTACGCACCGGTGACCACGCGACCTGGCAACTCCTCGAGCCGATGGTGCGCGAAATCGTGCACGGACTCCTTGCACCGACGGGTGTGCGGTATCAACTGAACTATCTGCGTGGCGTGCCACCTGTCGTCAACGACGAGGAGTCGGCCCGCATGTTCGAGGATGCGATCCGTCCGGTCGGACCGGACGCGTTGTCCGACACTCCGCAATCCGGTGGCGGAGAAGACTTCTCGTGGTATCTCGAGCATGTGCCGGGCGCGATGGGCCGCCTCGGCGTGTGGTCGGGCAGCGGACCGCAGCTCGACATCCACCAACCGGGCTTCGATCTCGACGAGAGAGCCCTTGCCGTCGGTGTCCGCGTGATGACGAATCTGGCACTGGGCGTCGGGTAGTTCGCCCGGGAGCCGGGTCTAGAAGCTGTCGGGACGCCCCGGGCCCACGTTGCGGCTGTTACGAGTGCGCAGATCCCGCACGTACTCGGCGGGCGCTCCGGCGATCTCGGCGGCGTCGGCCATCACACCCAGGTAGCGCGCGGACGGGAGACCGCCCTCGTAGCCGTCGACCACATACAGCCACGCCAGAACGGGTCCGTCGGCGGTGTCGACGCGCACGCGAATCTTGCGATGGAACCCGAGTTCGGCGCCTTCCCAGCTGTCGAGGCTGCGCTCGTCGTCCTCGGTGACGTCGTAGAGGACGATGAAGACCTTCGCCGCAGGATCCTCGACCACCGTGGCGAGGGCGCCTTCCCAGCCGATATCGGCGCCCGCGAATGTCAGCCGCCACCCGTGCAGCCAGCCCGTCCCGGCCATCGGCGAATGCGGACAGCGCTTGCGCATCTGCTCGGGATGCATGTTGGACCCGTAGGCGGCGTAGATCGGCACGGCATAAGGCTAACGGGTCGCCGCCCGCCGCAAGATCAGGGGCGCTCGCCGCTGTGTTGCCAGGTCCGTATGCGAGTGGGCATGCCCGTGGCATAGCGTTGACAGGGACGCCCGCACACCCCCGCGTGCGTTGCGCTCGTCCCCCGGCACCCTTCGGAATCGATACAGAGGAGAACCATGACCCGGATTGTCATCATCGGCGGCGGCCCCGCGGGATACGAGGCTGCGCTGGTCGCATCACAATACGGCGCATCGGTGTCACTGATCGATTCGGACGGAATCGGCGGCGCGTGTGTCCTGTTCGACTGTGTCCCGTCCAAGACGTTCATCGCGTCCACCGGGGTACGTACGGACATGCGGCGTGCCGGGGACCTGGGCATCGAGCTCGAGGGCGCGACCGTCGCCCTGCCGCAGGTGCACTCCCGCGTCAAGAGTCTCGCCCGCGCGCAGTCGTCCGACATCCGCACCAAGCTCGAGGCGGCCGGGGTGAAGCTGTACTCCGGGCGCGGTGAACTCATCGACAGCCGGCCGGGTATGGCCGCGCACAAGGTCCGCGCCAACCTCCACACCGGCGAGGAGAAGGTGTTCGACGCCGACGTGGTCCTGATCGCCACCGGCGCGAGTCCCCGGATCCTGCCGGGAGCCGAGCCGGACGGCGAACGCATCCTCACGTGGCGCCAGCTGTACGACCTCGACACGCTGCCCGAAGAACTTGTTGTCGTGGGTTCCGGTGTCACCGGCGCCGAGTTCGTGTCCGCGTACACCGAGGTCGGGGTGCACGTCACCCTCGTCTCGAGCCGCGACCGCGTGTTGCCGCACGAGGACGAGGACGCAGCGCTCGTGCTCGAAGACGTCCTGGCCGAGCGGGGCGTGACCCTCGTCAAGCACGCCCGTGCCGACGCCGTCGAGCGCACCGAGAACGGTGTCCGGGTGCTGCTCGCCGACGGCAGGATCGTCGAGGGCAGCCACGCGCTCATGACCGTCGGTTCTGTCCCGAACACGCAAGGGCTCGGACTCGACAAGGTCGGGCTCGAACTCGACCGCGGCGGCTTCCTCCCCGTCGACCGGGTCTCGCGCACCGCGGTTCCCGGGATCTACGCCGCAGGTGACTGCTCGGGCCTGCTGCCGCTGGCATCGGTCGCCGCGATGCAGGGCCGCATCGCGATGTACCACGCGCTCGGCGAGGGCGTGAGCCCGATCAAGCTCAAGACTGTTGCGGCGGCAGTGTTCACACGTCCCGAGATCGCGGCGGTCGGCGTGAGCCAGGCCACCATCGATGCCGGTGAGGTTCCCGCGCGTACGGTCATGCTGCCGCTCAACACCAACCCACGCGCCAAGATGTCGGGGGTGCGACGCGGTTTCGTGAAGATCTTCTGCCGGCCCGCGACGGGCGTCGTGATCGGTGGCGTGGTCGTCGCACCCACCGCATCCGAGCTGATCCTGCCGATCGCGCTCGCGGTGCAGAACAACCTCAGCGTGTCGGATCTCGCGCAGACGTTCTCGGTGTACCCGTCGTTGAGCGGTTCGGTGACGGAAGCGGCCCGCCAGTTGATGCGTCACGACGACCTGGACTGACCCCGCAGGGCGCTGTGAGACCGCGTCGCGCGCCGGGGCTTGACTCTCCCCTCGGGGGAGGAACGAGGGTGGGTGCATGACAATCAACAGCATCTTTCCCGTGGTCCCGGCCGCCGACGTGGCCCGCAGCCGCGACTTCTACACCGGTCTGCTCGAACTCGCCGTCGTCTTCGACAGCGGGTGGTACGTGCAATTGCAGGCCCCCGGCGCCGAGTCCGTGCAACTGGGGCTCGTCGAACGAGGACACCACACCGTCCCCGAGGGATTCCGGGCGGCGCCGGCGGGTGTGCTCGTCTCGGTCGAAGTCGAGGACGTCGACCGGGTGCACGACGCGGCGGTCGCAGCGGAACTGCCGATCGTGTTGCCGCTCCGGGACGAGGATTTCGGGCAGCGACATTTCATGACGACCGACCCCGACGGGTTGCTCGTGGACGTGATCACCGTGATCCCGTACACCGGCCACCTCGCCGAGAGCGCCGCGGTCTCCGGTGGGCCGCGATGACAGAAATGCGCTGGATGAGCATCGGCGAGTTCGCGCGCGCCGCACGGCTGACGGTCAAGGCACTGCGGTATTACGACCGCGAGGGACTGCTCACCCCGGACCGCGTGGACCCCGGCACCGGCTACCGCTTCTACGCGCCCTCACAACTGGCGACGGCGCTGCGGATCGGATTGCTTCGCCGTGCGGACGTGTCGGTCGCGGCGATCCGGGCGTTCCTGCACGATCCGGCGCAGCGGAGCGAGGTGCTCGCTGCCGAGCGCGTCCGCATCGAGCGGGAGGCGGTCCGCGCGGCCCGCTCGTTCGCTCTCGTCGATTCCCTGGGTTACGCGGTGGACGCGGATCTTCCCGTCACCGTTCACCGCATCGACGCGGCAACGATGTTGTGGAGAGAATCGTGTGCCGCGGCGGACACGCTCGACGAGGCCGCCTCGGAGGCGATCGACACCCTGCTCGCGCAGGCCCGGCGGTGTGGTCTGGACGAGTCGGCGTCTGTCGTCGGCCGATACCCCGCCGCGCTCGACGGCGAGGTCTCGTTCGGGGTGGGTCTGGAAATCGGCTCCGGCGCCCGGCTGGATGAGGGCGTCGAGGCGCAGACCGTGACTTTGCCCGGCGGGCTCTTTGCGGGCGTGGACTTCACGGGCGCGCCGGCGCTGTTACCGGTCGCCTATCACGTGCTGTTCGCGCGTCTCGCCGACGACGGTGTGCCCGTGGAAGGTCCTGTGCGTGAGTACTACCTCGCCGACCCAGCGGTGGTCGGCGAAGACGAGATGCGCACGTGCGTCGTGCATCCCGTGCCCGACGACTATCGACCCGGGTGGGCTCGGTCGTAGGTGTGGCCTCCCGCATGCGGCGTTCGACATCGTGCCCGACACCACGCATTCGCTTCCGATGCAGGCGAAAGACTTTCCGGCCGTAAAGCTTCCCGAATACGGTGCGGTCAGGCCCAGTCGTAGGTGCGCTCGACCGCCTTGTTCCATCCGGCGAACAGACGTTCGCGCTCGTCGCCCCGCATGGTCGGCTCCCACGTCTTCTGGGCTTCCCAGTTGTGCCGGATGTCGTCCTCACCGTTCCAGTAGCCTACGGCTAGTCCCGCCGCGTATGCCGCACCGAGAGCGGTGGTTTCGGCGACCACCGGCCGCACGACCGGCACGCCGAGGATGTCGGCCTGGAACTGCATGAGCAGGTCGTTCACGACCATTCCCCCGTCCACCTTCAACGTGTGGAGTTCGACGCCCGAATCGGCGTACATCGCCTCGATGACCTCCCGGGTCTGATACGCGGTGGCCTCGAGCGCCGCCCGCGCGAGGTGCCGTTTGTCGACGAACCTGGTCAGGCCCGTGATCACGCCGCGCGCGTCGGGGCGCCAGCGCGGTGCGAACAAGCCCGAGAACGCCGGCACGATGTACGCCCCGCCGTTGTCCGGCACGGATGCGGCGAGTTGCTCGATTTCGGCGGCGGACCGCAGGATACCCAGGTTGTCGCGCAGCCATTGGACGAGCGACCCCGTGACGGCGACCGAGCCCTCCAATGCGTAGACGGCGGGCCGGTCCCCGATGCGGTAACACACGGTGGTGAGCAGTCCGTGTTCGCTGCGGACCGGTGTCGTGCCCGTATTGAGGAGCAGGAAGTTTCCTGTGCCATAGGTGTTTTTGGCTTCGCCGGGAGAAAGGCAGGCCTGACCGAACGTCGCGGCCTGCTGGTCACCGAGGATCCCTGCGATGGCGACGCCTGCGTAGGGTCCGCGTTCGCGGGCGTGCCCGTAGACCTCGGACGAACTCCGGATCTCGGGAAGCATCGAGACCGGTATTCCGAAATCCGCGCAGATCTCCGGATCCCACTGCAGCGTGTCGAGGTTCATCAGCATCGTGCGGGAGGCGTTGGTGACGTCGGTGATGTGGACTCCCGGCCCGTGCCCGTCTTCACCGGCACCGCCCGTCAGTTTCCATACGATCCAGCTGTCGATGGTGCCGAACACCAGTTCCCCGGCGTCTGCTCTCTCCTGGGCACCCTCGACGTTGTCGAGTATCCAGCGCACTTTCGGGCCCGCGAAGTACGTCGACAACGGAAGGCCCGTGACGTCGCGGTAGCGGTCCGCGCCGGCGTCGCCCGCGAGTTCTTCGACGAGCCGGTCGGTTCGCGTGTCCTGCCAGACGATCGCGTTGTATACCGCCTTGCCTGTCGTTCGGTCCCACACGACGGTCGTCTCGCGCTGATTCGTGATGCCGATCGCGGCGATGTCCTGCTTGCGCACGTCCGCCTTGGCAAGTGCCACAGCAGCCACTTCGCGCGTGTTGAGCCACAGCTCCTCGGGGTCGTGCTCCACCCAGCCGGCGCGCGGAAAGAACTGCCGGTGCTCCTTCTGTGCGACGGACACGATACGGCCGTCGTGGTCGAAGATGATGCACCGGCTCGAGGTGGTGCCCTGGTCGATCGCGGCGATGTACTGGTTCACGGATGATCCTCGATAGGGCGGACTGGGTTGCTCAGGGCAGCATCTACTGCGCGCTGCGCGGTCGAAACTACTAGCCTTGTCGGGGATACGTCGGCGACTCACGGGAGCGGTGCGGTGAATCAACCAGGTGTGCAACCCCTCGGACCGCAACAGCGCGCCGACTCTTGGCGGCAACTCGCCACCGAACAATTCGACGTCGTCGTCATCGGCGGGGGCGTCGTCGGAGCCGGTGCGGCGCTCGACGCGGCGACACGAGGACTGCGGGTCGCGCTCGTGGAAGCCCGCGATTACGCATCGGGGACGTCGAGCCGGTCGTCGAAGATGTTCCACGGCGGTTTGCGGTACCTGGAACAACTCGAGTTCGGTCTGGTGCGAGAAGCGCTGCGCGAACGCGAACTTGCGCTGACCACCCTCGCCCCGCACCTGGTCAAGCCGTTGAAATTCCTTTTTCCGCTTACCCATCGGGTATGGGAACGTCCGTACATCGGGGCGGGGATCTTCCTGTACGACCGGATGGGTGGCGCGAAGTCGGTGCCGGCGCAGAAGCACCTGACGCGGGCGGGGGCGTTGCGTATGGTTCCCGGTCTCAAGCGTTCGTCGCTCACCGGCGGAATCTCGTATTACGACACCGTTGTCGACGATGCGCGCCACACCATGACGGTCGCGAGGACGGCGGCGCACTACGGGGCGGTCGTCCGGACGTCCACGCAGGTCGTGGGATTCCTGCGGGAGGCCGACGGAGTCGCGGGGGTTCGTGTGCGCGACACCGAAGACGGCTCGGTCATCGAGGTGCGTGGGAGCGCCGTCATCAACGCGACGGGTGTGTGGACCGACGAGATCCAGGCGTTGTCCCGCCAGCGTGGCAGATTCCGGGTGCGGGCGTCGAAAGGCGTCCACATCGTCGTTCCGCGTGATCGCATCGTGAGCGACTCGGCGATCATCCTGCGCACCGAGAAGTCCGTGCTGTTCGTCATCCCGTGGGGCAATCACTGGATCATCGGGACCACCGACACCGACTGGAACCTCGATCTCGCCCACCCGGCGGCCACGAAGGCGGATATCGACTACATCCTCGACCACGTCAACCGCGTGCTCGTGGTACCGCTCACCCACGACGACATCGACGGCGTGTACGCAGGGTTGCGGCCACTGTTGGCGGGGGAGAGCGACGAGACCTCGAAACTGTCGCGCGAACACGCGGTCGCGCGGGTTGCGCCCGGCCTCATCGCCATCGCGGGCGGCAAATACACCACGTACCGCGTGATGGCGGAGGACGCGGTCGATCTCGCCGCCGAGGACATCCCGACACGCATCGCTCCCTCCATCACGCACAAGGTGCCCCTGGTGGGCGCCGACGGGTACTTCGCGCTGGTCAACCAGACGATGTCCCTCGCCGAGGAGTACGGGTTGCATCCCTATCGGGTCAAGCATCTCCTCGACCGGTACGGCTCGATGATCGACCAGGTCCTCGAGCACGCGAAAAACAGGCCCGAATTGCTCGAACCGCTGACCGATGCTCCGCGTTACCTTCAGGTCGAAGCGGTGTACGCGGTCGCTGCCGAGGGTGCCCTGCATCTCGAGGACATCCTGGCGCGCCGTACCCGGATCGCGATCGAGTACTCCCACCGCGGGGTGCACTGCGCAGAGCAGGTGGCCCGTCTCGTCGCACCCCTGCTGGGATGGGACGACGAGACGGTCGATCGCGAGGTCGACATCTACCGGGCCCGGGTGGAAGCCGAAATCTTGTCGCAGACCCAGCCTGACGACGAGTCGGCCGATGCCCTGCGGGTGGCGGCCCCAGAAGCACGCGCGGAGATCCTGGAGCCGGTACCGATCACCCGGTGACCTGCGTGTGGGTCCCTCCACGCACCGGATGCTCGTGACCCCCGGTGTGTCGGTGCGTCAGTGCGATTTTGACGACCACGACCACCGACGCGAGCAGGGCCAACCCCACCGCCGCGAAGACGGTCGTGGTTCCGGCGGGGCGACCCTGCAGGCGTTGGACGACGAACACCGTCGAACCGATGCGAATCAGAAGCGCCACCTCGGCGAGCACTTGCCCCCTCCCCGACCGATGTCTACCTTCCAGGTCGCCACTGAAGGATGAGCCCCTCGTTAAGGCCGACCGGGCGACTGTGAGTGCGCGTCCACACGCAAGACGTCACGTTCCGTAGACGGTCAGACACGAAACTCGCGCTTATAACGCTGGTCCACAACGGGGCGATTCAGGCGTTATGCCGGATTCTACAGCTCCGGACGCTGGATTCCGTCGAGCCGCCGGCAATCGACAACAAGGGGAGTACATGACCGAAGCTGCCGCACCCACCGGAAAGAAGAAGCACCGGTGGGTCCCGTGGGTGGTGGTTCCCGCACTGACCGCGCTCGCTCCGACGACGGGCCGGAGTGCAACTCAGTGGCTGCACTCCGGCCCGTCGTCGGCAACCCCTCGGTTGCAGGTAGTCGAGAGAACCTCAGGTCACGACCGTGAGATGACATCGATGGTGCCTTGGCAGACCGCATTCTGTGAGTTGACGAACCACCACCCCGCACCGGTTTGAAGCGTGACGGTGAAGTCGACCGTCCCCGCCCCTGTGATGGCGCGGTTGCTCGGCACGCGGGGATTCTGCTTCCACGCTTCCTGATCGCTGACACTGCGTCCGGACTGTCCCGTAGTGGTGTTGTGCCAATCGACCAGCACCTGCGTGCCGTACCAGTTCGGTCCGATGCTGCCCGTAGGATCGGGTAGGTCATTGTGGCCGCTGAGCAGGATCGAAGGTTGGAACTCACCCACGCCGCCGGGCCGGGACTCACCCGACGAGGCGGTGACGGTCCAAGTGAACGGTGGCGCCCAGAAGAGTGGATTGGCGCTCGCACACGTCATGGTGGTGGAGGTCGGCGCGGCATGTGCTGCGCCTCCGCCGCCCACCGTTAATGCAATTCCCATCCCGGCCGCCGTGAGTACCGATGCGCACGCGCGACGAAATGTTCGTTCGGCCATGTAAATACTCCGTTCGAGTCGAAGACGATAGAACTCACCTTTCATATCGGATTCGCGATCCCGCCGGGTCGCATTCGACAACAACGGTCTGTTTCGGCGGTGTGGGACAGGGGAATCTGTGCAGGAGAATCGATTTCAGCATTGCTGCGAATGGGGTGAATCTCCTTGACCGACGGGAGAACTCGTCGAATGCTGGATTCGGGTCCGTGACTCGGGTCGACCCGTCAGGTCGGCGACCGGGGTCCGGTTGTGTGATCGGTTCGGGTGCGTTGCCGGTAACGACTTTCGGCGTAAGCGAGGTCGTCGCGCCAAAGACGTCTGGCGCACCACGAAGCATCGGAGTCAGGGCGCGCTCAGCACGGCGTGCAGTGGTGAATCCGTCACGGGGGGAGTAGGCGATGACGGCCTCGATCACAGCGGTGCGGGGGCGACCGTTCGGGTCTGGACCCAGAGGTGTTGCGTGCGTTTCGATGACACTGCCGGACGGCCGATCCGGTGGTGATCCGACCGGCTACTGCGTACCGGGGGCGGGTCCTGGAAGTCCGCAGTTCGCCGACGACGCGCGGCTCACCCCGCAGGCACCGGAATACGCGGTTCGAGCCATCCGAGCCACGCCGTGAGAAGAATGAGGCACGGCAGCGACGCGGACGACAGGATCGGGACCGAGTTGCGGAGTTCCTCCCAGCGCTCCGCGGGTGAGCGGCCGCGCCGACCGCACGCTCTGCGAGACCGAGTCCGCGAAAGCGTGCGCGAGAAACGTCGAGAGCGCGGTGCTCAGCACGATCGCGATGCCGATGTACTGCTTGGTGGTCGTGATGGGAACCAGGGCTGCGAGGACGAGCACATTGCCGTAGACGTACGCACTTATCCGGCTTGCCGCCGCGTTGCGTGACACCGGAACCCGACGGGACGGAACCAACCGGCGCGGTACGTCGCGAGCCGGGGTGGGGGACACCGTCAGCGTGTCACACCGGGCCGATGCCGTGATGTCACTTTCGGGCTGTAATGCACGGGTGAGTCGCGGCGGTCGGCGGGCGGCAGATTACGACCCGGGGTGTGCAGCACCGGGGCGTCCCGGGCGATGCGGCCGGCGGCGCGATCCAAGCCCGCTCGGGCGCGAGGGTGGTAGCGGAAGCGCTTGGGCACGACCTTGCCGCCCAGACCGATCGCGCGGCCCACGAGGGCGTGGATCTTCTCGTCGCGAGCACTCCAGCGATACCCGAGCAGGTCGCGCACCGGGGGGTCGTAGAGGCCGACGGTGAGCCAGGAGAATCCTGCGACGGCCGGCGGACGCAGCGCTTTCCAGACCGGTTCGGGGAACCACCGCAGGAACGGCGGTCGATCGAGGTTCGACAGGTCGAGGACGTCGCGGGTGGCCTTGTTGTCTTCGAGTACGTTGCGGCACATGTGATCCCAGTACTCCAGGAACGCCTCCCACGACTCGGGTACCGAATGCATGGGCATGCCGTAGAGGCGATACCACTGCACGTGCTCATCGAAGAGCCGGTGCTTTTCTTCGAGGGTGAGCGGGCCGTCGAACCACTCGATCGACACCATGAGGCTGTAGAAGAACGTCGCGTGCGCCCAGTAGAACGTGCCCGGGTCGAGCGCGTTGTACTTGCGCCCCTTCTTGTCGACGCCCTTGATGGTGTTGTGGTACCCACGCACCTGCGCGGCGGTCTCCGGTGCCCGCGGGCCGTCGAAGACGACTCCGTAGATCGGGTACAGCGACCGGTAGAGGCGCTCCCAGCGCTCGTCGAAGAACTCCGAGTGTTCCTCGACGCCGGCACCGAGGCCGGGATGCATGTTCTGCATGGACCCGGCCCACGGCCCGAACAGCATGCCGCGCCATCCGCCGAAGTACTTCCAGGTCAGCGAGTCGGGGCCGAGAGGCTCGGGCGGTGCCGGTGCCGGTGCCGGCCGGGCCGTCGTCTCGGCCGGTGCCGGCTCGTCGACGCCCTGACCGCCGGGATACTGACTACGCATGTTGTCAGAGTAGGATCTGTCCGGCACGTAGTCAACGACGGGAAACAAGAGTGGGCACCACGCGCCGCAGTTGGGCGGGAGTCGGCATCGAAGAACGCCGACGGGTACGCCGGGAGCGGCTCCTCACCGCCGGCACCGACCTGATCGGAGCGCCCGGCGGTGCGATCGCGAACGTCCGTGCCGTGTGCCGCGCGGCCGAACTCACCGAGCGGTACTTCTACGAGAGCTTCACCGACCGGGACACCTTCGTCCGCGAGGTGTACGCCCACGTCGCGGAACAGGCGCGCGAGGCACTTGCGGCGGCGGTCGCCTCGGCACCGCCGACGGGCGTCGCGGAGGCTGCGGTGCGGGCCTTCGTCGGACTCGCCGTCGATGATCCGGCCAAGGGGCGCGTGCTGCTCCTGGCCCCGCTGCGGGAGCCCGCGCTCAGCAGCCGAGGTCTCGAACTCGCGCCGGCATTCGTCGCGCTCGTCGAGCGCCGGCTCACCGGCATCGAGGACCGGGCGTATCGGCATCTGGTGGCCGTGGGACTGGTCGGAGCGTTCACCAGCATGTTCATGGGGTACCTCGAAGGCGACGTCACGGTGTCCCGGGAAATGCTGGTGGCACATTGTGTTTCGCTGCTCGAACACGCTGGGGAGACTTACGGTCCGGTACCGCGCGGCTGACAGTGGGGGCACCGGTACACCACCCGCTCCGGTTCGGTGGCCGTGCCCAGGTCCCAGGATTCGATGGGTGTCCCGCAGCGTCGGCACGGATCGCCGCGCCGCCCGTACACCCAGAGATTCCGGCCGCGACGACGATCACCCGTCGTGATCCGCACCGCCCGCTCGCGGTTCGCGGTGAGGATGCGGTGTGCGAGGTCCACCCAGCCGCGAGGATCACCCGCCGTACCCACCGGCTCCCGCGGATCGACGCCGCGCAGGAAACACAATTCCGAGCGGTACACATTGCCCACACCTGCCATGACCCGCTGATCGAGCACGGCGACCCCGATCGGGCGGAGCGGGTCGCGCGACAGATTCTCCGCGGCGCGCACCGCGTCCCAGTCGGCTCCGAGCAGATCGGGCCCGAGGTGGCCCACCGCGTCCTCTTCCCGGTCACGGGGGAGAACGTCGAGGATTCCCAGTTCGAACCCGACGGCCTGCAACTGTTCCGTACCCAGCACCACGCGAGCCTTGAAACCGGGTTTGCGCCACCGCGCGCCGCGCTCGTAGATGTGCCACTCGCCCTCCATCTTCAGATGCGAATGGATCGTGTGGTCGGGTAACCGGATCAAGATGTGCTTGCCCCGCGACACCACCTCGTCGACGACACAACCCGTGAAATCGGCTGTGGCGAAACGAGGTACGCGGAAATCGGTTTCGGTGAGCGTTCTCCCCGCCAGAGCGGTGTTCAGCTGCCGAGCTGCGCGGTAGACCGTATCGCCCTCGGGCATCGTCAGAACCTCAACCGGTATCCGCGCGGCGTCGCCGAGAAACCGGACTCGCCCAGGATCTCGGCGAACGCGTGCCCGTGGATGGAGGCACCGTCGACCTTTTCGACGACGATCTTGTCGACGCCCCCGCGCTTGACGGTCGCGGCGAGGGAAGCGCACGCACTGCGCAACAGTCCGGGGTCGTCGTCGAAGGTGAGCATCGTGCGGCCACCCCGTTCGATGAACAGCACGAGGGCGCCGTCGACGAGAACCACCAACCCACCGGCCTTGCGTCCCGGACGGTGGCGGGGTGCATCGTCGGGGGCGGAGGACTTCGGCCACGGGAGCGCGGCGCCGTACGGGTTGGCCGGGTCGCACGCTGCGAGGGTGATTGCCGCGGTTTCGTCGTGGCGGCCCTCGATCGAGTCGGCGAACGAGCGCAAGCGGTCGACGACCGCGGGTGTCGAGAACTGGGCCCCGCCCAGCGAGTCGACGAAATACCCACGCCGGCAGCGACCGCGCTCCTCGAACCTGCTGAGCACCTTGTACATCGTGGCGAACCCGCCGGGTACGCCCTCGCTCACCACGACCCCCCGGGTGACGACTCCGTACCGCTCGAGCAACAGTTCCGCGGTGCTGTGCGCACGGACCGTCGCGTCGGTCTCGCGTTCGGGGAGCAACGACCAGCGACCGGCGACGGTGGGTGGGCCGGTGCGCGACGGCATCGCCGGGCGGGCCCGGTACATCCGCGCCCGTGGCGCGCGTCGCGGGGTCCGGTGTGCGGGTGTCGCGCGGGAGGTATCGCCGATCAACGCCCGCAGCGGCGCGAGTGTGTCTCCCGAGATGTATCCACCCCAGACCAAGTCCCACAGTGCTGCGGCGACATTCGTGTCGGTGGCGGTCGATTCCCGGGCGGACACCGCATCGGTGAGTTGACGGAAGAAGAACGCGCCCCCACCCGCGAGCGAGTCGAGGATCGCGTGGTGGATGGGGGACATATCGAGTTCTTCGGCGGGCGCGAGGGTCACCGGTGCGAGGTCGGCGGGGTGGAGCAGGACCCAGCCGTCCTTGCCGGAGATCGAGCCGGCGCCCGACCACACCACTTCACCTGTCGCGGTGAGTTCGTCGAGCATCGTCGGTGAGTAGTCGCGGACCCGGGGTGCGAGGACCAGCGGTTCGAGTGCGCTCGCCGGGAGCGGAACCCCGGCGAGTTGTTCCACGACCGTGAGAACGCCGTCGAGCCCGTAGAGCGCACTGCCACCCGCGCCCTTGCCGAGATGGTGCCAGTCGGGAAGGAACCGGCCGAGCGTGGTCGTGCTGACCGGTTCGACATCCTGGCGGGCCGCTGCGAGCGACCGCCGCCGCAGCCGCCGCAGCACCTCGGAATCGCACCATTCGGACCCGGTGGCACCCGGACGGAATTCTCCCGACGTGACGCGCCTGTCCGCGGCCATCCGACGCAACACGGAGTCGACGACGGCCGTGCCGAGCCCGAACCGGGCCGCGACCTCGGCGGCGGTGAACGGACCGTGTGTGCGGGCATACCGGCCCACGAGATCACCGAGCGGATCTGCGACCGGTTCGACGAATGCCGTGGGCACCCCGATGGGCAACGGCACGCCGAGCGCATCGCGCAACCGGGACGCGTCTTCGATGGCGGCCCACCATTGTTCACCCGCGTACGACACGCGGAGTGCACGTCGTCGGCGGGCGAGGTCGGCGACCCACTCGGTGGGATCGTCGGTGGTGCGTTCGCGCAACTCGGCGTCGGTGAGCGGGCCGACCAGTCGCAACAGGTCCGCGACACCCTCGGCATCGCGCGCGCGCCGATCCGGTGTCAGTCGCTGCAGTTCGTGTTCGGCGTCGGTGATGACGTCGGCGTCGAGCAGTTCGCGCAACTCCACGCGACCGAGCAATTCGGCGAGCAATGTCGAATCGAGCGACAACGCGGCCGCACGGCGCTCGGCAAGCGGGCTGTCTCCCTCGTAGAGGAACTCGCCGACGTAGTTGAACAGCAGTGACGAGGCGAACGGGGAGGCGGTGGGCGTTTCCACCTCGACGAGGCGGATCTGCCGGCGAGCGACGCGACCGAGGAGGTCGTGCAGGGCGGGCAGGTCGTAGACGTCCTGCAGGCACTCCCGGACGGTTTCGAGGAGAATCGGAAAGGTCGGGTAGCGCCGGGCGACGTCGAGCAACTGGGCCGAGCGTTGCCGCTGCTGCCACAACGGCGCCCGCTTGCCGGGATTGCGGCGGGGCAGCAGAAGGGCGCGGGCCGCACACTCCCGGAACCGCGACGCGAACAGCGCCGATCCACCGACCTGCTCGGTGACGATCTCGTCGATGTCCTCGGGGTCGAAGACGAAGATTTCCGACCCCGGTGGGGCGTCGTCGGCGTCGGGTAGTCGCACGATGATGCCGTCGTCGGAGGCCGTCGGGTGGGATTCGACGCCGTAACGCTCGAGCAATCGGGCGCCCACAGCCAGTGCCCACGGTGCGTGCACCCGCAATCCGAACGGGGAGTGCAGCACCAGTCGCCAGTCGCCGAGTTCGTCGCGGAATCGTTCGACCACCAGGGTGCGGTCGGTGGGAAGCTGTCCTGTCGCGGTGCGTTGCTCGGTGAGCAGAGCGATCAGGTTGGTTGTCGCATTCTCGTCGAGTCCGCCGTTCCGACAGCGCGTTTCGGCCTCCTCGGTGTCGGCGTGGCCCAGTTCGCGGATGAACGCGCCCAGAGCGGCTCCGAGTTCTGCGGGCCTGCCCTGGCTGTCTCCGTGCCAGAACGGCAAGCGGCCGGGACGACCGTAAGCGGGCGAGACCAATACCCGGTCGAACGTGATCTCCTCGATCCTCCAACTGGTGGCACCGAGTGCGAACACATCGCCGACCCTCGACTCGTAGACCATCTCTTCGTCGAGTTCGCCGACACGGGTGTTCTTCTCGCCCACCATGAACACGGTGAACAATCCGCGGTCGGGGATGGTGCCGCCCGAGGTGACCGCGAGTCGCTGCGCGCCCGGGCGCCCGGTGAGCGTGCCCTCGGTACGGTCCCACACCACACGCGGCCGTAGCTCGGCGAATTCGTCGGACGGATAGCGTCCCGCGATCAGGTCGAGCACCGACTCGAACACCGGCCGCGACAGGGACGCGAACGATCCGCTGCGCCGCACCGTGTCGAACCAGTCGTCGACGTCGAGCGGTTCGAGCGCCGTCGCCGCGACCGTCTGCTGGGCAAGCACGTCGAGGGGATTCGCGGGCACCTGCAACGCTTCGATCTGCCCGGCGACCATGCGCTCCACCGTCACGGCGCAGTGGATGAGATCGGTGCGGTGCTTGGGGAAGAGCACACCGCGGGACGTCTCACCCACCTGGTGCCCGGCGCGGCCCACCCGTTGCAGGCCGCTCGCGACCGACGGCGGTGCCTCCACCTGGATCACCAGGTCGACCGCTCCCATGTCGATGCCGAGTTCGAGGCTCGAGGTGGCCACCACGCACCGCAGGCGCCCGGTCTTGAGATCGTCCTCGATGAGGGCGCGCTGATCCTTGCTCACGGATCCGTGGTGTGCGCGGGCGAGTACCGGTTCGGCACCGTACGTGACTTCGGTGGGCGCCCCGATCTGTGCCGGGGGTTTGCCCACGCGGTCGACCTCGGTGCCGGTGCGTTCGGCGTAGATCTCGTTGAGCCGGGCGGTGAGCCGCTCGGAGAGCCGTCGCGAGTTCGCGAACACGATGGTCGATCTGTGTGCGGTGATGAGGTCGACGATCTGTTCCTCGACGTGCGGCCAGATCGACCCCGCCTGCGGAGTCGGGGACGCAGAGTCCTCGTCCGGTTCGGCGACACCGAGTTCCGTCATGTCCTCGACTGGGACCCGGACCGTCAGATCCCAGGTCTTGGCCGCCGGGGGTGCGACGATCCGGATCGGCGCGCCCCCGGCGAGGAACCGGCCGACCTCCTCGTGGGGCCGCACCGTCGCGGACAGTCCGATGCGCTGCGCGGGCGCGCGCAGCAGCAGGTCGAGCCGTTCGAGCGACAGCGCGAGGTGGGTGCCCCTTTTGGTGCCGGCGACGGCGTGCACCTCGTCGACGATCACCGTCTCCACACCGGCGAGGTTCTCCCGCGCCGATGAGGTGAGCATGAGGAACAGCGACTCGGGAGTGGTGATGAGGATGTCGGGCGGGGTGCGCGCGAGCTTGCGCCGGTCGGCCTGCGAGGTGTCGCCGGAGCGGACCCCGACGCTGATGTCCGGTGGGGTGAGCCCGAGCCGTTTGGCGGTTTGGGTGATACCGACCAGCGGCGATCGCAGGTTGCGCTCGACATCGACCGCGAGCGCCTTCAGTGGCGAGACGTACAGCACCCGCGTGCGCTGCTCGCGGGCGACCGTCTCGTCGGCCGGAGTGGAGGCGAGCCGGTCGAGCGACCACAGGAACGCCGAGAGCGTCTTGCCGGAACCGGTGGGTGCCACGACCAGGGTGTGCGCGCCGGACGAGATCGACTCCCACGCGCCGAGCTGAGCTGGAGTCGGGGCGTCGAAAGCTCCGCCGAACCATTCGCGGGTCGGTGCGGAGAATCGGTCGAGGACAGAGCTCACCTGTCCATCGTGCACCCGGCCTCCGACAGACTCAGTCCTCGAAGGCGAATTGAGCGATCTGAGGCGAGTGCAGATCGGCCCACCGGTTGCGACCGGTGCGGACCAGTTCGGTGACGAGGGCACGGGCCGGTGCCCGCCACGGCAGCGCGTCGAACTGCTCCCGGCTCTCGGGTGTTTCCGTCCATGCGATCGTGGCCATCGCACCGCTGTGCGTCACATGCAGCGCAGGGGAGGTCGCAGCGATCCGGTCGAGGGACGCGCCGCAGGCCTCTTCCAGACCCTCCCGCGTCACCGTGATCCAGCCTTGGACATTCCGCAGACCTGGTCCCGGGGTGTCGAGGTGGAGGCCGGCCACCTCGAGGTCACCGGCATACACGCTCACGAGTCGGCGGCCCGTCGGTGACACCGAGTTGTCGGGGAGGCACGCGACCGACCAGTACTCCCGCTCGCTCATCCGCGCGTTGGGCACGCTCGACCGGATGTAGTCGCGCAACCATGCTGTGACGATGCCGAATTCGGGGTATCGCGCGAGCTCCCTGTACTTGGTGTCGCGTAGGGGGAGTTCGGAGACGGAGTCGGGCGAAGGCATGTTCACGCGACGATTATGGCTGTTCACGGGCCGATGCGGGTGCAAGGTCGGAATCGACGCGTTCGTGCGCGGGGAGCGTTGCGGCCGGGTCACAGCACCACTCCCGGGTTGAGGATCGACCGAGGGTCCAACGCATTCTTGATTTGCCTGGTCAGAGCCATGACGTCGGGGCCGACCTGGTCGGGAAGCCACGCCTTCTTCAAGCGGCCCACGCCGTGCTCCCCGGTGATCGTGCCGCCCAGTTCGATCGCGAGATCCATGATCTTTCCGAATACCGCCTGCGCTCGCACGGCCATTTCCTCGTCGGTGGGGTCATAGACGATCAGGGGATGGGTGTTGCCGTCCCCGGCGTGGGCGATGACTGCGACCGTCACATCGTGCTCCGCTGCGAGCGCGGCGATCCCCTCCACAAGCGCGGGAAGCGCGGGCAGGGGAACCCCGACGTCCTCGAGCAGCAGGCTCCCGGTGCGCTCCACCGCGGGGATCGCCATCCTGCGGGCGGCCGTAAAGGCTTCCCCCTCGTCGGCGTCGTCGGTGGTGAACACCTCGTCGGCACCGGCGTCGCGACATGCCTGCGCCATCAGCGTGATCTCCTCGGCCGCGGCCGCGCCCGGTACGTCGGAACGCGCGATGAGCATCGCTTCCGTGGAGCGGTCGAGACCCATCCGGAGCATGTCCTCCACCGCTCCGATCGTGGTCCGGTCCATGAATTCGAGCATCGCGGGCCGCAGCATGCCGGTGATCGCGACGACCGCGTCGGCGGCGGCCTGGACCGACCCGAACGTGGCGACCATCGTCGACGCCGGTGGTTGCGGCGGAAGCAGTCGCAACGTCACCTCCGTGATGACGCCGAGCGTGCCTTCGCTGCCGACGAACAGTTTCGTCAAGGACAGGCCGGCGACGTCCTTGAGTCTCGGACCGCCCAATCGCACCGCAGTACCGTCCGCCAGCACCACCTCGAGACCGAGGACGTAATCGGAGGTGACCCCGTACTTCACACAGCACAGGCCGCCGGCGTTGGTCGCGGCGTTGCCGCCGATCGTGCAGATCTCGAACGACGACGGGTCCGGTGGGTACCACAGACCGTGCTCGGCCGCTGCCCGTTTGACCTCGGAATTGAGGAGCCCCGGCTGCGCAACTGCGGTACGTGTGGTCGTGTCCACCGTGAGCGCACGCATCTTCTCGGTGCTCAGCACGATGCCCCCGGCGATGCCCCCGGACCCGCCCGACAGACTCGTGCCGGCTCCACGCGGCACCACCGGGACGCGATGGGTATTCGCCCACCGCAGCGTGGCCTGCACGTCCGCGGTCGACGTGGCGCGCACCAGTGCGGCGGGCACGACTGCGTCCGGGTCGTGCGCGCGGTCGTGGCGGTATCCGGCGAGGATGTCCGGATCGGTGACGAGTGCGCCCTGCGGCAACACGGCGGACAGTTCGGTCAGCGGCATCGCGGACAACCCGGTTTCCTGTTCGGTGGACATCTCGTCACCCCGCCGCCGGAACGTAGCGGGCACGCAACTTGTGTTTGACCAGCTTCCCGGTGGGTGTGCGCGGCAGGTCGTCGGAGAAGTCCACACTGCGCGGTGCCTTGAAGTGCGACACGCGGTCGCGGACGTACTCGAGCAGTTCCTGCTCGAGTTCGGGACTCGGAGTGACCCCGTCTGCGAGTTGCACGACGGCCTTGACCTCTTCGCCCATTTCCGTGTTCGGCACGCCGATCACCGCCACGTCGTAGACCTTCGGGTGCAGGGTGAGGACGTTCTCCGACTCCTGCGGGTAGATGTTGACGCCGCCGGAGATGATCATGAAGGCGGCGCGATCGGTCAGGTACAGGAAGCGGTCGTCGTCGAGGTAGCCGATATCTCCGCTCGTCGTCCAGGTCGGGTGGTCGGGATGTGTTGCCGCTGCTGTCTTCTCAGGGTCGTTGTGATACCGGAAGGGGTGTTCGTCGCGCTCCCACCACACCGTCCCGATCGCGCCGGCCGGAAGCTCGTGTCCGTCGTCGTCACAGATGTGGACGATGCCCATGACGCCGTCGCGGCCCACGGACCCGGGGCGCGCGAGGGCCTGCTCGGAGTCGATGAATGTGGCGCCCGCACCCTCGGTGGACGCGTAGTACTCGTGGATCACCGGACCCCACCACTCGATCATCGCCCGCTTGATCTCCGGTGGGCACGGCGCGGCCGCGTGGATCGCGACCTTCACGCTGGACACGTCGTATGTCGCCCGCGTCTCCTCCGGCAGTTTCAGCATCCGTACGAACATCGTCGGCACCCACTGGGAGGCCGTGACCGAGTACTTCTCGATCAGGGCGAGCGCTTCCTCGGCGTCGAATCGGTCCATCAGGATCACGGTGCCGCCGACCGACTGAATGGTGCCGCAGAACCGAAGCGGCGCAGCGTGATACAGCGGTGCGGGGCACAGGTAGATCGTGGTGTCGTCGAATCCGTACATGGGTGCGAACACCGCGGTGTACGGGTCGGGGACGTCCTGTACCTGCCCCACCGACAGTGCCGGCTCGATTCCCTTCGGCCGCCCGGTCGTGCCGGAGGAATACAGCATGTCCCGGCCACGAGGCTGGTCGTCGAGCGGTGACGGATCGTGTCGCGCGAGCGCATCCTCGTAGTCGACGAAGCCGGGAAGCGACCCGCCGAAGACGAGGCGGTGGGTCACTCCCGGATACGCCCCGGGTGACGTGTCGACCGCCGACTCGGCCTGCGCCGAGACGACCAGCGCCTGCGCGTCGCAGTCGTCGACGATGTAGGCCGCTTCGTCGGAGGTGAGGTGCCGATTGACCACCGTGATGTACAGGCCGGAACGCAGTGCTGCCCAGTACACCTCCATGACACGCAGATCGTTGTCGGATATCAACGCAAGATGGTCGCCGGGCGCCAGGCCGGCGGCGCGCACATGCTTCGCCAACCGGATCGAGCGTTCGTCGAGTTCCCGGTAGGTGAGCGACTCGCCCGTCGCGGGCCGGATGATGGCCGGCTTGTCGGGGGTGGTCGCGACGAAGTTCCCTGGGTACATGGTCCCCGGTCTACCACAGGGTGTGTCGTAAGACACATTTCTGTCGAAACGTCAGGCTCTATGCATGTATGGGGAGCCGACCGGACAGTGGTGTTGCGCTCCCCGGAGCCGGGGCGGGGAACTCGCCGGACATGCATCGCCTCGAGTGGATGAGGTGTCGAGGCGATGCATGTCGACCTCGTCTGGACCGACTGCGCCGCGTCTATCTCCGATGTGCTGCGCCCACTGGAGCTGTCAGGCCTGAGGCTCGGCGATCCGTCCGAGTACCCACTCGACCGCGCTGGGTACCGGCTCGATGATCACGACATCGGAGCGAGCAGGCAGAGCACGCGCTGCGGCGCTCAGAGGCCCGCCGCCGATGATCACGGCTTCCGCTCCCGCCTGTGCGGCCTCGTCTACTGCTGCGGCAAGCTGAGTAACGCTTTCCTCGGGGGCACAGGCGAGCGCGAGCGGCCCGGTGCTGGTGAGCATCACGCCGGCGAAGTCGGCACTCGGATCGACTCGCGTCACCAGAGAGTACAGGTTGCCGACCAACTGACCCGTCGTGGTCGCAATGGCAAAGCGTCGGCCACCTTTGCCCGCCGCCAGCACCGCCGCCTCGCCGATCCCCACCACAGGGATGTCGGTCAGCGAGCGAAGTTCGGACACTCCGGGGTCGCCGAACGCGCCGACGATGATGGCGACGGGATCGTGGAGATCGATGCCCTCCATCGCGGCATCGACGGTGTGTGTCGCGGCGCTGGTCAGAGCCGACGCATCCGTGATCATGCGTGGGCCGGCCCGCGCGGTTATTCCGATGGCATTGGTCTCGACGTCGGCCAGCGAATCGGTGGCCACCTCGACCAGCATTTCGGTCGTCGCGTCGTTGGTGTTCGGGTTGACTACGAGGATGCAGTCGGTCACGTCAGATGTCCTCGGGCATGGGCTGTCCGACCGTTTCTCGGGGGAACTGCACCGCGACACCGCATACCAGGAAGAGTGCGGTCAGCAGGCCGAACATCGCGCCGACCCCCGAAGCGTCCAGGACGGCTCCGGCGATCAGCGGGAACAGGCCGCCGGACAGTGAACCGATGGCGAGGATGACGGACGTCGCCAGTCCGCGGATGCGGGTTGGGTACTGCTCCGGCGCGAAGAGCCAGATAGTGGTGTTGAGGATGATGACCGCGAAGTTGAACAGTGCACCGAATATGAGAACGAGTCCGATGTTCGTTGCGAAGAACCCGAACCCGAGGGCCGCGACAAAACCGAGCAAAGCGCCGCACGTCAGTGTCACCTTTCGGGGGAGTCTGCGTGCGATCAGCGCCGCGGTGAGCGCACCCGCGAGCGAGCCCGACTGCATGACGAGCGTGTACCAAAGGGCCGTATTGATGGACAGGCCACGCTCGGTCAGGATCACAGGAATGAGCGTGAGCATGGAAATCTGAGCCGCGTAAGACATGCAGACCGCCACTCCGAGCGCGAGTGTGGCACGGCGGTAACGCTTCCCGAACATCTCGGTCCACCGGGACTTCGGCGTAGCCTTCTCGGCCTCGGCCAGGGAAGGGTCGAGATAGGTGACCGACGTGTCGACAGGCCCGCGAAGTTTGCCCTGAGCGAGTCGTGCGATCACCAGGTTCGCCTCCGTGATCCTTCCGGTCGCGGCGAGATACCGAGGAGTTTCGGGCAGAGAGCGCCGAAAGACCACCACTGCGAGCGCAGGGACGACGAGGAGTCCGAAGAGCCAACGCCACTTATCCGGCCCTGAGAAGACGGCGAAGACGATAACGCCGAACAGAGGGGCCAGCATATTGCCCAGACCTGCTGCGGCGACGTTGATGAGACCGACCGCGGTTCCGCGGTGGCGCGCGGAGAAGAACTCGGAAAGCATGATCACGGCGACAGCGATTTCACCGCCGAGTCCGAGGCCGACCAGGAATCGGGCGCCCACGAGTACCTCATAGGTGGGGGCCAAGGCGCATATGAGCGAGCCGATCGAGAAAACGATCAGGTTGGCGCCCAGGAGGGTTCGCCGTCCCAGCCTGTCCATCACTGCGCCGGCCAGGATCCGACCGAGGGCGACAGCGGTGAAGGTTGCCGTATTCAACAGGCCGATCTGCGCTCCTCCGAGACCCCATTCGGATTTGAGAATCGGACCGGCTATGCCGACGGTGTTCTGTTCTATTGCGTCGAAGAAGACGCCGAACAACACCATCGCGACGATCCCGATGTGTGCGGACGTGACGCCGATCCGCGAGTAAGCGGCTTCGATCTGGCCGCTCAGCGTGGCTTTTTCAGCGGGATCGCCGAGGGGTGCACCGGTGGGATGGGTATTAGGAGCGCTCATCAAGCTTCCTCCGTTTGGTATACCAGTAGGTGACGAGAAAGCTATCGAGCGATACGACAGGTTGGGTTGCTGATGGGTTAAATAGCCGTTTCATCACCGGTGATCCCATGTAACAAGACCGCTCCCCGTTCCTTTAAGTCCGTCCCTCCAGACTCAACGAGGCTGGCTGGTATACCAGGGCTCGGTGGAACTACGCTCGGATGCGGGCATGATTGCGATCGAGCGGAAGGCGTCCATGACTGCAGGTAACGGGCACTCGAGCCTGTCTCGATGGGTTTTCGAAGAGATTCGTGACCGCATCAACGACGGACGGTTGGCCGCCGGTGATTCGCTCAGTGAGCGGGATCTGGGCGCAGAGTTGCAGGTGTCACGGGTTCCGATACGCGAAGCGCTACCGATGCTCGAGGCGGCCGGTCTCGTGTCTCTGTCACCGCGCCGGCCCGCAGTCGTAACGCGGGTGAGTCGTAGTGGTGTGAATCAGTTGTACGACATCAGATCAGCTCTCGAGCCCTTGGCTGCCCGGCGCGCGGCCGCCGCCGTAGCGAGCGGCAAATCCCCAGAGAGATTGTCAGCAGCGTTGCGCGCCGCCGCGGGTGCTCTGGCGAGTGGTGCTCTCGGTGATTTCCACAAACAGAGTGGTGCCGTTCACTCAGAGATCGAACAGCTCTGCGGGAACGACTTGTTGGGTGTGCTCATGGATCCCCTTCGTGAGCGCAGCAATCGCCTGAACGTCGCCAACATCCACCAGGATCCGCAGGCGCGCCACGCCGAACATGTCTCCCTCGTCGAAGCGATCGTGCAGGGCGATATCGATCTGGCGTCTTCGCTCGCCTACGCACACGTCGAGTGGGGCAGGCGCCGGACTTTCAAGACGCTGTCGTCCGTTCCCGGCTTCGAACCCGACAGTTAGCGCCTTCTGAGGCAGCACCCAGTGTGCGAACTGCAAGGGGTCGCCGGACGTCTGTAGGTCGGGTTTTCGCCCGCGGGGACGTGTGCAGGTGGGAACGGACGGGTACACCCGGCACAGCCCGAAAGGAGAGCACGATGCCGAACTCGTCGATCAAGAACGAAAAGATGTACGAGGAGTTGCGAGACGACGGCGCGTCGAAGGAGAAAGCTGCCCGGATCTCCAACGCTGCCGCTGCCGAGGGCAAATCCGAGGTCGGGAAGCGGGGCGGAAAGTCCGGCTCGTACGACGACTGGACCGTCGATGACTTGAAGAAGCGGGCGAAAGAACTCGGGTTGAGCGGCTACTCGAGCATGCGCAAGAACGAACTCGTGGACGCGTTGCGCAACCACTGACGGGAAGGCAACCTGGACTCGCGTGGCCCGGCGGGCCGCCGAGAGAGGTAGGCATGGCACTGAGCGTCGACGGCGACACCCTGTACTTCGAGTTCCCCGAGGTACACCAGGACGCCGAACTGGCCGTCTCGTTCCACCGCACCGTCCGGGTGCCCGACGACGGACACGAATACCCGCTGCCGCCGAGTCTCGGCCGGTTTCCCCTGCGTGTCGTCGACGATCGACCCGTGCTGCCCGTGTGGCAGTCCGAAGCCTGCTGGATCAAGTTCGACACCCGATATCCGTTCCTCGTCAAAGTCGGAGCGGGTGATATCGACGCGGTGACGGGCGGGCCCTGGACGCCGGAACCCGACTTCGACGCCGAGGACTATTTCGAAGTCCCGGAACAACCCTGGCTCGACGGGTTCTGTGTCGACGGCGGACTGGTCCGCCAGTTCGTGGCGATGCCGCTGGGCGCGGGGTACACGGTCGAGGAACAACTCGGTCAGGGGCCGGCCACCGGTGGAATCCGGATCGCGGCGTCGCCGATGAAGGCCGACGTGTACGAGCTTCGGCGCGCGCGAACCGACGACCGACAGCACATGATGACTTTCGCTCCGCCTCCACCGCCCGGCATGGGACTCGGTGCGGGCGGTTCGATCACCCAGCGCGTCGCGACGCCCGTGGAAGAACGCGGCGTGTGGGACACGGACCGTCGCTCGGCGGCGCACGTCGTGCTGGTCAACAGCGTGCAGTGGGAAACCTTGACGGGAGCAGCGCCACCGACCGAGCCGATCACCGCGCGCGACTACACCGAGCGTGGGTATCCGTGGTTCGAGGTGTACGACGAGTCGGTCGCGCGGAAAGCGTCCACGGCACTGTCGGGTGTCGAGACCGTCTCGCGCGTGCTGGCGCGCCGAGGGGAAGACCCTTTGGCCGGCAACGAGACCGTCGACGTGCCCGAACCTCTCAGGATCCGTCCGCGGAAGGGTCGGCGCCGCGCTTAGATCCGCCGTTACGGCTCAACCGAATTCGACACCCTGGGCAAGTGGGAGTTCGGTCGAGTAGTTCACCGTATTGGTTGCGCGTCGCATATACGCCTTCCACGAATCCGAACCCGATTCGCGACCTCCACCGGTCTCTTTCTCGCCGCCGAATGCGCCGCCGATCTCCGCGCCCGACGTGCCGATGTTGACGTTGGCGATACCGCAGTCCGAGCGGGAGAGGAACTGCTCGGCCTCCCGTTGGTCGAGCGTGAAGATCGACGACGACAATCCCTGGGGGACAGCGTTGTTCAGAGTGATCGCCTCGTCGAGGTCGTCGTAGGTGAGGACGTACAGGATCGGCGCAAACGTCTCCTCCCGTACGACCTCGGTCTGGCCCGGCATGCGGACGAGAGCAGGGGAGACGTAGACCCCGTTCCCGGACACGTCGACACGGTCACCGCCCGCGACGACGACCCCGCCGTCGGCTTCCGCGCGGTCGAGGGCAGCGCGCATCGCCTCGTACGACTTCTCCGAGACGAGCGGTCCCACGAGTACTCCCTCGTCGAACGGATTTCCGACGCGCAAGCCGGAATACGCGGTCGCGAGTCGCTCGACGAGTGTGTCGGCGATCGATCGGTGCACGATGAGCCGTCGGAGTGTCGTGCATCGTTGCCCGGCGGTGCCCGCGGCGGAGAACACCACCCCGCGCACCGTGAGGTCGAGGTCGGCAGACGGGGTGACGATCGCCGCGTTGTTGCCGCCGAGTTCGAGCAGGCACCGGCCGAATCGCGCGGCGACGCGGGGAGCGACGGACCGTCCCATCCGCACCGACCCGGTTGCGCTGACGAGCGCGATCCGCGGATCGTCGGAAAGGGTTTCTCCGACGCGGGCGTCGCCGAGAAGTAGGTGGTGCAGGCCGTCGGGCGCGCCCACATCGGCGGCGGCGCGGCGCAGGAGTGCGTCGCACGCGAGCGCGGTGAGCGGCGTGGTCTCGGACGGCTTCCACACCACCGGGTCGCCGCACACGAGCGCGATCGCGGTGTTCCACGACCACACCGCCACCGGGAAGTTGAACGCCGAGATGACACCGACGACACCGAGGGGGTGCCATGTCTCCATCAGGCGGTGGCCCGGACGTTCGGACGGCATGGTCCGCCCGTACAACTGGCGGGACAACCCGACGGCGAAGTCGCAGACGTCGATCATCTCCTGAACCTCACCCGCCGCCTCGGACGGGATCTTGCCGACCTCGAGTGTGACGAGTGCTGCCAGGTCGCTCTTGTGCTCGACGAGGAGTTCGCCGAGCCTCCGGACGAGTTGTCCGCGCGCGGGGGCAGGCACGTTTCGCCATTGTTCGAACGCGCTCGCGGCGCTCGCAATGGCGACATCGACGTCTTCGGCCGAGTGGAGGGGGAGTCGAGCGAGTTCGGTGCCGTCGACCGGGCTCGTGACGCCGAGGACACCGTCCTGCGGAAGTTCGACTCCGCAACGGCCCAGGGCCGCCTCTGCTCGTATGCGGAGGTCGGAGGTCGCATTCATCGGTGTGGTCCCTTCGTGCTCGGATAATCTGCGCGGGTGCCGGAATCCTCTAAAGACGCGCTGGACGACATCGATCGATTGCTGCTGCGCGAACTGGAAGCCGACGGCCGGGCCACCTTGGCTGCACTCGCCGACAAGGCGGGCCTGTCGGTGTCCGCCGTCCAATCCCGGGTACGCCGCCTCGAGTCACGCGATGTCATTCGCGGATACAGCGCCAGAATCGACCCTGAGGCGATCGGACTCGCGCTCTCGGCGTTCGTCGCCATCACCCCTCTTGATCCGTCTCAGCCGGACGATGCACCGGCGCGATTGCGCCATATCGACGCCATCGAATCCTGTCACTCGGTGGCCGGGGACGAAAGTTACATCCTGCTCGTGCGTGTCGCCTCGCCGCGCGCGCTCGAACATCTGCTTCAGCACATTCGCGCGACCGCGAACGTGGCGACCCGGAGCACCGTCATTCTCCAGACATTTTACGAGCGGTAACCGTAAACGCCGGTAAATTTCTTGTAATGAGGGCACCTTACTGAATATCGAACGTATCGTTCGGGTATGAGTACTGCACTCCGGCGCTCGGGCAGTGACGGATCCCTCCTTCCCGGCCGGGTTCACGACCTACTGCGGCAGCACCTGCTCACGGACGGAGCGGACCTCGTCCTCGACCTCGAACGCTCGCGCGGCGTACGACTGGTCGACCAGCGCGACGGCACCACCTACCTCGACATGTTCGGGTTCTTCGCGTCCTCGGCGCTCGGCATGAACCATCCTGCGCTCGCGGACGATCCCGGCGCCGCAGAGGAATTCCGCACTGTCGCACCGAACAAGCCGAGCAACTCCGACATCTACACAGTGCCGATGGCCAGGTTCGTCGACACTTTCGCCCGGGTCCTCGGGGATCCGGCCCTGCCGCACCTGTTCTTCGTCGACGGCGGTGCGCTCGCCGTCGAGAATGCTCTCAAGGCGGCGTTCGACTGGAAAAGCCGTCTCAACGAGTCCCGCGGACTCGACCCCCGCCTCGGAGGCTCGGTGCTGCATCTGACCGAGGCGTTCCACGGGCGGAGCGGATACACGATGTCGCTCACCAACACCGACCCGGTGAAAACCGCACGATTCCCGAAGTTCGACTGGCCGCGAATCGAGGCGCCCTATCTGTGCGACGGACGCGACGTCGCCGAGGCGGAGGAGCGCGCGCTCGACCAGGCGCGCGCCGCATTCGCCGAGCGGCCTCACGACATCGCGTGCTTCATCGCCGAACCCGTCCAGGGGGAGGGCGGCGACCACCATTTCCGTCCGGAGTTCTGCCGGGCGATGGCAGATCTGTGCCGCGCGAACGACGCGCTCCTCGTGTTCGACGAGGTGCAGACCGGCGTCGGACTCACCGGCACGACCTGGGCGTATCAGCAGTTCGGCGTGGCTCCCGACATCGTGGCATTCGGAAAGAAGACGCAGGTGTGCGGGATCATGGCCGGCGGGCAGATCGACGAAGTGCCCGACAACGTATTCACGGTGAGCTCGCGTCTCAACTCCACCTGGGGTGGCAATCTCACCGACATGGTGCGCGCCCGCCGCATCCTCGAGGTGATCGAACGGGACGGACTGATCGAGCGTGCCCGCACTCGTGGGGCGCATCTGCTGGCCGGGGTGCAGCAACTCGCCGCACGGCATCCCGCGGTGACGGAGCCGCGGGGCCGCGGACTGATGTGTGCGCTGACTCTGCCGTCACCGGACATGCGCGACGTGGTGCTGCGCGACCTGTATCGCGACGAGCGCGTTCTCATGATCGGGACCGGCACCCGCGGTATCCGATTCCGGCCGGCGCTGACGGTCACGACAGCCGAACTCGACGAGGCGCTCGCCGCTCTGAGCCGGGTGGTCGCGCGCCACACCTGAGAGCCGTGCGCGGCTTTCCGGTTCCGAGCGCAACGCCGTAGGTTGTCGACATGACCGATGCACTGGGCAACGAGGCAGCCGCAGACACCGCCTTCGCGATCCCGTCGCTGGCGAACTTCCGTGACATCGGCGGGTGCGCGAGTTCCTACGGTGGCGTGGTTCGTACCGGGGTGGTGTACCGCTCGACCGACCTGAGCCGGGTCACCGAGACCGATCTCGACACACTCACGGCGCTGCACATCGCGAACGTGTTCGACCTCCGCACCGCGGCCGAGCAGGAGCTGCGGCCGGACAAGCTGCCGGCGCATGCCCGGCACTTCGCACTCGACGTCCTCGCGGATCGGAACAACGGGTCCATCGCGGCAGCGCTCCCCGACATCGTTGCCGATCCTGCACTGGCCGCCCAGGCGTTCGGTGACGGCCGCGCCGTCGAGTATCTGCGGGGGAGCTACCGGGACTTCGTGACGTTGCCGAGTGCTGTCGCGTCGTATCGCGCTGTCGCGGAAGGTATTGCGCAGGGCGATGTTCCCGCGCTGGTCCACTGCAGCGCGGGGAAGGACCGGACGGGGTGGGCCGCAGCGTCCCTGCTCCTGTTCGCCGGTGCCGATCAGGATGCGGTGTTCGTCGACTACCTGCGTACCAACGACATGCTTCTTCCCACGTTCGACACGATGTTCGCCCGCTTCGCCGAACGTGGCGGTGACCCGGACATCCTCGTTCCGATTCTCGGTGTGCGGCGCGAGTACCTCGAGACCGCAATCGACGAGGCGCTCACCCGGTACGGCAGCATCGAAGGATATTTTGCGGCCGGCCTCGGCCTCGACGACACCGCGCTGCAGGCGCTGCGCGACCGCCTCGTGGCCCCGCAGGAGTCTGCGGGCTGAGCGTTCTCCGGGCGGGGCGGCCCCTCACGAACAGGCCGGTGCCGGAGACGGTTTCAGCGTGCGCGCGCTGCGCGGGCGCGGCGGCGGAGCGCCTCGGCGACGGCGAGACCGACAAGGATGCCGAGGACGTCGGCGCACCAGTCCCAGACCGATCCCGAGCGCCGTACCGCGACGGTCGCCTGCAGCACTTCGGTGAGAACCCCGTAGGCGGCCAGTCCCGCCAGCGTGATCGCGGGGGAGAACCGCGCGAAGCGGGAGCAGTACGCCAGCACCGCGAACATGAGCGCGTGGGTCACCTTGTCGGAGTGCGGCGGTCCCGAGGGAGTGGTGTCTCCGGGCAGGAGGAGCATCACCGTGACCGCGATGACGGCCACCACGAGTGGCAGCACTCGCCGCCAGGCGAAAGGGGGCATGGCGCCAACATTAGTCGGCGCTGCCGGGCGGTCAGTCCGAGGCTCGCCATTCCGTGACCAGGCGGTACGCCCTGCGCCCCAGCAACCACAGGGCGACAAGCGCGAGGAGAATCACGATCGGGTGCCGGATCGCGACGAGGATCAGCAGCGCGACGAGCACCAGCGGGACCAGTGTCACGAGGTTCAGATAGAGGTTCTCGCGGACTGGTGGGGGCACCAGGGCTGCCGGCGCCGACGGTAGATCGCGGAACAGCGGAACCAGGTCGCCGCGGGTCCGGGCTTCCGTCGCGCGGGTCACGCGCTCGTCGAACTCGTCGAGCGTGAGCCGGCCGGCCGCGAAGTGGTCACCGAGCAGCTGCACGGCTTCTTCGCGTTCGGCCGTTCCGATACGTACTTCGGGACGCTCGCCCATGCATCCAGACTAGTGGAGATCGGGCGTGCGGGGCGTGCCGGAATCCCAGGCTGCGATCTCGGCCTCGGCGAGCAGGTCGTCGTGGTTCGGTGCCGCCAGCAGCAGCAGCACGATCGCTCCGAGGACCACGAAACCAGCGATGAAGCCCGGGAACATCAGCGACATCACGGTCATCCCCGTGGGCTCGGGCGCGTCCGGCAGCACGTGCACCGCAACCCCGGCCATGCCGGTGTAGTGCAACGCGACCACCGCGGAGGCCATGACGGCCGCCGCCACGACGCGCATCGCCGCACTCTCCGCCACACCCGACAGCCACAGGGCCGTGAGCGAGGCGA
Organism: Rhodococcus sp. NPDC058639; assembly: GCF_042717545.1. Lineage (NCBI taxonomy): Bacteria > Bacillati > Actinomycetota > Actinomycetes > Mycobacteriales > Nocardiaceae > Rhodococcus > Rhodococcus sp. NPDC058639. Next base: position 166,106 of record NZ_JBHXRF010000006.1, read on the forward strand.
CCACCCCGATCAGCACCGATCCCACGATGTACGGACTCTGCTGTTCGAGTTCTCCCTGGACCCGCACCGCCGACATTCCGGTGTAGTGCATGGCGGCGACCGCGAGGCCCATCACCACGCCTCCCACAGCCAGTCGTTCACCCGGCGACCACGACCGCAGCCGCCGCACATCCGCCTGCAGAATCCACAGCCCGAACCATGTCGCGCCGATTGCCAACGCGACGGAGAGCAGGGTCGGCGGCAGGTCGTACCGGACCGGCGATCCCGGAACCGAGAAGCCCATCATTCCGATGAAGTGCATCAGCCAGATACCGACGCCGCCGATCGCCACACTCGCGAGGAAGGTCCAGCGTGCCCGGGACTCGGCGATCCGGGTGGCGTGGCGGGCGCAGGTCAAACCCGCGTAACACCCCACGGCAGACGCGAACCAGCCGAGAGCGAAGAGCCACATTCCCATGGAGAAGTGGTGGAGTTCGTGCGACATACGTCCCCTTGACGAACGGCGGCACGGCCCCTCCACGCATGCAGGGGTTACGTGCCGCGAATGGAATGGATAGTGCGACATCGACCCCGACAGTCTCGAAGAGAATAGGCCATAATGCCCTACGTCGATAGGGTCACATGACGAGGTGTGGAACCGGTCACTGTTCACACATGACGGAGGCCCCCGCACCGACGATGCGGTGCGGGGGCCTCCCGAGACGTGCTGGTGCTACTTGAGTTCGGCGAGAACCGTGCCCTGCGTGATGGCGGAACCCGGCTCGACCGTGAGCCCGGTGACGACGCCGGCCTTGTGCGCCGTGACGGGGTTCTCCATCTTCATGGCCTCGAGGACCGCGATGAGGTCGCCCTCGGCGACTTCCTGTCCCTCGGTCACGGCAACCTTGACCACGGTGCCCTGCATCGGCGCGGTGACCGCGTCGCCGGACGCCTTGCCACCCTGACCGCCGCCGCGCTTGCGCGCCTTCGGCTTCTTGCGGACGACGCCGGGGGCGCCGCCGCCACTGCCCAGAGAGAACTGGCCGGGAAGCGACACCTCGACGCGACGTCCGCCGACCTCGACGACGACGTTCTGACGCGGCAGGACCTCGTCCTCGTCCTCGACCGCACCACCCGGGGTGAACGGCTCGATGGTGTTGTCCCAGTCGTTCTCGATCCACTTGGTGTAGACGTCGAACTTCTCGCCGTCGCCGACGAACGCCGGGTTTTCGACGATGTGGCGGTGGAACGGGATGACGGTGGCCAGACCGTCGACCTCGAACTCGGCGAGCGCGCGTGCCGCGCGCTGCAGCGCCTGCTCGCGATTCTCGCCGGTGACGATCAGCTTCGCGAGCATCGAGTCGAACTGGCCGCCGATGACGTCGCCCTGGACGACACCGGAGTCGACGCGCACGCCGGGGCCCGTCGGCTCGCGGTAGACGGTGATGGGGCCCGGGGCGGGCATGAAGCCACGGCCGGCGTCCTCGCCGTTGATGCGGAACTCGAAGGAGTGGCCGCGCGGAGTCGGATCTTCCTTGATCTCGAGTTCCTCACCGTTGGCGATGCGGAACTGCTGGCGCACCAGGTCGATGCCCGCGGTTTCCTCGGTGACGGGGTGCTCGACCTGCAGTCGGGTGTTGACCTCGAGGAAGGAGACGGTGTCGCCCTGCACCAGGTATTCGACGGTGCCGGCGCCGTAGTAACCGGCCTCCTTGCAGATCGCCTTGGCCGAGGCGTGGATGCGGGCACGCTGGTCGTCGGTGAGGAACGGCGCGGGGGCCTCCTCGACAAGCTTCTGGAAGCGACGCTGCAGCGAGCAGTCGCGGGTGCCGGCGACGATGACGTTGCCGTGCTGGTCGGCGAGGACCTGGGCCTCGACGTGGCGGGCCTTGTCGAGGTACTGCTCGACGAAGCACTCACCGCGGCCGAAGGCTGCGATGGCCTCGCGGGTAGCCGACTCGAAGAGTTCGGGGATTTCCTCGATGGTCTGCGCGACCTTCATGCCGCGACCGCCACCGCCGAAGGCTGCCTTGATCGCAACGGGCACGCCGTACTGCTTCGCGAACTCGACGACCTCGTCGGCGTTCTTGACGGGGTCCTTGGTGCCGGCCGCCATCGGAGCCTTCGCGCGCTCGGCGATGTGCCGGGCGGTGACCTTGTCGCCGAGGTCGCGGATGGACTGCGGGGAGGGGCCGATCCAGATCAGGCCCGCGTCGATGACAGCCTGGGCGAAGTCGGCGTTCTCCGACAGGAAGCCGTAGCCGGGGTGGATCGCGTCGGCGCCGGACTTGGCCGCAGCGTCGAGGATCTTGTCGAACACCAGGTAGGACTCGGCCGAAGTGGTGCCACCGAGCGCGAACGCCTCGTCTGCGAGCTTCACGAACTGTGCATCGGCGTCCGGCTCAGCGTAGACAGCGACACTGCCGTACCCCGCATCCTTCGCCGCGCGGATGACCCGCACAGCGATTTCGCCGCGGTTCGCGACGAGCACCTTCGTGATCTGCGCGCTGGCATGACTGGGCACGGAGCCTCCTGCTATCGATCGTTAGGTTATTTCCGTCAAACGGCAGTCTAAGCACCAATCCGCTAGACGATGTAACCGGATGGCTTCTACACATTACGGTGCCCACCTGAGCGTGCAACGCTACTCGCCGGTAGGTGGGACGTCCCGATCAGGGGCTTCGGAGGCCTGCGCAGAAGAAGCCACCACGTCGTGCATCAGTTCGCGTGTCCGGTTCAGGAATCGGAGAACGTTCCTGGCCGCGACCGGATTGTCGGGGAACCGAACGGACATGTTCACGCCCTCGGGAGTCCGGTTGATCCAGATGTAGACGTCGTGGGCGAAGCTCCGGCTGCGCAGCGCGCGGGCGTTCCACTCCGGCCACTGCGCGGCCATCGGAACGAAGCGCACATCCATGTAGGACACGACGAACCGCGGACGGATGGGCACGCCGAGCAGTTCGCCGACGCGGTCGAACGGGACGCGAGCGCTGGCGCGGGTGCGGCGCAGTTCGCGTGCGGCGCGGGCGGTGAGAGTGTCGAAATCCGTTGCGCCCGTAAGGTCCAGGTCGATCGGACTCACTCCCACGAACCAGCCGAGTGCACCCGCCCACATCGGGCCGGTCCGGGTATGGGCGGGCGCGACGACCCGGAAATTGTCGACGCCCGCCAGTTCTCGGGTCGCCTCCCCGAGGCATGCGAGTACGCCCGCGAAGAATCCCGCGCCCGAGTCCTGACACCGCGCCGCGAACACCGACGCCTGCTTGTCGTCGAACCAGCGTTCCGCCGCACCCTGCTGCGCGACGGTATGCGACGGGCGAGGGCCGATCGGGAGCGGGAACGACGGCGCGTGCCCGCCGCACACTTTCAGGGTGTGCTGCCAGATGCGTACGGCTTCGTGCTTGTCGTCGAGTCGCTCGGAACCGTCGCGTTCGGCGGCGCCGAAATCGATATAGCTGCCGACGGGGAACAGTTCTGCGGGGCGGCCCGTCCGCTCCTCCTCGTACAGAGCGGTGATCTCGTGCGCGACCAGCACGATCGAATACCCGTCGATGATGGAGTGGTCGGCTCCGAAGAAAACCGTGAAACACGGTGCGGCGCCGGAGACCCCGGACGAGTCGTCCGGGAGCCGTTCGAGCGTTGCGAAGACGTACGCGGGCCACAGATGCGGGGTCGTGTAGTCGTCGAACAGCCCGTGGAGGTGGTCGCGGATGGTGCCGGGATCGCTCGGGTCGTGCCGGATGGAACGGAGGGAGATCCTGCCCGGGGGTGCGGTACGCCGGATGATCGGACTCTCCGCACGGTCGGATCCGGTCAGGCGTGTATGGCTGCGCAACGGCTCGTGCCGGTCGATCCACCGTTCCAGCGCGCGGCGGAACTTCTCGGGGTCGATCTCACCGTCGATCTCGAAAGCGGTACCCAGCCAGGATTCCCGGCCCCCGCCGTAACGGGCACCACTCGAACGCCTCAGGTGCGCCTCGTGGATGTAGGAAGCCGGCCGGGAGTCCTCCTGCCAGGCATCGTCTGCTGCGCACGGCAGCCATTCGGTCAGGACCCCCGCCGAGATCGGGTAGTCGGCCAACTCGGTGAATTGCATCGAACTCGCGGTTCCGCAGGACTCAGGAGCGGAGGTGACGTTTGATGCGCGCCAGCATTGCGCTCATCCCGCGCAACCTCAACGGGCTCACGACGGCGGCCAAGCCGAGCGCGGAGTAGAAGTCGTCCGGCACGTCGAGGATCTCCTTCGCGCTGAGGCCGTCCAGCCCCTGGTGGAGGATCGACGCGAATCCGCGCGTGGTCGGTGCCTCGGCGGGAGCACTGAAATGCAGTGTCACGCTGGAGGGGTCGGCGGCGTCGACCGAGAGGAACAGCGGCGACTGGCACTCGGGCACAGGCTCCATCGCCGCCTCTTCCAGCTCCGGTGGGAGCGGCGGCAGTTCCCGGCTGAACTCGAGCAGGAGTTGCAGCTTGTCCTGACCCTCGACGGCGGCGAAGTCGTCGACGATCTCGGCGAGGGGTGCGGGAATACTCATGCGACCGGCGCTGTTCCGGGCTCGTCGCCCCGGACGATCGGCACGCGCACCGCGTTGCCCCATTCCGTCCACGAACCGTCGTAGTTGCGCACATGCGGGTAGCCGAGCAGGTGCGTGAGCACGAACCAGGTGTGGCTGGACCGCTCGCCGATCCGGCAGTACGCGATGACATCGGCGTCCTTGTCGACACCCGAGTAGATCTCGTCGAGTTCGGCGCGGGAGCGGAAACGTCCGTCCGGAGCAGCGGCCTTCGCCCACGGAATGGAGATCGCGGTCGGGATGTGACCGCCGCGCAGGGCGCCTTCCTCCGGGTAGTCGGGCATGTGGGTGCGCTCGCCGGTGTACTCCTGCGGCGACCGGACATCCACGAGCGGAACGCGGCCGAGGTGGGAGAGGACGTCGTCCTTGAAGGCGCGGATCGGGGCGTCGTTGCGTTCGACGACGGGGTAGCCGCTCGTCGTGACCGACGGGATTTCGAGGGTGGTGTCGCGGTTCTCGGAGATCCATGCGTCGCGGCCACCGTCGAGCAGGCGGACGTCCTCGTGACCGAACAGTGTGAACACCCACAGTGCGTAGGCGGCCCACCAGTTCGACTTGTCGCCGTAGATCACGACGGTGTCGGTGCGGCGGATGCCCTTGCGATCCATCAGCGCCGCGAACTGCTCGCCGTCGATGTAGTCGCGCGTCACCGGATCGTTGAGGTCGAGATGCCAGTCGATCTTCACGGCGCCCGGAATGTGCCCGACGTCGTAGAGCAGCACGTCCTCGTCGGATTCGACGACCTTCATCTCGGGATGCCCGAGGTGGGCCGAGAGCCACTCGGTCGACACGAGACGAGCGGGATCCGCGTAGGCGGCGAACGACGAGTTGCTATCGGGTGCGACGGGCACTAAGAGCTCCTGGGGCAGTGGTGGCAGGTGCGAAGTCGATTCTAGGCGGTAGCGTTCGAGCACGTGACTCACAGTCGATCCCGCCACGCCGATCTCGGCTGCCGTGCCGACATCGACGTACTGGTGCGACGGTTCTACGAGCGTGCGCCGGCCGACCCGCTGCTGGCCCCGGTATTCGACGTTCTGACCGTGGTCGGACTCGACGAACACCTCGTCGTCGTCGGCGACTTCTGGGAGCAGATCCTGTTCCGCACCACGCGCTACGACGGAGCGTTCATCCCCGTCCACCGGGCGCTGCACGGCCACCACGGCCTGACATCCGTGCGGTTCGAGCGCTGGCTCGCGTTGTGGACCGAGAACGTCGACGCGCTGTTCGCGGGGACGAATGCCGACCGTGCCAAGGTCAAAGCCGAGGCGATGGCACGGTCGCTCGCCCGATCGCTGGGCGTCGACATGTCGTAACATCCGCGCGGATGCCGTGACGAGCACACACAGCGGTGATGAACAGACGAACCGATCCGGGGCGCCCGGCGGCGACATACAGGGGGGCGGGAATGCCGTATTTCGGGTTGATCGTGATGATCGTGTGGGTGGCGTGCCTGGTCGACGTGATCCGTGCCGACGAGCACGAGGTGCGGAACCTCCCCAAGCCGCTGTGGCTGATGGTCGTGATCCTTCTGCCGATGGTCGGCTCTGTGCTGTGGTTGCTCGTCGGACGGCCGGATGGGGTCGGCTGGTCGCAGACGCCGGCGTCGGCATTCCCGGAGTACAACCGGCCCGGGCGACAGGCCGGGCAGCAGCCCGAAACAGACGAGGAGTTCCTCCGGCGCTGCCGCGAACGCGCAGAACAGCAACGCCGCGTGGCCAGGGAGCAGGAGAAGCGCCGGCTGGAACGCGAGGGCGACACGGGGGCGTGAGTGTCGCTCAGTCGGAGACGGGTGCCTTCAGTTGCATCCACGCGAGCACATCGAGCACTCGCAGGGCCGGAACCGCGTCCGGCAACCCGGCCCGCTCCCGCAGTCCGACGAGACGTGCCTGTAGTTCACCGTCGTTGTGCCGCAACGCTTGCCGGATCGGCTCGAGATGCGCCTGCTTGGTGTCGAGCACCTCGCCGACGACGCGATCGTAGATCGGGTAGAGCCGGGACCGCTTCCGGGCGATCAGCTTCGATGCGACCGTGCGGCCGATGCTCGGCACCGTCCACAAAGCCGTTTCCAGTTGCCACGCGGGGGACCGGGGCGTCATCTCGTCTGCTTCATCGGCAAGATCGCGATCCGGACCGATCGCCGCCAGCAACTCGGCGAACTCGTCCCGGCGTTCCCGGAGCACGATGTCGGCGCCGTCGGGCGAGACCTCGACCGAGAGAAACGTGACGGCTACGAGGTCGTCGGCGGTGAAGACGTCGACGTCGCGTTGCCTGGTGCCGGTCGAATCCCACTCGTCCCAGAGCGCGCCGCTCCGGAGCCGACCGGTCTTCCGCAGCGGCACTCGGAAATAACGCTCCAGCACGTCGAGTGCCGGCGCGTCGTCCGGACCGGCGAGCACCTTGGGCAGCCGGATCGGCACGTCAGGCTTCTTCGGTCATGACGGCGAGGACGTGCTGCGCGAACCACCGATTGTGATACTCGCCATACGGACCCGCGCCTTGGTCGGCGAGACGCTCGGCCAGGGGGCCGATGGTGGTCTCGTCGAGGGGAAGGGCGAAGAACTGTTCGTCGGCGCCGTCGTCGCTGAGAAACCAGTCGATGACCACCGCGTCGCCGTGCGCGGCGGCGTTGTCCGAGTCGTGGAACTTCAGCAGCGGATACCGCATCGACAACTCGTCCAGGGAGGAACCGGTCTGCTGGATCAACGCGGAGGTGGACGTCGTCAGCACCGTGCGGTAATCGACGGTCTCCCCGTCTTCCGTGTACCGCTCGACGTGCAGGACTTCCATCGGGCCGATCGCGAGAGTGAACAGCCGCTGATGGTCTGCGGTTCTCCCAGCCGATGGAAGGCAGGTCAGCGTCCACCCGGACACTTCGTGGTCCGCCGGATCGTCGAACGCGGAGGCCAGGTATCCGGCCACCAGATCGACAACCACGTCGAAGAAGGGGTCCTGGCTCAGCAACACGAAGCTTTCTTGGGTCGCGGACCCCGCGATGTCGTTCATGACCGTCCTCGGATTCGGTGATGGGGATGGTCCGGAAACCCGTTCAGTTTTCGAGAGCGTCGATCGGGATGGCTGCGTTCTCGGTCCACAACTGTGCAATCGAGATGCCGACCTGGGCAAGAAGCGTGCGCACGAGAGGCAGTCCGATACCCACGACAGACGACGGATCGCCTTCGATGCTGTCGATGAACCAGCCGCCGAGACCGTCGAGGGTGAACGCTCCCGCCACCTCGAGCGGCTCTCCGCTCTCGAGGTAGGTCTCGAGTTCCTCTTCGGTCGGGGTGCCGAAATGGACAACGGTGCCGCTGTGGTCGGATGCCTCGGCAACGAGTGCGCCATCGTGGACCCGCAGCACGCTGTGCCCGGTGAGCAGTTCGGCGCTGCGCCCGGCCATCATGTGCCAGCGTTCACGCGCCACGTCGGCCGTACCGGGCTTGCCTTGCAGCACACCGTCGACGAGGAGCATCGAGTCGCAACCGATGACCACCGCGTCCTTGAGCCCGCTCTCGTCGAGGGCCGGCAGGATCGCAGCGGCTTTCTCGCGAGCGAGTGCTGTGACGACGGCCGCCGGGGCAGTACCGGGTTCGAGTGCCGCCACGACGGCGTCCTCGTCCACACCGGAGACCTGGACGAGCGGCTTGACTCCGGCCGCGTGCAGCACCGACAGACGGGCGGGAGAGGCCGACGCCAACACCAAACGGGGCATGTCAGACCCGGTTCGGGTACGAGTACGGGGAGAACGGAGCCCACTGGCGGTGCATCCGCGTCGGGTCGCCCCACGTCTCGCGCGGCGAGCCGTCTCCCTCGGGAGCCACGGACGCAGCCGCCGCCGCGAGCACGGAGACCAGGGCCGCGACCTCCTCGTCGGAGGGGTTGCCTTTGACGATGCGGAGGGCGACGGCCGGCTCCGCGGCAGGCTCCGGCGTCTCCACCGGCGACTGCTGCCCGGCCGGTCCGGGAGCCTGCCCGTCGGTGGGTTCGCCGAGCACGGCGCCGGTCGCTTCGTCGAACTCCGTGTCGGTGATGATCTTGTCCTCTGCCGTCGCGGTCACTGGGCGCCACCCGTGTGCGCTGCCGCGAACTGGGTCGCTGTCATGTGGGTCCTTCTCGTTGAGGTCATCGCACGCCACCTGCGGCGTGCTACGCCGTTCGGGTCGTGGCGAGGGGTGCGCGACCGCGTCCCGCCGGTATCACCGGCGGGACGCGAACGCACTCCGTCGCGAACCGTCACAGGGGAATGTTTCCATGCTTCTTCGGCGGGAGCGAAACCATCTTCCGCTCGAGCAGCCGCAGCGCGGAGACGATCTGGCCGCGGGTGTGCGACGGCGGGATGACCGCGTCGACATATCCGCGCTCGGCCGCGATGTACGGGTTGACGAGGGTGTCCTCGTATTCGTTCTGCAACTGCAGGCGCAACGCGTCGACGTCCTCGCCGGCCGCGGCGGCATCCTTGAGCTGCTTGCGGTAGACGAATCCCACGGCTCCGGATGCGCCCATGACGGCGATCTGCGCGGTCGGCCACGCGAGGTTCACGTCGGCGCCCATGTGCTTGGAGCCCATGACGTCGTAAGCGCCGCCGTATGCCTTGCGGGTGATGACGGTGATCTTGCCGACCGTCGCCTCGCCGTACGCGTACAGCAGTTTCGCGCCACGGCGAATGATGCCGTTGAACTCCTGCTCGGTGCCGGGCAGGAAGCCGGGGACGTCCACGAGCGTGATGATCGGGACGTTGAAGGCGTCGCAGGTGCGCACGAAGCGGGCGGCCTTCTCGGAGGCGTCGATGTCCAGGCAGCCTGCGAACTGGGTCGGCTGGTTGGCGACGATGCCGACGCTGCGGCCGTCGATGCGGCCGAAGCCGATGATGATGTTCCGGGCGCGCTCCGCCTGGACCTCGAGGAACTCGTCGTCGTCGAGGAGACGGCGGATGACCTCGTGCATGTCGTACGGCTGGTTCGCCGAGTCGGGGATGATCGTGTCGAGCTCGAGGTCCTCGTCGGTGAGCGAATCCTCGATCGCGCCGTCGATCGGATCGGTAGGAGCGGTGCGCGGGGCAGCAGCCTGGTTGTTGCTCGGCAGGTACGACAGCAGGTCGCGGACATAGTCGAGCGCGTCCTGCTCACCCTCTGCGACGTAGTGCGCGACACCCGACTTGACCATGTGGGTGTGTGCGCCGCCGAGGTCTTCCATCGTGACGTCTTCGCCCGTGACGGTCTTGATGACGTCGGGGCCGGTGACGAACATCTGGCTGGTCTTGTCGACCATGACGACGAAGTCCGTCAGCGCGGGGGAGTACACGTGACCGCCAGCGGCGGGGCCCATGATGAGCGAGATCTGCGGGATGACGCCGGAGGCCTGCACGTTGCGGTGGAAGATCTCGCCGTACAGTCCGAGCGAGACGACACCTTCCTGGATGCGCGCGCCGGCACCTTCGTTGATGCCGACCAGGGGGCGACCGGTGCGGACCGCGAGATCCATGACCTTGACGATTTTCTCGCCGTAGACCTCACCGAGGCTGCCACCGAAGACCGTGGCGTCCTGCGAGAAGACGCAGACGTCGCGGCCGTCGATCGTTCCGTAGCCGGTGACGACACCGTCGCCGACGGGACGGTTCTCGGCCAGGCCGAAGTTCGTGCTGCGGTGGCGGGCGAGAGCATCGAGTTCGACGAACGAACCTTCGTCGAGCAACGCGGTGATGCGCTCGCGGGCGGTCAGCTTGCCCTTGGCGTGCACCTTCTCGATGGCGGCTTCACCGACGGGAGCCTGAGCCTGGGCCTGACGATTGCGCAGGTCGGCGAGCTTGCCGGCGGTGGTGTGAATATCGGGCGTACTCGCCGCCTCGGACGCGGAGGGCTCCTGGACAGTGGTCATGGGCAGTCAGCTTAGCGAGCGTCACATGCCTGTGCCGCGCCGGTCCCGGTTGTGTTGAATTATTGAACTGGAGCTACCGGCGGGTAGGCGATTTCGACCCACCCTAGGCTGGGCGCATGGCCGGAAACCGCGAAACGCCAGATCTCGCTTCCTTGCGCACACCACTCGACGTGGCTCGTCTGCGCAGCGCTCTCACCTCGGGTGACGGCGGCGCGTTCTACACCCGGCTCGACGTCGTGGACGAGACCGGCTCGACCAACGCGGACCTGCTCGCCGTCGCACCTAAGGGCGCCGACCGCCGCGCGCTGCTGGCGGAGTTCCAGAGTGGTGGACGCGGACGGCACTCCCGCACCTGGAACGGTGTGCCGGCGGCCCAGGTCATCGTCTCGGTGCTCGTGCGCCTGCCCGGGTGCCCTCTGCGCGACCTCGGGTGGCTGCCGCTGATCGCCGGGATCGCCGCCGTCGACGCTGTGCGCACAGTCGGGGGAGTCCCGGCACAGCTCAAATGGCCGAACGATGTGCTGGTCGGCGGACGGAAACTCGCGGGGATCCTCGTGGAGGTCGCGTCCACCTCACCGGAGCCCGCAGCCGTCGTCGGGGTCGGCGTGAACGTGACCCTCACGGCGGAGGAACTGCCCGTTCCGACGGCCACGTCGTTGTTGCTCGAGGATGCCGACGATCTCGACCGGACGCTGCTCGCGGAGACGCTGCTGGCCGCGTTCGCCGACCGGATCCGTGCGTGGGCGCGCGCGGGCTGGAACACGGCGGGGCCCGCCGCTGCGTATCGCGAGCGCTGCGGCACGATCGGGCACCAGGTGCGCGCGGTGCTACCCGGCGACACCGAACTGCGCGGCCTCGCCGTGGACGTGGACGACCAGGGCCGTCTCGTGATCCGGCCCGACGGCGGCGGCGACACGGTGGCCGTGGCCGCGGGCGACATCACGCACCTGCGGCCCGCCTGACACCACGCCGACGGGGCGGCCCGTCACCGGTATGTGCCATCGTGGGCGCCATGGGATATCCCGACGACGCGCTGGCACCAGGGGAAGAGCTGCTGCTCCACCGTCATCCGCACTGGAAGGCGCTGATCGTTCCGGCCGCAATCCTCCTCGTGGCGACGCCGCTCGCAGGCTTCCTGCTGGGAGTCGTCGCGGCTCGGCTCGACGGTGTCGCAGCGACCGTCCTGAGTGTGGCGGTCGTGGTGCTGTGGCTCGCGGTCGTGGTGTGGCGCTCCCTCGTTCCGCTCGTGAGCTGGCTCAGCACGCACTTCATCGTCACCGACCGGCGAGTGCTGGTTCGCACCGGTGTCCTGACGCACACGGGAATCGACATTCCCATGGGCCGGATCAGCAATGTCCAGTTCCGGCACGGCCTCGTCGACCGGATGCTCCGCACCGGAACCCTCGTGGTGGTCTCGGCTGCCGACGATCCGCTCGAGTTCGACGACATTCCCGAAGTGCGGCAGGTCCACGCCCTGCTCTACCAGCAGGCATTCGACGCGCACGACCGCACCGCGGCGGAAAACCACCCCGCGCGGCATCCGCACGAAGAGGACACCCGCCGCAAAGCGTGGTAATCCCGACAACCGGGCCATCGATCCGTACGCTGAAATCCGTGACTGCCGTACTACTCGCCGAAGACGACGACGCCATCGCGGCACCGCTCTCGCGCGCGCTCGGCCGCGAGGGTTACGAGGTGACGGTCGAACACAGCGGCCCGGTGGCGCTCGAACGTGCGCTCTCCGGCGACTACGACCTCCTCATCCTCGATCTGGGCCTACCCGGTATGGACGGTCTTGAAGTATGCCGCCAGATCCGCGCGGATCGCTCCGAGCTGGCTGTCCTCATGCTCACCGCCCGGACCGACGAAGTCGACTTCGTCGTCGGGCTCGACGCGGGCGCCGACGACTACGTCGGCAAGCCGTTCCGGCTCGCCGAACTGATGGCGCGGGTCCGCGCGTTGCTTCGTCGCCGAGGCTCGGGCGAGCAGGACGATGTCGTCGACGTGTCGGGGATCCGGCTCGAACGAGCCGCCCGGCGGGTCCTCGTCGACGGGTCCGAGGTCGCACTCGCCAACAAGGAATACGAGTTGCTGCGGGTCCTGCTCGAACACGCGGGGCAGGTGGTCTCGCGCGACATCATCCTCGAAGAGGTCTGGGGTGACACCGATCTCCGGGGCTCCAAGACCCTCGACATGCATATGTCGTGGCTGCGTCGCAAGATCGGCGACGAGGGACCTGCAGGTGAACGACGCATCGCGACGGTGCGCGGTGTCGGTTTCCGTTTGAATACCGACTAGCGGCCCACGCACGTGCGTAGTCGCATCCTCAACGCGGTGATGGCCACCGTTCTGCTCGTCGCCCTCCTGCTCGGTGTTCCGCTCGCCTATACGGCCTACCTCTTCGTGGAGGACATCGCGCGGCGTGACCTGCAGGACCGTCTCGGTCGGATGGCCGACGAGATCATCGCGCAGGAGGGCACCGGCGGCCTCGTGGTCGGCGGCCTCGACACCAGTTCCTTGCGCCTTCTCGTTCCCGCCGGCGGCCGGGTCGTGGTGGTCTACCCCACCCCGGAAAACGTCGCGGCGCGCCTCGACATCGGGGCTCCCGTCGTGGAGTCCCCGATCGTGGAGTCGCTCTCGATGGGCACATCGGGTTCGCTGCGGATCGAGGTTCCGTCGGAGAGCCTGCGCACCCTCCAGCAGCAGGTGCTCGCGGCCGTGACATTGCTCGTGCTGCTGTCCGTCGCCGTCGGCGCACTGGTCGCGGTGGCGACCGCCCGACGGCTCGCCGACCCCCTCCGGGACGTGGCCCGGCGCGCGGCGCGGTTGGCCGAAGGTGATTTCCGACCGGCCCCGCGCCGGCACGGCATTCCGGAACTCGATCGGGTGTCCGACGTGCTCGACGCCGCGGCCGTCGAGATCTCCAACCGCCTCCAGCGTGAACACGGCCTGGTCGGCGACGTCTCCCACCAGTTGCGGTCGCGCATGACGGCGATCAGGCTGCGTCTCGACGAACTGTCCACCCACGACGACCCGGCGGTCGTCGAGGAGGCCGAGGCCGCGATGGCACAGGTGGACCGGCTGACCGCTGCGATCACCGACCTGGTCCGGCAGTCCCGCAACAGCGCCGCCGAACTCCGCACCGAGGTCTCGGTGGTGGGCGACCTCACCGGCGTGATCGCGGATTGGCGCGGCCCGTTCCAGGAGGCCGGCCGCGAACTGGTGCTCAGCGGCGACCCGTCGTTGCGCTCGTCGGTGACGGGATCGCGGTTGCGTGAGGCGGTCGCGGTGCTCGTCGACAACGCACTCGTCCACGGTGGCGGAACGTGCACGGTCTCGGTGCGCTACGTCGCCACGCGCGGTGATTCGACGGTGTGCGTCGAGGTCAGCGACGAAGGTGAGGGAGTGTCCGACGACCTGGTGCCGCACATATTCGACCGCGGTTTCTCCGGTGGCGGTTCGACCGGTCTGGGTCTTGCACTGGCACGGGCGCTCGTCGAAGCGGACGGCGGGCGTCTCGAACTACAACGTCGCAGACCCGCTCTGTTCGCGCTGTTTCTCGGTGCGAGCAAAGATCACGCAGCGCCGGAGGGCCGAACCCGGGAACCGAGATGATCCCGACGGCCTGCCCGCGCTCGGGAACAGATCAGGTTCGCGGGCCGTCGGTGAGTTCACCGGGCGCGTTCTCGGGGGTCATCTCATCGGGGAAGACGAACCGCCGGAAGCAGTAGAAACGGAACATCATCTGCAGCAGGTTGCCGATGATGTAGGCGCTGACGAAGTCCGCGATGTTCTCTACCGTGAGGCTGACCTCCGGCACCCTCAGGTTGAAGACGTAACTCGAGATGTACAGCGGGATGAAGGACAGGACCACCCCGATCCCGCTCACGAAGAAGAACAGGAACGCCTCGTGCGCACGCTCGCGGCCGCCGCGATTCTTGAAGGACCATTCGCGGTTGAGCACGTAGGAGCAGAGCACCGCGACGACACCGGCGATGATCTTGGCCGTGACAGGCTTTTCCGACAGAACCGTGAGCTTGAGGGTGTAGAAGATCGTCGAGTCGATGACGAACGTGGTACCGCCGACGATCGCGAACTTGATCAGCTCGCGGTGACGAACCAACAAGTCCCGAAGGGGCTGCGGAACTCTGTTCAGGGTTTCATCAACGAATGACACTCGGAGAAGTCTACGAAACGTTTGCGTGAATTCACGAACCTTGCGAGAAACTATCAGCGACGCCACAGCTTCGCCGGGTGCGCGCGGGAGCTGACGTCCCCGTGCGTCCGGCAGTCCTCGAGCAGCGCCCGCGACGTGCGGTGACACCGCTGCGAGGAGCCCCCGACGTGCTGTGACAACATGGATAGCCGTGACCGGCAGACCCGAACCGTCCCCTAGATCCGACGCTCCTCGCGCGCGCACCGGCGGCATGCCGGTCGTCACCATGATCGGTGGGGGCCAGCTCGCCCGGATGACCCATCAGGCCGCGATCGCCCTCGGCCAGACCCTGCGCGTTCTCTCCGGCACGGCGGACGAACCCGCGGCCCAGGTCAGCCCGGATGTCGTCCTGGGGAGCCACCACGATCTGGACGCTCTGCGCCGCGCCGCGATCGGCGCCCACGCCCTCACGTTCGACCACGAGGGTGTGCCCACCGAGCACCTCGAGGTGCTGCAGCGGGAAGGCGTGAACGTGCTGCCGCCGCCGCAGGCGCTGATTTTCGCTCAGGACAAGATCGCGATGCGTAAGCGGCTCGGCGCGCTCGGCGCTCCGATGCCGAAGTTCGCGGAGATCACCTCCGTCGACGATGCGATCGCCGCGACCGAGACCCTCGGCCACCCGTACGTACTCAAGGCTGCCCGTGGGGGATACGACGGGCGTGGCGTCTGGATTCTCGACGATCGCGCCGAACTCGAGCGTGTCGTCGCCGAACAACTCGCTGCCGGTGTGCCGCTTCTCGCCGAAGAGAAGATCGAGTGGAAGCGCGAGCTGTCCGCCATGGTCGCCCGCTCACCGTTCGGTCAGGGCGCGTCGTGGCCCGTGGTCGAGACCGTCCAGCGCGACGGGCAGTGTGCCGTCGTCATCGCGCCGGCACCGGACCTCCCCGCCGACGTCGCGGCCGCCGCCGAACAGCTCGCGCTGCGCATCGCCGGTGAACTGGGCGTGGTGGGAGTCATGGCGGTCGAGCTCTTCGAGACCCGGTCCGGCGAGTTGATCGTCAACGAACTCGCGATGCGCCCGCACAACTCCGGCCACTGGGGCATGGACGGCGCGCGCACCGGCCAGTTCGAACAGCATCTGCGCGCGGTGCTCGACTACCCGCTCGGCGACACGACTCCGCTCGCCCCGGTAACGGTGATGGCCAACGTCCTCGGCGCTGCCGAAGCACCCGAGATGAGCATGGACGAGCGCCTGCACCACCTGTTCGCCCGGATGCCCGACGCGCGGGTGCACCTGTACGGGAAGGGTGAGCGCAAGGACCGGAAGATCGGGCACGTCAATCTGCTCGGCGATCCGAACGGGTCGATCGACGACCCCGCGTACGTCGCCGCGGTGCGGGAGCGCGCCGAACGCGCCGCGCACTGGCTCTCGCATGCGGTCTGGACCGATGGTTGGAACGAACACACGGGAGATGACGGTGAGTGATGTGTCGCAGGGTGCGCAGGTCGGCCTGATCATGGGCAGCGACTCCGACTGGCCGACGATGGAGGCGGCCGCCGAGGCGCTCGCCGAGTTCGGAATCCGCTTCGAGGTGGGCGTGATCTCTGCGCATCGCACACCGCAGCGGATGCTCGACTATGCCGCGAACGCGGCGGGTCGGGGAATCAAGGTGATCATCGCCGGCGCCGGTGGCGCCGCGCACCTGCCGGGCATGGTCGCGTCGGCGACGCCGCTGCCGGTGATCGGTGTGCCGGTCCCGCTCAAGTACCTCGACGGCATGGACTCGTTGCTCTCCATCGTCCAGATGCCCGCGGGAGTGCCCGTCGCAACCGTCTCCATCGGGGGAGCGCGCAACGCGGGTCTGCTGGCGGCGCGCATCCTCGGTGCCTCCGATCCCGCGCTGCGCGCGCAGATGGAGCGGTTCCAGGCCGGGCTCGAGGAGATGGTGCTCGAGAAGGACAACGCGCTGCGGCGCACGCTCCTCGGCTGACAGACCGCCGCCGTGCAGACCACGTCGCTGGTGGAACGATGGAACCGGTGGTCCCGGGCGCACGTCGGAACGGTCGACGCCGTCCTCGCCGGACCGATCGTGTTGTTCGCAGTGGCGGCTGCGCTTGCCGTGGACGAGAGCTCACCGGCAGTCGTCGTCGTGGCTCTCGCTGTGTCCGTCCCGCTCGTCTGGCGGCGCGTGTATCCGGTCGCTGCGGGCGGAATCGTCGCTGTCGCCTCGTACGCACACCTCGCGTTCCTGCCCGAACTCGGTCCCGGGACCGTGATCGCGGTTCCCGTCGCGGTGTACTCGCTCGCCGCCTACGCCCCGCGCTGGGCCGCCAACGTAGCCCTCGTCGCCGCGGCGGCCGGGGGAGCGGGTGCCGGGGCGCGGTATCTGTCCCCGCCGGACAGCCGACCACTCGACGTCGCTGTCATGGCGGTGCTGGTCGCGGTGTTCCTCGGCGGGATCTGGGCGTTCGGGCGCGTTCGGGGCCTGCGGTTGCGGGAGATGACGTCGCTGACCGAACGGAACCGGTTGCTCGAACTCGAACGGCTCAAGGAAGCGGAACTCGCCGCCACGCAGGAACGCACCCGGATCGCGCGGGAGATGCACGATATCGTCGCGCATTCGCTCACCGCGATCATCGCGCAGGCGGACGGGGGACGGTATGCCGCCGCGCAGCACCCGGAGACAGCCGCGGAGGTGCTCGCCACCATTTCCGAGACGGGCCGCGGCGCACTCACGGACATGCGGTCGCTGCTGTCGGTACTGCGCGAGGACTCGCCGCGCGAGTTCACCACGACGCCGGGTCTCGGCGATCTCGGCGCCCTGATCGACCGGATGGGCGACAGCGGCCTCGATGTCACGTTCACCGAGACCGGAAAGCCCCGCGAAATTTCCGGCGGGCTCGGCCTGTCCGTGTACCGCATCGTGCAGGAGTCGCTGACGAACGTTCTCAAGCACGCCGGACCGAACGCACGCGCCGACGTGACCCTGGACTGGCACCCGGACCGCCTCGTCGTGGAGATCGTCGACGACGGGCGGGGTGCGGCCGCGCTGGTGGAGTCGCGGCCCGGAGGTCAGGGGCTCACCGGTATCGACGAGCGGGCACGGTTGCACGGCGGCACCGCCGTGTGCGGGCCGCGCGCGCGAGACGGTGGGTACCGTGTCCGCGTCACGCTCCCTGCCTAGGCTGACGGACGTGTCCCATCCCGAAGTCCCGATCCGCGTCGCGCTCGTCGACGACCAGCAACTCGTCCGGGCGGGTTTCCGCATGGTCCTCGAATCGCAGCCCGACATCGATGTGGTGGCGGAGGCGTCCGACGGAGCAGCGGCCGTGGCCGAACTCGTCCGTGTGCACGCCGATGTCGTCCTGATGGACGTGCAGATGCCTCGGGTCGACGGGATAGCCGCGACCCGGATGCTGCTGGCGGAACCGGACGCGCCCAAGGTCGTGGTGCTGACGACCTTCGACAACGACGAGTATGTCGTGCAGGCCATCGCCGCCGGAGCCAGCGGATTCCTTCTCAAGGATGCGCCTCCCGAGGATCTGCTCGATGCGGTACGGACGGTGTACCGGGGAGACGCGATCATGGCGCCGCGCGCGACGCGGCGACTGCTCCGGCACATTTCACCGATGCTCGGAGCGTCCGCGCATCCGCCCGCCGCGCAGGTGGACGTGCCCGCCGATCTGACGCCGCGTGAACTCGAAGTCCTCGTGGCGATGGCGCACGGACTGACCAACGGCGAGATCGCGCAGCGGTTCGTGTTGTCGGAGGCGACCGTGAAAACCCATGTGGGCCGGGTACTGGCGAAGACCGGTTCCCGCGACCGGGTGCAGGCGGTGTTGTTCGCGTTCCGGTCCGGTCTGGTGCGCCTCGACGAGCTGCTCGGCGCGGGCGAGTAGGCCCACGGTCGGCCCGGGACACGGTGGTGTGTCCTACCGTGGGATGACCCGGTCGCCTCGAGGATCGGTCCGCGCTCCGATGTGCCGCGGCCGCCGGATTTCTACGGTCGAACCATGACAAAACCTGGTTCTTTCCTGCCGGCGTGTTCGGCGCACGACGTCGTGCGCGTCTACGGTCGCGGCGACGCCGAAGTGCGTGCCCTCGACGGGGTGACCGTCGCCTTCGAGCGCGGCCGGTTCACCGCGATCATGGGGCCCTCCGGCTCCGGGAAATCCACGCTCATGCACGCGCTCGCCGGCTTGGACGGAATCGACGCGGGCCGCGTGGTTCTGCACGGAGACGCGCGGCGGAGCGACATCGAGATCAGCGCCGCGTCCGACGCGGTCCTGACCGGATTACGACGCGACCGCATCGGGTTCGTCTTCCAGGCGTTCAATCTGCTGCCGGTGCTCACCGCCCGCGACAATGTGCTGCTCCCCATGCGGTTGGCCGGAACCCGTCCGGCCCCCGAGTGGTTCGACGAGGTGATCGGCCGGCTCGGCCTCACCGAGCGCCTGGACCATTTCCCGCACGAGATGTCGGGTGGGCAACAGCAGCGGGTCGCGGTAGCGCGGGCACTGCTCGCGCGACCGGACGTCATCTTCGCCGACGAACCCACCGGCAACCTCGACTCGCAATCCGGCGCCGAGGTGCTCTCGCTGCTGCGGTCGAGCGTGCGCGAAACCGGCCAGACCGTCGTCATGGTCACGCACGATCCGGTCGCCGCCTCGTATTCCGACCGGGTCGTCCTGCTGTCGGACGGCCGGCTCGCGGGCGAAATTCACGATCCCACAGCGGATTCCGTACTCGAAACGATGCGCGACCTGAGCGCGGGCCCGGTGTCGGTCGGATGAGGCATCTCGTTCTCGCTCAGGCACGGGCGCACCGCGGCCGATACGTCGCATCGGCGCTCGCAGTGGTGGTCGCGGTCGCCTTCGTCGTCGCGACGCTGGTTCTCGGCAGCACTGTCGACTCCGCGATCACCACGTCGACAGCGGCGCAGTACGACGGTGTCGCCGCCGTCATCACGGAGTCCGACTCCGGCCTCGACCCCGACGGGGTCCTCACTGCCATCTCGGCTGTGCCGGGCGTGGAGGCGTCCGCGCTCGATGTGACGGGTCCGGTCAGAGTCGCCGGAACAGACGGTTACAGCACCGCATCGACGGTGTCGGGCGACGTGTCGTTGCGCTGGCAGCAACTCGCCGACGGGCGCTGGCCGTCCGGCCCCGACGAGGTGACGGTGGGGTCGTCGTCGCGCCACGCGATCGGTGATTCCCTCGCGATCACCGACATCGACGGGAAACCTGCACACACCGACGTCACCGTGGTGGGCACGATCGACCTTGCGGGATCACCCCTCGCACTGGATTCGCGCCTCGTGTTCGGCGACGTCGCGCAGGTCCGGGCCTGGGCGGGGGAATACACCGAGTGGGAGATCAGGGTCGCAGGCCGGGGTGGCTCGGCGCTCGCCGACGCGCTCGCCGCCGCGGTTCCCGGCGCGCACGTCACCACAGGTGCCGACCGGGCGACCGCGGTAGCGGGAAGCTATGTCGGCGACATCGGGACTCTCCGCAACGTCCTGCTGTGTTTCGCCGCCATCGCGGTCGTGGTCGCCGGATTGGTCATCGCCAACACCTTCGCGGTCCTGCTCGCGGCCCGGACGCGCGAGTTCGCGCTCATGCGCTGTGTGGGCGTGACGTCGGCGCAGGTGCGACGCAGTGTGCGAGCAGAATCCGTGATCGTCGGCTTCGTCTCGGCGGTCTTCGGCGTGCTCGCCGGATGTGGTCTCGCTGCGGTGGTCGTCGCGGTCGCCCGCGCCGCGGAGGTACCGATACCGCTCACCTCGATCGCGGTGACCCCCGGCGCGATCGGCGTCGGTCTGCTGCTGGGCACCGTGGTCACCGTGATTGCCGCGAACGGGCCCGCGCGGGCTGCGACGCGCGTGTCCGCCCTGGCTGCGATGCATCCGCTCGAGACCCAGCCGGAACCGGTGCGGGACACGTGGGTGCGCAGGGTGTGTGCACTGCTGGCGATTGTCGGCGGTGCGGTACTGCTCGGGATCGGAGCGGCGGTGGGCAACGTGCTGATCGCGTGCCCCGGTGGGCTGATGCTGTTCGTCGGCGTCATCCTGGCCTCCCGCCGGATCGTGCCGGCTCTGGTGGGGGTGGTAGGACAGGCGCTGGCCCGCTTCGGTGGTCCCGTCGCCGCGCTCGCGGCCGGCAATGCCCGCCGCAATCCCCGTCGTACCGCGTCGACCGCGACCGCGCTGTTCATCGGCGTGACCCTGACCTCCACGATCGTGGTGGGCATCGGCACGCTCAAGGCGGGCGCGCCCGAGTTGATCGACGAGAACTTTCCCGTCGACGTCGCGGTGATGTCGGTTCCGGGCGCATCCGACGGTGCTGTGGACCGGTTCACCGCACTGGACGGTCTGCGCGCGGGGACCGCGGTCGCGAATACGACCGTCGGGGTCGGGGAGACCGAATTCTTCGTCACCGGGGTGGATCCGGACTCTGCCGCACAGACTCTCAGGGACGACGTGCGGTTGCCGCAGCCGGGAACGATCGCGCTCGAACCGTCGCTGGCCGAGACGCTGGGAGTCCGTGAGGGCGAGGCGATCACCGTGCGTGGCGACACCGGGGCGCGCGAACTCACGGTCGTGATGGCCGGCCCCGGTGCACCCGACCTGATTGCGCTCGCCGACCTGCAGGTCATCGACGCCGAGACTGCCGACACCGTCTGGTTGCGTCTGGACGACGGTCTGACCGACGACCGGCTCGTCGCGGTCTCGGACGACATCGCGCGGCTGGCGGCCGACATCTCACCCGGCAGCGAGGTGGTGGGTGCGGTCGCGAACCGGCAGATGCTCGAGAAGCTGCTCGACACGATGTTGCTGGTCGTCGGCGGTCTGCTGTCGATCGCCATTCTGATCGCGCTGATCGGCGTCGGAAACACCATGGCACTGTCCGTGATCGAACGGCGTCGCGAGACCGGGATGCTGCGCGCGCTGGGCCTGTCCCGGTCGGGGGTGCGAAGTCTGCTGGTGCGGGAAGGCGTGATCATCGCCGGCGTCGCGTCGGTGCTCGGGGTCGCCCTGGGCCTGCTGCTCGGCACGGCCGGAACCGCGTCCGTGATCGGGGCCGGCTATGTCACGCCGGGCGGAGTTCCGTGGGTGCAACTCGTCGCAATCGTGGCGGCCGGGGGTACCGCGGGTGTGGTGGCCTCACTCATCCCGGCGCACCGAGCCGGGCGGACGAGCCCCGTGGCGGCGCTGACCGGCTGACCGTTTGTGCACGGCACCGCCGTCGCCGTGACGGCGGCACCGGATCGCTAGGCTCGGGACCGTGCCCCACGAACGCATGGTTCCGAGCCGAGCGGTCCGCGCATCGCGCGGTGTGCCGTCCGCGCGTATCGCCACCGTGGCAGCATTGCTCTGGGCGAGGTTGTGGGGCGGCTCGGTGACCTTCGACGACGAGTGCGGCATCTATGTGTGCGCAGGTATGCGGGGCGGCTTCGCGCGCGGAGGGACGACAGTCGGTGGCGCGTTTCTCACCCGCACCCAACCGACCCGGCGGTTGCTGCGTCACGAGGCCGTCCACGCCGATCAGTGGGCACGATACGGTCTCGGGTTCGCCGTGCGGTATTGGTGGGAAGAGATGCGAAATCCCGGTTCCCGCAACAGGTTCGAGATCGAAGCAGGGTTGGAGGACGGCGGCTACCGGAAGTCCGGGGGCCGTCCGTCCCGCAGCACCCGCAGTCGCGGGGCACCACGCCGCGATCGACTGCCACCACCAGGCGAGTAGAGCAGGCGCTCACCCGTCGAGACGCACGGTGACCTTCTCGCTCACGACGCGCCGTTCCTCGGCGGCCGGGTCGGGGCGCGAGACCTGTACGAGCGATGCGCCTGCCGCCAGCACGGCGAGCAAGCCACCGATCAGCGCGTCGGGCGTCTCCCAGGTCCGTGACGAGAGCACCCGGTCCGCGGCGGTGATCCCTGCGCTCTGTGCGGCGTCGCGCGCGGCGGCGAGTACGTCACCGGCGGAGCGCCCGTCGAGCACCGATCCACCGTCGCCCGCCGAGCGGAACTGGTCGCCGTGCACCCGGACATTCGTCGCGTAGTCGGTGACGCCGGGCGGCAGATCCGCGACGGGCGCACCGAACGCATCCAGTGAGAGTGCGGCCACCTCCGCGGCCTGTTCGACGTCGGCGAGGCGATCGGGCGTCACGAGAGCCACTTCCACGTCGTCGGAGGGCTCGAGGACGACCTCGGCACCCGCCCACCACGTGCCGAGAAGCACAGCGGCGGTCTGCCAGTGCGCCGGAAGGAGGACCGCCACCTGCGCACCGGGCAGCACACCGAACTCGTCACGCAGAAGGTTTGCCGTCTTCGCGGCCCAGTTGGCCAGCGTGACCGCCGACAGTTCGATCCGGGCTCCGGTCGCGTCGTCGTACCAGGTGATCCGCGGGCCCGCCGGATCGGCGGTGAGGATCGGTTCGAGCAGGGCGTCGGTCAGTGTGGTCACATCTACCTCGTTCGTCGGGCGGTGGTGGTTCGCGTGTCGATCGCGGGCGGTGAGGTCGGCCGGCGGTGCGGTCAGTTGACGCAGCGCGGGCCCTCCGACCCTGCGTCGATCGGAGGCGCCGCCGGGGCAGGCGTGGCGGTGCCGTCCGCGGGGGTCAGGCCGGACGAACTCGATGATGTGGTGGTCGACTCCGAACCGGCGAAGGTCGAGGTGCCGGGACCGCTGTAGTCACCGGCGAGTACCACGCGCACCGTGCCCTCGGGCAGCGTCGGATCCGTCGCGGTGTCGAGTCCTCCGAGCGCAGCAGCCACCGCGCGGGTCTCGTCGGACTCCTCGTCGGCGCCGTACACGGTCGACGACGAGACCGCCGTGCCGGTGTAGTTGCCCACCTCGCCCTCGACGTACCCCTCGGATGAGAGTTCGGCCGAGACCACGGACGCGAGGCCGGCCACGTCGCCGGCATTCGTGACATCGACGGTCACCGTCGACGGGTCGATGTCCGGTGCCGGCGTGGCGGACGTGGTCCGGTCGTCGTCGGGCGCGCGATCGTCGGAGGTGCGTCCGACGAGACCCGCCACGAAGTCCCGTACCTCGTCGGGATCGACCTGCACCACGGATTCGCCGTAGTCGGTCATCGCGTTGATGTCCTCCACGGGGATCGTCGAGAACGTCACGTCCCCTCCGGCGAGGCCTTGCAATTGGGTCGCCAGATCCATGATGTCCCAATCGGAATCGAGCACGACCGACCGCTGCACCGCGGCCGTCAGCTGATTCACCTTCGAGGGGTTGCTCAGGGTCTTGGCGCTGAGCACCTTCTGAGCGAGCGACGCCATGAACACCTGCTGGCGAACGATCCGATCGAGATCCCCGCGGGGCAGCCCGTGTCGTTGCCGTACGAAGCTGAGCGCATCCGGGCCCTCGATCGTCTGTTGACCGGCGTCGAACCGTGCCCCGGAGAGAGGTTCGTCGACGGGAGCGTTGAGGCACACCTCCACACCGCCCACCGCGTCGGTCAACAGCACGAAGCCCAGCAAGCCGACTTCGGCGTAATGGTCGACGGTGACGCCGGTCAGGTCGCCGACGGACTCGATGAGCGCTTCCCGGCCCGCCTTCGTCGACTCGGTCTCCGCCTCGGCGGCGTCGGACCCCGACTCCACCAGTTCCAGCCGCGTCGTTTCTTTCGTTGCGCCGTAGGCAGCGTTGATCTTCGACATGCCGATGCCGGGAACATCCACGTAGGTGTCGCGCGGGATCGACAGCGCGGTCGCGGAACGCCCGTCGTTCGGCACCCGGATCATGATGATGGTGTCGGTGTTGTTGGCGACCTCTTCGCCGGCGCGCAACGCGTCGAGTTCGCGCTGGGACAGCGGGTTGC
This sequence comes from Rhodococcus sp. NPDC058639, assembly GCF_042717545.1. Lineage (NCBI taxonomy): Bacteria > Bacillati > Actinomycetota > Actinomycetes > Mycobacteriales > Nocardiaceae > Rhodococcus > Rhodococcus sp. NPDC058639. The sequence goes on from NZ_JBHXRF010000006.1 coordinate 190,521, forward strand.
CGTGAGCATCGGTGCGGCTGTCCGTGCCGACCAGCAGAATGTCGACCGCACCGTCCTCCCCGCCGCCGAGGCCGAGACCGCCGATCGATGCGAGCGACGACCGCAGCGAGTCGATCCGTTGCCAGGCGATGCCGGTGACCACGAGTGCGAGAGCCGCGGCGACCGCCGCGATCATCTGCAAGGGCCTGCCGGTGAAGACGCGTGGTGCCGCGGAGACCGCGGGGCGCCCGGGATCATCCTCGCCCCTGCGGGGCCGGCGTGCTCGTCTGGTCGTGGCGGCGGCCGACCCGGGACCGTCCGTGAGCGGTGTTCCTCCCGCGCGAGAGCGGCGGCCGGCCGTCGGGCGCCCGCCGGTACGGCGGCGGGGCGGCTCTGGCGGCACCTGGTCCTCCTGTCGGGTGGATCGCTTCTGTCGTGTCGAGCACTGCTGTCGTGTCGAGCACTGCTGTCGTGTCGAGCACTGCTGTCGTGTCGAGCACTGCTGGGCGGGCTGGTGTCGGGTGTCCGGACTTTCCCTGAAGGCTACTGGGGCGGGCGCGCCGGCGGCATGCACCACTCCGGCGTGCCAGACTTCACAGCGTGCCCACCCTCCTTGTCACCGGTTCCCACGGACAGCTGGGCCGCGCGCTGCTCGCCCGGGCTGCCGCGTCCGGGATACCCGTTCGAGGTGTCGGTTCCACAGAGTTGGACATCACCGATCCGGTAGCCGCCGCCGCGACGATCGAGGCCGGCGCGGTGGTGATCAACTGCGCCGCGTACACCGCGGTCGATGCCGCGGAAAGCGACGAGGACCGCGCGGCAGCCGTCAACGGAACGGGGCCCGGGGTGCTCGCCGCGACCTGTGCGGACAAAGGCGCCCACCTGATCCACGTCTCCACCGATTACGTGTTCGGGGGCGACGCGACCGAGCCGTACCGCACGGACGCCGCGACCGCTCCGCGTACCGCGTACGGACGGACGAAACTCGCGGGCGAACGCGCGGTGCTGGGTACGTTGCCGTCGGCGCACGTCGTGCGCACCGCATGGGTGTACACGGGAGAAGGCACGGATTTCGTGGCCACCATGCGACGGCTCGAGCGTGAGCGCGACACCGTGCGGGTCGTCGACGACCAGCGTGGATCGCCCACCTATTCGCACGACCTCGCCGACGGACTGCTCGAGCTCGCCGCTCGGACGGATCTGCCGGGCGGGGTGCTGCATGCCACCAACGGCGGCGACGCCACCTGGTTCGACCTCGCGCAGGCCGTGTTCGCGGAGGTCGGCGCAGATCCGGCACGGGTGCAGCCGTGCGGGAGCGACGAGTTCGTGCGGCCCGCCCCGCGCCCGGCGTATTCGGTGCTGGACGGCGGGGGATGGGCACGTGCCGGTCTCACGCCCTTGCGGCCGTGGCGGGACGCCCTGCACGCGGCCATCGGATCGGTGGACACGCGCGGATGACCTGCGAGTGCGCAGCCTGTGTTTCACCGCACACCGAGCGGGTCGCTATGGTTGCCCGCGTGGATTCGACGCTGGCCGTGGTGACGGTGACGTACTCGCCCGGCGAGCACCTCGAGAACTTTCTGACTTCGCTCGCCGGAGCGACCGAGCGCCCGACGCGGGTGATCATGGCCGACAACGGGTCGACCGACGGTACGCCGGAGGCAGCTGCGGTTGCGCATCCGAACGTGGAGCTCTTGCGCACCGGCGGCAACATCGGTTACGGCGGCGCGGTCAACCGTGCTGTCGCCGAGATCGAGTCGTCGGTCGAGTTCGTGGTGGTCGCCAACCCGGACGTGCGGTGGGAACCGGGGTCGCTCGACGCGCTGATCGAGGCGGCCGGCCGGTGGCCGCGCGCCGGCTCGCTCGGCCCGCTGATCCACGAGCCCGACGGAAGCATCTACCCGTCCGCTCGTTCGGTCCCGACTCTCGCATCCGGTGCCGGGCACGCGCTTCTCGGCACGGTGTGGCCCGCGAATCCGTGGACCCAGCGGTACCGCCAGGAGAACGAGGAGATCAGCGAACGGTCCGTCGGCTGGCTGTCGGGATCGTGCCTGCTGCTGCGGCGAGCCGCGTTCGATGCCGTCGGCGGATTCGACTCGCGCTATTTCATGTACATGGAAGATGTCGACCTGGGCGACCGGCTGGGCCGTGCCGGGTGGCTCAACGTCTTCGTTCCGTCGGCGCACGTCACCCACGCCAAGGGGCATGCCGCCGGGCGACATCCCGAACTCATGCTTCCCGCACATCACGAGAGCGCGTACCGGTTCCAGGCCGACCGTCATCCGCACCGGTGGCAGGCGCCGCTGAGATGGGCACTGCGCGGCGGACTGCTCGTGCGATCGAAGGTTGCGGTCGCGGCCGCGGTGCGTGAGCGCGCCAGGGCAAGCGCCGAGCCGGACGTTCGGTCCGGCAACGACACGAAACAGGGGAGACCATGACCAGTGCTGCAGCGTCGCATACCGATGCGGTGATCCTGGTGGGCGGCAAGGGCACGCGGCTGCGACCGCTGACGTTGTCCGCACCGAAGCCCATGCTGCCGACCGCCGGGGTGCCGTTCCTGGTCCATCTTCTTGCGCGGATCCGCGAGGCGGGGATCAAGCACGTGGTGCTCGGCACGTCGTTCAAGGCAGAGGTGTTCGAAGAGCACTTCGCCGACGGCTCGGACTTCGGCCTCGAGATCGAGTACGTGACCGAAACCGAGCCGCTGGGCACGGGCGGCGGTATCCGCAACGTGCTGCCCAAGCTGCGCGGGGACCACGTCATGGTGTTCAACGGTGATGTGCTCGGCGGCACCGATCTCGGCGCTGTGCTCGACACGCACGTGCGCAACGAAGCGGACGTGACGATGCATCTGGTGCGCGTCGGTGATCCGCGCGCCTTCGGGTGCGTGCCGACAGACGCCGACGGACGGGTGACGGCGTTCCTCGAGAAGACACAGGATCCGCCGACCGACCAGATCAACGCGGGCTGCTACGTCTTTCGCCGGGAGATCATCGAGCAGATCCCGGAAGGCCGGCCGGTGTCGGTCGAGCGGGAGGTCTTCCCGGCCCTGCTCACCGAGGGCAAACGCGTCTACGGACACGTCGACGCCGCGTACTGGCGCGACATGGGGACGCCGGAGGACTTCGTGCGCGGTTCCGCCGACCTGGTCCGCGGAATTGCGCCGTCGCCCGCGCTGGACGGCCCCCGCGGCGAGTCGCTGGTGCACCCGAGCGCCTCGGTCGGTCCGGGCGCGCTGCTGATCGGCGGCACGGTCGTGGGCCGCGGAGCGGAGATCGGTGCCGGCGCGCGCCTCGACGGTGCGGTGATCTTCGACGGCGCCCGGATCGAGGCAGGTGCCGTGATCGAGCGGACCATCATCGGATTCGGTGTGCGCGTGGGTCCACGGGCGTTGATCCGGGACGGCGTGATCGGCGACGGTGCCGACATCGGAGCCCGGTGTGAGTTGTTGCGCGGTGCGCGGGTGTGGCCGGGGGTGCAGCTCCCGGACGGGGGCATCCGGTTCAGCACGGATGTGTGAGAGGTTTCACGTGGGATTCGAACGTTATGTGGCATTGGGTGATTCGTTCACCGAGGGTGTAGGAGACCCGGATCCGTCCCGGCCCAACGGGTTACGCGGCTGGGCCGATCTCGTTGCGGAGCAGCTTGCCCTCGCGAGCGACGACTTCGCGTACTCCAATCTCGCGATCCGGGGGCGGTTGCTGCGTCCGATCATCGACGAGCAGGTCGACACCGCGGTGGCGATGAAGCCCGATCTGGTCACCATCTATGCCGGTGGCAACAATCTGATGCGGCCCAAGGTCCACTTCGACGACCTTGCTGCCGATTACGACGAAGCGATCGGCAGGCTGTCCGCCACCGGTGCCCGGGTGCTGATGTGGACCGCGTATGACGGCAGCTGGGCGCCTGTGTTCGGCGCGCTGCGCGGACGCTGGGCCGTGTACAACGAATTGATCCGGGAGATCGCGGACCGGCACGACGCGACCATCGTCGACTTCTGGCGCTTCTCCGAATACCGCGATCTCCGGATGTGGGACCCCGACCGGTTGCATCTGTCACCGGCGGGCCATCACAACATGGCGCTCCGGGTACTCGATATCCTCGGCGTCTCCCACAGCCTGCCGCTCGTCCGGCTCGACGCGCCAGTGCCCCTGACGCCGGCGGCGCAGCGCGCCGACGATCGCCGGTGGATGCGCGAATTCCTGTTCCCCTGGGTGGGTCGCCGGCTGCGCGGGCTCTCCTCCGGTGACGGAGTGACGCCGAAGTACCCGTCGCTCACACCGATCGGGGTGTAACCCGCGACCCTCGTCAGCGTCGTGCGGACGCGAGCCGCACGAGGTGGTCGATCGTGTCGCGCTCGGCACCGGGCGGAAGAGCGTCCACGGGCCACCACCGTAGATCGGTCGACTCGTGGCTGCGTACCGGTTCGGCGCCGGCGGGTGCCGTCACCAGGAACCGCAGGTCCAGGTGGCGGGTGGGAACCCCGAGCGAGCAGGTGATCGGATGCGTGTGCGCCGAGAGCAGTTCGGGGTCGATCGTCAGACCGGCGATCCCGGATTCCTCGGTGGCTTCCCGCAGCGCCGCGTCGACCACGGTCTCGTCGGACTCTTCGCAGTGCCCCCCGAGCTGGATCCACCGGCCCACCCGCGGATGCAGTGTGAGGAGCACGTTCCGGTGGTCGGTGTCGAGTACCAGCGACGACGCGGTGATATGCCCGGGCGCGTGCGCGCGCAGGCACCCGTTCGGTGCGGAGTCGAGGAACGCGAGCATCGTGTGCCGCAACGAGTCCGCGTCGGCGGAGTCGGGATGCCACGCGGTGAGACGATCGACCGCGGACCGGTGCAGGGAACGCGACGACATCGCTACAGCTCCACGAAGGCGGGTCCGGGATCGGCGGGCTCCCGGGGCGACGGGTCGTCGAGGGGATACCCCACGGCGACAGCCCCGAGCGGTGACCAGTCGGCCGGCAGTCCGAGTTCGTCGCGGACGACCTGGGGCGCGAAGATCGTCGAACCGACCCAGCAACTGCCGAGCCCGCGGGTGGCGAGCGCGACGAGAAGGCCCTGCACCGCGGCACCCGCAGCGACGGTGAACATCGTTGCCTCGGCGGCGGTGCGTTCCGCGTCGGGATAGTGGTGGGCGCCGTCCGGAACCCAGAAGGGGACGACGATTTCGGGGGCGTCGTAGAGGATCGAGCCGCGCGAGAGCCGGCGCTCGATCGCGACCGGATCGAATCCGTCGCGTTCGAGATCGGCGGCCCACTGCTCGCGCATGCTGTCGAGGAGGCGTCGCCGGACCTGCTCGGTGCGCACCCAGACGAATCGCACCGGGCGAGTGTGGTGAGGCGCGGGTGCAGTGAGCGCGTCCGCGACGGCCTCGCGAAGATCCTCGGGATCGACCGGTTCCGAGGCGAATTCGCGCACCGAGCGACGCAGCAGCAGTGCCTCACGGCGTCCGCGTTCGAGGGCCTCGGCGGTGCCGAGCCAGAACAGGTCCTCGTCACCGCTGCGGATGAGTGCGCGAGCATCGGATCCGTCGTCGGGCAGATCGAGTCCGCGGACCACCGCGACGGGCACGCCGCCGAGCTTGCCCTTGACGAGATCGCCTGCCGCGGCGATCTCGTCGGCGACGGCCACCGCCGTCACGAGCAGTTCGTTGCCCTGGGCGTCGCGCGAGCCGGCGTATTCGTGCAGTACCGGCAGGCCCGCCGAACCGATCGCGGCGTCGGTCTGGCCGTTGCGCCAGGCGCGGCCCATGGTGTCGGTGACCACGACCGCGACGGTGACGCCGAGCAACGCGGAGAGACGGTCGCGCAACGCGGCCGCGCTCGCGTCGGGATCTTCGGGCAGGAGCGCGAGTTCGGCGCTGTCGACGTTGGAGCCGTCGATCCCCGACGCAGCCTGCACGATGCCGAGCCGGTTCTCGGTGATGAGGGTCCGGCCCTTGCGGGCGAGCACACGTACTGCTTCCTGGTCGACCAGGCGGCGCCGCAGGGCATCGCGGGCGTCGGGATCGGTGGGCGCGGAGACGATCCGTCCTTCGACCTTGGAGATCACCTTGCTGGTGACGACGACGACGTCGCCGTTCGTCAGCCACGGCGCCGCGGCGGCGATCGCGGCGGCGAGGTCGTCACCGGGGCGGAATTCGGGGAGCCCGGGCACGGGCAGGATTTCGAGGGGCCCACCGGGGGCGTGGTCACGCACCGATGCGTGGGGCGCGGCGTCGGGGGACATCACAAGGTCACTCCAGCGAGTTCCAGAGCGGCGCGCGCCATATCGGCGGTCGCGTCGGGGTCGGTCATGAGCAGGGGGACGGAGCGGACCTCCACGCCCGGAACGTCGGCGCTGTCGGTGTCGTGCACGAGCCAGCCGTCGAGGATGCCCGTTCCGTTGCGGCCGCCGTAGTAGCGGCCGACTGCTTCCGCAGTGGTGTCGACGCCGATGACGTCGAGGCACGCGTCGGCCATGCCGCGCAGCGGTTTGCCGCCGACGACGGGGGAGAGGCCGACGACTTTCGCGTTCGTCGTGCGCAGCGCACCGCGCACACCCGGGATCGCGAGGATCGCGCCGATGCTCACCACGGGGTTGGAGGGTGCCAGCACGACCGCGTCGGCGTTCTCGATGGCTTCGAGGACTCCGGGGGCGGGCTTCGCCTCGTCGGCGCCGATATGCGCGAAACTGTGCGTCGGGACCTGAGCGCGGTGGCGGACCCACCACTCTTCGAAGTGGATCGCGCGCTGGAGGCCGTCGGCGGGATCGGTGATGACCACGTGGGTTTCGCTGCGGTCGTCGGACACGGGCAGGAGGGTGACGCCGGGCTTCCACCGGGCGCACAGCGCCTCGGTGACCGCCGAGAGCGGGTATCCGGTGCGCAGCATCTGGGTGCGGATCAGGTGGGTCGCGATGTCGCGGTCGCCGAGACCGAACCAGTCGGGAACGGCGCCGTACGCGGCGAGTTCTTCCTTCGCATTCCAGGTTTCGTCCACGCGGCCCCAGCCGCGTTCCTCGTCGATTCCGCCGCCGAGGGTGTACATGCAGGTGTCGAGATCGGGACAGATCCTCAGCCCGTGCATCCACACGTCGTCACCGACGTTGACGATGGCGGTGATCCGGTGGGGTGCGTCCGGATTCGTGTCGGCGCCGGGCGAAATGCCGAGAAGTTGGCGCAGACCTGTGAGAAAACGCGCCCCACCGACACCCCCGACCAATACAGTCACATTCACGGGGCAAGCCTAGGCGGTGCGCGCCGTACCCGGTTCAGCGACGTCCGAAACCGGAAGTGGCAAAGTCGTCGATAGTAAGCGACGGTTACCGCACAGCTTGACCGCGACACGCCCGACGTGTCTAATCACATACGTGTCATTCCGAGTTTTCGGATCGAGATCGATTGCGGGGACCCGCTTTCGAACGAAGGTTCGAGGGGTGGCCGCGGGGGAGATCCCCGGTCCAAAGATCGGCGCTGCAGTTGAGGAGGCGACCTATGGCCGACGAGCGCGAGGGATTCGAGATCGTTCGGATCGGAACTGCAGTCGAGAGTGTCTGTGACGAGCCGGATAATGGGGCACCGATCCTGAATCTCGTTTCGGGATTCGACGACCTCATGGAGGGCGACGAACAGTGGCAGGAGCGCGCACTCTGTGCGCAGACCGACCCGGAAGCATTCTTCCCCGAGAAGGGTGGTTCCACACGGGAGGCCAAGCGCATCTGCCTGGGGTGTGAAGTTCGGGGCGAATGCCTCGAATACGCCCTCGCTCACGACGAGCGGTTCGGTATCTGGGGTGGACTGTCGGAAAGGGAACGGCGGCGCCTCAAGCGCGGCATCATCTGAAGGGACGCAGGGTCCGGTACGGGGAGTTCGGGCCCGGGTCCGGTATTCCAGGGAGCCGCGTGGCGAAGGCCGGGTTGATCGACGGGGGTCGAGCAACCCGGCTTTCGTCTGTCTGCGTCGTTCTCTGCGGCGGCCGCCGAGGTTATTCCTCCTCGTCGAATCCGCCGAGTTCGGGGTCGACGACCTCCGGTTCGATGCCGAGATACGTGGCGACCTGGTGTACCAGGACGTCGTGCACCAGATCGGCAAGATCCTCCGGGTCTTTCGCGCGGAGTTCGAGCGGCCGGCGGAAGAGCACGATGCGAGCGCGAGTGGCGGCACCGCGGCGATCGATGCCGGCGGGCACGAGACGCGACAGCGGGACCGGTCCGTCCGCGACCACCTCGTCCGGCCAGTTGACCGTATCGGGATCGCGAGCACGGATCTTGGGCACTTCGTCCACTGCGATGTCGAGTTTGGTGAGCCGCGCGTGCCAGCGCGAGTCGATGGGGGCGAACGCCGTCAACACCAGAAGGTCGAACTTCTCGGCTCTCGACTTCCACACGGGAAGCTCGTGCGGAAACACCGGCCCCCGAATTCCCCGGCCGCGCCGCGTCACGGATCGGGACGAGAGCGGGCGGGAACGACGTGCACGGGCCATGTAGTGGACAGTACGACACGAAAAATCCGCGGGCTCGAAACGGTGTGTCCGAATAGTCCCGGGGGGCCCGGCGCGCTACGCTCCCTCCCGTGAGAACACTGCGTCGATGCTGCCGGCCTGGGTGCAAGAACCCAGCTGTTGCGACGCTGACCTACGTGTACTCGGATTCCACCGCTGTCGTCGGTCCACTGGCCACCGTTGCCGAACCCCACTCGTGGGATCTGTGCGAAACGCACGGTTCGCGAATCACCGCTCCCAAGGGGTGGGAACTCGTGCGGTACGAGGGTGCTTTCTCGTCGGGTACGCCGGACGAGGACGACCTGACAGCGCTGGCCGAGGCCGTGCGGGAAGCGGGACTCGGTGAGCGTGTCCGTGGTGAAACCGACGCTGCGCAACCGGAGAGTTCGCCGCGCGTCGCAGTCGCTCCCGCAGGGCGTACAGGACGCCGCGGTCACCTGCGGGTCCTTCCCGACCCCACGTCCTGACAGCTTCGCACTAGGCTGACCACGGGCCGTGTCACGAAGGATGGCGCGGCTCGAGTCGAGTAGCAGGAGCGGAACAAGTGGCGAGATCTGCCGAGTCGGTGTCATCCGTGATCAAGGCGTACGACGTCCGAGGTGTCGTGGGGGAGCAGATCGACGAGGACTTCGTCCGCGAGGTCGGAGCCTCGTTCGCGCGTCTGATCCGGAGTGAAGGTGCTTCCGACCGTGTGGTCGTCGGGCACGATATGCGTGAGTCGTCTCCGAAGCTGTCGCAGGCATTCGCCGACGGGGTTACCGCCCAGGGCCTCGACGTCGTTCTGATCGGGCTGGCGTCCACCGACCAGTTGTACTTCGCGTCCGGGTTGCTCGACGCGCCCGGTGCGATGTTCACCGCGAGTCACAATCCGGCGGCCTACAACGGCATCAAGCTGTGCCGCGCGGGCGCGAAACCGGTCGGGCAGGAGACGGGACTCGCGATCATCTCCGCCGAACTCGTCGACGGCGTCCCCGAGTACGAGGGAGCGCCCGGTGTCGTGAGCGAGCGGGACGTGCTCGGGGACTACGCGTCGTTCCTCCGCGGGCTGGTGGATCTGTCGCAGATGCGGCCGCTCGAGGTGGCGGTCGACGCGGGCAACGGAATGGGCGGGCACACGGTGCCCGCGGTCTTCGGTCCGCTGCCCATCGAACTGGTGCCGCTGTACTTCGAACTCGACGGCACGTTCCCCAACCACGAGGCCAATCCCCTCGATCCCGCCAATCTCGTGGACCTGCAGCGGCTCGTCGTGGAGTCCGGCGCCGACGTGGGCCTCGCCTTCGACGGCGACGCGGACCGGTGCTTCGTCGTCGACGAGCGCGGCGAACTCGTCACTCCGTCGGCGGTCACCGCCCTCGTCGCAGACCGAGAACTCGCGAAGGAGCCGGGAGCGACGATCATCCACAACCTGATCACCTCCCGCATCGTGCCCGAACTCGTCCTGGAGCAGGGCGGCGTTCCGCTGCGCACCCGGGTGGGGCACTCGTTCATCAAGCAGCAGATGGCCGAGACCGACGCCGTGTTCGGTGGCGAGCACTCCGCGCACTACTACTTCCGCGACTTCTGGGGCGCCGATTCCGGCATGCTCGCAGCGCTGCACGTCCTCGCGGCTCTGGCAGCGCACGACGGCACGCTGTCCGACCTCATGTCGTCCTACAACCGGTACGCGGCATCGGGCGAGATCAATTCCACGGTCGCCGATGCGGCCGACCGCACCGAGGCCGTCATTGCCGCGTTCTCCGACCGCGCCACATCCGTCGACCGCCTCGACGGCGTCACCGTGGACCTTCCGGATCATGCGTGGTTCAATCTGCGCGCCTCGAACACCGAACCGCTGCTCCGCCTCAACGTGGAGGCGCGGACCCGGGACGAGGTCGATGCCCTGGTCGAGGAGATTCTTGCTGTTGTGCGCGCGTGACGTAGGTGGTCGCGCGGGGAATAATCGAGGTGCTCGGCGTCGGGGTGGGGGCCGGGCCGGCGGAAGGAAGGTGACGCGGTCGTGACGGCACCCTTGCCGCTGTTCGACTTCGACGACGTGGACGGAGTGATCGCAGCAGACGTCGACGGCGTCCTGCGCAGCGCCGCTCTCGGCGGAGCGCAGATCCGCGCGGTGGCCACCGCCGTCGACGAACGGCTTCTGGACGGCCTCGCCGACGTGCGACCGCGCAGCGTGGTCTTCGTGGGCACCGACGCACGGTCGAGCCGCGCTGCCGAACTGGTCCTGTCGTTGTTCGCCGAGCACGCCGCTGCCCCGTTGGTGTATGCCCCGGAGACACCGCCGTGGGTGGGTGCGCTGGACGTCGTGGTGGTGGCCGGAAACGATCCCGGCGATCCGCAACTCGCACGATCGATCGATGCCGCCCTGAGGCGTAGCGCCGAAGTGATCGTCGACGCCCCCGACGAAGGTCCCGTACGGGCTGTCGCAGCCGGTCGGGCAGTGCTGCTCGCTCCGCGCGTGCGGGTGCCGGCTCGCTATGCGCTTGCGCGGCACGTCGCCGTGTTCTACGCCGTCCTCGCGGTCATGCGCGACGTGCTGCGGGGGGACACCCTCCGGGTGGACCTCGCCCGGCTCGCGGACGCGGTCGATCAGGAGGCGCTCCGCGATCACCCCTCGAACGAGGTGTTCCACAATCCGGCGAAATCCCTCGCGGTACGCATGCAGTCGCGGCGGGTCATCGTCGCGGGGGACCGCCCGGCGACTGTCGCGCTGGCACGACACGCGTCGGAGTCGTTGCTCCAGGGCGCGGGTATCGTCGCCTCCGCTGCTGCGCTGGCCGATGTCCTGACCGCTCGTGAACGGCTGATCGAGGTCCTGACAGCGGCGGGTGAGCGCTACGACCCCTTGTTCCACGACGAAGAATTGGACGGTCCGCCCCCGCTCGCGCCGGCACGCGTCTTCGTGTTCAGTACGGATTCCGACCGGCTTGCGGCGCAGCGCCGCGGCGCTGCGCTACCCGATGCCGAGTTGGTGTCGGTGGTAGGGGAGTTCGAATCCGACACGGTTCCTCCCGTGCTCGAGCAGATTGCGATATTGATGGTGCGAATCGACATGGCGGCGGCCTATCTGAGACTGGCCGGGGGACGATAGTGCACTCACTCGAGGGGGCGGTGCGGTCGTACGCATGGGGCTCGCGCACCGCGATCGCGACGCTGTGCGGCCGGAAGGTGCCGTCCGATCACCCGGAAGCCGAACTGTGGCTCGGTGCGCACCCCGCGGACCCGGCGCGGGTCATTCTTCCCACCGACGAAAAGCTTTCGCTACTCGAGGTCCTCGATGCCGACCCGCACGGGCATCTCGGTCCGCACAGTGTCGAGCGTTTCGGGACGCGGCTACCGTTCCTGCTCAAGCTTCTCGCAGCGGAGGAACCGTTGTCGTTGCAGGCGCATCCGAGTGCGCGGCAGGCGGCCGAGGGCTTCGCTCGCGAAGATGCACTGGGACTGCCGATCGACTCGCCCGTCCGCAACTACAAGGACGCCAGCCACAAACCCGAACTGGTGGTCGCGTTGACCCGGTTCGAGGCGCTCGCCGGATTCCGCGATGCGCATCGCACCGTTGCGCTGCTCGAGGCCCTGCACGTGCCCGAACTCGAACCGTATCTTGGCTTGCTTGCCGGGCAACCGGATTCCGACGGCTTACGGGCGCTGTTCACCACGTGGATCACGCTGCCTCCCACCGCGCTGCTGGCGTTGCTGCCTCGTGTGCTCGACGGGTGCGTCGGCTACCTGACGGGAACGGAGAACGGGCGGGAGTTCGTCGAAGAAGTGCGGACCACGCTGCAACTCGCCGAGTTCTACCCCGGTGACGCCGGGGTCCTGGCGTCGCTGCTGCTCAACCGCATCACCCTCGAGCCCGGTGAGGGGCTCTACCTGGCGGCCGGCAATCTGCACGCATACCTGCACGGCATGGGTGTCGAGATCATGGCGAACTCGGACAACGTCCTGCGCGGCGGTCTGACTCCCAAGCACGTGGACGTGCCGGAACTGCTGCGCGTGCTCGATTTCGGATCCGCGGAGGTGCCGATTCTCGATGCCGAGCAGATCGGACCGTTCGAGTGGCGGTACCGGACTCCGGCACCGGAGTTCGCGCTCTCGCGGGTCGAACCCGGACCGGGCGACGAAGTCGTGATCGCTCCCGGCGGCCCGCAGATCCTCCTGTGCACCCATGGTGCGGTGAGCGTCGAGTGTGGCGGAGCGACCGTGGACCTGGACTCGGGTGATTCGGTGTGGCTGTCGCATTCCGACCCGGAGACGGTCGTGCGGGGCCGCGCGGAAGGCGCACAGGTGTTCCGTGCGCGCCTCGGTGAACTCCCGGCACTGTCTCGCGACTGACGTCTCTTCCGGTACGACCGTCGATCCGTCGCCGTGCGGCGGCGGGCATTTCCCTGTATGGAGTTCCTCTGCCGCACCGCTGCGCGTGTGGCCGTTTACAAATCCGCCAGAATGTCTAGACCTCGGACGCGATACGTCCTATAGTCCAGGTCACAGTGATGTGCGTCACGACACCGGAGTGTCCGGTCGGGTGACCCACACGGGTGACGAGGAGACAGACATGAGTACGGACTCGGCGGCGGGCCCGCTGGACATGCCGGATGTGCAATGGCGTGACCGCAAGAAGAAACTGTGGCTGCTCGGCCTCGTCCCGCCCACTGCGCTCTTCGTTGCCACCGCGCTCATCTGGGCCGGAAACGCACTGGGCTGGCAGGCGGTGACTCCGGCGCTGTGGTGGATCGGTCCGCTGCTCGTCTACGTGATGGTCCCGACCCTCGACCTGTTCGTCGGGCCCGACGGTGAGAATCCGCCGGACGAACTCGTCGAAGCACTGGAGAACGACCGCTATTACCGGTACTGCACGTACATCTACCTGCCGTTCCAGTTCGCCACCCTCGTGTTCGCCTGCTACCTCTGGTCGGCCGACAACCTGTCGTGGCTCGGCATCGACGGGGGCCTCGGTATCGCGTCGAAGATCGGGCTGGCCCTCTCCGTCGGCGTCGTCGCCGGTATCGGTATCAACACCGCGCACGAACTGGGCCACAAGAAGGTCGGGTTGGAGCGGCGACTGTCCAGGATCGCCCTCGCGCAATCGTTCTACGGCCACTTCTACATCGAGCACAACAGGGGACACCACGTCCGCGTCGCGACACCGGAGGACCCGGCATCCGCGCGCTTCGGCGAGAGCTTCTGGGCCTTCCTGCCGCGCACGGTCATCGGCAGCGTGCGCTCGGCGTGGCGGCTCGAACGGGCCCGCCTCGAGCGACTCGGCAAACCCGTGTGGAGCCTGCGCAACGACGTGCTCAGCGCGTGGGCGCTCTCGGTGGTGCTCTTCGGCGGTCTCATCGCAGTGTTCGGAATCGGGATCGCGCCCTATCTGGTGATCCAGGCGGTCTTCGGCTTCGCGCTGCTCGAAGCCGTCAACTACCTCGAGCACTACGGTCTGCTCCGGCAGCGCACCGCCAACGGCCGGTACGAACGGTGCAGTCCCGCACACAGCTGGAACAGCGACCACCTCGTGACCAACATCTTCCTCTACCACCTGCAGCGGCACAGCGACCATCACGCCAACCCCACCCGCCGCTACCAGACGTTGCGGAGCATGGAGATGTCGCCGAATCTGCCCGCCGGGTACGCCACGATGATCGGGCTCGCCTACATCCCGCCGCTGTGGCGCAAGGTCATGGACCGCCGGGTGCTCGATCACTACGACGGTGACATCACGCGGGTCAACATCCAGCCGAGCAAGCGCGAGGCGATCCTCGCCCGCTACGGCGCCGCTGCCCAGGAAGGGAACTGATCCTCGGATGACTGCGTACCGCTGCCCGGTGTGCGACTTCGTCTACGACGAAGCGCTCGGCGCCCCGCGCGAAGGATTTCCCGCCGGCACTGCCTGGGATGCCCTTCCCGACGACTGGTGCTGCCCCGACTGCGGGGTCCGGGAGAAGATCGATTTCGAGGAGTATGCGCGATGAGCACCGAATTCCGGCTGTTCCGTTGCCTGGTCTGCGGCTTCGAGTACGACGAGAAGCTCGGCTGGCCCGACGAGGGCATCGAGCCGGGGACGCGCTGGGAGGACATCGACGACGACTGGTCGTGCCCCGACTGCGGTGCGGCCAAAGCCGACTTCGACATGATCGAAATCGCCCGGCGGTGAACAGCCGTCGACAGGACATCTCGTTCGCCTTTGACGCGCACGCGGAGCCGTGAGAGCGTCACGGCCATGGCGAGTGCGCAACCGGGCAGCGGCGGCAGCGACGGCAGGGGTGTGTCGCCGAACGGCCACGGTGTGTCTCCGAACGGCAACGGCGTGACCACGTCGCCGGGTGACCCTGCCGGCGCGTCGTCCGCGCGGGTGCTGTTCCACGAGGCGAGCCGAGTGCTTCTGCGCTCGACGATTCTCGACGCGATGCGGGACCTGCTCCTCGAGCGCGACTGGTCGGCCGTCACCATGAGCGACGTCGCGCGCGCCGCAGGAATCAGCCGGCAGACGCTGTACAAGGAGTTCTCGTCGCGGCAGGGGCTGGCCCAGGGCTACGCGCTGCGCCTGGTGGACGAATTCGTCGACGCCGTGGCCGACTCGGTCTACGCGCACGCCGGCGATGCGCGTGCGGCCCTCGTCGGAGGATTCACGTCGTTCTTCACGGCGTCGGCGGCCGACCCGCTGGTGCGGTCGCTGCTCCACGGCGAGGCCAAACCCGATCTGCTGCGCCTGATCACCACCGATGTCGCGCCGATCCTCGAGCGGGGCTCGGTCAGGCTCGCCGACACCTTCGAGCACAGCTGGGTGTCGGCGTCCGGCACCGACGCCGGCATCCTGGCCCGTGCGATCGTGCGGGTCGCGCTGAGCTTCATCTCCATGCCGCCGGTGTCGGGCAACGATGTCGCCGCCGACCTCGCCGACCTGCTCGTTCCCTTCGTGGAAAAGGCTGCGGTCCCCGGCTGACCGCGACCCGCCCGCTCGTACCGGCCGTACCGTGACGCCGCAGGTTGTATAGCCTGGTTGCAACTGCTTTGTTCGAAGAATTGTCTGCCGACAGGAAGAGGCATTTGCACGTGTCTGACACCACGCTCGTCGCCGACCGGATCAACGGTCTCGATTTCAAGGTCGCCGATCTGTCCCTCGCCGAATTCGGGCGCAAGGAGATCCGCCTGGCCGAACACGAGATGCCGGGACTGATGTCGTTGCGTCGCGAATACGCCGAGGTGCAGCCGCTGAAGGGCGCACGGATCTCGGGTTCGCTGCATATGACCGTGCAGACCGCGGTACTGATCGAGACCCTCGTGTCGCTGGGCGCACAGGTCAGATGGGCCTCGTGCAACATCTTCTCCACCCAGGACCACGCTGCGGCCGCGATCGTCGTGGGCCCGCACGGAACGCCCGAAGAACCCAAGGGTGTGCCGGTGTTCGCATGGAAGGGCGAGTCCCTCGAGGAGTACTGGTGGGCGGCCGAGCAGATGCTCACCTGGCCCGGTGAACCCGCCAACATGATTCTCGACGACGGTGGCGACGCCACGATGCTCGTGCTCAAGGGCGCGCAGTTCGAGAAGGCCGGCGTGGTCCCGCCCGTCGACGAAGAGCACGATTCCGCCGAGTACAAGGTGTTCCTGCAGTTGCTGCGCAACTCGCTCGAGGCCGACGCCGGCAAGTGGTCCGCGATCGCCGCCTCGGTGCAGGGTGTCACCGAGGAGACCACCACCGGAGTGCTGCGCCTCTACCAGCTCGCGGCTGCCGGCGAACTGACGTTCCCGGCGATCAACGTCAACGACTCGGTCACCAAGAGCAAGTTCGACAACAAGTACGGCACCCGGCACTCGCTGCTCGACGGCATCAACCGCGGCACCGACGTGCTCATCGGCGGTAAGGCCGCGCTGGTGTGCGGTTACGGCGACGTGGGCAAGGGCTGCGCCGAGGCGCTGCGCGGCCAGGGCGCCCGTGTGTCGATCACCGAGATCGATCCGATCAACGCACTGCAGGCCCTCATGGACGGCTACGACGTCGTGACGGTCGAAGACTTCATCGGCCAGGCCGACATCGTCATCACCTCGACGGGCAACAAGGACATCATCACCTTCGAACACATGAAGGCGATGAAGCACCAGGCGATCCTCGGCAACATCGGTCACTTCGACAACGAGATCGACATGGCCGGCCTCGAGCGGTCAGCCGACGTCACGCGAATCAACATCAAGCCGCAGGTCGACGAGTTCACCTTCGCCGACGGACATTCGATCATCGTGCTGTCCGAGGGACGTCTGCTCAACCTCGGCAACGCGACCGGCCACCCGTCGTTCGTGATGAGCAACTCCTTCGCGAACCAGGTCATCGCGCAGATCGAACTGTGGACCAAGCCGGACGAGTACGACAACGAGGTCTACCGCCTGCCCAAGCACCTCGACGAGAAGGTCGCCAAGATCCACGTCGAGGCGCTCGGCGGCAAGCTGACGAAGCTGACCAAGGAGCAGGCCGAGTACATCGGTGTGGACGTCGAGGGCCCGTACAAGCCCGAGCACTACCGCTACTGATCCCGAGATCGGCGGCGAGAAGCGCAGCGTTATGGGTGGTCTGATTGTCGTCGAGGGTCTCGACGGGGCCGGGAAACGGACGTTGTCCGCCGGCCTCGTCGAGGCGTGGCGCGCCGCGGGGGCGCGCGTGGCCACTCTGGCGTTTCCCCGCTACGGCGAATCGATCCACGCCGATCTGGGCGCCGAGGCGCTGCGGGGACAGCACGGCGACACCGCGTCGAGTGTCGAAGCGATGGCGTTGCTGTGGGCACTCGATCGGCGTGACGCCGCCGACGGGCTTCGGAAACTCCTCACTGCCAACGACATCGTCCTTCTCGACCGCTATGTCGCGTCCAACGCGGCGTACACGGCGGCCCGGCACCGTGAGGATGCCGCAGGGCCGTCGGTCGAGTGGATCCGGCACCTCGAATTCGAACGCTTCTCGCTTCCCGTGCCCGATCTGCAAGTGCTGCTGCGAGTCCCTGTCGCGCTCGCCGCAGAACGGGCGAGAAGTCGCGCGGAGTCGGACGCCGGCCGGGAACGTGACGCGTACGAACGCGACGGCGACCTCCAGTACCGGACCGGCGAGGTGTACGACGGCCTGGCACAGCGGCACTGGATGTCACGGTGGATCGTGGCGGGCGCCGAGACCGATACGCAACAACTCGCCGTTCGCATCTCAAATCTGCTTCACGAAGGTGAAGGGGTGACACGATAGAGCTTATGAAGCCGAGGATTCTGGTAGTCGACGACGATGCAGCACTCGCCGAAATGCTCACAATCGTGCTGCGCGGCGAAGGATTCGAGCCGTTCGTGGTGGGCGACGGCACGCAGGCGCTCGGTGCCGTGCGCGAAATCCGCCCGGACCTCGTCCTGCTCGATCTCATGCTTCCGGGCATGAACGGCATCGACGTCTGTCGCGTGCTCCGCGCCGACTCCGGCGTGCCCATCGTGATGCTCACTGCCAAGTCCGACACCGTCGATGTGGTTCTCGGACTCGAGTCGGGCGCCGACGACTACATGGTCAAGCCCTTCAAGCCGAAGGAACTGGTGGCGCGCGTGCGCGCCCGGTTGCGCCGCACCGAGCAGGAACCCGCCGAAGTGCTCTCGATCGGCGACATCACCATCGACGTTCCGGCCCACAAGGTCACCCGCGGCGACGAGCTGATCTCGCTCACCCCGCTGGAGTTCGACTTGCTGGTGGCGCTCGCGCGCAAGCCCCGCCAGGTGTTCACCCGTGAGGTGCTCCTGGAACAGGTCTGGGGCTACCGGCACGCAGCCGACACCCGTTTGGTGAACGTTCACGTCCAGCGCCTGCGGGCGAAGGTCGAGAAGGATCCCGAGAACCCGGAAGCGGTGCTCACGGTGCGGGGGGTCGGCTACAAGGCCGGACCGCCGTGATCCGTGGTCAACCTCTGCGGCGGCGGATCGCACGGAGAACGCTGCCGCTCGTAAGGTGGTCGCGGGCAATGAGCAGCAGGCTCGCGCACACCTGGCGACGATCGCTCCAGCTACGCGTGGTCGTCTCGACCCTCACGCTATCGCTGATCGTGATGCTCGTGCTCGGCGTGGTGCTCATCAGCCAGATCACCGACAGGCTTCTGGAAGTCAAGATCGATGCCGCGACCGAGGAGATGGACCGCTCCCGCGCGCTGGTCGAAGGACAGCTCGCCGGAGCCGACGACTCCGGCTCGCTGGCGGTCCGGCTCGACGGCGCCGCCGCGACCCTGACCAGCCGCGGGAGCGACGGCGGTCAGGACACCGGCGTCGCCGGCACGTTCGACCCGGTTCTCATCGTTCCGGGCGACGGTCCACGCGCACCCACCGCGAGCGGACCGGCCGAGCAGATCCCGCAGAATCTGCGGGCCTTCGTCCAGAACGGGCAGGTCGCATACCAATTCGCCACAGTCTCGAACCCCAACGGCTACACCGGCCCCGTACTGATCATCGGCAGTCCCACCGACTCGGCCATCTCGACGCTCGAGCTGTATCTGGTGTTCCCCCTCGGCGGTGAGGAACGCACCCTCGCGCTCGTTCGGGGCACGCTGGTCGTCGGCGCAGGTGTGCTGCTCGCCGCGATCTCGATGATCGTCGCCCGCCAGGTGGTGCTGCCGATCCGCTCCGCCTCCCGCATCGCGGTGCGGTTCGCCGACGGCCGCCTCAAGGAACGCATGCCGGTGCGGGGCGAGGACGACATGGCACGACTCGCCATGTCGTTCAACGAAATGGCCGAGAGCCTGTCGCGGCAGATCACCCAGCTCGAGGAGTACGGCAACCTGCAGAAGCGGTTCACGTCCGACGTGAGCCACGAACTTCGTACCCCGCTCACCACGGTGCGGATGGCCGCCGATCTGATCCACGACGGCAGCGACGAGCTGGATCCCTCGCTCAAACGCGCGTCCGAACTCCTCGTCGCCGAACTCGACCGGTTCGAGGGCTTGCTGGGTGACCTTCTCGAGATCAGTCGCCACGACGCGGGTGTCGCCGAACTCGCCTCGGAACGGCTCGACGTCCGGATGTGCGCCCGGGCCGCTGTGTCCACGGTGCGTCACCTCGCCCGCGAAACCTCGACCGAATTGATCGTCGACATGCCTTCCGAACCCGTCGAGGCCGACGTCGATCCACGTCGAGTGGAGCGGATCCTGCGGAATCTGCTCGCCAACGCGATCGACCACGGTGAGGGAAAGCCGATTCTGCTCCGCCTGCGGGCCGACGACAACGCGGTGGCGTTCGTCGTCCGCGACCAGGGCATCGGCCTGCGTCCGGGCGAGGAGAAGCTGGTGTTCAACCGCTTCTGGCGCTCCGACCCGTCGCGGGTGCGCCGTTCCGGTGGCACCGGACTCGGTCTCGCGATCAGCGTCGAGGACGCCAACCTGCACAACGGAAAACTGGAGGCGTGGGGCGAACCTGGCCGGGGCGCGAGCTTCCGTCTGACGTTGCCGCGCGAACGCGGCCGGAAGGTCGGACGCAGCCCCGTTCCGCTGGTGCCGGGCGCCGTCCACGCGGCGCAGGGCCAACCGCCGCAGTCTCCCGGACACGACCCGGCCGGTGGTTCCTCCGCGGGGGACTCGGCCGACGGTGCCGCTCGGGTGGACAACTCGACGCCGTCACCCTCGGAAGGAGCGTCGACATGACACGCGCCGCACGGATCCGTACCGCGCTCACCGTGGTGATGTGCGTGGCGGCGCTGGTCGTCTCCGGGTGCGCGACCCTGCCCGACTCGTCGTCTCCGCAGGCCATCGGCACGATCGATCCCGCACCTGCGACCACCGAGGTCAGCGCACCCGTCCCCGGCCGCGAACCGGATCTGTTGCTCCGCGATTTCCTGCAGGCCAGCACCGAACCCACGAACCGGCACGTCGCGGCCCGGCAATTCCTCACCCCGGAGATGTCCGGGCGCTGGGACGACGCGGCGAGTGCGACGATCGTGGACAAGGTCGACGTTCTCGTCGAGAACCGCAACAGTGACCGGGCGACCTACGTCGTCCGCGCGAACATCGTCGGCTACCTGGAAGAAGGCGGCGTCTACAGGGCGGCCGAGGGCGAATTCGAAGCGAAGTTCACGCTCGTGCGGACAGACGGTGAGTGGCGGATCGACGCGATGCCCGACGGTGTCATCATGGATCGGCCACGCTTCCTCAACACCTATCAGCGGCGTTCGCTGTACTTCGTCGAACCGACGGGCGAGACGGTCGTTCCCGACCCGCGGTGGATCACCGGCAGTCCGGAACAGACCGCCGCCCAGCTGATCGGCCTGCTCGTCGAGGGGCCGAAAGCGTCGTTGGAACCTGCCGTGCGGAACCTGCTCGAAGATGTCACGGTGGTCGGCGCCGTCACCAAGGCCGACGGGCGCACCGGGCAGGTCGGTGTCGGGCTCGGTGGCATCCGGGTCGACTTCCAGGGCATCGGGGCGATGAGCAAGGTGGACCGGGAACTGCTCGCCGCGCAGGTGGTCTGGACGCTCGCCAACGCTGACATCTCGGGTCCGTACGTGTTGCTGGCGGATCACCAGCCACTCGACGAACGGTTCCCCAACGGGTGGACGACCGCCGACGTGGCGTCGATGAACCCCCTGGCCACGTCGAGTGCCACCGTCGGTCTGCACGCGCTCCTGCGCGGTGGCCTGGTGGGGGTGGCCGAAACAGGTGTCACCCCGGTTCCCGGGTTCTTCGGATCCGCCGACAACCTCGAGTCGATTGCGCTCTCGCGCGACGGCGAACTCGTCGCAGCGGTCGCGGAGACCGGGGGCGTCGCACCCGAACCCGCCACACAGCTGGTCGTCGGCGCGTACGGCGACGACGTGGCCGAACCGGCGGTCGACGGCAATTCGATCACGCGCCCGACCTGGTCGCCGGACGACACCTCCGTCTGGGCGGTGGTCAACGGAATGGCGGTGGTGAGAGCCGTGCGGGAGCCGGGCACCGGCCGCGTCACCGTCGTGGGCGTCGAGGCGTCCGCCCTCCGCGCGGTGGGCGGACGGATCACCGAACTCCGGCTGTCGCGGGACGGGGTACGCGCCGCCCTCATCATCGACGGACGCGTGTACGTCGCGACCGTCGTGCAGACGCCGAACGGCGAGTTCTCCCTCACCAACCCCCGCGAGATCGGGTTCGGGCTCGGAGGGCCGGCGCTCTCGCTCGATTGGAGTACCCCCGACACCGTCGTGGTCTCGCGGGCGGCCTCCGACATGCCGGTCGTGCAGATCGCGGTCGACGGGTCCCGGATGGACGCGCTGCCCAGCCGCAACCTGACGCCACCCGTCATTGCCGTCGAGGCGTCCACCACCGCCGAGTTCGTCGCGGACGCGCGTGCGGTGTTCCAGCTCAACAACCGCGATCCTGCCGACGACCGCTATTGGCGCGAGGTCCCGGGGCTGGCCGGCCTGACTGCGATCCCGGTGTTGCCGGGCTGACGCAGACCCTCGAACCTGTCGGTGGTGGACGTCACACTGCCGGCATGCTGTCGTCCCTCTTCGACCTCGTGCTGCCCCTTGCGTGCGGTGGTTGCGGCGCGAGCGGGACCGCATGGTGTCGCGCGTGCGCTCGGACGCTGAACGACCCACCGGCGCTGGTACGGCTGCGGCGCGACCCGGGAGTACCGGTGTGGAGTCTGGGCCCGTACACGGGCCCTCGGAGGCGCGCGGTGGTCGCGGCGAAAGAGCGCGGCCGCCGGGATCTCGCCGACCCCCTCGGCCTCGCCTGGGCGGTGGCGGTGTCACGCCTGCGCCGGTGGGGTGAGCTGCCCCCGGGGCCGACGACCGTCGTACCGGCGCCCACTCGTGTGCGGGCCGCCCGAGCGCGCGGCGGTGACCCTGTCTCGCGCGCGGCCCAGGTTGCGGCGAGCCACGACCCGAACCTGTTCGTGCATCCGCTCCTCGTCTCGGCCCGAGGCGTACGGGACTCGGTGGGCTTGTCCGCGGTCGACCGGCACCGCAACCTCGCCGGCCGGATCCGGCTTCGGGAGGGAGGTGTTCCGCGGACGCGGCAGGTGCTCGTGGTGGACGACATCGTCACCACGGGAGCCACCGCTGCGGAGTCCGTGCGGGTGTTGCGCCGGGGCGGTTTCGACCCCGTCGGAATGCTCGTTACAGCACACGCATGAGGCTGCAGTGGTAACGGCGGATGTCCAAAAAGTGAATTGGACCGCAACGATGGCATGCGTCGGGCAGACCGACTACCGTTGCCTTCAGACCCGGAAACGAACAGGTAGAAGGGTGTAACGCCCATTCTTCCGGTTCCGGGCGGGCGCTATCGCGCTCATCGAACATGCCGGTGCGCAGTTGGCACCGGCCGTACTCGGGAGGTACTTGTGACGACCCCTTCGAAGACCCAGGCTTCCGTTGCCGAGGCAGACGCCACCACGGAAGGCCCCCAGGCCGAGATCGTCGTGAAAGGCCGCAACGTAGAGGTGCCGGATCACTTCCGGATCTACGTGTCCGAGAAAATTGCTCGAATCGAACGATTCGATCCGACGATTTTCCACTTCGATGTCGAGTTGCAGCACGAGCGCAACCGCCGACAGAGGAAGAGTGCCCAGAGAGTCGAAATCACGGCGCGAGGCAAGGGACCGGTCGTTCGCGCGGAAGCCTCCGGCGACAGTTTCTATGCGGCATTCGAGTCGGTGATCGCCAAGCTCGAATCCCGGCTGAGGCGGACGAAGGAACGTCGGAAGGTGTCGTACGGCGAGAAGACCCCCGTCTCCGTCGCAGAAGCCACTGCGGCGCTGGCGCAGGACGACGAACTCGCGATCTCGCCGGATCTGTCGTTCGACAGCCAGGAGCAGGAACCGGAAGGTCCCGGCAGGATCGTCCGCGTCAAGGAGCACAAGGCCGAGCCGATGACGGTCGACGACGCCCTCTACGAGATGGAACTCGTCGGTCACGACTTCTATCTGTTCCATGACAAGGAGACCGACAAGCCGTCCGTGGTGTATCGGCGCCACGCCTTCGACTACGGTCTCATCAAGCTCCTCTGAGCAGTGCCCGGAGCCGCCGCGGCGCGACGCCGTCGCAGTAACTCCGGGAGAACGCCTACCATGGAATCCGGCCGGGGTCCGCAAGGCCTCGGCCGGATTTTCTTGTCCGTGCAGGTACCCGAGATTGAGGACGAACACACCAGTGCTGTCGCTGACGAAGCTGCTCCGGATCGGTGAAGGTCGCATGGTCAAGCGGCTCAAGCAGATCGCCGAGCATGTCGAATCCCTCTCCCCGGAGTTCGAGGCCCTGACCGACGCCGAACTGCGGGCCAAGACGGACGAGTTCCGTCACCGCTACCAGGATGGGGAATCGCTCGACGAGCTGCTTCCCGAGGCGTTCGCGACCGCCAGGGAAGCGTCGTTCCGCGTCCTCGGTCAGAAGCACTACGGCGTTCAGATCATGGGTGGCGCCGCCCTGCACTTCGGCAACATCGCCGAGATGAAGACCGGTGAGGGCAAGACCCTGACCTGCGTGTTGCCGGCTTACCTCAACGCCATCTCGGGAGACGGCGTCCATGTCGTCACCGTCAACGACTACCTCGCCAAGCGCGACTCCGAGTGGATGGGCCGTGTGCACCGGTTCCTCGGACTCGACACCGACGTGATCCTGTCCGGCATGACCCCGGCGCAGCGCCGCGCGGCCTACAACGCCGACATCACCTACGGAACGAACAACGAGTTCGGCTTCGACTACCTGCGCGACAACATGACGCACTCGCTCGACGACCTCGTCCAGCGCGGCCACAACTACGCGATCGTCGACGAAGTCGACTCGATCCTCATCGACGAAGCGCGCACCCCGCTCATCATCTCGGGCCCCGCCGACGCGTCGAGCAAGTGGTACGCCGAGTTCGCGCGCATCGCGCCGCTGCTCAAGAAAGACGTCCACTACGAGGTCGACATCCGTAAGCGCACGGTCGGCGTGCACGAGGCCGGTGTCGAATTCGTCGAGGATCAGCTCGGTATCGACAACCTGTACGAAGCGGCGAATTCACCGCTCGTGAGCTACCTGAACAACGCCATCAAGGCCAAGGAGCTCTACGCCAAGGACAAGGACTACATCGTCCGCAACGGCGAGGTCGTCATCGTCGACGAGTTCACGGGCCGCGTGCTGTCGGGACGCCGCTACAACGAGGGCATGCACCAGTCCATCGAGGCCAAGGAACACGTCGAGATCAAGGCCGAGAACCAGACGCTCGCCACGATCACACTGCAGAACTACTTCCGGCTCTACGACAAGCTTTCGGGCATGACCGGTACCGCCGAGACCGAGGCTGCCGAGCTGCACCAGATCTACGACCTGGGCGTCATCCCGATCCCGACGAACCGTCCGATGATCCGGGTGGACCAGGGCGACCTGATCTACAAGACGGAAGAAGCGAAGTTCGCCGCCGTGGTCGACGATGTGGTCGAGCGCCACGAGAAGGGCCAGCCTGTCCTGATCGGTACCACGAGCGTCGAACGTTCGGAGTACCTGTCGAAGCAGTTCACCAAGCGCGGCGTCCCCCACAACGTGCTCAATGCGAAGTTCCACGAGCAGGAAGCGCAGATCATCGCGGAAGCCGGGCGGACCGGCGCGGTCACCGTCGCGACCAACATGGCCGGTCGTGGTACCGACGTCGTGCTCGGCGGCAACCCCGACATCATCACCGACACCCTGCTGCGGAAGCGGGGACTCGATCCGGTCGAGACCTCGGAGGAATACGAGGCCGCGTGGGACGAGACCCTTCCCGCGGTGCAGCGACAGGTCAAGGACGACGCGGATCGGGTGCGGGAGGCCGGCGGCCTGTATGTGCTCGGCACCGAGCGTCACGAGTCGCGCCGAATCGACAATCAGCTGCGTGGCCGCTCCGGCCGTCAGGGTGACCCGGGGGAGTCGCGCTTCTACCTCTCGCTCGGCGACGAGTTGATGCGACGCTTCAACGGCGCTGCGCTGGAGTCGATCATGACCCGGCTCAACCTGCCCGACGACGTTCCGATCGAGGCGAAGATGGTCTCCAAGGCCATCAAGAGCGCGCAGACCCAGGTCGAGCAGCAGAACTACGAGATCCGCAAGAACGTCCTCAAGTACGACGAGGTGATGAACCAGCAGCGCACCGTCATCTACGAGGAGCGTCGCCGCATCCTTCGCGGCGAGGATCTCGAGGGCCAGGTGCAGCACATGCTCACCGACGTGGTCTCCGCCTACGTCGACGGCGCCACCGCCGAGGGATACGTCGAGGACTGGGATCTCGAGCAGTTGTGGACCGCGCTCAAGACTCTCTACCCCGTCGGCATCGACTACAAGACGCTGCTCGCCGAGAACGAGGATCTCGACCGCAGCGACCTGCGCGAGGCGCTTCTCGAAGACGCCCGTGCCGCGTACGCGCACCGGGAGGCCGAACTCCGGTCGCTGGCCGGGGAGAACGCGATGCGCGAACTCGAGCGGCGGGTGCTGCTGTCGGTTCTGGACCGCAAGTGGCGTGAGCACCTCTACGAGATGGACTACCTCAAGGAGGGCATCGGCCTGCGCGCGATGGCGCAGCGCGACCCGCTCGTCGAGTACCAGCGCGAGGGCTTCGACATGTTCACCGCCATGCTCGAAGGCCTGAAGGAAGAGTCGGTCGGCTTCCTGTTCAACCTCAAGGTCGAAGCGGCGCAGCCGCAGGCTGCCGCGGGCAACGGGGTGTCGGTGACACCGGCGTCCGCTGCCGCTGCTTCCCGGACGGCACCCCCGGTCGGGCAGCCCGTTCCGGCACGGGCACCCGCCCAGCCGGCACCCGCTCCCGCTCCCGCCGTGCTTCGCGCACAGGGTCTGGACGAGGGCGAACGTCGTCTCACCTACAGCGGCCCAGCCGAGGACGGTCGTGCGCACGTCGCACGTCGCAGTGGTGGTGACGGCGCCGCACCGGCCGCGCAGGGCACCCGCAAGGAACGTCGTGCGGCCGCGCGACGCGACGCGAAGTCCGGCCGCCGGCACTGACCGACGGTGAACTCGTTCACGACCCTGTGGCTCATCCGAGCCACAGGGTCGTGATCGTCCAGGGGTGGGGCGACTTCGGCTTCGGCGTCCGGCGCACGATCCGGCCCGCCACGGCATACACGCGGTCGCCCCGGGCATAGGTGCCGAACACCTCCGCCGTGTTCGCGTCGACCGCGTGCACCCGCGTCCGGAGCAGCACCGCCGTTCCCGCCGCCCCGGTCGGGGAGGTGCGCGACGCCGAGACCGCATCGACGAGCGTCGGTTCGAGCACCGCCGTGAGCTGGGTGACGGGGCGCCGCCCGTCGACAACCTCGAGGATCAGCCGCAGGGCCACCTCGGCGAATCTGTGCGCGGTGGCATCGGCCCGCGGTACTCCTTCGGCCTGCGCGACCGGGGTGCGAGCCGAACCGGCGGGTCGGCCGGATCGCCCGTCGTGCGGGGTGGCGCGCGGCGCGGCGTGGGGCCGGCACCGGACGCACTGCCCGGGAGCCTGCGATTCCTGCGGTGGCGGCTCGAAACGAGGGATGCGGCGTACGTAGCGGCCGGTGTGACGATCCGTCATGTCATGTCTCCCAGAGCGTGGACGGCGCCGGCTCGGCGGCCGGTGCAGGGATCGCGCCTGTGCGGCGCGATGAGGTCCGGGAGAGGACGAACCGCCGATATCGTGACATATCCGGCGGCCCCGCGCTTGCCGTACATCTCGCGGCGAGTCCGGGTGATATCGCCACCGCGACGCGGCCGGATGGCGACATGCACTCTGCGTCAGCCGTCCACGAACACACTCTCCTGGTTGTCGTGGACACCGGTGAACATTTCGGTCGGGGTGAGGGGTCGTGACGCCACCGTAGGCATGATCCCTTCGCGATGAGCGAGGTGAACCATGCTCTCGAGCCGCCCGGAGTACTCGGCGGGTTGGTCGACCATCCAGGTGATTCCCTCGGCGGCCACGGAACTCGGCTGGCACCGGTGACGAGCGCGACTTTGGCAAGAATGCTATTCTCTATTTCCGGAACTGTATTTCCCAGTGGGGTGCAGTACAAGAGGTTGTCCCTTCGAAGACCGGAGAACGCATGACCGAAGACAGTGCCGGCACCGGGGACTTCGTGTTCGGATACGGCCCCTCGGCTCTGGTGACCGGTGCGTCGTCCGGCATCGGCCGGTCGTTCGCCCGCCTTCTGGCAGAAGCCGGTCTGAACCTGATACTCGTCGCGCGCCGACTCGACCGGCTCGAGGAGCTTGCGGCCGAACTGCGCTCCCGACACGGCGTCGAGGTGACCGTGCACGAGGTCGATCTCTCGGATCCCGCCGCCGTCGACCGACTGCTCGAGCAAGAGGCGACCACCGATATCGGTTTGCTCGTCAGCAATGCCGGGTTCGGTGTGAAGGGCCCGTTCGAGAACGGTGACGCGGCCACGCTCGCTGCCATGCTCGCGGTCAACTGTCAGGCACCGACGCGGTTGGCGCATGCTCTCGTTCCGCGGTTGAGGCGACGCGGCCGTGGCGGCGTCGTATTCACCAGTTCGGTGGAAGGACTCCTCGGCTGCCCGTACTCCGCTGCGTACTCGGCGACGAATGCCTACGTCAACGCGCTCGGCGAAGGCCTCTGGGGAGAGCTGACTCCCGCGGGGATCGATGTGCTGACACTCTGTCCGGGAGCAACCGACACCGAGGCACCCCGGCTTCAGGGCATCGATCCCGCTACCTTGCGACACCTGATGGATCCGGACGACGTCGCCCGGGGCGCACTCGAGAATCTGAAGAACGGACCGATCTATGTACCGAGCGAGCACTATCGCGCACAATTCGACACCCTCGTGACGATGCCCCGCCGGCAGGCGCTCGCGGCAATGGCGGCGAGCCTGCGGGTCTGACGTCGCGGCTCACCCGCAAGCCCGTCGATGCGCAGACGCCGGAACATCTAGGGTGAGGCCGTGCTGCGTGGACTGGTGCTCGACTTCGGTGGCGTGCTCGCCGGCCCGGATACGGACCCCGAAGCCATCGCGGCGGTGGTCGCCGAGTTGCGCCGCCGCGGGGTGCGCACCGCGATCCTGAGCAACGATCCCGGAGGGCCGCACGCGCAGTGGTTGCGGGATCTCGCCGGGACGTTCGTCGACGAGGTCGTGCTCTCAGGGGATGTGGGGGTCGCCAAGCCCGATGCCGAGAGCTTCCGGCTCGTCGCCGAACGCCTCGGGCTCGCACCCTCCGAATGCGTGTTCGTCGACGACCTGGTGGGCAACGTGCGGGGTGCCGTGGCTGCGGGGATGGTCGGAGTCCACCATGATGGTCCCCACACCGTGATGGCCGAATTGGCTGTTCTCTTCGGCATCGCTGCAGGACGATCCGGGCCACCCGGAAGTGAGGGGGACGTTCGGCAATGACGAGTCGGATGACGGCGCAGGACGCGTCGTACTACTACCTGGAGACGAGCAACACGCCGATGCACATCGGCTCGCTGGCGATTCTCGAGCCGCCCGACGGGGGAGTTCACTACGACCGGGTGCTCCAGTTGGTCGAGCAGCGGCTCGCGGAGGTTCCGCGTTACCGCCAGAAGGTGCGTGAGGTGGCCTTCGGGCTCTCCCGGCCGGTGTGGATCGACGACCGGGATTTCGACATCACGTACCACGTTCGCAGGTCGGCGGTCCCGCGTCCGGGAACCGACGATCAGTTGCACGACCTCGTCGCCCGGCTGATCTCGAGACCCCTCGACCGGACCCGCCCGCTGTGGGAGATGTACGTCGTGGAGGGGCTTGCCGGCGACCGGTGCGCGGTGTTCACCAAGTCGCATTCGGCGCTGGTCGACGCGGAGGAGTCGCTGGAGATCGGCCAGGTGCTGTTCGACAAGGACCCGATTCCGCGCGCGGTGCCGGAAGAGTTGTGGATGCCGGAGCAGGAGCCGTCGGAATCGGCGCTGCTCGTCGGAGCACTCGCCGAACTGGTCGCCCGGCCCGGCGAAGGTGTGGCCGCGATGCGGTCGGCGGCAGGGAACCTTGCGTCCACCCTCACCGAAACAGTGGAGGCGGTGGGTCGTTTCGCCCGTACCGCAGCGCAGTCCGCACCCGAATCGCCGCTGAACGCGTCGATTTCCCGAAGCAGGCGTTTCGCTGTCGTGGAGTCCGACCTCGAGCCGTACCGGAAGATCCGGTCCCGATACGGCTGCACGGTCAACGACGTGGTGCTCACCGTCATCGCCGGGGCACTGCGGTACTGGCTGCTTTCCCGCGGCGAGCCGCTGACCGAAGCCACCGTCGTCCGCTCGATGGTCCCCATGTCGGTCTACGTGCGTGACGCCGGCGGCGAGGGTACGGACGGGACGACCCCGGTGCACCCTCAGGGCGAGGTGTCGTCGTTCCTCGTCGACCTGCCGGTCGGGGAGCCGAATGCCGTCGTGCGGCTGTCGCACATCGCCCACGCCGGGGAGGCGTACGCGCGGGAGCGCCGCCGGGTCGCGGCGCAGTCCATGATCCGCCTGTCCGGGTTCGCGCCGGCAACCATGCACGCGGTCGGTGTGCGCGTCGCGTCGGGTTTCTCGCAGCGCGTGTTCAATCTCATGATCACCAACGCTCCGGGGCCGCAGTACCCGCTGTATCTGGGAGGGGCACGACTGCTCGGGATGTATCCGGTCTCGCCGTTGCTCAAGAATCAGGCCCTGAGTGTCGCGCTGACGTCGTACGACGGAAAGATCTACTACGGTTTGAATGCGGACCGCGATGCCATGCCCGACGTGCATGTGCTGACGTCGCTGCTGCACGAATCGCTCGAGGAGTTGTCGGATGCCAGTAGGTGAGAAGTGACGCGTGTCTATGTACCGGCGACTCTCGGGATGCTGCAGCGTCTCGTGGCCGAGAACGAGCTCGACGCGGTGGGGCGTACAGCGTTCGCGGTGACGCCCACCTTGCGTGAGTCCTACACCTCCGGCGACGACGACGAGCTCGCAGAGGTGGCCATGTCAGAGGCGGCGCGCGCCTCCGTGCGGCTGCTGGCCGCCGAGGACACCGGGGCGACCCCGGAGTTCGGGACGCGGCGTGTCGTGATCGCCGCGGATGTCGAGGGCGCCACCCCGCGCCCCGATCTCGACGACGCCGTGGTGCGCCTCGCCGGGCCGATCCCGATGAGCGCCGTCGCGTCCGTGCATGTGGATCTGAAGGCCGCGGAAGCGGACGTCGCGCGTGCGATGGAGGTTGTCGACGCGGCCGATCTGGGCGACGAGGAGGCCGAATTCGTGCTCGGTGACGCCGAAGATCACGAACTGGCGTGGTACGCGGCGCAGGAGTTGCAGTTCCTGCTGGAATTGCTCTGACCGCTCGGAACGAGGATCCTTGTGAGTGGAGTCTCCACGTAACCTACGGGACCGTAACCTCTGATAACCTTCGCGGTCGTAGTTCCAGCGTGAGGAGAATCGGTCGATGGGTTTCAAGGAATGGATCGAAAGGCCCGCGGCCCATGTGGCACCGGGTGAGCGATCTCTGTCCAACGTGGTGCGAGGCGCGGTCGCGCGACTCACGACCCCATTGTTGCCCGACGATTATCTGCATCTGATCAACCCGTTGTGGTCGGCGCGTGAGCTTCGTGGGCGCATCGTCGAGGTCCGTTCCGAGACCCCCGACTCTGCAACCATCGTCATCAGGCCGGGCTGGGGATTCGATTTCGGGTACTTGCCCGGTCAGTACATCGGCATCGGCCTGCATATCGACGGCAAGTGGCATTGGCGGTCGTACTCGCTGACTTCCACCCCGATCCGCACCGACAAAGTCATCTCGATCGCGGTGAAGGCGATGCCGGAGGGGTTCCTGTCGAGCCATCTCGTCGGGGGTGTGCCGGAAGGCACAATCGTGCGTCTCGCGGCTCCGCAGGGCGACTTCGTTCTTCCTGATCCACCGCCCGAGAAGATCCTGTTCCTGACGGCCGGCAGCGGCGTCACGCCGGTCATGTCGATGCTCCGCACCCTCGACAGGCGTGCAGTCGAGCGCGGTGTCGACATTGCCGACGTCGTGCATGTGCACTCGGCGCCCACCGCCGAGGACGTGATGTTCCGGTCCGAACTCGAGCAGTTCGATGCCACACACGACCGCTACCGCTGCCACCTGCAATACACGCGTGAACAGGGCAAATTCGCCCTTTCGCAGCTCGATGAGGTGTGCCCGGACTGGCGGGAGCGTCAGACCTGGGCGTGCGGACCGCAGCAGATGCTGGCCGATATCAGCGCGCACTGGGCGACGGCCGGCATCGAAGATCGTGTGCACCTCGAGCGTTTCGCGGTCACACGTGCCGATACCTCCGGGTCCGGGGGAACGATCACTTTCGCGAAATCCGGCAAGACCGTCACCACCGACGGTGCCACTACCGTTCTCGAGGCGGGGGAGAGCGCAGGAGCGCTCATGCCTTTCGGTTGCCGGATGGGAATCTGTCAAACTTGTGTGGTGCCGCTCCAAAAGGGGTATGTGGTAGATCTCCGGTCGGGCGAGGAGCACGGTGAGGGCGAGCGAGTCCAGACGTGCATCTCTGCTGCTGCCGGGGACTGCACCATCGATGCCTGACGGCACCGCCGAGAACGACGAGAGGGACCACGCTTGGCAATCACCGACATCCGCGAGTTCGCGCATCTGACGGACGCCGACATCGACGCGTTGGCAACCGAGTTCGATGCCATCCGGCGGGACGTGGAAAACACGCGCGGACCACGTGACGCACGCTACATCCACAACACGATTCGACTGCAGCGTTCGCTCGAGATCGTGGGCCGGATCGTGCTGCTCGGTTCGCGACGTCGCTCGTGCTGGTTGCTCGGCACGGCGGCGTTGTCAGTGGCGAAGATCATCGAGAACATGGAGCTCGGTCACAATGTGATGCACGGGCAATGGGATTGGATGAACGATCCGGAGATCCACTCCACGTCGTGGGAATGGGATCAGACCGGCCCGTCCGCCCATTGGAAGCGCGCGCACAACTACGAGCACCACACCTACACGAACATCGTGGGCATGGACGAGGACGTGGGATTCGGCATCCTGCGTATGACTCGTGACGAGAAGTGGCGTCCGATCAATCTGCTGCAGCCGGTCGCGAACATCGTGCTCGCCCTGACTTTCGAGTGGGGTATCGCGTTGCACGACCTGACGGCGCAGCGGATCGAGTGGGAGAAGCAACTCGGCGACGGTCCGCGGCCGAGGCTGTCCGGGCCCGCCAGCGAATTCGTGGCGAAGGCTGGACGCCAGGTGTTCAAGGATGTCGTGCTGTTCCCGGCCGCAACCGGGCCGGCGTGGCGCAGCACGCTCACGGCCAACCTCACCGCAAACGTCGTGCGCAACATCTGGGCGTACCTGGTGATCTTCTGCGGGCATTTCCCGGACGGTGCCGAGAAGTTCACGGTCGAGCAGTTCGAGAACGAATCGCGCGGTCAGTGGTATCTTCGCCAATTGCTGGGCAGCGCAAACATTTCGGGTGGCCGGGTCATGGATTTCATGACCGGGAATCTCAGCTACCAGATCGAGCACCACCTCTTCCCTGATCTGCCGAGCAATCGGTATCGGGAGATCGCGGCCCGGGTGCGGGCGCTGTGCGGCAAGTACGACCTGCCGTACACCACCGGCCCGATCGGGCGGCAGTACATGCTGGCACTGCGCACCATCCACAAACTGGCGTTGCCGGACAGCCTTCTGCGGGCGACGTCCGACGATGCGCCGGAGACGTCGTCGGAGCGTAAGTTCGAGCGACTCCGTGCTGCCGCAGCACTTCCGGCTCTCACCGAGGACCCCGTCACGGGACGTCGCCGTGGGTTGCTGACCGCGCTGCGCTCGCATGCCGAGCACACGGTGGCGGTGCGACGTGCGCGTCGCCGGAACCGGCAGTAATCGACGCCGCCCGTTCGTGGGTGATTCCGATCACACGTCCGAAATCAGCTAACCTACGGAGCCGTAACCTACGGTAGGGTAGCCGCCATGGCGATATCGGACATCAAGGAATACGCGCACCTTACGGAGGCGGACGTCGAGGCCATCGGCCGCGAGCTCGATGCCATCCGGCGCGATATCGAGGAGTCACGCGGTGAGCGCGACGCCCGATACGTCCGCAATACGATCCGGTTGCAGCGCAGCCTCGAGGTCGGTGGACGTCTGGTCCTGTTCGGTTCCAAGAAGCGCTCCCTGTGGTGGCTGGGCACCGGAATGCTCTCGTTGTCGAAGATCATCGAGAACATGGAGCTCGGGCACAACGTGATGCACGGGCAGTGGGACTGGATGAACGACCCCGAGGTCCACTCCGCCAACTGGGAGTGGGACAACGTCGACCCGTCGGCGCACTGGAAGATCACCCACAACCACCTGCACCACAAGTTCACCAACATCCTGGGCATGGACGACGACGTGGGCTACGGGTTGCTCCGCGTCACCCGCGACCAGCGTTGGAAGCCGTTCTACCTCGGCAACATCGCCTACAACGCGATCCTGGCGTCGCTGTTCCAGTACGGCATCGCGATCCAGTTGCTCGAACTCGGCAAGGTCATCCAGGGTCGCGACGACCGTGAGATCACCAAGAAGCACGGCGCCGAGGTGCTCGCGAAGATCGCCAAGCAGGATCTGCGCGACTACGTCGTCTATCCGGCGCTGACGGGCAAGTCGTGGAAGACCACGATCACCGCGAACGCCACGGCGAACTTCATCCGCAACATCTGGACCAACGCCGTGATCTTCTGCGGGCACTTCCCGGACGGTGCGGAGAAGTTCACGAAGCAGGACGTCGAGAACGAGACGCACGCCGAGTGGTACCTCCGGCAGATGCTCGGTTCCGCCAACATCTCCGGCGGCAAGATCATGGACTTCATGACCGGCAACCTGAGCTACCAGATCGAGCACCACATCTACCCGGACCTGCCGTCGAATCGGTACGCGGAGATCGCCGTGCGCGTCCGGCAGTTGTGCGACAAGTACGACCTGCCGTACACCACCGGTCCGCTGGCCGTGCAGTACTGGAAGTCCTGGCGCACGATCGCGAAGCTCTCGCTGCCCGACAAGTTCCTCAAGGACGACCGCGACGCCGCCCCCGAAACCGCATCGGAGCGGGGCTTCGGTGGCCCGGCGGAAATCGATCCGGTCACCGGCCGCCGGCGCGGTCTGGCCACCACCATCGAGAACACCCGCAAGCGCGGTGTCGTCCGCAGGATCCTCGGCATGCGCTGAGTTCGCGAGCGTGTGCTGCACGCCCCGAACGACGATCGAACCCCCGGCACCTGAACTGGTGCCGGGGGTTCGATGCATTCGATCACCAGGAGTCGTTGGACGCCAGCGAGGTCAGCAGTTCGCGCACGGCCTGCGCCCGGCGCAGCGACTTGCCCTCGAGCCGGTCGAGCGCGCACTCGGGGTCGGCGGGCGGTCCGAGATGCGTACAGCCGCGGGGACAGTCCGCGACCGCCGCGGCGAGATCGGTGAAGGCCGCGACGACGTCGTCGGGCTGGATGTGCGCGAGCCCGAACGACCGGATGCCCGGAGTGTCGACCACCCAGCCACCGGACGGAAGCGGAAGTGCGACGGACTGGGTCGACGTGTGCCGGCCCTTCCCGACACCGGAGACCACACCCGTGGCGCGGTCGGCGTCGGGGACGAGGCGATTGACGAGGGTCGATTTGCCGACGCCGGAGTGGCCGATCAATGCGGTGACCCGGCCGGTGAGACGCTCGGTGAGATCGGAAAGATCGTTGTCCTGGCCGACGGCCAGCACGGGGATGTCGAGATCGGCGAACTGCGACGCGAATTCTTCCGGGTCGGCGAGATCGCTCTTGGTCAGCCCCAGCATCGGGGCGAGCCCGCCCGCGTAGGCGGCGACCAGCGCGCGCTCCACGAGCCCGGTGCGCGGCGGCGGATCGGCGAGCGCGACGACGATGAGCAGTTGCGACGCGTTCGCCACCACGATCCGTTCGAACGGGTCCGTGTCGTCGGCTGTCCTGCGGAGCACGGTGGTGCGTTCCTCGACGCGCACGATGCGCGACAGGCTGTCGGGACGGCCGGAAAGGTCGCCGACCACCCCCACCCTGTCTCCGACGACGATCGGGGTACGGCCCAGTTCGCGTGCGCGCATTGCCACCACGGGCCGCTGCGGATCGCCGCCCAGGACGACGCCCCAGCGCCCACGGTCCACCGAGAACACCATGCCCTCCACCGCATCGAGGTGGGCAGGCCGATCCTTGGTACGCGGTCGCGAACTCTTGCCCGGACGGACCCGGACGTCGGACTCGTCGTACTGCCGCCGGCTCAGGAGCGTGCTCCCGTCAACATCGCCGCCCACAGACCTTCGAATCCGGGGAGGGTCTTGGCGGTCGTGCCGATGTCCTCGACCTCGACGCCGTCGACGACGAGGCCGAGGATCGCGCCGGCAGTCGCCATCCGGTGGTCGGCGTAGGAGTGCCAGACACCGCCCGTCAAGGTGGCCGGTTCGATCTGGAGGCCGTCTTC
The DNA here is from genome assembly GCF_042717545.1 of Rhodococcus sp. NPDC058639. Taxonomy (NCBI): domain Bacteria; kingdom Bacillati; phylum Actinomycetota; class Actinomycetes; order Mycobacteriales; family Nocardiaceae; genus Rhodococcus; species Rhodococcus sp. NPDC058639. The sequence goes on from NZ_JBHXRF010000006.1 coordinate 226,351, forward strand.
GGTTTCGGTGGCGATACCGCCGAGCCGGCCGATCTCGGCGGACAGCGCGGCGAGCCGGTCGGTCTCGTGGCCGCGCAGGTGTGCGATACCGCGAAGACGTGAGGGAGTGGACGCCAGCGCGGCCACCGCGGCCACCGTGGGAGTCAGTTCACCGACGTCGTGCAGGTCGATGTCGATGCCGGTGAGCGTGGCCGGTCCCCGCACGGTGAGCGTTCCGTCCGACAGCGACACAGCCGCGCCCATGCGCTCGAGGATGTCCCGGATGGCGTCGCCCGCCTGCGTGGTCTTCTCCGGCCAGCACGGGACCGACACCGTGCCTCCGGTGACCGCGGCGGCGGCGAGAAACGGGGTTGCATTCGAGAGGTCGGGTTCGACGACCACGTCGCGGGCGGCGATCGGGCCGGGCAGAACCCGCCAGGTGTTCGCTTCCGAGGTGTCGACCTCCACGCCCGCATCACGGAGCATGTCGACCGTCATGTCGATGTGAGGGGTGGACGGGACGGGCTTGCCGTCGTGGTGCACGGTCACACCGTCGTCGAACCTCGCGGCAGAGAGCAACAGACCGGAGACGAACTGCGACGACCCGGACGCATCGATCGTGACGGACCCGCCGCGCACGCCGGCGCGACCGTGGACCGTGAAGGGCAGCGTGTCGCCGTCGATGTCCGCGCCGAGTGCCCGGAGTGCGCCGAGCACCGTGCCCATCGGCCGTGATCGCGCCTGCTCGTCCCCGTCGAAGCGGACGTCTCCGTCGGCCAGGGCAGCGACCGGCGGAACGAAGCGCATCACGGTGCCCGCGAGGCCGCAGTCCACCGTGCCGGCTCGCAGGGGTCCCGGAGTCACGTCCAGTGTGGTGCCGCCGTCGCGCTCGGTGATCACGGCACCGAGGGACCGCAGCGCAGCGATCATGAGGTCGGTGTCGCGGCTGCGCAGCGCCCCGGTCACCGTCGACGGGCCGCCCGCCAGAGCTGCCAGGACGAGGGCACGGTTGGTGATGGACTTGGATCCAGGCAGCGTCACGGACGCGTCGACGGGGGACACGGCTCGGGGTGCTTTCCACAGGCTCACCCGTCCATCTTCGCCCATCGGCCGCCCGGGCATCGACTCCCACCCGTCCGCGCGACCGGTGTGTGCCGTGTCGGCGGTCGCTGCCACACTCGGAGGCATGTGCGGCAGGTATGCATCGACGGCCGATCCGGCCACTCTCGCGATGGAACTCGACGCGATCGACGAGACGGGCGACGAGGAATTCCGGCCCGACTACAACGTCGCGCCCACCACACACGTGCTCACCGTGGTGGCGCGGCACGACCGCGACGATGCGGACGGCCCGGCGCGCCGCCGTATCCGGCGCATGCGCTGGGGACTGGTTCCTCCCTTCGCGAAGGAGGCGGGCTCGGGCGCTCCGTTGATCAATGCGCGGTCCGAGTCGGTGGCAACCAAACCGGCGTTCGCACAATCGCTGCGTTACAGACGGTGTCTCGTTCCGATGGACGGCTGGTACGAGTGGCAGGTGGAACCGGCGCCGGACGGCAAGACCCGCAAGGTGCCGTATTTCATGGCGCCGGACGACGGTTCACGCGTCTGCATGGCCGGTCTGTGGGCCGTGTGGCGCGACCCGCGTACTCCCGACGCGCCACCGCTGGTGAGCACCACGATCCTCACCGCGGATTCCGTTGCGCAACTGGGCAATATGCACCACCGGATGCCCCTGATGCTGCCGCCCGAGCGGTGGGAGGCCTGGCTCGATCCCGACAGCCTCGGACACCCCGACCTCATCGTGCCGAGCGAAGACGCCGTGGCGCGGATTCAGATCCGCAGGGTGTCGGACAAGGTCAACAGCGTGCGCAACAACGGGCCGGAACTGCTCGTGCCCGACGACGGCGCCGGCGACCAGATGGCGCTGCTGTAGCGGCTGCACCGGGTCCGGGCGCCGCGATCCGCGACTGGCGCAGCTCAGTGACCCGCTGCGACCGGGGCGACCACGGCTCCCGTCAGGCGGATCAGGTCCGCGGGGGCGAGTTCGATTTCGAGGCCGCGCCGCCCCGCGCTGCACAACACCTTGTCCCATCGGCCCGCCGACGCGTCGATCACCGTCGGGAGGCGTTTGCGCTGACCGAGCGGGGAGATGCCACCGAGCACGTAGCCGGTCGCACGCTCCGCGGCGGCGCGCTCGGCCATCGTGGCCTTGCCACCACCGAGCGCCGCGGACGCGGCCTTGAGCGACAGCGTCTCCGGGACGGGGACGACGGCGACGCCCAGCTTGCCGGACGGGAGGGCGATCACGAGTGTCTTGAAGATCTGGGCGGGCACCACTCCGAGGCGTTCGGCGAGCGCCTCGACCGCTTCGGATCCGAAAGAGCCGGCCCGAGGGTCGTGGGGGTATTCGTGGACCACGTGGGGCACCTTCTCGCGGGTGAGAAGCGTGGTGGCGGGGGTCGACGTGGATGCCATGTGCTCACCTTAGGCAACAGCGTTCTCTCATTCCGTGGCAAGGGACGGAACTCCTTCAGCTGACCCCGGGTCCTCGGGAGCGGGGACCAGGACGTTCAGGACGGACGAGAGTGGGCGCCACACCCTTCTGGGTTCGGCGCCCGCTTCGCGAGCAAAGAAGGCGCACTCGGCCGCCGCGGCAGAGTCAACGTCATGTACACGCTGTGGGGATCGTCCCGGTACTCACCGAAGGGCCCGCAGACGACGAAGCCCGCCCCGGCATACAGGGCCCGCGCCGGAGCGAAGAACTCCGTGCTTCCCGTCTCCAGCGAGATTTGCCGGACACCCCGCGAGACGGCGTCGCCGAGCAGGTGGTGCAGCATCAGCCGGCCCACCCCGTTTCCTCTCCGGCGAGGGTCCGTCCGCATCGACTTGAGCTCTTCGTGCCCCGGCCCGAGTGCGGCGAGGGCGCCTGTGGCTGCGATTCCCTCACCCCACTCGCCGACCCAGAGCCGTACCCCCGGCTGCCGGAGACCGGACAGGTCCAGGGCGTGCCGGCTCTCCGGGGGCGCCGTCGGGGCGAGCTCGTCCAGGTGGGCCTGCAGGAATGCGGCCAGCCGGGGGTCGGAGAAATCGGCGCGATCGATGCGGAGGGTCACGGCGAAAGGATAGTCAGGGGACGCCGACGGCCGAGTGTCGAGAGCCTGCCCTCGCCGGCGTCAGCGGTCCACTTCGGCCGCGGAGACACCGCTGCCGACCAGCCGACTCGCGAGTCGACTCACCGATTCACCGCACCTCGGGGAACAAGTCCGGTATGTGGTGTGTTGACCCCTTCGGACGTGCCCGCCGGCGCGACCGCTGTCGCTCGAGGATCGGAGACCCCGTTGGCAATCCTTTGCCCGCCCCGTCCGGCTACGGCAGGACCGGTAGCCTTCACGGAGAACGTCGGTGAAGGGATCGGTGTGGTCGAGGAGTCTGTCGAACAATTGGCCGAACGGTTCGAGCGTGAGGCACTGCCGCTGCTCGACCAGCTCTACGGTGCGGCGTTGCGGATGACCCGCAACCCTGCCGACGCCGAAGATCTCGTCCAGGAGACATATATCAAGGCGTTTTCCGCGTTCGGGTCCTTCCGTGAAGGCACGAACATCAAGGCGTGGTTGTACCGCATCCTCACGAACACCTACATCAACTCCTACCGGAAGCGGCAGCGGCAACCCGCGCAGTATCCGACGGACGAGATCACCGACTGGCAGCTCGCGGCGACCGCGGAGCACTCGTCGACGGGGCTGCGTTCGGCGGAGGTCGAGGCGCTCGACGCGCTGCCCGACAACGACATCAAGGCGGCGTTGCAGGAACTCCCCGAAGACTTCCGTATGGCGGTGTACTACGCCGATGTCGAGGGATTCCCGTACAAGGACATCGCCGAGATCATGGGTACCCCGATCGGGACGGTGATGTCGCGCCTGCACCGTGGCCGCAAGCAACTGCGTGGTCTGCTCGGCGACGTGGCTCGCGAACGCGGCTTCAATCGCGGCGGCGCAGTCGATGCGGCCACCGGCATGGAACCCGGCGCGGGTGAAACGTCCGAGACCAGCGAGAACAGCGAGAACAGCAAGAACAGGAAGGGAGTCTCGCAGTGAGCGAGCCGACAGACTTCGAGCGGGTGGACTGCTCTGCGGTCATTGCGGACGTGTATCTGTTGCTGGATTCCGAGTGTGACGAAGATGCGCGAGCGAGACTCCAGGGGCACCTCGACGACTGTGGTGCCTGCCTCGAGGCCTACGGCATCGAGGAGAAGATCAAGTCTCTGCTGAGTCGCAAGTGCGGCGGAGAGCATGCGCCCGCGGGACTGCGGGAACGCCTGGTGCTGGAAATCCGCCGGAATGTGGTGGTGCACTACCGCCGCGACGCCCGCGACTGACCGACTCGGCCCCCGAGCAAGAAGGACCGGAAAGCAACGCTTTCCGGTCCTTCCGTGTTTCCGAACGCCTCAGGCGTTGGGACGCTTGCCGTGGTTGGCGGCGTTCCCCTTGCGGCTACGCTTCTTGCGGCCTCGCTTACCCATGGTTGGATCTCCTTTCTCTTTCATTACAGTGTTTCACGTGCGGTCGAGTGGTCCTGTCGGCAGGTCCACCGTCCGGTTCGCGGAATGAGGTGTTCGATGGCAGAGGACGTACGGGCCGAGATGGTATCCACGGTCTTCGAGGTGGTGGTGACAGAGGGACAGGTCGTCGCGGAAGGCGACACCCTGGTCATCCTCGAGTCGATGAAGATGGAGATCCCGGTGCTCGCGGAGACCTCCGGCACGGTGACGTCGGTCGGCGTCGCCGTGGGAGATGTGATTCAGCAGGGCGATCTCATCGCGGTCATCTCCTGAGCAAGAAGGCGGCCTCCGTGTCCACCCTCAGTGCCCTCCTCGCCACCCACACCGATCTTCCCGGTGCCGCTGTCGACCACCTTCAGCGCGTCGTCGGGGAGTGGCAACTGCTCGCCGACCTGTCCTTCGCGGACGTGTTGCTGTGGGTGGACGCCGCGCCCGACGGGATCGTGTGTGTGGCGCAGTGCCGTCCCACCACCGCCTCGACCGTCATCCCCGAGGACGCGGTCGGGACCGTAGTATCCGACGATGAACATCCTTACGTCCGTAAGGCTTTCAAATCGGGAGAGATTGTCACGGTCCGTCGCGGATCCAGCGACTCGATCCATTTGCGTCAGGCCGTGCCGGTGCGGTGGGCCGGGCAGGTGGTCGCTGTACTGAGCCGGGACGCCGCGCGGGTGTCCCGGCGCTCGGCGAGTGCGCTCGAGACGGCGTACCTCGAATGTGCCGATGCGCTCTACCGCATGATCAGCGAGGGAACGTTCCCCACCCCGGAAGCACGGTCCGACACGAAGTCCAGCCCCCGTGCCGGTGACGGCTTCATCCGTCTCGACCGTGAGGGCCGCGTCGTCTATGCCAGCCCGAACGCGTTGTCCGCGTACCACCGCATGGGATTCAATTCCGATCTGCTGGGTCAGGACCTCGTCGAGACGACCCGCTCCCTCGTGACGGATCCATTCGAAAGCGCGGACGTCTCCGAATATCTCAGGGGGGCCGTCCACGGACGGCTGGGACAGCGCATGGAGGTAGAGGCGCGGGGAGCGACGGTGCTCATCCGTGCCCTCGTCCTGACGCCCGGCGGCCGCATCGAGGGGGCCGCTGTGGTCATCCGCGACGTCACCGAGGTCAAGCGCCGTGACCGTGCCCTGCTCAGCAAGGACGCCACGATCCGGGAAATCCACCATCGGGTGAAGAACAACCTGCAGACGGTCGCGGCGCTGCTGCGGCTGCAGGCGAGGCGCACCGGCAATGTCGAAGCCAAAGAGGCTCTCGGCGAAGCGGTGCGCCGGGTCACGTCGATTGCACTGGTGCACGAAGCCCTGTCGATGTCGGTCGACGAAGAGGTCGACCTCGACGGTGTTTTCGACCAGTTGATCCCGATCGTCGTGGACGTCTCGGCGGTGGGCAGCCAGATCCGGGTGCGCCGCGAGGGAAACCTCGGTGTGTTCCCCGCGGATCGCGCCACCCCGCTCGTGATGGTGTTGACCGAACTCGTGCAGAACGCCGTCGAGCACGCATTCGACCCGGGGGTTCACGGCACGGTGACGGTCCGGGCGAACCGGTCGGCTCGGTGGCTCGACGTCGTCGTGCGAGACGAGGGCAAAGGCCTGCCGGAGGGGTTCCGTCTCGAAGATTCCGATCGTCTCGGGCTGCAGATCGTGCGGACACTGGTCGCCGCCGAACTCGGCGGCACGCTCGACCTGGCCGCGAACGAGAGCGGCGGAACCGACGCGCGCCTGCGACTGGCACTCGGCAAGGTTGCCGGAACCTGATCTACGTTCCGGCGCGGGCCTGTGTTTCCGACGGCCGTAGTTCTCCGAGGGCAGTAGCGCAGGGACACCTACGACGTACGAAGGCCCGGTCCCCTCGGGGGCCGGGCCTTCGTACAAGTCGCGATCGTTAGACCGTGGTGCGAGCCCGGGTGCGGGCGTTGCGGCGCTTGAGTGCGCGGCGCTCGTCTTCGCTCATGCCGCCCCATACGCCGGCGTCCTGACCCGATTCGAGGGCCCACGAGAGGCACTCGGCGGTGACGGGGCAGCGGTTGCACACGAGCTTGGCATCGGCAATCTGCGCGAGAGCCGGTCCGCTGTTGCCCACAGGGAAGAACAGTTCCGGATCCTCGTCGCGGCAGATGGCTTCGTGGCGCCAGTCCATGCTTCTACTCTCCTTCAATGGTGCTGTGCACCGGATGATTGTCTGTGCGTGTTCACGCTTGCGGCGCGAAGTATTTCCGCGCGGTTACTTGTGAATGCTTTCACGAACTTGCGTGAAGTCAAGAGAATCGACCGCGACCGTGTGGAAGCTCACGCCGACGAAGGGGCGAAGCATTCGTCAATCCTTCTTTCTACACCTGTTCGGCCGAAAAGTAAGCAGAATCACAACATTCGAGCATGCTGCTCACTGTGCAGGAGCGACGACTTCGAGTATCGAAGGCACGGCCACGAACTCCACATCGGTGCGAAGCCCCAGGTAGTCGCCGTCCACCTGCAGGCCGATCGGTCGCGTCGACCGTGCGCGCACGTGAGTGACGTCGTCCGCGCGCAGCAGATACGGAGACGACGGGTCGCCCTGCTTCGCGAGCAACTGCCGGACGACGCGCAGGGTCGGCACGACCCGCATCGTCGCCATCGCGAAGACCCCGAGGCCCGTGCCGAACGACGTACCCGGGTTCGTGTGGACCGGGCGTCTGTCGAGAAAGGTCCACGGGCTCGAGTTGGACACGAAGGCGTAGTACACGCCGGCGACCGGATCCTGCCCCGGCAGTTCGAGCGTGAGTGCCGGTTCGATCCGCTTCGACGCGAAGAACTGCGTGATCGCGTGTCGCACATACCGCGAACTCGTCGCCTTCTTGCCGCTGAGACGACTCAGATCGACCGCTTCGCACACCTGCGCGTCGAGACCGAGCCCCGCGTTGAACACGAACCACCGCCCGTCGCAGTGGCCGAGCCCGATGCGGCGGGCCGCGCGATCGGCGAGCAAGGCGAGCAGTTGTTCCGTCGCCTCCATCGGGTCCGCGGCGATCCCGAGGGAGCGAGCGAACACGTTCGCCGATCCGCCCGGCACCACGGCGAGGCGGGGCAGCGTCGGATCGGGACCGCGGTCGGGGGAAGGCCCCAGCAGTCCGTTGACGATCTCGTTCACGGTGCCGTCGCCACCGTGAGCGATGACGACATCCATTCCGTCCGCGTGCGCGGATCGGGCCAGTTCCGCGGCGTGCCCCCGGTGCGTCGTATGCGCCACTGTCAGCTGGGTTCTGCCCGACAGCGCGTGAGCCAGCCGGTCACGACCGGCCGGAGTGGTGGTCGTCGCGTTCGGGTTCACGATCAGCAGGGCACGCACGGAGCATCAGCCTAAGTGCTATCGCGCCGGTCCACTACGCTGGTCGGGTGCCCACTGAAACACCTCGTACCCGTACCCCGTCGACCGTCAGGGTTGCCGGGTCGCTCGTCGTGCTCGAAGGCGTCATCGCCATAGGGTTCGCGGTGTACTCGGTCATCCGGGCATGGTCGGGCAACTACGACCAGTCGGTGAGCAACGGCTACGGCCTCGCACTGTGGCTGTCGATCCTCTTCGGGGGCGTCCTGGCCGCGGGCATCGCGCTCCTGCGCGGCGCGCACTGGGGACGTTCGATCGCTGTCGTCGCGCAGCTTCTGCTGTTGCCCGTGGTGTGGTCGCTCCTCACCGACTCCCATCAGGTGCTTCTCGGTGCGCTCATGGGGCTGATCGTGGTGCCGGCGCTCGTGCTCCTCTTCAGCCCCGCCACCACCCGGTGGCTCGCCAGCGATTACGTTCCCGAGGACGAGCGCTGAACCAGGCCGCGGCGAAGGACCGTCAGGCGCCGAGCTCGCGCAACGCGTCACCGCTGAGACGGAACGTCGTCCACTCGTCCTGAGGAACCGCGCCCAGCGACCGGTAGAAGCCGATGGACGGCTCGTTCCAGTTCAGCACGGACCAGCTCAGGCGGGTATAACCGCGCTCCACACATTCGTGGGCCAGTGCGGCCAGCAGCGCGCGCCCGTGTCCCGCGCCCCGATGCTCCGGCCGGACGTACAGGTCCTCGAGATACACGCCGTGGACCCCGTCCCACGTGGAGAAGTTCCGGAACCACAGCGCGACCCCGACGACGGTGCCGTCCTTCTCTTCCGCCACATGGCCGAATACCGACGGTTCCGGATCGAACAACGCGGACCGGATCTGCTCCGTCGTCACGGTGCACTCGTGCCGGGCCTTCTCGTATTCCGCGAGGTCGTAGATCAGGTCGGTGACGGCTTCGACATCGTCGGGACGGACTCTGCGGATCACGGTCGGTACGCCTTTCGGGAAGCGTCGGAGGGGGATGCACGATGTGCCGGGAAGATGCCGCGTCGTTACCGCACACCGGAGCGCCGAATACGCGAGGATCGACCCGTGACAACCGTACTTGCAGTGGCAAACCAGAAGGGTGGCGTCGCCAAGACGACCACCGTCGCGTCGCTGGGCGCCGCCCTGTCCGCGCTGGGACAGCGGGTGCTCCTCGTCGACCTCGATCCCCAGGGGTGTCTCACCTTCTCCCTGGGTCACAACCCGGACCGGCTCGACAAGTCCGTGCACGACGTCCTCGTGGGAGAGACCAAGGTGCAGGAGGTCCTGGTCGAGGCGGGAGAAGGCATCACGCTCATGCCCGCGACCATCGATCTGGCCGGTGCCGAGGCGATGCTGCTCATGAAGCCGGGCCGGGAATACACCCTCAAACGCGCGCTGGCGACGGTCGCGGACGACTTCGACGTGGTGATCGTCGACTGCCCTCCGTCCCTCGGGGTCCTCACCCTCAACGGGCTCACCGCGGCAGATTCCGTCCTCGTCCCGCTGCAGTGCGAAACGCTCGCACACCGTGGCGTCGGTCAGCTTCTTCGGACGGTTCAGGAGATCAAGCAGATCACCAACCCCGAACTCGAACTCCTCGGCGCTCTTCCGACGCTGTACGACTCGCGGACCACGCACAGCCGTGACGTGCTCGCCGACGTGTCGGACCGGTACGACCTGCCGGTGCTCTCGCCGCCCATCCCGCGAACCGTGCGGTTCGCCGAGGCGTCTGCATCGGGTTCGACCGTGCTCGCCGCCCGGAAGAACAAGGGCGCGGACGCCTACCGGGAACTGGCCGAGAACCTGCTCGCGTCGTGGACGAAGGGCACCGCACTGCCCACGCTGGACTGACCCCGGCGCCGTCAGCGCAGCGCGACGACCTGATCTCCGCGTTGCTCGAGCACGAGTTCACCGGTGACCGCGACGTCCACGTCCTGCGGTGCGTCGTCTCGGTCCACGGGGATCCGCTGCCGGACGTTGCCGGACGCGGGATCGACTGCCGCGACCGCGTCGTCGACCGGCAGGAGCAGTGATCCCGCCATCGGCGCTCCGGTCCCGAGCGTGTCCTCGACGGTCCATACCGGTGCGAAATCCTCGGGGGAGAGGCCGACCGTGTCGAGACCCGTCCACCAGACCAGTACCCCCTCCTGTTCGGTGGCGGGTGCGGCGCCGTTGCCGGCGACACGTTCGAGGTTGTGGGTGTCGACGAGTGCGCCCGAGCCGTCGTACACCGCGATGCGCGGGCCGCCGCCGGGCCCCGGCGGCATGTACACAGCGGTGCGTTCACCGAGAACGGCGACTATGCGTGCACCTGCTCCGGTCTGTGCTTCGGGCAGCACCGACGACGCGTATTGCTCGGGTTTCTGGGCGTCGTCTGGAGTGGGGTCCAGCAAGGTGAGCCGATTGGCCGGTTCGTTCGGGCACTGCTCGAGTACCGCGAGACGGCTGGTCCCGGCATCGGCGGAGAGTAGTTCGCAGCCGGACCGGGGCTGGGCGCGCGGGTTGACGGGAGCGTCGACGTACCCGTATTCGACGGTGCGCACGAGGTCGGACCGCCACATCTCGAGCCGGGTATCGCCGAGTGCGATGACGTGGGAACCGGCTTCGAAGAGCCGAATCTCCTCGTCTGCGTCACTCGTCCGCTGCGGCCCTCGCGCGCCGCTGTCCGATTCGAGCGCGGTGACCTGCCCGCAGCCGCGTGCGTCGCGGTAGACCGAGATCGCCGAACCCCACGCACCCGTTGCGGCGCACAGCGGACGGTTGCGTTCGTACCGCCATCGTTCGTTGCCGGTGAGCGGATCCCGGCCCACCACCGTGTTCGCGTCGGCAGTCGCGACGGTGCCTCCGAGCGCGACGGGCACCGACGTTGCCCCGCTGGGCGCCTGCCACACCTCGGTGAGGGCGTCGGGGAGCGCGCCGGCGACTCGGGGAGCGGACACCGGCTCGTCCCACGTGATCGAGGTGGTGCCGCGCGCATCGGACCGTAGCCAGACGACACTCGCCGCCACCAGGACGGTGACGACGAGTGTGGCGGCGACGAGCAGATCCGTGCGGGTGCGGCGCTCCGGCGCGAGCACGGGTCCTACTGAGCGGACGATGCCGCGACGGTGTCCGCGTTCGAGGCGTCCTGTGAGGCCGTGTCATGGCCCGCGGCGCCGTTGCTGCGCCGACGGCGACGACGGCGTGCCGGGGATGCGGGTGCGTCGGAACCGGCTCGCTCCGATTCGCCCTCGGCCTGCGGGGCCTTCTGCTGGGCGTTCGACGTCTTCGGCTCCGTCGCGTCGGCGCCCGAGGCGTCACCGTCGGTCGCCTGGCCGCGGACCGTGCGCCGGCGCACGCGGTTGCGCTTGGGCCGGGACGCCGTCTCCTCGCGATCCTCACGCGGGCGACGTTCGGTGGGCTCGCTCTCGGCGGACCGCGCCGGAGCCTGCTTGTGAACGCGCCCCGTGGTGCCGGCGGGAATGCCGAGTTCCTCGAAGAGGTGCGGCGAACTGGAGTAGGTCTCGACCGGATCGGGCATGTTGAGGCCGAGCGCCTTGTCGATCAGTTGCCAGCGGGGAATGTCGTCCCAGTCGACGAGGGTGATCGCGATGCCGGTGCGGCCCGCGCGGCCGGTACGGCCGATGCGGTGCACGTACGTCTTCTCGTCTTCGGGGCACTGGTAGTTGATGACGTGGGTGACGTCGTCGATGTCGATGCCGCGTGCCGCGACATCGGTGGCGACCAGCACGTCGATCTTGCCGGCGCGGAACTTGTCCAGTGCCTTCTCGCGTGCGATCTGGCCCAGGTCGCCGTGCACGGCTCCGCAGGCGAAGCCGCGTTCGACGAGATCGTCGGCGACCTTCTGTGCGGTGCGCTTGGTACGGGTGAAGACCATGGTCGCGCCGCGGCCTTCGGCCTGCAGCACGCGCGCGACGAGTTCGGCCTTGTCGAGCGCATGCGCACGGTAGACGTGCTGCTGGGTGCGCTCGTGCACGGCCGACGACTCGGCTTCCTCCGCACGGATGTGCGTCGGACGGTTCAGGAAGGTGCGGGCGAGTGTGATGATCGGGCCCGGCATGGTGGCCGAGAACAGCATCGTCTGACGCTTGTCGGGCACCATCGTCAAAATGCGCTCGATGTCGGGCAGGAAGCCGAGGTCGAGCATCTCGTCGGCCTCGTCCATGACGAGCACGCCGATCTTGCCGAGGATCAGGTGCCCCTGGTTGGCGAGGTCGAGGAGCCGGCCCGGGGTGCCGACGACGACGTCGACGCCCTTCTGCAACTGGGAAATCTGCTGCTCGTACGGGCGTCCGCCGTAGATCGACAGGACTTCGAGGCCCTTCTTGCCGCTGCCGGGCAGGTACTTCGCGGCGCTCACCAGGTCGCCGGTCACCTGGACGCACAGTTCGCGCGTCGGGACGATGACGAGCGCACGCGGGGTGCCGTCGAGGGTCGTGGTGCCCGAACCGTCGGTGGTGATGCGGTTGAGCAGCGGGACCCCGAACCCGAAGGTCTTGCCCATGCCCGTGCGGGCCTGGCCGATGAGGTCGTCGCCTGCGAGGGCGAGGGGGAGCGTGAGCTCCTGGATTGCGAACGTACGTTCGATGCCGGCCTCGGAGAGTGCCCGGACGATTTCGTCGCGGACGCCGAGTTCTCCGAAGGTGGGGGGAACGTGGGTGGAGTCGAGTTGTGCGGAGACGGTCGTTTCGGTCGCGTCGTCTTCGTGGTCGATTGTGATCTTGCTCAGGGGTCCGGCCTTCCTGGTCTCGGCACGCACGCACGAGGTCGGGCAGGGGACCGGCCTGCGCCTCAGCACGAGCGTTGTTCAGAAGCTCGGCGAAGCGCGGCGATCCGCGGTCGGGTGCGCGCACATTATCGGTGAAGCTCGCGGGCTGCGTTCAGCGGCTCGAAGCGCGAACTTCAAAGACCATTGTACCGGTTCCGGCGGATTCGCCGAGGTAGTACTACGCTTTGTCGTCATGGGAGCCGAATCGTCGCCGTCCACAGCATCATCCAGCCCGACCCTCGTCCCCGCCGACCATCCCGGCGTCGCCGAGTTGTTCGCGGTGATCGCCTACGGCGAGATCGCCGCGTTCTACCGTCTCGCGGACGATGCCAAGTTCTCCCCGTCGGTGCGGGGACGTGTCGCCCTCGCGAGCATGGCAGCGGCGGAGATGAGCCACTTCGAGACGCTGCACGCGGCGCTCGACGACCGCGGTGTGGAGATCTACGCCGCGATGGAGCCGTACCGGCAGGCTCTCGACGCCTACCATGCGTCCACCACCCCGTCGACGTGGCTCGAATCTCTCGTCAAGGCGTACGTGGGCGACGGGATCGCCGCCGACTTCTACTGTGAGATCGCCGACCGGCTGGCCCCGGAGGTAGCCGCGGTGGTGCGCGACGTGCTCGCCGCGACCGGGCACTCCGAGTTCGTGGTCCGCGAGGTCCGTGAAGTGGTGGAACGAAGCCCACTCCAGAAGGACCGCCTGATGCTGTGGGGTCGCCGGTTGCTGGGCGAAGCCATCACGCAGGCCCAGTACGTGCTCGCCCAGAACGAGGAGCTTGCCGAACTGGTGATTCTTACCTCGGGTGACCTCGCCGGCATTGCCGCCCTGTTCGACCGGATGCAGGTCGAGCACACCAAGCGGATGGCAGTGCTCGGACTGCATTAGCCTGGCGGTGACAAGCAGTACAGCCTGAGATTTCGGAGGTCCCCAGTGGAGGTCAAGATCGGCGTTGCGGACAGCCCGCGTGAACTCGTCCTCGTCAGCGACCAGACGCACGACGAGGTGGAAAAGCTTGTGACCGACGCACTGAGCGGCAACGGCAGCGGCGTGCTCGCTCTCATCGACGAGAAGGGCCGCAAGGTTCTGGTGCAGGCGGCGAAGATCGCGTACGTGGAGATCGGCCCCTCCACCATCGGGAGGGTCGGCTTCGCAGCCATCTGACCACAGGACCGATACGGCGAGAGGCCGGGGCGACATCGCCCCGGCCTCTCGCCGTATCGCTGTTCTCCCGGCTGCGTCCGCGACGTGCGGCCGGCCGGGACGGCCTCGTCAGCGCAGCCGTAGTTCGGGCTGGAGCGGGACGTGCTTGAGTCCGCCCCACGCGAGCGCGACCGTCGTATCGACGGCATCGTCCTTCGGGATCGGACGCGCGGCATCGAGCCAGTAACGGGCCGTGAACTGGCTGGTCCCCACCAACCCGACGGCGAGGATCCGCGCACGGTAGGGGTCGAGACCGGAGTCGTGACTGACCAGATCGAACACGGCGTCCACACACGCTTCCGTGGCCTGTTCCACGCGACGGGACACTTCCGGCTCACCCATCAGGTCCGATTCGAAGACCAGCCGGAAACCCTGGCTGTCGTTGTCGACGAAGTCGAAGAAGGCCTGGACGGCGGCACGGACGCGCTGGCGGTTGTCGGTGGTGGACCGAAGCGCCTGCCGGACCCCGTTGATGAGAACGTCCACGTAGTTCTGGAGGACGGCGCAATACAACTCGAGCTTCCCGGGGAAATGCTGGTACAGCACCGGCTTGCTCACACCCGCGCACTCGGCGATCTCGTCCATGCCGGCGGAGTGGTAACCGCGTGTGACGAACACTTCACTCGCAGCCTCGAGCAGCTGGGCACGCCGTTCGTCCCTCGGCATCCGGGCACCACGCTTGTTGCCGTTGTTGCCGCGGCCGGATGCCCGGTCGGCCAGTTCGGTCATGCTTGCTCCAGTCTGCGCACTTCGCCGAGAGTGAGCAGCGCCACTTCGGCATCGATCATCCTTGCAGGTTACAGGTCGCCGCGCTTTTCTCCTGGTCGGCCCCATGCATCTCCTGGCGGGCCCCACGCCCAGTATCCGCTTTTCCTGTCTCCCTCCGCAGGACTGCCGGGACCGCCCGTCGGATTCTCGTGGATGTGACATTCTGTCAACCGTGATCGACCGAGGAGGAGCGCGACCGAGCAGGTCCGCGGAGGACTCCACCCGGACCCCGCCATCCGGTTCCCCGGCACAGCGACCGCCGTCCGGATCCCGGCAACCTCCCGAACCGCGCCGGCCTTCCGAACCGCGCCGGCCTTCCGAACCGCGACAGCCTTCCGAGCAGCGCCGGCATTCCGGTGCGTCGCGGGTACCCAAGCGCGATGCGTACCAGCCGCTGCGAGCCCAGTGGGACCCGGTGGGTGGAGACGACCCGTCGCGGGAACCGCGCAGGCCCCGGCCCGTCCGAGAGGTCCGGAAGCAGAGCCGGCTCGGCAAGTTCGTCGCAACATACGGATGGCGCGCCTACGTGGTGCCTGTGCTCGCCGTGGTCACCGTCGTGGTGCTGTGGGATGCGGCGCGAGGAACCGGCGAGGACGGCGCAGCCGAAGAACAGAGCATGGTGGACGCGGGCGAGACTATCGCGGAAGCACCGCGGGCGGACGGGGTGTTCCCTGCGGATCTCGCGTCCGGCACCCTGCCCGACGGCGGCCCGTTCACCGAGCGGGGCGCGCAGAGGTGGCGAGTGCTGCCCGGCACGACCGCGCGGGTGGGCTCGGAGGCGGCACGCACCTTCACCTACACCGTCGAAGTCGAGGACGGGATCGACACCGCGGGCTACGGCGGTGACGACGCGTTCGGGCTCCTGGTCGACCGGACCCTCGCCGATCCTCGGAGCTGGGTCGGTGATCCCCAGTTCGCCTTCCGCCGGATCGACGTAGGCACCCCCGACTTCCGGATCTCGCTGACCTCGCAGATGACCATCCGGGAGGGATGCGGGTACGACATCCGCCTCGAAGGTTCGTGCTTCAATCCGTCGCTCGGGCGGGTCCTGCTCAACGAGTCGCGCTGGGTTCGCGGCGCGGTCGCCTTCCAGGGCGACATCGGCTCGTACCGCCAATACCTGGTCAATCACGAGGTCGGGCACGCCATCGGCTTCGCTCAGCACGAGCGGTGCGGGGCGCAGGACGGTCTCGCGCCGATCATGATGCAGCAGACCTTCGGCACCGACAACAACGACATCGCCCGGCTCGATCCCGGCGGGGTCGTCCCGGCCGACGGGCTGCGGTGCCGTTTCAACCCGTGGCCGTACCCGAGGGCGTGACGCCGCCGCCACTGTGAGCGGTGGAACAATGGACCACGACCGTCCCGCCGGCCGAGGAGTACCCGTGACCGTATCGACGCCCTCGGTGGATCCGAGCGCCTTGCAACCTCTGGTGGAACCGGCTGCCGACCTCGATCGTGACGAGGTCGCCCGGTACAGCCGGCACCTGATCGTTCCCGACGTCGGTGTGACCGGACAGAAGCGGCTCAAGAACGCGAAAGTGCTGTGCATCGGCGCCGGCGGCCTCGGCTCACCGGTGTTGCTGTACCTGGCCGCGGCGGGTGTCGGCACCCTGGGCATCGTCGAGTTCGACGAAGTGGACATGTCGAATCTGCAGCGTCAGGTCATCCACGGCCGTTCCGACGTGGGCAGGGCGAAGGGCGAGAGTGCCCGCGACAGCATCAACGCCATCAACGAACACGTCGACGTGCGGTTGCATCCGATCCGCCTCGACTCCGGCAACGCGGTGGCCCTGTTCGAGCAGTACGACCTGATCGTGGACGGCACCGACAATTTCGCGACCCGTTACCTCGTGAACGACGCCGCGGTGCTCGCCGGCAAGCCGTACGTGTGGGGGTCGATCTTCCGCTTCGAAGGCCAGGTGTCGGTGTTCTGGGAGAACGCTCCCGGCGGGCGCGGCCTGAACTACCGCGATCTCTATCCCGAGGCGCCGCCGCCGGGCATGGTGCCGTCCTGCGCCGAAGGCGGGGTCCTCGGCGTCCTGCCCGGAACCGTCGGCACGATCATGGCGACCGAGGCCATCAAGCTGATCACCGGGATCGGTGAGCCGCTGCTGGGACGGCTGATGATCTACGACGCGCTCGCGATGTCGTTCCGCACCGTGACGTTGCGCCGGGACCCCGGCCGCGTACCGGTGACCGAACTGATCGATTACGACGTGTTCTGCGGGGTCGTCCCGGACAACGCGGCGGCAGCGGCCGATGCGACGATCACGCCGGGCGAGTTGCGCAGGATGCTCGACGAGGGCCGCGACGTCGAAGTGATCGACGTCCGCGAACCGGTGGAGTGGGACATCGTCCGCATCGACGGTGCCCGGCTGGTTCCCAAGGGTCGCATCCTGTCGGGCGAGGCCCTGGCCGAACTGCCGCAGAACCGGCCGATCGTCCTCTACTGCAAGACGGGCGTGCGGTCGGCGGAGGCCCTCGCCGTGCTCACGCGCGCCGGGTTCTCCGATGCCACCCACCTTCGCGGCGGAGTACTCGCGTGGGCGCAGCAGATCGATCCCTCGCTGCCCGTCTACTGACCGCCGGCGCCGGGCAGCTGCCGCAGCGCCTCCGGCCCGTTGTCGCGGAGCTGTGACCGGAAAACAGCGGAGTGCCTCCCGGGACCCGGGCGGGCGCGCCGGTACCGTGTGGGCGTGAGCTCACTCGAACCACCGCAGCACGTGTGCTCTACGTTCGGCCTTCGCGACGTCGAGCCGGTCGCCCTCGGCGCCGACTGGGACGGCGGTTTCCGGTGTGGAGACGTGGTCCTGTCCCGGGTCGCCGACCACGCCCGCGCGGCGTGGTCCGCGAAGATCAGGGAGACCCTGACCGTCGACGGAGTACGGCTCGCCCGGCCCGTCCGATCGACCGACGGGCGTTACGTGGTGTCCGGATGGCGCGCCGACACGTACATCGTGGGGACTTCCGAACCCCGGCACGACGAGGTGGTCTCGCTGTCGCTGCGGTTGCACGTCGCGACCTCACAACTCGAGCGCCCGCGCTTCCTCATGCAACCTCCGGTGGCACCGTGGCAGGACGTCGACGTCTTCGTCGCGGCCGACCGCGCGGCGTGGGAAACGGTGCCGCTGCGGACCGCGCGCGCTGCGGGTGCCCCCGAGACGGTCACCCCAGACGGACGTAAGAGCCTCGACCTCATCGGGCAGCTCGCCACGTTCCGGAAGCCGGTGCACCTGCCCGACCAACTCGTGCACGGCGATCTCTTCGGCACCGTCTTGTTCGCAGGACGGGCCGCGCCGGGCCTGACCGACATCACGCCCTACTGGCGTCCCGCGTCGTGGGCGGCCGCGGTGACTGTCGTCGACGCGTTGTCGTGGGGCGGCGCCGACGACGGTCTCATCGCGCGGTGGGAAGACCTTCCGGAGTGGCCGCAGATGCTGTTGCGCGCCGTGATGTTCCGGCTCGCGGTACATGCGCTGCACCCACGATCCACCGAAGAAGCGTTTCCCGGCCTGGCGCACACCGCCGACCTGGTCCGATTCCTTCTCTGATATCGGTTACGGCCACCTCACACCGTCGCCCGTCACCGGGTGAGCATCTCTTGACGCGACGGTCATCGCGGGCAGCACCGCGGCAACACCCGTTGCCTACCTTGGGTTCATCACACACCTGAGAAGGGCGGCCGGCATGGCAGATTCGGTCCGGAACGAGACTCTCCGAGAGAGATTCACGCGCAAGCACTACATCGAGAGCTGGGACGCCGAAGATGTCGAGGCGTGGGAGTCCGGCGGAAAGCAGATCGCCAAGAGAAACCTGATCTGGTCGGTCATCGCCGAACACGTCGGATTCTCGGTGTGGTCCGTGTGGTCGGTCATGGTGCTGTTCATGCCCACCGACATCTACGGCATCGACGCCGCGGGCAAGTTTTTCCTCGTCGCGGTGCCCACGCTCGTCGGTGCCGTGCTCCGCATTCCCTACACCGTGGCGACCGCCCGATTCGGTGGCCGTAACTGGACCATCTTCAGTGCGCTCGTGTTGCTCGTCCCGCTCATCGGAGCGCTGTACCTGATGCTGAACCCGGGGCACTCGTACAGCACGTTCATGCTGGTCGCGGCGCTTGCCGGCGTCGGCGGCGGGAACTTCGCCTCGTCGATGACGAACATCAACGCGTTCTATCCACAGCGGCTCAAGGGCTGGGCACTCGGGCTCAACGCGGGCGGCGGAAACATCGGGGTACCGGCCATTCAGCTGATCGGCCTGCTGGTAATCGCGACCGTCGGCAACACCGAACCGTGGATCGTCTGCGCCGTCTACCTGGTGCTCTGTGGTGCAGCGGCGATCGGTGCGGCACTGTTCATGGACAACCTCGGCGACCAGAAAGCGGACCTGCGCGCCATGGGCCGCGTGCTGAAGTTCAGCGACGCGTGGGTCATCTCCTTCCTGTACATCGGCACGTTCGGTTCCTTCATCGGCTTCAGTTTCGCGTTCGGCCAGGTGCTTCAGATCAACTTCCTCGCCGGCGGTGACACACCCGCCCAGGCTGCGCTGCACGCCGCCCAGATCGCGTTCATCGGCCCGTTGCTCGGCTCGCTCTCACGTCCGATCGGCGGCAAACTGGCCGACCGTATCGGCGGCGGCCGCATCACGATGTACACATTCGTCGGTATGGCGCTCGCCGCCGCAGTACTGATCGTGGCGGGAACCCTCGACGACGCGAGCGCCGGTGCAGCATCCGGCGGTGTCCTGACGGCCATGGTGCTCGGCTTCATCGCACTGTTCCTGTTGTCCGGCCTGGGCAACGGCTCGGTGTACAAGATGATTCCCTCGATCTTCGAAGCGAAGGCCCAGGGACTTGCCGGTGCCGATCGTGCCGAGAAGGCCGCGTGGTCGCGCAGCATGTCCGGCGCCCTCATCGGATTCGCCGGTGCCATCGGCGGACTCGGCGGCGTCGGTATCAACCTCGTCTTCCGCGGCTCGTACGGCGGCGAAGCGCAGTCCGCCACCATGGCCTTCTGGGTCTTCGCGATCTTCTACCTCGTCTGCATCGCGGTGACGTGGGTCGTCTTCCTCCGCCGGCCGCAACAACCCATCGGGTCGTCCACGCCTACATCGGCAGCGCCGCTCTCCCCGGCGACGCCACTGTCCGACGCCACCGTCTGACACCGATCCGCCTGCACGAACAGAGAGAGACTTCCCATGAGCCGCAAGAACGTCGTCGTCGTCGGGCACGGAATGGTCGGGCACCGTTTCGTGGAGGCATTGCGTTCCCGCGACGAGCACGACGCGTGGAAGATCACGGTGCTCTGCGAGGAACCGGACCCCGCCTACGATCGCGTGGGGTTGTCGTCGTACGTCGGAACCTGGGATCGCAAAGAACTCGCGCTCGCCGGAAACGACTACGCGGCAGACCCTCTCGTCGATCTTCGGGTCTCCTCCCGCGTCGTTGCGGTCGATCGGGCGGCGCGCACCGTGACCACCGACGCCGGCGACGTGCTGGCCTACGACGCGCTCGTTCTCGCGACCGGTTCCTACCCGTTCGTGCCGCCGATCCCCGGCAACGAACTTCCGGGCTGTTTCGTCTACCGCACACTCGACGATCTCGACGGCATCCGGGCGGCGGCCGACGCCGCGTCCGTGCACGGTGACGCTCCGGTCGGTGTGGTGGTCGGCGGTGGACTGCTCGGGCTCGAGGCCGCGAACGCTCTCCGCCGGCTGGGAATGTCTCCGCATGTCGTGGAGTTCGCGCCGCGTCTGATGCCGCTGCAGGTCGACGAGGGCGGCGGACGGGTCCTCGAACGGCTCGTGACCGACCTCGGGCTCACCGTGCACACCGGAGTGGGCACGGCCGGAATCAGCGAGGGTCCTTCCGGTCTCGTCGTCGAACTGTCCGACGGATCGACGATCGACGCCGCGGTGCTGGTGTTCTCCGCGGGAGTGCGCCCGCAGGATGCGCTCGCTCGCGACGCCGGTCTCGAGGTGGGTGCGCGCGGCGGTGTCCTCACCGACCTCGGGTGCCGCAGCACCACGGACGACGCGATCTATGCCATCGGGGAGTGCGCGGCCGTCGAGGGCACCTGCTACGGGCTCGTGGCCCCCGGGTACAGCACCGCAGAGGTGGTCGCCGACCGACTGCTCGGCGGCGCTGCCGAATTCCCCGGCGCGGACCTGTCGACCAAACTCAAGTTGCTCGGTGTGGACGTCGCCAGCTTCGGTGACGCGCACGGTGTCACGCCGGGTGCGCTCGAGGTGGTGCTGTCCGACTCGGCGAAGGGTACCTACGCGAAGCTGGTCGTGTCGGACGACGCGAAGACGCTGCTCGGCGGCATTCTCGTCGGCGACGCGTCGTCCTACGGCACGTTGCGTCCGCTCGTCGGCCGCGAACTTCCGGGCGATCCGGCGACGCTCATCTCCCCGGCAGGTGAAAAGCCCGGCGCGGGAGCGCTTCCCGACGATGCCGAGGTGTGTTCGTGCAACGGCGTCACCAAGGGCGCGATCTGCGGGGCGATCGCGGACGGCGCGTGCGACATCGCGCAGGTCAAAGCGTGTACCAACGCCGGCACCACGTGCGGCGGATGCCTCCCGACCGTCAAACAACTGCTCAGCAGTTCCGGTGTGCCGATGTCGAAGGCACTGTGCGAGCACTTCGAGCAGTCGCGCGCCGAGCTGTTCGAGATCGTGCGAGCCACACAGATTCGCACCTTCTCGGCACTGATCTCGCGCTACGGCACCGGACGGGGTTGCGACATCTGCAAGCCCGTCGTCGCGTCGATCCTCGCGTCCACCGACTCCGACCACATCCTGCATCGTCAGCAGGCGGGCCTGCAGGACACCAACGACCACTTCCTCGCCAACATCCAGAAGAACGGCACCTACTCGGTGGTGCCGCGGATGCCCGGCGGCGAGTGCACCCCCGAACAGCTCATCGTCATCGGGGAGGTCGCGCGAGATTTCGGGCTGTACGTCAAGATGACCGGCGGCCAGCGCATCGACATGTTCGGTGCCCGGGTGGAGCAACTGCCCGCGATCTGGAAACGGCTCGTCGACGCCGGGATGGAATCCGGGCAGGCCTACGGTAAATCGCTGCGCACGGTGAAGAGCTGTGTCGGCTCGACCTGGTGCCGGTACGGCGTGCAGGATTCGGTCGGAATGGCGGTGGATCTCGAAATGCGGTACCGCGGTTTGCGAGCGCCGCACAAGTTCAAGTTCGGCGTCTCCGGGTGCGCGCGCGAATGCGCCGAAGCGCGAGGCAAGGACGTCGGTGTGATCGCGACCGAGAACGGCTGGAACCTCTACGTGTGCGGTAACGGCGGGCAGTCCCCGAAGCACGCGCAACTGCTCGCCGGTGGGCTCGACGACGAGACCCTGGTCCGGTACATCGACCGGTTCCTGATGTTCTACATCCGCACCGCCGACCGGTTGCAGCGCACGGCGCCCTGGCTCGACGCGCTCGACGGCGGCCTCGAGCACTTGAAGGACGTCGTGTGCAACGACAGCCTCGGCATCGCCGCCGAACTCGAAGCCGCGATGGTCAAGCATGTCGCCGGGTACAAGGACGAATGGTCGGGAGTGCTCGAGGACCCCGAACTGCTCGCGCGTTTCGTCTCCTTCGTCAATGCCCCGGACCAGCCCGACCCCACCATCCGGTTCGACGACTCCGGCAAGCGGAAGGTGCCTGTCCTGGTCGGCATGCCGAAGATCGGCCGGGACGGATCCGCGTGACGTGCCTGCTTACGTGGAGGGAATCGGTGGGTAACGCGCGTGAAACACCGTGGCCACAGAATGCCAGGACGGAAGTTTCGAGGAGGGACCATCCCATGACCGTCATCGAGTCGCATACCGCTGGGGGTTCGACGCGTGAGAGCGTGTTCGACGGGCGCCTGGAATGGACGTCGGCCTGTCCGCTCAGCCACCTCATTCCCGGCCGCGGAGTGGCCGTCCTGTTGCGCGGGGGCGAACAGGTCGCGGTGTTCCTGCTCGACGACGGCACGCTGCGCGCGGTCGGGAACTTCGATCCGTTCGGCCGCGCCGCCGTGATGTCGCGCGGCATCGTCGGGGACCGCGCCGGCGAACCCACCCTTGCCTCACCCCTGCTCAAGCAGGTGTTCTCGCTCGACGACGGCCGCTGCCTCGACGACCCGTCGGTGCGGTTGCCGGTCTACGACGTGCGAGTGTGGGCGGGTGTCGTGCAGGTCCACAGCCACCTCACGAGCGCGCGCTCCGACGACGGTCCGGCGACCGGCGCCGAGTTTTCGTGAACCAGGACAACACGCCGCTGCGCGGTTTCACCGTCGGAGTCACTGCGGCGCGACGCGCGGAGGAGTTCGCGACGTTGCTCACGCGGCGCGGCGCCGACGTGGTGCACGCACCGGCAATCCGCATCATCCCGCTCTCGGACGACACCGAACTCGAGCGGGTGACCCGCAGCATCGTCGCCGGCCCACCGGACATCACGGTCGCGACGACCGCGATCGGATTCCGCGGCTGGATGGGAGCAGCGGACGGGTGGGGCCTTTCCGACGACCTCGCGCGCTCTCTTGCGGGCAGCCGCATCCTGGCCCGGGGACCGAAAGTGACCGGGGCGATCCGCGCCGCCGAATTGCGCGAGGAATGGTCACCGGCGTCGGAGTCGTCGGCCGAGGTCCTCGAACACCTGCTTGCCGAAGGGGTCCGGGGTCGCCGGATCGCGGTCCAGCTGCACGGTGAGCGCACCGAGTGGGAGCCGGGAACCGATGTGTGCGAAGCACTTCGGGCCGCGGGTGCGGATGTCGTCGCGATTCCCGTCTACCGGTGGACTCCGCCCGACGATCCCGCGGCGCTGGACCGCATGATCGAGCAGGTCGCCGATTACGGACTCGACGCGGTGAGCTTCACGAGTGCGCCGGCTGTGGCCTCGATGCTCATGCGCGCCAAGGAGACCGGAATGCTCGAGCTCATGTTGCGGGGGTTTCGCACCGGTGTCGCGGCGGTGTGCGTCGGGCCGGTCACCGCGGCGCCGTTCGTCGCTCTCGAGGTGCCGGTGACGATGCCGTCGCGTGCAAGGCTCGGCTCGCTGGCGAGGCACCTCGCCGAGGAACTTCCGCGCCGCGCCGTGCGGATCGAAGCCGGAGGGCATGTCCTCGGAATGCGCGGACGCTGCGTGATGGTCGACGACACCACCCGGGGTCTCGCCCCTGCGGGGATGGCACTGATCCGGACGCTCGCGTCGCGGCCCGGACGCGTCGTTTCCCGCGAAGAACTGCTCGCCGCGCTTCCCGGCGGCGGCGGAGACACCCATGCGGTGGAGACGGCGGTCGCGAGGTTGCGGTCGGCACTCGGAGCGCCGTCGATCGTCCAAACCGTGGTCAAGCGCGGCTACCGCCTGGCGGTCGATCCGGAAGGACCTTGAGCCATGACCGATCCCGCTCTGCTGCTCGTCGCCCACGGCACCCGCAATCCGCGCGGAGTCGAGATGATCGCCCGCCTCGCCGACGCGGTGTCCGGCCGGGTCGGCGCCACGCGGGTGGCGTTCGTGGACGTACTCGGTCCGTCGCCGGCCGAGGTGCTGCGCGAGGTCGCGGGGCCGGTGGTGCTGGTGCCGGCATTCCTCGCCTCCGGATATCACGTGCATGCCGATGTGCCACGGGAGGTCGCCGACAGCGGTCACGGCAGAGTGCTGGTCACTCCGGCGCTCGGCCCCGACCCGGTCCTGGCGCGTGTGCTCGTCCAGCGGTTGCGCGAGGCCGGGTGGCGTCCCGGCGACGCCGTGGTGCTCGCGGCGGCCGGGTCGTCCGACCCGAGGGCACTGCGCGACGTGCACCTGGCAGCCGACATGCTGTCGGGTCCGACGCACCAGACCGTGTCTGTCGGCTACGTCGCGACCGGGGAACCGCGCGTGCCGCAGGTGGTCGAGGCGCTGCGCGAGCGAGGAGCCCGGCGGGTGTTCGTCGCGTCGTATCTGTTGGCCGAAGGACTGTTCCACTCTCGTCTGTCCGACGCCGGCGCCGACGGCGTCACCGCCCCGCTCGGCGTGACGGCGCCTGTCGTCGACTTGGTCGCCCGTCGGTACTTCGCTGCCGTTCCTGCGCTGAAGGCAAGCGCGGGGGTGTGCCCGGCCGACTGACACCGCCGTGCGTCGGGCGCGTCAGCGGGGGAGCGGCAGCAACTCCACGACGTCTCCGTCGGAGCACCGGGGCGGCACCAGCGCGATTGCGGTGCGCCCGATCAGGCCGGCGAGGTGGGCGGTGCGGACCGCGTTGTCGCACAACCACTGTCCATCTTCACGTTGCCGAGCGGGCAGCAAGCGGGTGCGGTCGCCCTCGACCTCCGACGCGTTCGCGAGAGGACCGACCAGGCGCGGCGGCGGCGTGCGGCCGGTACGGCCGTCGACGACGGCCGGGAGCATCACCAGCAGCGTCGACAACGCCGCGACCGGGTTTCCCGGCAGACCCAGCACCGCGCGGCCGTCGGGCAGCACGGCGGCGACCTGGGAACCGCCGGGTTTGCACCGCACACGTTCGACGACGATGTGCGCACCTGCCCGGTCGAGGGCGCCGCGCAACCGATCCGTGGCACCGCCGCCCGTAGCCCCCACGATCACGAGGACGTCGACGTCCTGTGTGCCGGCGAAGAGGGCCTCGAACCCGCCGGGGCTGTCGTGCAGCAGCGTCTCACCGACCGGTTCGGCGCCGCACCACCGGACGAACCGGGGGAGGACCGGGCCCAGGGAATCCCGGGTCCGGCCCTCGCGCAGCGGACCGTGGCGCACGATCTCGTCGCCGCTGATAACGAGGTGCACCCGGAGCGGGCCCCGGACATCGATCTCGGTGACCTCGCCGCTCAGCGCTGCGGACAGGACAGCGGGTGTGACGGTCTCGCCGCTTTCGGCGAGCACGAACCCGGCATCCCAGTCTTCGCCCCGGCGGCGGGTGTCGTCACGCACCGGGCATTCGGGAAGCCGGCGCACCACACCGTTGTCGACGCGGACGAACTCGTCGCGGACCGCTGCGGTGGCACCCGCCGGGAGGTGGGCGCCGGTCGCGATCCGGGCGGCCTCTCCGTTCTCGAGCGTGAATACTGCGGGGTCGCCCGCGCGACGGACCTCGGGCCGCAGTGTCCACGGTCCGTCACCTGCAACGGCGTAGCCGTCCATCGCGGATGTCGGCAGGGGCGGCAGGGCCGCTGCCGCAACGACGGGTGCGGCGAGTGTCGCGCCCTCCGCCGCGCCGACGGGGATCCGTCGAGCGGGCAGCGGAAGCAGGGCTTGGCGCACCAGCGACCGTGCGTCGTCCGGGTCGGATGCGACGCGTCCCGGGGCGTGAGCGACGCGCGCACGGTGCAGGTCTGCCGGAGTGTCGCAGTCGGCGGTGCCCGTCACGGTGACCGAGGCGTACCGGTCGGGGAGCAGAGCCTTCATCGGCAGGTCGGCCACCTCCTCGCCGAGATGTGCGAGTCGTGCGGAGAGCGCGGGGCCTCGCCACACCGCGAGCAGGTATTGCATCCTGTCCTCGTCGTCCACCGCAAAGGCGGCGTCCGCAGACAGATCGGCGTCGAGGGCCGTGATCAGCGTTGCCACGGTGGCGGCGGTGACGAAGGGCAGGTCCGCCGCCAGTGTCACCACGACGTCGGCCACAGGGCTTGCCGCGGCGAGCGCCGCGACGGGCCCGGCGCCGGCCGGATGTTCCTGGACCTGGATGATCGCGGGGTCGAGGTCGTCGCGCCGAGGGCCCACCACCGTGATCCGCGCACACCCGGTGACGGAGGCGAGGACGGTGTCGAGGAGGCGCCGCCCCCCGACCGCCAGTGCGGGTTTGTCGACGCCTCCCATGCGGGTCGCGCGGCCGCCCGCGACGATCACTGCCTCCACGTCGGTCAGTGCACTCATATCCTCATGCTGCCCCATGACGCCGTAGCTTTCGCAGGGCCGGTGCCCTGCCGCAGTGTCGATCAGTAGTTCTTGGGCATCGAGCCGAGCCGGGCGAGCAGGGGCGCGGCCTCGATCAGGGTGCGCGCTTCTTCGGGACTCAGTGTGGTGAGCAGATCGCGTATGCCCCGTGCCCACATGGCGTCGATCAGTGCGTTGTTGCGCCGGGCCAGGTCGGTCTGGTGAATCCGGTGTGAACGTCCGTCGTTCGGATCGGCGCGTCGCTCGAGCAGTCCGCGATCGACGAGGCGGCTGACGGTGGTGCTGACGTTGCTGTTCTGCAGGTCGAGGGCGCGCGCGATCTCCGAAATCGAACTACCGGGGCGCTCGGCAACCGCGCGCAGGACCTCGATCTCGGAGTTCGGCATGGCCGACAGGCCCGCCTCCCGTTCGCCGAATCTCCGGAGTGCCCACACCAGCGAACGAGAGGTCCGGGCGAGGCTGTCGACGTCGCTGTCGCTTACGTCCCGTGGATTCACCATGCTACGATACTAGCTCTTAAATGTATATATACATTTACATATACCTTGGCAATGAAAGGCACGTATGCCCCAGCATGACTCCGCGACCACCGAGGCGCTGGATCCCCCCGAGAACATCGAGACCGGTGACGGCACCGACGGCACGCCGTTCTCGGCGAAGTTGATTGCGGTCCTGGCGCTCCTCGCAGCAGTGGCGCCGCTGGCGATCGACATGTACCTCCCGGCCTTTCCGGAAATGGCCGAAGAATTCGACACGAGCGCGTCTGCGATTCAGCTGACCCTCACGACATTCCTGCTCGGAATGGCCATAGGCCAGCTCGTCTTCGGTCCCTTGTCCGACCGGTTCGGCCGCCGCCCGCTCCTGCTCGTCGGCACCCTCGCGTGCGCGGCGTTCAGTGCCGCGAGTGCGCTCGCGCCCACCATCGAATTGCTCGCGGGCGCGCGGTTCGTGCAGGGCTTCGCGGGTGCGGCCGGCATCGTGCTCGGCCGTGCCGTCATCGCGGACCGGGCCGAGGGCGTCGCGGCAGCCAAGCTGTTCAGCCTGCTCGTCGTCATCAACGCGGTAGCTCCGATCATCGCGCCTCTCGTCGGCGGCGTGATCGTGACGAACGCCGGCTGGCGCGCCGTCTACTGGGTGCTCGCCGGGTTGTCCGTCCTCATGTTCCTGGCCGTGCTGCTTCTGGTGCCCGAGACCCATCCCGTCGAGCGCCGCACCCAAGGCGGCGCCTCCGCGATGCTGCGGGATGCCAGGGAAGTGCTCCGGAACCGCCGGTACGTCGGTTACACCCTGGCGTATGCCTTCGCCTTCGGCGTGATGTTCGCCTACATCTCCGCCTCGCCCTTCGTGCTGCAGAACGTCCACGGTATGTCCACCGGCTGGTACACGGTGGCGTTCACCGCCAACGCGATCGGTCTCGTGATCGGCAGTATCGCGAACGACAACATCGTCCGCCGGATCGGCTCCGGGCGAACGTTGCTGATCGGCCTCACGATCCTGGCGTCGATGTCGGTCCTGATGCTGATCAACAGCCTTGCCGGACCGGCGATGTGGGTGACACTGATCCTGCTGTGGTGCACGATGAGCAGCCTCGGCCTCATCATCGCGAACGCCACCACCTTGGCCCTGGGCCAGGCGCAACGTGCGGCGGGCACCGGCTCGGCGTTGCTCGGTGCGCTCCAGTTCCTGCTCGCGGCAGCGATCGCCCCGCTCGTCGGAATCGGTGGAGAAGACACCGCGGTGCCCATGGCGGTGGCGATGGTCGTCAGCGGCGTCATCGCACTGGGCGCGATGGCGTTGGCCAGGCCCGAACGCGCCTGAGCACCAGCGAGTCACCACCTCGCCGGTGGGTCCGGACGGCCGGACCCACCGGCGAGGTCGTTGTCACGGGGTGGGGAAGGGGTGGCGTGCCTGTGCCAGATCCACTCGGTCTCCGCGGATCGGTGTGCCTTCGAGCGCCAGCCGGGCCAGTTGCCGATGGGCGAGGTGCGCGGCCGGTCTGCCGGACGCCGGCACCACGCGATGCCACGGCAGGTCGGCGCTGTCGGTGCGCATGATCCAGCCGACCGTACGCGGACTGGAAAGCTCTGCGGCATCGGCGATGTCGCCGTAGGTGACCACGCGGCCCTCCGGGATGGACGCGACGAGCGCGCGCACCTTTTCGATCTGGTCGTCGGTGGTCGCGGCCATCTACAGCACCCGGGAGATGAGATCGGCGGTCTCGGCGGGGCGGGCCTGCTCGATCATGTGATCGCAGTCGACCTCGACCATCATCAGGTTCGATCCGAGCCGGTCGGCGAGCGCGGCACGGAATTCGGGAGAGGTGTATCCGGGCTGCACCTTCCCGGCCCGCGCGAACACGGTCCGGACGTGAGCGGGTGGCAACACGTAGTCCCGGGCGAGTTCGCTCCACGACGTCACCGTCGCGGGCACGCACACCCGCCAGGCGACGCGCCCCGAGTCCAGCGTCACCAGGTGCTCCTCAACCTCCGCGTCGAGCAGTTCCGGATCGACTTCGGCCCAGTCGGCGTTGACTTTCTCGGCGCGCGCCTCGGCTTCGTCGGTGTAGTCCGGGTAGCGGGCCGTCGAGTCGGCGACGTCGAGCATCCGCTCCGGCGGCAGCGCGATCGCCGGATCGAGCAGGACGAGTGCTCGCACTCGTTCGGGGGCCACCGCGGCGAGATGCAGCGCCAGTGCCCCTCCGAACGAATGGCCCACCACGGTCACCGGACCCGAGGCGTGCGTGTCGAGCACATGGAGCAGGTCGTCGACGTGGCGTTCGAACGTCCAGGGAGGCGTCCACGGCGATCGGCCGTGACCACGGAGGTCGGGTGCGAGGAACCGGGCGTGGGGGAGATGATTCTCCGCGAGGTGCCGCCAGCGCCGGCCGTGACCCGTGAGCCCGTGCAGCGCAAGGATCTGCGGCCCGTCGGCGGGGCCGAACAGGTGGGTACGGAGGCTCTCGGCAGCGTTCACGCCGACCACTATCGCAGCTGACTACCGGTAGTAGACGGCCAGCGGGCCGTTGGGGCCGTCCACGCAGGTCACCGGGGTGTCGAACACGCGCGTGAGCGTGTCGTCGACGACGATCTCCTCCGGAGTCCCGAACTCGACGACGCGCCCGTTCTTCACCGCGCAGATCCGGTCCGCGTAGTGCGCGGCAAAGTTGATGTCGTGCAGGACGATGACCACCGTCCTCCCGAGTTCGTCGGCGGCCCGGCGCAGGTGCTGCATCATCAGGACCGAATGCCGCATGTCGAGATTGTTGAGCGGCTCGTCGAGAAGGACGTAGTCGGTGTCCTGGCACAGCACCATCGCGACATAGGCGCGCTGGCGCTGCCCGCCGGAAAGCTGATCGAGATAGCGGTTCTCGAGCGGGCCGAGATCGAAGAACTCGATCGCGCGGCTGATGATCTCCTGATCCTGCCGGGTGATGCGGCCCTTCGAATGCGGGAACCGGCCGAAGCCCACGAGCTGACGCACCGTCAGCCGGGTGACGAAATGGTTCTCCTGGCGCAGGATCGAGACGATCTTCGCGAGGTCTTTCGACGCGGTGCGGGCGATGTCGTAGCCGGCGATCTCGATCGAGCCGGAATCGGCGCCGAGCAGTCGGCCGATGATCGTCAGCAGTGTCGACTTGCCGGCTCCGTTGGGCCCCACCAGTGCGGTGATACCGCCCGCCGGAATCTGTAGATCGACCGGGCCGATCGACACCTCGTCGCCGTAATCCTTGCGGACGCCCTTGAGTTCGATCACAGTCTGCCCTTTCGGAGGAGGACGTAGAGAAACACCGATCCGCCGACGGCTTCGATGATGATGGACACGGCGCCCTCGGCGTAGAAGACGTTCTTGAGAACGAAGTAGGCCCCCGTGAGGACGACGAACCCGGTCAGTACCGCGACGGGAAACACGTACCGGTGGTCGTAGGTGTTCGCGAACTGGTACGCGAGGGTGGCCACCAGGAAGCCCAGGAACGTCATCGGTCCGATGAGGGCTGTGGAGACGGCCATCAGGACCGACACGAGGAACAACACGATCATGATCTCGCGGCGATGATTCAGACCGAGGTTGGTGGTGATGTCGCGTCCCAGCGCCACGAGATTGAGTTTGCATGCACGCCACCACAATGCGGCGGCAGCGGCGATACACAGGGGAATGGCGACGGGAAGGTAGGAGGCGTCCGCGTTGGACACGGACCCGAACAACCGTGCGGTGAGAATGTCGAATTCGCTCGGCGTGAGCAGTCGTTGCATGAAGGTCGAGACGGAGCCGAGCCCACCGCCGAGGATGATGCCGACGAGCAGCATCACCTGCAGGTTGCCGTACTTGCCCGACAGTAACCACCCGTAGAGCGCGAGCGAGAAGAAGACCATCAGGGCGATCTGCAGGAGGAACTGCGGAGTTCCTTGCAGTGCAACGACTCCGACGGCACCCAGGAAGTACACCGCAGCCGTGGAGATCGCGACGTACAGCGCCTCGAATCCCATGATCGACGGTGTGATGATCCGGTTGTTGGTGGCCGTCTGGAACGCGACGGTGGCGGTCGCCTGGCACACCACGACGATCACGATGACGACCAGGCTGGTCGCCCGCATCTCCGTGATCCGCCAGAACCCGGAACTCCCGAACGGCATCGGGTTGTTCCACACCAGCGTTCCCGCCGCGAACAAGCACGCGAGGAGCGACAGTGCGGCGAGCAGAATCCAGTAGCGGCGGCGCGCCTTCGGGGTCGGAAAGACATCCGATGCACGCAGTTCCGCCGGCGGTGCCGTGACCGCCGGTTCTGCGCTGACGGGCATGGTTTCAGGCATGACGACGGCTCCGCAGCAGTAGAGCGATGAACACGACGGCGCCGACCACGCCGAGGATGAGCGAGACCGGGACCTCGAACGGGGCGATGATCGTCCGGCCGATGAGGTCACACACCGTCACGATCGCAATGCCCAGCAAGCAGACCCAGGGCAGATTGCTGCGCAGGTCGTCGCCGCGGAACATGGAGACGATGTTCGGGACGATGAGGCCGATGAACGGCAGATTCCCCACGACGACGGTCACGACGCCGGTGGCCACGGCAATGAGGCCGGTGCCCAGGAAGATGATCCGAGTGTAGTTGAGTCCGACGTTCGTCGCCACGTCTTCGCCCAGACCGGCCACCGTGAGGCGGTCCGCCACCAGGAACACCGCGACCGCAACGGCGGCGACGATCCACAGCACCTCGTACTGTCCCCGCAGGACGGAGGTGAAGCTGCCGGCGAACCACACGCCCAGGCTCTGGAGCATGTCGGTGGCCAGGGCGAGGTACGTCGTGATCGAGCCGACGACGGCGCCGAGCATGATGCCGACGATCGGCACGATGAGGGACGAGGACAGCGAGACGCGGCGGAGGAACAGGAAGAAGATCATCGTGCCGACGAACGCGGCGACGATCGCCCCGATCATCCGCGGCATGAGCCCCGATCCGGGCAGGAGGATCATCATCAGGATGAGGCCGAGGCCCGCCCATTCCGTCGTGCCGGCGGTGGTCGGCTCGACGAACCGGTTCTGGGTGAGCAACTGCATCACCAGCCCCGACATCGCCATTGCCGCGCCCGCCAGAACCAGCGCGATCGTCCGGGGGATGCGGGTGATCTCGAACATCTCCCAGCCGTGTTCTCCGCCGAAGATGTCGTACACCCCCGTGAAGAGCGAAAGCGTCAGCAGGACACAGACTCCGAGGATTCCCAGGAGTAGTTTCCAGTCGAACAGCCGGCCCTTGCCGGTCGGGGAAACCGTCGTTGTGCTCATCGATGCTGCTGTCTTCCGTGAGGCATTCATGCCTGGGCCCGCGGGACGGACCCGCGGGCGCCAGGAGTGACGAATATCAGGACTTCTGCTGCTCGAGCAGGTCCGCGAGGGAGTTGAAGAACTCCGTGTACGTCTGGATGCTCTCGTTGGTGTAGGTATCGGTCGGCAGGAAGATCACCTTGCCGTCCTTGACCGCGGTGACGGACTTCAGTGCTTCGGTGTTCTCGATGATGTTCGCCGCGGGGACGAATCCTTCGCCGCCACCGTTGGCGGTTCCCGCGTCACGGTCCATCACGATGATCAGATCGGGGTTGGAGGCTGCGACGGCCTCGACCGAGATGTCGTCGCCCTGGTGGTTGTCGGAGCTCTCGGGCACCTCGAGCGACGGGGTGAAACCGAAGATGTCGAACATGGGGCCGATCGTGCGGCCGGTGCTCGGCGCGACGTAGCCGATTTCACCGCCGGAGGTGATCAAGCCCATCACGGACGTGTCGGGGGAGTAGGCGGCTTTCACACGCGCGATCGAGGCGTCGAACGCGTCGTTGAGGGCCTGAGCTTCCGACTGCTTGCCGAAGATCTCGCCGAGAACCGTGGTGCCGCGCTTGAGCTCGGCGTCGAACGGCTGGTCGTCGCGCGGCGCGACCTCGACGATTGCGGCGTCGGGCGCGAGGCGCTCGAAGTCCTCGCGGAACTGCGCGAACCGGCCGCCGTTGATGATGAGGTCGGGCTCGGCCGCGACAACCGCCTCGAGGTTGGGTTCGCGGTGGGTGCCGAGGTTGATGATGCTGTCGTCCTGCTTGTACCCGATCGTGCTCGGCATCAGGCTCACGGAACCGGCCGACAGGTCCACGCCCCACGAGTCGAGCGTCTCGAACGTGCTGTTGTCGGTCGCGACAACGGACTTCGGCGGAATCGCTACCGTCTGCTCGCCGAAGTTGTCCTCGACCGTGACCGTCTCGGCTGCCGCGGTGGCATCGGAATCGTCGGTCGTGGCGGTGGAGCACCCGGCCAGGGCGATGACGGCCAAGGCGCCGATTGCTGCGCGCCGGTAGTTACGAATCGCGTTCATAGCTGTGATCCTCGTTCTGCGTCGACGGTCGGCGGCGTGGTGCCGCGGCCGAGCAGAGCTTAACCTAGCCTTACCTACCCGTTGCTTCCGGTCGGTAATGATTCTCCGGGCGGGGAGACGGCAGGTGCCACCTGTTGTCGGGGGGATCTGATGGGATATCGATATGCCCGACCTCGACCTCCGTGTTCCCGACCGCTCGCGACGTCCTGCCGCGCGACTGGTCCGGCGACCGGATGTCGCGCCGGCCGCCAGGATGTGGCCCGACGACGTGCAGGCAGTGTTCGCCGACGCGCCGCCCGCCCCGCGATGGCGTCCCTGGCAGGTGCTCGGCGGGCCCGGTACCGGCAAGACCTCGCTGCTGGTCGACCTGGTGGTGCATCGCATCTCGTCCGGGGCAGACCCCGAGTCGGTCCTCGTGCTCACCCACTCCCGCCGTGCCGCGACGGCTCTGCGCGAAGCGATCACCACCGGGCTGCTGGGTGCCGGCGCACGCGCCACCCGGGAACCGCTGGTGCGCACCGTCCACTCGTACGCCTTCGCGGTGTTGCGCCTACAGGCAACAGCACACGGCAACCCGCCGCCGCGACTGATCACCGGCGCCGAACAGGACGCGGTCCTGCGCGAACTGCTCCGTGGCGACATCGACGACGGTGCCACCGTGTGGCCCGAGCGTCTCCGCCCCGCCCTCGGCATGACCGGATTCGCCGTGGAACTCCGCGATCTGATGCTGCGTGCCAGCGAGCGCGGGCTCGGTCCCGAAGACCTCGTCGCACTGGGCGAGCGGCGTGATCGCCCCGAGTGGGTCGCGGCCGGGCGATTCGCGCAGCGGTACGAGCAGGTCATGCTGCTGCGCGGCGCCGTCGGTCTCGAAGCGCCGGAAGCGACTGCGCCCGCGCTCGACGCGGCAGAACTCGTCGGGGCGGCGCTTGCCGCCTTCGCGACCGACCCGGATCTGCTCGCGTCCGAGCGCAACCGGGTCCGTCACCTGCTCGTCGACGATGCGCAGCACCTCGACCCGCAGGCGGCTCACCTCGTGCGGGTGATCGGCACCGGTACCCGGACGAGCACCGTCGCGGGCGATCCCGACCAGAGCGTGTTCGGTTTCCGCGGTGCCGATCCCACCTTTCTCGAACGGTTGGCCGACGACGACCTGTCCCGCCGCATCGTGCTCGGCACCAATTACCGGGCTGCGCCCGCGGTAGCGGCGGTGACCCACCGCGTCGCGCGCAGAGTGCCCGGTCTGCCTCCCCACCGCGGCGCCGCCCCCGCACCCGGCGACGAGCTGGGCAGTGTGCGCGTCGCCGTGCAGCCGTCACAGGCGAAGGAAGCCGCGCTCGTCGCCGACACCCTGCGCCGCGCCCACCTCGTCGACGGAGTGCCCTGGTCCCGCATGGCGATCGTCGTCCGGTCGGTGCCGCGGGTCCTCGCACCGCTGCGACGCGCGCTGCTCGCCGCAGGCGTCCCCATGACCACCGCGGCCTCCGAACTGCCTCTCGCCCGGCAGCACAGCGTGGCAGGTCTGCTGCTCGTGCTGCGGGCAGTGTCCGGTCGCCGGTTCGGCGGCGAGGAGGCGCTCGCGCTGCTGTCGGGTCCGGTCGGTGGTGCCGAACCCGTCGCCCTGCGTCGTCTGCGGCGAGGTCTGCGCCGCGTCGAATTGGCGTCCGGGCGCGACCGCGACTCTGCGGAACTGCTGCGCCTGCTGCTCACCGACGGCGACGGCGGTGACAACGGCGGCGAGACCGCCCACCTCGTCCGCGGCCTGACCGAGGTGGAGTCCGCGCCGCTGCGAAAGGTTCTCGGCGTGCTGCGCAAAGCCCGCTCCGCGGCCTTGCGGGGTGGCGGCCTCGAAGATGTGCTGTGGGAGGCCTGGCAAGCTACCGGTCTCGAACGACGCTGGGCCGCCGCTTCGGCCCGCGGCGGACCCGTCGGCGCGCAGGCCGACCGCGACCTCGACGCCGTCGTGGCCCTGTTCGACGCCGCCGCCGATTACGTCGACCGCCTACCCCGCGCGCAGGTCGCAGGATTCGTGGATTACCTGACCGAACAGGAGATTCCCGGCACCGTGCGCACCCGGTTGGTCGCCGAGACCGAAGCGGTGACGGTGGTGAGTGCGCATTCCGCCGCAGGGCGCGAATGGGACGTCGTCGTGGTCGCCGGTGTGCAGGAAGGCTTGTGGCCGAGCCTGCGGGCGCGCGGCACACTGCTCGGCATCGAATCGCTCATCGACGCGGTGTCGGGCGCCGACGGTGGTGAGCATGCATCGGTGCGGTTGTCGCGCATGGCACCACTGCTCGCCGACGAGCGCAGGCTGTTCCTCGTCGCCTGCAGCCGAGCCCGCACACACCTCCTGGTCACCGCGGTCGATTCGGTGAGCGGTGATACCGAACTCGTACGTTCGCGGTTCGTCGACGAACTGCTCGGCGGCGACGATTCCGATGCGGCGCCCGACCCCGAGATGCCCGAAGAGGTGCGCATCCGGGTTCTCGCGTTGCCCGCGCTCGTCGCCGAATTGCGCAGCGTGGTGTGCGATCCGCTGGTCGCCGAACACGAACCGGAGCGGCAGCGCACGGCAGCCGCGCAACTGGCCCGGCTCGCCCGGGCGGGCGTGCGCGGTGCCCACCCCGACGATTGGTACGGCACTTCCGATCCCAGTACCGCCGCGCCGCTGTGGGATCCCGACGACGACGCGGTCCGGTTGTCTCCGTCCACCGTCGAACAACTCGTCACCTGCCCGCTGCGATGGATGTTCGAGCGGCACGGAGGTGCCGACGGCGAGAACAGCCACGCTGTCACCGGCACGCTCGTCCACACGCTCGTGCAGGCCCTCGCCGGCCGTATCCCACCCGAGCGCATCGATCAGGCTCTCGAAAAAGCCTGGGATTCAGTTGATTTGGGATCCGATTGGTATGCGAAACGTGAACTCGAACGCACCCGCCGCATGCTCGACACATTCTCGACCTGGCTGCAGGGCACGCGCAGCGACCTCACCGAGATCGGCGTCGAGGTCAGTGTCGACGGAATACTGGAACCGCCCTCCGACGACCTGCCGCGCGTGCGGTTGAAGGGTCGCATCGACCGGCTCGAACGCGACCCCGACGGGCGGCCCGTCGTCGTCGACGTCAAGACCGCGAAGAACCCTGTGTCCAAGGACGCCGCGCGCGACCACGCACAGCTCGCCGCATACCAGGTGGCGGCCGCTGCCGGAGCGATCGAAGGGGAACCGGCGTCGTCGCCCGGCGGTGCCCGGCTGGTGTTCGTGGCCAAGCCCCACAACAAGGAGGGCGCGACCCAGCGTCTGCAGCCGCCCCTCGACGAGGAGGGCCTCGCCCACTGGCGAGGGGTGATCCACGAGGCGGCCGCGGCGACGCAGGGACCGCAGTTCCTCGCGCAGGTCAACGACGGCTGCCGGCATTGCCCGGTGCTGTCCAGCTGCCCTGCCCACGACGAAGGAAGGCAGGTGACGGACGGATGACGACCCCCGGAGTGAGTGCCGCGCGGCTGGCCGAGGCGCTCGGTCAACATCCACCGACCGACGAGCAGGCCGCCGTCATCGAAGCGCCCATGGGGCCCGTACTCGTCGTGGCCGGTGCCGGAGCAGGCAAGACGGAGACGATGGCCGCACGGGTGGTGTGGCTCGTCGCCAACGGTCTTGTCGAACCGGAACAGGTTCTGGGCCTCACCTTCACGCGCAAGGCGGCCCAACAGCTCACCGCTCGCATCCGAACCCGTCTCGCGAAACTCGCAGGCTCGGCCCTGATCCGGGATCTGGACCCGGAGGGAGGCCTGCGCGCCCGCATCCTCGCCGGTGAGCCCGAGGTGGGGACTTACCACGCGTACGCCGGCCGGTTGCTCGGTGAGCACGGCTTGCTGCTGCCGATCGAACCGACGGCAGCGCTCCTGTCGGAAACGGAATTGTGGCAGGTCGCCCACCGGGTCGTCAGCGCGTGGGACGGCGAACTCGACACCGACCGTAGCCCGGCGTCGGTGACCGAGGCGGTGCTCGCGCTGTCCGGCCAGCTCGCCGAACACCTCGTCGAGCCGGAAGACCTTCGCGAGGCGCACACCGAACTCGACAAGCTGATCCATTCGCTGCCGGCAGGGCCGGGCCAGCGCGGCGGACCGTCGAAAACGCTTCTCGGATACCTGGAGACACAACACGACCGGTTGCAGTTGCTCCCGCTCGTCCAGCGACTGTCCGACACCCTCCGCAGGGAAGGTGCCCTGGATTTCGGCAGTCAGATGTCGCTCGCCGCGCGGGTCGCCCGCGATCACTACGAAGTGGGCGCCGGGGAACGCGAACGGTTCCGGGCCGTGCTGCTCGACGAATACCAGGACACCGGCCACTCGCAGCGCGTGTTGCTCGGATCGCTGTTCGGAGGTGCTCAGGATCCGGATCTCGCGGTCACCGCCGTGGGTGACCCGATGCAGTCGATCTACGGCTGGCGCGGCGCCTCGGCGGCGAACC
The DNA here is from genome assembly GCF_042717545.1 of Rhodococcus sp. NPDC058639. Classification (NCBI taxonomy): domain Bacteria; kingdom Bacillati; phylum Actinomycetota; class Actinomycetes; order Mycobacteriales; family Nocardiaceae; genus Rhodococcus; species Rhodococcus sp. NPDC058639. The sequence goes on from NZ_JBHXRF010000006.1 coordinate 264,160, forward strand.
TCCCGCGATTCGCCACCGACTTCGCGCTGCCCGGCGGGCGTCCCGCGCCCACCCTCGAACTGCTGACCAGCTGGCGCAATCCCCCCGAAGCTCTGGACCTCGCGAACGTCTCGTCCGAACCCCTGCGTGATCGTGGCGTGGCGGTCAGCCGCCTGCGGCCCCGGCCCGACGCCGTCCCCGGCGACGTCCGATTGGCGCTGCACACCGACATCGAGGCCGAGCGCGACTGGGTCGCCGACCGCATCGCCGCGGAGTACGCAGCCGCGCGGGAGGCCGGAAAACCACCGCCGAGTGCGGCGGTGCTGGTGCGGCGCAACGCCGACGCCGCGCCGGTCGCCGAAGCCCTGCGTGCCCGCGACCTGCCGGTGGAGGTCGTCGGTATCGGGGGCCTGTTGCACACGCCCGAGGTCGCCGACCTGCTCGCCATGTTGCGGCTCGCGGCAGACCCACTGGCCGGCAGTGCCGCCGTGCGTGTGTTGACCGGTGCCCGGTGGCAGATCGGCGCCGCGGACCTGAAGGCACTGTGGCGGCGCGCCCAGAAACTCGCCATCGCCGGTCGCTACGGAGTGGCCGGTGCCGTCACCGACCCCGACGCGCTCGACGAGGCCCTCGATTCCTCGCTGCCCGGCGAATACGCCGACCAGGCCGGCCTGGCAGACGCCATCTCCGACCCGGGTGATCCCGACCAGTACTCGGAATTCGGGTTCGCGCGCATCACCGCGCTGGCCCGCGAACTCGCCTCGCTGCGTGAGCGTCTCGGCCAGCCGCTCACCGAACTCGTTGCCGAGGTCGAACGCGTTCTCGGTATCGGTATCGAGGCGGAAGCGCGAGTCGGCGGTCGCGGCGGGGTCGCCGGCCGCGAGCACCTCGACGCGTTCGCCGACGTGGTCGCGTCGTACGCGGCGCGCACCCACGCGACCCTTGGCGGACTGCTCGGTTATCTCGCGGCTGCGGAGGAGATCGAAAAGGGGCTCGCGCCAGGGGAGGTCGAAGTCGACCCCGAACGGGTGCAGATTCTCACCGTCCATTCGGCGAAGGGGCTCGAATGGGAGGTCGTGGCGGTTCCGCATGTCACCGCGGGCGTCTTTCCGTCCTCGTCTGCCGCCGCGACGTGGCTGGGGTCCGTCACCGAACTACCCCCGCAACTGCGTGGCGACCGCGCGCTGCCGGGTGACGATCCGGGGTCGAGCACCGACGGAGTGCCGGTGCTCGAACTCGACGACATCTTCGACCGCAAGATGCTCGAGAACGCCATCGACCGCCACAAGGGCGCCCTCAAAAGTCGCAAGCTCGACGAGGATCGCCGGTTGTTCTACGTCGCGCTCACCCGCACCGAGCGTGCGTTGTTCGTGTCGGGTCACCACTGGGGTGATACGGGGGCCGAACCGAAGGGCCCGTCCGAGTTCCTCGAAGAGATGCACGAATTGGTCACTGCACGAAGCGAACTGGGGAAGATCGAGGTGTGGGAGCCGGCACCGGAACCCGGCGCTCGCAACCCCATGACCGAGTCACCCCGCAGTGCCACCTGGCCTCGCGACCCACTCGGTTCGCGTCGTGCCGACGTCCAGCGGGGAGCTGCGCTCGTGCTCTCGGCACTCGACGCCGGCGAACCCGATCCGCCCGGCAGTAGCCAGGACGATCCGGACGACTGGGCAGCCGACGTCGATGCGTTGCTCGCCGAACGGGAACAGCGGTTCGAACGGGCAGCCGAGGTGATGCTCCCAGCACAGTTGTCGGTCAGCCAACTGGTCGACCTCGCGACCGACCCGGAGGCGCTGGCAGCACGTCTGCGTCGTCCGCTGCCGTTCCGGCCGAACCCGCTGGCGCGCCGGGGTACCGCCTTCCACGCGTGGCTCGAACGCCGTTTCGGCGCGACCCGTCTGCTCGACCTCGACGAACTTCCCGGCGCCGACGACGAAGGCGGCGACGAATCCCACTTCGAGCGGCTGCAGGAGGCGTTCCTGCGGTCGCCGTGGGCTGCCCGAAACCCGGTCGAGGTGGAGGTCCCGTTCGAGACGTCGCTGGGCGGCACCGTCATCCGTGGTCGCATCGATGCGGTGTTCGAGGATCCCGACGGAGGCTGGACGGTCATCGACTGGAAGACCGGTGCCGAGCCCGACGCGGACACACTGGCGTCGGTCGGGCTCCAGCTGGCGGCGTACCGGCTGGCGTGGGCGCAGCTCATGGCGGCCCGCATCACACGCATCACCGGGCGACCGGCCGAGCCTCCACTGGACAAGGTGCGTGCGGCATTCCATTACGTCCGTACGGGCCGCACCGTCGCACCCGAGGATCTCCCCGGCGCGGCCGCGATGGAACAGCTCGTGCGGGGTGCCGGGGACGACTCTGCCGGGGATGCCGGACAGCCGGGGGAGCCTGTGCCGCCGCTCTCCTAGCGGGAGCGGGGTGGTGCCGCGGTGTCGGAGGATGCAGCGCTGTCGAGTAGGGACAGGTAGGCGTCGAGTTTTCCCGCGCCGGCAAGGAGGTCCCGGCTGCGCTCAGCCAACCGCACCTGCCAGGAGTCGAGGAACCGGCTCAGTGCGTCCGCACCGCCCGCGTCGCGCAGTGATGCGAGGAACCGGGCGACCTGGCGCAGCGGGTAGCCGCCCCGGCGCAACTGCCGCGCGATCTCGGCGTCGTGCACGGACTCGGCACCGTACATGCGATAACCGGTCGCGCGGTCACGTTCGGGGCGGAGGATTCCCTGGGACTCCCAGGCCCGCAGCGTTGCCGCGTGAACTCCGAGTTTTCGCGCCAGTTCGCCCACGGTGAGGGGCCGGCCCGGGACAGGAGCAGGTCCCGTCGCGGTGAGACCACCGAGAACCGTCGCGACCTCTGTTCGGGTGTCGCGTTCGGTGAGCACCGCGACGTGTGTTGCGTCGATCAGCCGGTAAGCGGACTCGGTGTCGTTCCGATTGACCGCACGCATGATCTCCGTCGCTCGTCGGTGCCCGTGTCCGCGCCGCAACGTGAGGAAAGCGCGCAGAGCGTGGCCGTGAAGAGGGGTGTAGTACCGGTAGCCGGCCTCGGTGCGCTCGGTCGGCGGGAAGATGCCCGCATCGTCGTAATTGCGGATCGCCTGTGCGGACAATCCGTGTTCGCGAGCGAGGTCGACCGGACGCATCGTATTTCCTTCGTTTGAGGCTTGGATCTCCCGATGGTGCGTCGACGGGAGACAACCTTCACTCGATTCTTCAACGATAGCGTCGAAGGCAGGTTTTCCGGGAAGGAGATTTCATGTCAACGACCGCATCGCTGACCGATATCTGCCGGCAATTGGACACGCCGCGAGATCTGGGCAGCGCCTTCGACGAGTTGCTCGCCACGCGGCAGGAACCTCCGAGCCTGCTCGCCCTCGGCGAGCCGACCCACGGGATCGCCGCATTTCCCCTGCTGCGCAACGAACTTCTCTGTCACCTCGTCGAACGTGGATACCGCTCCATCGCGCTGGAGACCGATATCCTCGCCGCCTCTGTCGTCGACGACTATGTCGGGGGCGGGGCAACGGAGATCGACGACGTCCTCGAGCGTGGCTTCAGTCATGGTTTCGGCCGCGTCCCGGGCAACCGCGAACTCGTCGAATGGCTCCGTGGCTACAACACCGATCGTCCCGCCCGGAATCGGGTGCGCTTCTACGGATTCGACGCCCCGGTGGAGTTCTCCGGCGCGCCCAGCCCGCGACACGCACTGTCCTTCGTCCTGGAGTACCTGCCCGCTGCGCTGCATCCGGACTCGGCCCGAGACGTCGACGGACTCTTCGGCGACGACACGGACTGGACGAACCCAGCCGCGATGGTCGACCCGGCTGCGTCCATCGGGGACTCCGAGCGCGCTCGCGCCCTGCGCCTCGTCGCGGATGACCTCGTCAGCGTGCTGTGCCGCGCAGCGCCCGTCTTCGCTCTCACCGATCCGGTGGCTTACGCCGATGCCCTCACGTACGCGCGCACCGCTCGGGGCCTGCTGCGTTACCACGCCGCCATGGCTCGCACCGCGCCCGACCGCATCGCCACTCTGCTCAGCCTGCGCGCCGACATGATGGCCGAAAACCTACTTGCGATCGTGTCCAGGGAGAAAAGCCGCGGGCCGAGCCTGGTGTTCGCACACAATGCCCACCTCCAGCGGATGCAGTCGTCCATGCCAGTCGGTGCCGAGGAAGCGATATGGGGAAGTGCCGGTGCGCTCGTCGGCCTCGCCCTCGGAGAGCGCTACGTGTTCGTCGCGGCGGACGCCGGGCCGCACAGCCGTCCAGGAACCCTTCAGGGCGCACTCGCCGAGGCGACCGCACGGCGCGCCCTGTTCCCTGCCAAGCCCTTGCACGCTGCCCTTCCACGGTCGATCGGCACGGGCGAACCCCTTGTCCGAGGACACATTCCGCTGAGTCCGGCCGACGTGGAGCGTGCCGACGCGATCGTCTTCGTTGCCGACACCGACGGACATCAGCATCGGTACTGGTAGAGCGCCACGTCGATGATCGTCCGGCTCGGGGAGGGCCGCAGGACAGAGGTACATCCGCGGTCTGCAGCGGAGGGAAACGAGGTTCGGGCCTGGGGAACCCGCTGTGCAGGCCCACCACGCGCCCTTACGCTCGTAGGCACCGTTCGACGGAAAGGGGCGGCCGTGTCGACCTTCGTGCTGTTGCCGGGAGCAGGGTCGGACTCGTGGTACTGGCACCGGGTGGTGCCGATCCTGGAGGGACGCGGGCACGACGCGCTCGCCGTCGACTTCCCGTACGCCGACGACAACGAGAACCAGGACTCGTACGCAGACCTCGTGGTTGCGGCGCTCCGCGACGCTCGCAGGCCCCGCGTGGTGGTGGCGCAATCGATGTCGGCATTCACCGCGGTTCGTGTCGCAGAGCGGTGTGCTGTGGACGAACTCGTGCTGGTGGCACCGATGATCCCTGCGCCCGGCGAATCACCGGCGCAGTGGTGGGGCAACGTCGGGCACGAGGATGCTCAGCGGGAGCAAGCCGTCGCAGACGGACGGAACCCCGATGCACCGCTCGATATGCGGGAGTTGTTCTTCCACGACATCCCGGACGCTCTCACCGAGGAAGCGTTCGCCCAGGAGGAACCGCGCCTGTCGGACGCGGCGTTCGAACCCTCCTGGGATGCCGAGTTCTGGCCCGACGTTCCGGTGCGGGTTGTCGCAGGCCGACGCGACCGGCTGTTCCCGCTCCCGTTCCTGACAGAACTGTCCCGTGCGCGAGTCGGTGTCGACCCGGTGGTCGTCGACTCGGGACACCTTGTGGCGCTTGCACGCCCGTCCGAACTCGTCGACATCCTCCTCGGCCCGTAGGCGCACGGGTCAGCGGCGGTGAGCCCCCGGGGCGAGGCGACGCACCTTGAGGGCCTCGGTGACGAGAGGGATCTGCAGCGGCAGTCGTGCCACCGCGACGGCCTTCGCCGCAGGTGAGATCCGGTTGTTGCGCAGCCATGCGACGGCCATCTGCGCGTTCGCCGGGAACACCGCGAGAAACAGCGCAGCAGCCAGCGCGCCACCCGTTCGCCGGGTACGCGGAACCACGAGTGCGAGCCCGACCGCGATCTCGGCGACTCCCGAGACGTAGGTGTAGGTGCGGGCGTTACCGGGCAGGGCGCGGGGGACGATGCCGTCGAACGGCTGCGGTCGGACGAAGTGCATAGTGCCTGCGCCGAGGAGCAATGCGGCGAGCCGCAACGCCGGTCGTCGGGACGGTTGGGTGGACATAGGCGCCACAGTAGCGGGCTGCGCGTAGGCTGCGATCCGAATCGATGGCCGTCCGGCATCGCTACGGTGTAAGTGAGGTCCCCCCCTGGGGACCGAGACGAGGTGGAGTAGGCACGATGCCCGGTAGATTGCGTGCGAGGTTCAGTCGCTCCGATCAGCTCACCGAGCGTCCGGACTTCGCTTTGGTGGGCGTCCTCCGGGTGCCGGAAGAGCAGACGAGTCCCGGTATCGCGATCGCGCGCCGCATCGGATACGCGTTCGCGGCGCTGCTGTTCGCGGTGGTGGTCGTCTACCTCGACCGCGACGGGTACCGCGACGCGCAGGGCGACGCGTTGTCGTTCCTGGACTGCCTCTATTACGCGACCGTGTCGCTGTCGACCACCGGGTACGGCGACATCACTCCGTTCACACCCGAAGCCCGCCTGATCAACGTTCTCGTGATCACCCCGCTGCGGGTGTTCTTCCTGATCGTGCTGGTCGGAACGACGTTGTCGGCTCTGACCGCAAGTTCACGACAAGCATTCAAGATCCAACGATGGAGGCGCCGCGTGCGTAATCACACCGTCGTCATCGGCTACGGCACCAAGGGCCGTACCGCCGTCGACGCCATGCTGGGCGACGGGGTCGCCCCATCCGACATCGTGGTGGTGGACACCGATCCCGTCGTCCTGGAATCCGCGGCAGGACAGGGGCTCGTGACCGTCCAGGGTTCGGCAACCAAGTCGGACGTGCTGCGCCTCGCGGGTGTGCAGCACGCTGCCGCTGTCATCGTCGCCGCGAACCGCGACGACACCGCGGTGCTGGTGACCCTGAGCGCCCGCGAGATCGCCCCCAAGGCCAAGATCGTCGCCGCCATCCGCGAGTCCGAGAACACGCACCTGCTGCGGCAGTCCGGTGCCGACTCGGTGGTCATCTCGTCCGAGACCGCGGGCCGCCTCCTCGGTATCGCCACGACGACACCCAACGTGGTCGAGATGATCGAGGATCTGCTCACCCCCGAAGCCGGATTCGCCATTGCCGAACGCGACGTGGAACCGTCGGAGATCGGCGGTTCGCCGCGACACCTCAAGGACATCGTCCTCGCCGTGGTGCGCGACGGCCGGATGTGGCGGATCGGCTCGCCCGAGGTGGATGCGGTGGAGGTCGGCGACAAGCTGCTCTACATCCGGCTCGTGGGCACGCAGCCGGGCGCGATGCGCGGCTAGTGTGCTCGAAGTGACCAGTTTCTCTCTGTCCGGTACCCCACTCCTGTCGCGCACCGTCGTCGAGCGCGCCGAAGAGCTTCGTTCCGACGAGGACGCGCTGCGCGCGGGGTGGGCCGACGCGAAACTCCTGAAGGTGGACCGACGGGGACAGGTGCCCGTGGCGGACGGTGCCCTGGTGTTTCGTGCCGCCGCGGAACTCGGCCCCGAGCCGGTCCCCGGGGCGGTGTTTCTCGGTGCGCGCGACGAGCGGCACGTGTGGGCCGTCCGCGTTCTCGCACAGACGGGAGAGGTCGCGGACCTGCGCAAGGTCGGCGACACGCTCGACGACGCGGACGCGGATCTCATGGTGAGTGCGGTGGCCCTGCTCAACTGGCACGACCGGGCCGGGTTCAGTGCGGTCGACGGTTCGGTCAGCGAACCCACCATGTCCGGATGGTCGCGGATCAGTTCGGAGACCGGGCACGAGGAATTCCCGCGCACGGACCCGGCGGTCATCTGCCTGGTGCACGACGGGGGCGACCGGGTGCTGCTCGCGCGTCAGCCGGTGTGGCCGGAGCGGCGCTTCTCGGTCCTCGCAGGATTCGTCGAGGCGGGCGAATCGCTGGAATCGTGTGTGGTGCGGGAGATCCGCGAAGAAGTGGGCGTCGACGTGCGTGACATCCGCTACCTCGGAAGCCAGCCGTGGCCGTTTCCGCGGTCTTTGATGCTCGGGTTCGCGGCCGTCGCCGACCCCGCTCAGCCCCTGGAATTCAGGGACGGCGAGATCGGCGAGGCGCGCTGGTTCACACGCGACGAGGTGCGCGATGCGCTCGAGGTCGGCGACTGGGCGTCGGCCGACGAGGTACCCCTTCTGCTCCCGGGCTCGATCTCCATTGCACGGGGCATGCTCGAAGGATGGGTCCGGGGCTGATCCGGGCCGTTACAGACCGAGCGCGCGCTTGACCGCCGACAGCGGCGGGTTGGTGGCGGTGGTGCCGTCTGCGTACTTGACGGTCGGCACGATGTGGTTGCCGTCGTTGACGCTGCCGACGAATTCCGCTGCCGAGGGATCGGCCTCGATGTCGATCTCGGTGTAGGCGATGCCGTTCTCGTCGAGCTGCTTCTTCAGACGCTTGCAGTAGCCGCACCACGTGGTGGAGTAGACGGTCAAGGCGGGTGCATCGGTGGTGGTCATGACTTCGAGAACATCACAACCGCCGCGATCTGTTCCGACCGGTCCCCGAATGTGGTCGTGGACACAGCCGATATGCCTGCACAGGATGTGCGGCGCCGCGTTGTCGGCTCGCACTGTCATGATGGAGGCCATGCGTGTGGATGCGGTTGCGGACGGCCTGGACCCTCAACAGGCGGCGGCTGTGCGGGCGCCGCGTGGCCCCGTGTGCGTGCTGGCCGGCGCCGGGACGGGCAAGACCCGCACCATCACCCGCCGCATCGCGCACCTCGTCTCCGACGGGCACGTCGCAGCCGGCCAGGTTCTGGCAGTCACCTTCACCGCGCGGGCCGCGGGGGAGATGCGCTCGCGGCTGCGTGAACTGGGGGTCGGCGCGCCGGGACCGTCGGTGCAGGCCCGTACCTTCCACGCCGCGGCGCTGCGGCAGCTGCGGTATTTCTGGCCGCAGGTCGTCGGCGACACTCCGTGGCAGTTGCTCGATCGCAAGTTCGCCGTCGTGTCGCAGGCGGCACATCGGTGCGGCTTCCCGACCGACACCGACACCGTGCGCGACCTGCTCTCCGAGATCGAGTGGTCCAAGGGGTCGCTGATCGCGCCGGAAGACTATCCGGCCACGGTTGCGCGGGTCCGCCGCGAGCCGCCGGCCGTCGCCGAGCGCGTCGCAGCGGTGTACGAGATGTACGAGTCGCTGAAGTTCCGTGGCGACGAAGGTTTCTACCTGGACTTCGACGATCTGTTGTTGCACACGGCCGCCGCGCTCGAGGACAACACCGCGGTCGCCGACGAGTTCCGGGACCGCTACCGCTGTTTCGTCGTCGACGAATACCAGGACGTGACGCCGCTGCAACAGCGCGTGCTCGACGCATGGCTCGGTGACCGCGACGACCTCACCGTCGTCGGCGACGCCAACCAGACCATCTACTCGTTCACCGGCGCTTCGCCCAAGTACCTGCTCGACTTCTCGCGCCGGTTCCCCGACGCCACCGTCGTCCGGCTCGAACGCGACTACCGCTCGACCCCGCAGGTGGTGGAACTGGCCAACCGCGTCATCGGCGAAGCCCGCGGGCGGATCGCCGGCACCCGGCTGAAGCTGATCGGACAGCGACCGCCCGGTCCGGAACCCACGTTCGCCGAGTACGACGACGAACCCGCGGAGGCGAAGGCCACGGCCAAGGCGATCGCCAAACTGTTGCGCGACGGCGTGCCGGCCTCGGAAATCGCGGTGCTCTACCGGATCAACGCGCAATCGGAGGTGTACGAGCAGGCCTTCACCGAGACCGGCATCCCGTACCAGGTGCGCGGCGGCGAGGGCTTCTTCAACCGCGCCGAGGTGCGGCAGGCGGTCAACGCGCTTCGACAGGTCGACGCACGCAACGACCTGCCCGAGGGCGCCGATCGTGGTTCCCATCTCGTCACGCTGGTGCGTGCCACGCTGGTGCCACTGGGGCTGACCGACACCGAACCCACCGGCGCGCAGGCCCGCGAACGGTGGTCCTCGCTCACGGCGCTGGTCCAGCTCACCGAGGAACTGCTCGAGCACGAACCCGACCTGACGCTCACCGGTCTGCTGCGCGACCTCGCGGCCCGCGCCGAGTCGCGCCAGCCTCCCACGGTCCAGGGCGTGACGCTCGCGTCGCTGCACGCGGCGAAGGGGCTCGAGTGGGACGCGGTGTTCCTCGTCGGGCTCACCGACGGCACCCTGCCGATCACCCACGTCACCGGAGACAAGGACACTCCACCGGACGAAGCGGGTATCGAGGAGGAACGTCGTCTGCTCTACGTCGGTGTCACCCGCGCCCGGGTGCACCTGTCGCTGTCGTGGGCGTTGGCGCGCACCGAAGGCGGGCGCCGCTCACGGCGGCGGTCTCGCTTCCTGAACGGGCTGATTCCGGACAGTTCTCCGGCGTCGAAGATCGTCGAGCCGGCCTCACCGAAGAAGAAGCGTCCGCAGTGCCGGATCTGCGGTAAGCCGCTCCTGGGCACGACCTCGACGATGCTCGGACGTTGTGAGGGCTGTCCGTCCGACCTCGACGAGGAATTGCTCGTCGCACTGAAGGAATGGCGCCGCGAGCGATCGAAGGAGCTGAAGGTCCCCGCCTACGTCGTGTTCAGCGACAACACCCTGGTGGCGATTGCGGAACAACAGCCGCGCGACGACCGCGCGCTTGTGTCGATTCCCGGCATCGGCGCGAAGAAACTCGAGCAGTACGGCGCCGACGTGCTCGCGCTCGTCCGAGGCGAACGTACGGCGGCGGCGCTAGATATCTAGGCCCACCGGTTCCACACAGAGGCAGAAGTGGTGGCCCGCAGGGTCGCGGTACACCCGGAAATCCTTGGTGCTCGACGGATCGTCGACGCGGGTCGCACCGAGCTCGAGCGCGAGACGTTCGGCGTCCTCGAATTCGGGGACGTAGAAGTCGAGGTGTACGTGCACACTTTCGGAAGGCCAACGCGCGGGCGTGAAATCGGGTGCGCGTTGGAATGCGAGCGAATTCGCGTCGTCGCGCGCGAGTTCGACCCAGTGGTCGTCGTCCTGCGCGGTGGTCCAGCCGAGCAGGCCCCGGTAGAAGCCCGCGAGTGCGCGGGGATCGGGACAATCGAGAACCGATACAAATTTCGTCGTCGACAGTGGCATGGCCGGGACTCTAGTCCCGCGTGAGGGTGCGAGCGGCGAATCGAACCACGCTTGACAAAAATCGGACAAAACCGCAGGTAGAAAATAACTTGTGCCGATCGCACCAGCATTACTATTGTGTATTGCATTGCCACGGGAGAAGCCCGTGCGTGACGACGAAAGCAGGTGCCCGTGATGATCAGCATCAATGTCTATGCGGCCGCCGCTCCCGTCGTGGCGCGCGCCGCATCCGCCGCCCCGCGCACATGGCGCCGGCGCGCAGCAGCCTTCTCGTCCGTGGCCGGACGACTCGTCGGGACACCTACGCGGTAGTCCCTTCCGACTCCAGGCCACGGACAACCGCCCAGCGGACCGTGGCCTTTGTCTTTTCGGCCGGAGTTCGCATCGCATCTCTTCGATCGAACCTCTAGGAGTCCTCGTGCCGAGCGAAAACCCTTCGACCGCATCAGGTGTCGGCGAAAAAACCATCCGTGCGGGCGATTCCCTGCCCTGTCACGGCGACGATCCCGATCTGTGGTTTGCCGAGGCCCCGGCAGATCTGGAACTGGCGAAATCACTGTGCGCCGGATGTCCCGTACGCGCGCGCTGCCTCGCGGCAGCACTGGACCGCGAAGAACCGTGGGGTGTGTGGGGCGGCGAAATCATCAACCAGGGCGCGGTCGTCGCCCGGAAGCGCCCCCGTGGGCGACCGCGGAAGACGACCGTCGCCGAGCCGCGAAAAGAGTTGGTGTACGCCTGAATCGGCTGCCCGGTTACCCGACTAGTCGTCGGTGAAGCCGGGCAGCCATTCGGTGAGGATCGCCATGTACGGAGCCTGCGCGTCGAGTTGCGCGCAGATACCTACCGATCCGAGCAGGACCCGGAAGATGCTCGCGTACTCCGGGGGCAGGTTCAGCGTCCGTGCAGTCCGGAACTGCGCACTCGAGAAATCCGTCGCGGTGCCCGCCACCTTCTGCAGCCACGCCCGCGTGAAATGGAACGACTCGGTCTGAATCGGGTCGGTGAAGGGCCGTAGGTAGTCGGCGATCTCCTGATCGGTGACAGTGCGGCCGGGGAGTACGAACTTCTCGTCGTAGAGCAGGGCGGTCAACTCGTCGAAACGTTCCTCGAGGGCGAGTCGCACCATGCGCCCGAGCACCGGGGGGAATCCGTCCGGCATCGCGGCGGTGGCACCGAAGTCGATCACGCCGAGTCGCCCGTCCTCGAGCAACATGAAGTTGCCGGGATGCGGATCGCAGTGCAGCAGACCAGCTCTGGCCGGACTGCAGAAGTGGAATTCGGCGAGGAGTGCGCCCGCGCGGTCACGTTGCTCGCGGGTGCCCTCGCTGATGATCACCGACAGCGGCGTGGCGGAAAGCCATTCCGTCACCATCACTTTCGGCGCGCTCGCCACCACGCGCGGGATGAGAAACTTCTCGTCGCCGTCGAAGGCCCGCGCGAATGCCCGCTGGCTGTCGGCTTCGGTGCGATAGTCGAGTTCTTCCTCGGTGCGGGCGGTCAGTTCGTCGAGGAGCGCCCTCACGTCCGCGCCCGGCATCATGGTCGCGAACACTCCCGCGAATCGCGACAGCGTCCGCAAGTCCGCGCGCAGTGCTTCGTCGGCCCCGGGGTACTGCACCTTCACGGCGACGTCGCGTCCGTCGGACCACACCGCGCGGTGCACCTGCCCGATACTCGCCGAGGCGGTGGGCACGTCGTCGAAGGATTGGAATCGCTCGCGCCACTTCGTGCCGAGTTGCTGATCGAGCACACGGTGCACGGACTTGGCAGGAAGTGGAGGTGCTGCCGCCTGCAGCTTGGTCAGTGCCTCGCGATACGGCTCCGCGAACTCTTCCGGGACAGCGGCCTCCATGACACTGAGAGCCTGCCCGAACTTCATGGCGCCGCCCTTGAGCTCGCCGAGCACCGTGAACAACTGCTCGGCGGCCTTCGCAGTCATCTCGGCGTCGATCTCGCCGCGATCACCACCCGCGAGGCGCCGGCCGAAACCTACAGCGGCGCGTCCGGCGATGCCCAGCGGGATGCTCGCGAGTTTGGCGGTACGCGAAGAGCTTCTGCGAGGGATGTCTGACACGCTCCCCATCATGCCTGAACGGGGACGGGGATAGTCGAGCAGTCGCAGTCGGGATGGCGGTGCCACCTGCGGGTGATGAGCTGTGTCCTGCGGATATCCCATTCGATCGTGCGGTCGAGGGCGAGCGCTCCGGCGCCCGAGATCCGCGTGGCCGACGCAGTGTCGGCGAAGAACAGGTCGAGTTGCGCCACCGCTGCGGCTACGGTGGCTCCGATCACGGCGCGCTCGGCTCGTCCCTCCCGTCCGGACAACTGTGCCGCGAGCCGGGGCCACGACGGGTCGGCATCGGTGCGAGCCAGGTCGGCGCAGCGCAGGCAGCTGGTACGGCCGGGAACAACGAACGGGCCGATAACGCCGCGTCCATCACGTACGCGGACCGCCAGATGAGGGACCCGGCGGTGCATCAGGATCTGCACGAGCCGCGGATCGGGCACCTGGGTGTCGGCGAGCACGACGCAGTCCGGTAGCCGGGTTGTCAGACCGGCGTCGTCGGTACGCGGAACCGACCGGAACCACCTCGTGTCCCACAGCGAAAGATGCGGGGCGAGTGCGTGTGCGAGAGGCCCCGCTCCGTACAACCGGACGCACGGCGGAGACGACGCGGTACCGGAGGCAGGTCGCGCCGGCCGCACGGATCCTGCGCCGACCAGTTCGTCGAGCAGCGCCCGGACAGCGGGTGCCGGCAGGCCGCGCGCCGCAGCCGCCTCGACGACAGCCTCGTACGACAGGCTCCCGTCCAGCAGTACGAGCAGGGCACGGACATCGAACGCGTCCATGCCGTCGGGAGGCACGATGAGTGCGGCAGTATCGGGACCCCACCCGAGCTGCACCGAACCCTCGGCTCGGTGCAGCACCAGCACATCGGGATCGAGGACGAGACCTGCGGCCGCCCGCACGGGGGATGTCATACGGGCAGCATCACAGGCACCCAGCCCGCCGCGGTCGCCCCCGACGGTGTTGTCCACAGGGCGATCGCGCCTTCTATCAGCGACGACGTGGTGTCAGGAATTCTTTCCGGAATCGTCGTCCGGCTCGCGGTCGGCGGTGTCGTCCCCGTCGTCCGGCCGATCCTTCTCGGCACGCTCGCGTTCCATCGTCTCGCGAAGCTGTGCGATCGGATCCTCGAAGGCACTGGTGCCTCCACCGATGACGCGGTCGACGAATGCGGCGGGATTGTCGAGATCCGACGAATCCGGCAACAGGTCCGGGTGCTCCCACACCTTGTCGCGGGCGTCCGCTCCGGCGTCGGTGGTGAGCCGACGCCACAGCGCCGCGGCTTCCCGCAGCTTGCGGGGACGCAGTTCGAGACCGACGAGGGTCGCGAACGTCTGCTCGGCGGGTCCGCCGGTCGCCCTGCGACGACGCAGCGTCTCGCTCAGCGCCGGCACACCGGGAAGCCGGTCGCCGAGGGCATCGATCACGACTGTCTCGACCCAGCCCTCCACCAGCGCGAGCATCGTCTCGAGTCGTTCGAGCGCTGCCAGTTGCTCGGGTGTGGTCTGCGGCTCGAAGGCACCCTGCTTGAGGATTTCCTCGATCTTGGACGGATCGCTCAGCGCGGACGGGTCGAGACCTTGCGCCAGATCTTCGATCGACGACATGTCCATGCGGATTCCGCGGGCGTATTCCTCGACGATCGCGAGGAGCCGCTGCCGCAGCCACGGCACGTGGCTGTAGAGCCGCTGATGCGCAGCTTCCCGCGCGGCGACGAACACGAGGATTTCCTGGGCCGGTTGTTCGAGGCCCTCACCGAACTCCTCGATCGCGGCGGGCAGCAGGGCTGCGGTGCCGGCCGGGCCCAGCGGCAGGCCGATATCGGTGGAGGTCATGACCTCCTTGGAGAGCTGGCCGAGCGCCTGACCGAGCTGGGAGCCGAACGCGACCCCGCCCATCTGGGAGAACATGCCCATCATCGGTCCGGCCATCGCGCGGGCCTCTTCAGGCAGACCCTGCAGCATCATGCCGTTGACCTGCTCGGCGATCGGGTCGCACAGTCGCTTCCAGGTGTCGAGGGTGTTCTCGAGCCACTCGACGGGCGTCCAGGCGACGGTCTTGGTGGCGCCTGCGGGCAGCGTCGTCGCAGCGTCGAGCCACAATTCCGCGAGCCGCGACGCGTCGCGCACCGCGTCGGCGGTACCCGCAGAGACGGGAGTGACCGAGCCGATCTGCTGGCGTGCCAGCTTGGAGGCGATCTCGTAGTTGACCGGGCCGGCGCCGCCGGTGCCCATCGCGCTGCCCATTCCGGCGAGCATCTGTCCGAACTGGCTCAGCATCTGCCCGAACTGCGCGGGATCGAAGCCCTGCGCGCCGAACGGATTGTCGCCGCCGGGGATGCCGAAGCCGAACGGGTTCCCACCCCCGCTTCCTGAACCCTCGTCCTTTTTGCGGTCGGGGTCGTCGTCGGGATTCGAGAATCCGAAGGGCGTGTCACTCATGTTCTCAACGGTACAAGGCGCGCTGCCTGAGCACGGGCATCGTGGTCACGCTGACCGCGAACATGATCGGCCCGATACTCTGGCCGGGTGAATCGACGCTTCGTGATGCCTCTCGCCGTGCTGCTCCCGGTTCTCACCCTCGTCCTGATCGCGTTCAATCTGACCGTTCCCTATGTCGCTCTCGGTCCTGGGCCCACGTTCGACACGCTCGGCGACGTGGACGACAAGCCTGTCATCGAGATCGAGGGCGTCGAAACGGACGAGACGACGGGCAGCCTCGTGATGACGACCGTCGGTGTCACCGACAATCTCAACCTCGCGCAGACGGTGACGGCGTGGCTCAGCGGCCGGTACGGACTGGCCCCACGGGAACAGGTGTATCCGCCCAACCGCAGCAAGGACGAGGTGCGAGCAGTCGATCAAGCCCAGTTCGCACAGTCGGAGCGCAGTGCCGAACTCGCTGCCCTGCACTACCTGGATCTGCCCGTCACGCTCCGGGTGGCAGAGATCGCGGAGGACGCCCCCGCGTCTGGTCACCTGCAGGTGGACGACCGGATCGTGGCGATCGCGGGTGAACCGGTGGAGACGGCCGGACAGGTGCAGCGTGCGGTCGGAGCGGTCGCTCCCGGCGAGAGCGTCGCGATCACCGTCCTGCGCGGCGACGCCGAGGAAACCATCGACGTCGTGGTGGGGGAGCGACCCGGCGGGGAGGGCGCGGGATTCCTCGGTATCGCGACCGAGGAGATCCCCGACGTGCCGTTCGAGGTGGTCTTCAACCTCGCCGACATCGGCGGGCCGTCGGCCGGGTTGATGTTCAGTCTCGCGCTCGTCGACAAGCTCAGTCCCGGCGAGATCAACGGTGGGCTGAACGTCGCGGGTACCGGAACCATCGACTCCGACGGCATCGTCGGCCCCATCGGCGGCATCACCCACAAGCTCACGGCCGCGGACGAGGACGGCGCCGAGGTGTTCCTCGTGCCCGCCGACAACTGCGCCGAGGCGCTCACCAACGAGCCGGACGGTGTCCGGCTCGTCAAGGTCGAGACGCTCGAGGGCGCGGCCGCCGCGCTCGAATCGATCGCCGCGGGCGGCGACGCCCCCACCTGCTGAGCCCGTCAGTCGTCTTCTTCTGCTTCCAGGGTCGCGTACAGCGCCCCGACCACCTCGGGAGCGAGGTTCTCGTAGGTCCGCAATTCCGCCCCGGCGAAGGGATCGTCGTCGTCGAGGGGACGGAGCTGCAGCAACGTCATCGCCGGCCCGTCACGCAGCACCGCCGCGATCAGCCGCGCTCGTCTGCTGTCGGGGTGTGCGTGCGCTGCGAAGCGGGCGGCCTCGTCCACCGAGTGAGAATCGGTGACGAGCGGAAGCACCGCGTCGTCGAGGTCGGCTTCGGCGTTGGGCGGTAGGACCACGATCTCCTGGACGAGTGCGCAGCCCGCCACCGAGGAAGGCCAGCTCGTGGTCGCGAGGAACTCTCCGAGGGCGGGGCTTCCGCCTTGCACGTCCTCCGGAAACGCTTCCTGTGCGATCGGCGTGTATTCGTGTCCCTCGTCGAGCTGGTCGCCGAGGCTCGGCTCCGACGCCGCGAGCAGCACAGTCGGTACCAGCGCAAACATGACGGGCGGCTGGTCCCATCCCTCGGCATCGACGTAGTCGATGATCTCGTGGACGGTACGCGACAGGGCGGCTTCGGAAGGGACGGGAAGGTGCTGATTCACACGCCTATCCTGTCATTGGTGGGTTGGATCGGTGTCGGCTGTGGGTCCGATGCCGCCGGCCCCGGATCGAGGACCGCGTACCTGTCCTGCGACTAGTCCGTAGAGTGGGGCGAAACGGTCACGCGGTGTGACGCACGAGGTATACATTCGCGGCGTTCTTCTCGCCGCCGGACGATTGGGAGCGTGGCACGTGGGCATGAGGCCCCCGACCGGAGTACCGACGTTGTCGAGACGGAGCAAAGTGCTGCTGGTTCTCGCATTGGTGGCCGCTGTGCTGCTGTTGCTGGGGCCGCGCCTGGTGGATACGTACACCAACTGGCTCTGGTTCGGAGAAGTCGATTTCCGCGACGTCTACATCAAGGTTCTTCTGACCCGACTCCTGCTGTTCTTCGCGGTGGGTCTCTTCGTCGGCGTCGCCGTGTGGCTGGCGATGCTGCTCGCGTACCGGTCACGGCCGGTATTCGTCCCCACCACCGGTCCCAACGATCCGGTGGCCCGCTACCGCACGAGCGTGCTGACCCGGATGCGCGCATTCGGGCTCGGCATCCCGATCGTCCTGGGTGTGCTGTCCGGACTCGTCGCTCAGGCGAGCTGGGTGACCGTGCAGATGTTCTTCAACGGCGGTGATTTCGGTACCACCGACCCGCAGTTCGGACTCGATGTCGGCTTCTACGCCTTCGACCTGCCGTTCTACCGGTTCGTCCTCAACTGGCTGTTCGTGGCCGTCGTGCTGGCGTTCTTCGCGAACCTCGTCACGCAGTACATCTTCGGCGGCATCCGCCTCGCGGGCCGCGGTGGCAGTGTGTCCACTGCCGCACGTGTTCAGCTCGCCGTGCTGGCCGGTGTCTTCGTCGCACTCAAGGCCGTCGCGTACTGGCTCGACCGGTACGAGCTGCTCTGGAGCGGACGCAAGGAGCCCACGTTCACCGGACCGGGCTTCACCGACATCAACGCGGTGCTCCCCGCGAAGCTGATCCTGCTTGCGATCGCCGTCATCTGCGCGATCGCGTTCTTCGCCGCGATCTTCCTGCGCGACCTGCGCATTCCTGCGCTCGCGACGGCGTTGCTGGTGCTCTCGTCGATCCTGGTCGGCGCTGTCTACCCGCTGATGGTCGAGCAGTTCTCCGTCCGTCCGAACGCGGCAGACAAGGAGAGCGAGTACATCGAGCGGAATATCGCTGCCACGAGGGTCGCGTACGGGATCACCGACGACAAGGTCGAGTACAAGGACTACCCGGGGGTGGGCACCACATCCCCCGAGGACGTTCCGGCCGACATCACGACGATCGCGAATGCCCGCCTGCTCGATCCCAACGTCCTGCCCCGAACGTTCACGCAGCAGACGCAGCTGAAGAACTTCTACGGTTACCCGGAGTCGCTCGACATCGACCGGTACGAGGTCGACGGCAAGGTCGAGGACTACATCGTTGCGGCTCGTGAGCTCTCGCCGACCAGTTTGACGGGCAACCAGACCGACTGGATCAACCGCCACACCGTGTACACCCACGGCAACGGCTTGGTCACCGCTCCGGCGAACCGGGTCAACGCTGCGGCGAGCGCATCGGCGGAAGAGGCCGCGAACAGCAACAGCGGCTACCCGGTCTACATGATCAGCGACCTCGCGTCGCTCGCCGCCGAGAACCAGGTCATCCCGGTCGAGCAGCCGCGTATCTACTTCGGTGAGGTCATCGCCGAGGCGGACCCGGATTACTCGATCGTCGGTAACAGCGCGGACGCGTCCGGCCCGCGTGAGTACGACACCGACACCGAGAAGTACACGTACACCGGCAGCGGTGGCGTCGGGATCGGCAACTGGTTCAACCGTCTCGCCTTCGCGGCGAAGTACGCCGAACGGAACATCCTCTTCTCGAGCGCCATCGGCGAAAACTCGAAGATCCTGTTCAACCGCGATCCGCGCGAGCGCGTCACCAAGGTCGCTCCGTGGCTCACCGCGGACGGCGACGCCTACCCGGCCGCTGTCGACGGGCGAATCGTGTGGATCGTCGACGCGTACACCACGCTCGACGACTACCCGTACGCGCAGCGCGCGTCCCTCGAAGGCTTGGTCGAGGACAGCATCGATCAGAACACCGGTCGACTGATCCCGCGCAAGGAGGTCTCCTACATCCGCAACTCGGTGAAGGCGACCGTCGATGCCTACGACGGCACCGTCACCCTGTACCAGGTCGACGAGGAAGACCCGGTTCTGGATGCGTGGATGGGCGTGTTCCCGGATGCGGTGACCCCGCAGGATCAGATCTCCGACGAACTGCGCTCGCACTTCCGGTACCCGGAGGATCTGTTCAAGGTCCAGCGGGAGATGCTCGCGAAGTACCACGTCGACGACCCGCGTGAGTTCTTCACCAACAACGCGTTCTGGTCGGTGCCCGCGGATCCCACCGTGGACACCAGCGCCAACCAGCCGCCGTACTACCTGCTCACGGGTAACCAGGAGAATGCCGAGCCGGCATTCAGGTTGACCTCGGCGATGGTCGGCTACAACCGGCAGTTCCTCTCTGCGTACATCTCGGTGGAGGCCGACCCGGAGAACTACGGCAAGTTCACGATTCTGCAATTGCCTACCGATACGCAGACTTTCGGTCCGGAACAAACGCAGAACGCGATGATTTCCGACACGCGTGTCGCCTCCGAACGCACCCTGCTCGAGAGATCGAACCGGATCCAGTACGGCAACTTGCTCACGTTGCCGATCGCTGAAGGCGGGATCCTCTACGTGCAGCCGATGTACACCGAACGCAACCCGACGGCGGGTAGCACCTCGACGTTCCCGCAGCTTTCGCGGGTGCTCGTGAGCTACCGGGAGCCGGGTACCGGTGGCGGCGTGCGGATCGGCTACGCGCCGACCCTCGCGGCAGCGCTCGACCAGGTGTTCGGCGCAGGCGTGGGCGATGCCGCCACCGCTCCGGGCGGAGTGGCAGTCCCGACGGCCGAAGTCGAGGACGAGGCGCGTGAGGAAGCGGTGCAAGGCTCTGCCGAGTCGGCGCCCGGCGACCAGCCGTCCCCGGCTGCGCCGATCCCGGCGGGCCGCGATGCTGCGGTTGCCGAACTGGATGCCGCACTCAGCGAGCTCGCCGAGGCGCAGAGCAGCGGTGACTTCGCCGCGTACGGCCGGGCGCTGGAACGGTTGCAGCGCGCGACGGACGCCTACGAGTCCAGCGGAGGCTGATCTCCGCGTCCGGTGAACCGCCCGCAGAGCGGTGCGGACGACGAAAGAAGCGGGGCCCCGCGGTTTCTACCGCGGGGCCCCGCTTCGTTTCGTGACGGCGGACGCCGGGGGTCGGCCGGATCAGACGCCGGGCAGGGCGTTGAGGACCTGGTCGAACTGCTCGCCGTAGCCGTACTCCACGGCTACACCGCGCGCGACGTCGATGTACTGATGGACCTCGGCGGGAACGGCGGGGATCGCGATATCGACGTACTGCTGCACCTCGGCGGGGAGAGCGGGTGCTTCCTGGGCGGGAGCCGGTGCCGGTGCCGGTGCCGGTGCCGGTGCGGGCGCCTGTGCGGGTGCCGGCTCTTCGACCGTCAGATACTGACCGCACACGGGCCACGCGCCCGGGCCCTGCGTCTGCAGCGTGTTCTCGGCGACGCGGATCTGCTCCTCCTTCGAGGCCTGGTGCGGCATGCCGGTGCCGCCGTTGGCCTCCCAGGTGCTCTGCGAGAACTGCAGGCCGCCGTAGTAACCGTTGCCCGTGTTGATGGACCAGTTACCACCGGACTCGCACTGCGCCACCGCATCCCAGTTGTGGGTAGCGGCGGACGCGGTACCGGTTGCCAGTGCGAGCGGAACGGTCGCCAGGACTCCGGTGACGAGGACGGTGCCGACGGTACGTTTGCTGAAGAACTTGGTCATGCGTGGTGATCCTCTCGCGCTCGCGGACTGCGGTGGCCCCGGAGACCGGCGCACTCGAGGTGCCGACGTCCGGGCGCGTGTCCGCGCTCTCCGCCCCTCGGACTGTGTCGTCGCCACCGGATCCCGCGGGGGCAGAGTGGACGGCGGCGGGCCGGCGGTGGTTCGGTTGTGTCGAACCGGCACCGAAGGTACAAGTCCCTTTCGGCCGGTTCATCCCGCGAATTGTTACGACGCGGGTGCACGATGTGGGAAAGAAAAAACACGTCGTCGCAGGTCACTACGGCGTGTTGCGCTAGCGAGACAAGATCGTTACCGGAGCGTTATGTGTTGGGGATCATGCGAACTTCGTGGCACCCCTCACTCGTTCGAGCGGGTGAATCTGCGGATTCGGGCAGTCGACCGCGCGATTTGCTTTCCGATTCCGCGCTCCTGTAGGTTCGATCATGCAACGCGGGGTGGAGCAGCTCGGTAGCTCGCTGGGCTCATAACCCAGAGGTCGCAGGTTCAAATCCTGTCCCCGCTACCACGACAAGGCCCGGGAATCACATGTGATTCCCGGGCCTTGCACGTTGTGTACTGCGGATCAGCCTGTGGGCGCGGCAGATTCGCCCTCGTCGGCCCCAGTGTGTGGCAGCTCCATCTCGACGAGTACCCGGCGCAACAGCTTTCCGGTCGCGTTGCGAGGCAGTTCGTCCAGGAAGATCACCTCGCGCGGCACCTTGTACCGCGCGAGGTTGGACCGTACGAAGACCTTGATGTCCTCGCCGTCGCGCGTAGAGGTCGGCGACGGCACGACGAACGCGCGGAGCCGATGCCCGAACTCCGCATCCGAGATCCCCACCACCGCCACGTCGAGCACGTCCTCCCGCTCGGCGAGCAGGTTCTCGACCTCCAGCGGATAGACGTTCTCTCCGCCGGAGACGATCATGTCGTCGTCGCGACCGTCGACGAAGAGTCGTCCCTGCTCGTCCCAGTGCCCGAGGTCGCCGATCGAGAGCATTCCGTCGATGCGCTCCTTGTCGCGGCCGTCGGTGTACCCGGCGAAACTCAGTCCGCTGGAGACGAAGATGCGGCCCACGACGCCGGGTTCGGTGATGCGGTGACCGTCCGGATCGAACAACGCGACCCGGCAGGTCACGGGAGGGCGCCCCGCAGTACCCGGGGCGAGGCGGATGTCTTCCGGTGTCGCGACGGTTGCCACGGCGCACTCGGTGGACCCGTACAGGTTGTGCAGCACATCTCCGAAGGACTCGCGCGTGCGGCGGCACAGATCGGGGGAGAGCGCCGAGCCCGCCGAGAAGATGATCTTCAAGCGCGACGTGTCGTACTCCGCGATCTTCTCCGGACCGAGGTCGAGAATTCGCTGGAGCATCGTCGGCACCACGACCAGCACGTTCGCGTGGTGCCGGTCGATCAGGCTCAGCGTGTCCGTCGGCGTAAAGCGGCGCATCATCACGATCGTCTGCCCCAAGGCGAGTGCGATCGCGAATTGCGACACCCCGGTGCCGTGGAACGCGGGAGCGGCCATCAGCATGGTCTGACCCGGACGCAGCGGCACCCGGTCGAGGAACTGGGCAGAGGCGAGCGGCGAGGTGCGACCGCGCGGCGCGCCCTTCGGTGTTCCGGTCGTGCCGCTGGTCAGAAGCACGAATCCCCCGAAGACCGGCGGTGCCGGAGGCGCGGAGGCGTCGACTCCTTCGATCGCTTCCTCGAGCGTGGGAACACCAGGGACCTCGTCGTCCTTCCACGACACGTAACGACGCACGCTCTCGGGGAGGGCGGCGGCGACGTCGGCGAACTCGGAGTCGAACACGAACGTCGTGACCGCCTCCCGCTCCGCTACTTCCGCGAGCTGGCGCGGGGCGAACCCGGTGTTCATCATCACCAGACGCGCACCGAGCTTGGCGGCTGCGAGCATCGTGACGACGAGCCCGCGATGATTTCGGGCCATGATCCCCATCGACGAGCCCGGAGTGACGCCGGCGTTCTTCCACGCGTGCACGAGCCCGTTCGACCAGACTTCGAGTTCCCGGTAGGTGACCTCGCCCCGTTCGTCGATGATGGCGGCCACGTCCGACCCGCGAGCGGCGTGAGCGTGCACCGGCCCCGCGAAGGGCCCGTACTTACGCGCCGCGGCAATGGTGGCGAGGCTCTGGTCGACCCGGGGGAAGTGGAGGAGGCCCGCCCGCCGCATCACGGCGAGAGCACCGACCGCGTCGGTGACGCTGTCGAGGGCACCGCGGACATTTTTGGCGAGGTCGAGCACCGGCATCGGGAGGCCCTTTCGGCTGCGTGCATGGATAGAGGGAACGGCGTGTGTCCCACCCTAGTAGTGATACGCGTCACAAGGGGCGGAATGTCCGGATCATCGGACGCGCCCACCGTCTCGCACGTCTGCGCATGGTGGGACATGTCACTGAAGAACCCCCGCGACCAGGCGATTCGCACCGAGGGGAGACGGATCGGGGTAATACGGGCGCAGCGGGCACCGATGTACTCGAAGAACACTCGACCGATCGTCCGTGGGCGAACATGCCCACAGAAAGGGTGCAGGTGCTCCGCGTGACCCGCTCCGACAATTCCTCGCTCAGTAGGCGAACGATGCTCAAGACTGCGCTCGCGGGCGCAGCCGGACTCGCCGGCGCCGCGGCCATGACCACCTCGGTTCCGGCAGTCGCGAAGGCAGTACCCGCGGGAGGGTACGAAGAGCTCTGGGTGAACTCGGAGATGGGCCCGATCAAGTGCCAGGTGCAGTGGGCCAAGCGCGGCGGCAGCGCGGCGCTGTACCTGCTCGACGGCATGCGTGCCCGCCCGGACGCCAACGCCTGGTCGTTCGAGACGAACGCCTTCGAGCAGTTCGCGCTCGACAACGTCACGCTCGTGATGCCGGTGGGCGGCGAGTCCAGTTGGTATAGCGACTGGTACAACGCCAGCAACTTCAACCAGCAGAGCGTGACGTACAAGTGGGAGACGTTCCTGACTCGTCACCTGCCCGCAGCGCTCGCCGCGCGCGGGGTCGACCGCACCCGCACCGGCATCGCCGGACTGTCGATGGGCGGCACGGCGGCGCTGAACCTCGCGGCGCACCACCGTGACCAGTTCAAGTTCGCCGCATCCTTCTCCGGCTACCTGTGGCTCAACGCTCCGGGCATGCGCTCCGCGATCCGGATCGCGATGCTCGACGCCGGCCTCTACAACGTCGACGCGATGTATGGTCCGCCGTGGGACGAGTCGTGGGCGCGCAACGACCCGTTCACTCAGGCCGAGAGCCTGCGCGGGTTGCCGATGTACATCTCCGCAGGCAGTGGGATCCCCGGATACGCCAACCACGTCGAGAACATGGTGGACGTCGTGAACACCGCCAACGGCATGGGACTCGAAGCGTTGTCGCTCGCGACCACCCGGGCGTTCCAGGCCCGCCTCGACAGTCTGGGTATCGGTGCGGCGTACAACTTCCCGAACGTCGGCACCCACAGCTGGCCGTACTGGTCCGAGGAACTGTGGCGGGCCCGTCCGCACATCCTGGACGCACTCCGCGCCCGCTGATCCCCCCCGAGACGACCGACGGGCGGCACCTCGTGGTGCCGCCCGTCGGTCTGTTCGGTTGAGGAGCAGGCTACTTCAGCTCCGCCGACGTCCTGCCCAGCACGCGTCGCGCGACGATGAGCTGCTGGATCTGCTGGGTGCCCTCGAAGATGTCGAGGATCTTCACAGGAATGGGAGGCTACCAGGGCGAATCGGGTTCGTGCAGGTCATGACCTGTTTGATGTGTGGGATCTGTGGGGTGATTTCGAGCGCTAAGGGAGCGGAGTCGGGACCGCCCCGCGTCAGTAACGCGGAGACAGACCGGACGCGATGATCCGATCGTGAAACTTCGTGCCGCACTCATCGCCCTGCCCGCCGCTCTACTGCTCGCTGCCTGTGGCGGATCCACCGACACCGACGACGCGGTTGTGGAGACCACTACGACTGTCGCCGCGACGACAAGCACCGCCGCAACCACCTCCGCTCCTGCGTCGACCTCGGCATCCGCCCTGACGACGACTGCGCTCGATCCGCGCTGCACCGCGGCCCCGTCCGGCACGGTCACGCTCGTTGATACCGCGCTCGTCGACGACGTACATCTCCAGGATCCGTGGACCGTCGAGGGGGAGGGCGTGACTTATGTCGCCGGAAATATTCACGACGCGGCTGGCGAGCGCGTTTCGTCGGCAGACGTCTGGGCATTGAGCGACGGGGTGCTCTACTCATTGTCGAGCGATGCGCGCGAGCGCAGCGTGGCAGTAGATGGTCGCAGCATCCTCGGGATTTCCGCCGGCGACGAGTACGGCTCACTCGTGCAGAATTGCGTAGCGACGTCGGTGCGGAATCGCAACATCGAAAGCCGCGGCAACTGACTGTTCGATAAGATGTTCGAGCACGGGCGGTGGGACTTCGGTCCGGGAAGCACCCGCCCGCGCTCCTCATCTCAGAGTGCTCGAGCATTCCCATGACGCGCAATCGCTCACGAACTTCGTCTGGGGTGACGTCCAGTTAGACGCAGGGCCTACGTCATCCGTTCACTCTCGGTTCCACATAAAAAAGCACCCCACCTGGAGAGGTGAGGTGCCCAAGGAGCCAGATCGTAGGTCTTCTTTCTCAATTTCTCGAGGTCACAAGACCTATTGTGACCGAACTCACACTCAAACGGATAATCTTGGGTGTGGATAACAGTTTGATCACGATATGGTTACCACCGCAGGGATGATCACAACCGTGATCATCCGCCCAGGGTGGTTCAGCGTCGCAACTGTAACTTAACTCCGGGTGCCTTCAAATTGCAACTCCAGTAAGTCAGCCTCGGCGGCCTGCAAGCGCGAGGCGCTGGAGAACGGAAGCACTGTGTCCGAAGATCAGCTTGAGATTGTGTCCGCAGAGGACGCCGCCACTCGGGTCCGCCAGACCGTCGTAAAGGGACGGGACCTCAACCGTTCCTACGTGGGCAAGTTCCTCGCGGGAGAGGCTGACGGCTACTGGCGTCAGGGCAGGATCGAGGAATTGATTCCTGTGATCACGGACCCGCGGGGCTCGTGGCACGCGACGGTGACGTGGGGAATGACTCCCACGACTCCGTCATCGACGCAGAGGTTGCGCATTCCCTTCTCTGCGGATGTTGTGTTCGTGGAGATCGCGCCGGCGTAACTCCCTGCACTGACAACGGGACCCGACATCATGTTGGGTCCCGTTGTCGTCGACGCGTAGTTCTGTGGCGCCGTGGAGCACGAACCTTAATTGGGCTGTTGCCCAGTAGGGCACGGTAGCCCTGCTATGGTCCGTCTCTGCATGATCAACCGGTTGACAATACCGAAGGTGGTGTCCCCCTTGGGCTCTGTAACGCAATGGACCTGCGATACCTGCAACGATCCGATCACGAATCCCGAAATGGCCGTGGTCATTGGGAAGCGAGATTCGAACGACCAAGTCTTGGGCTGGAAGATTGTGCACAAGCAGTGCGACCCTAGTAGCGGACAGGTTGACTCGTTCAGCGTCGAGTTGACTCGCTACCTCGGCGACGACGGTCTCTCCACTCTCCTTTCGTTGCTGTCGCCAGGCCCCCTCAAGGGCGGCAACGCCGTGGTCCCGGCGGACCTCAACGAGTTCGTTGACCTCGCGCGACGCCTCCATATTCCGCATTACGAGGAAGCGCGAACACGATTCGACGAGGACTCGGTCCGCGATGAGCTGTTTGAAGCGGCGGAAGGGTTTCCCTACATGACCGACACACTGTCTCGAATCGCGCAGGGAAAGATCGGGTAGGAAGACCGGATGCGACGAATGGCCCCGCCCTCTTCGGAGGGCGGGGCCATTTCGCGCAGGGTATGGGGACGCGTTACGGCCGGGCGTCAGGTGGAATCAATCCGAACTCTCGCTGGATCTCGCGATGCCGCTCCCGTATTTCTGGGCGAGGCATAGGCGAGCGCGGTGGTTCGACACTGCCTTTCAAGCTGTAGAGTTCCCGGATCGCTTCTTCCAGACGGTGACGCTCACGCGCGTCTGGCGGCACAGTAAGGGCGTTCGCGATACCGCCGGCACCCGCCATTCCTGGGTCATCGACATCGAGTCGAGCCTCCAGTGCGTCGATGCTCGTCTGTACTTCTTGGAGAAATCGAGTCATCTGTCCATCGTGACCTACCGGGATGTCTCACGCCGCTCATAAGGATGCGTTACGAGCGGGTTGCCCCAAAAAATCACCGACTGGCGCACATCTATCCGGTCAGGCACCGGCGTTTGCGACAGCACGAGACCAGAGTGTGACCCTCGTCGCAACCCTGCGGTGCGAAAATCGGAGCATGGTGAACTTCGGTGACGCCGCGAATCAATCCGACGAGGAACTACTGGAGAGCAAAGCGTTCTGGGAACGAAGACTTCACCATTTCATATCCACGCGGGAGGTTGCCGGGGTAGCTATCGCACGTGAAGCTATCGAGAGCCTGACGGCCGAAGCCCGTCGGCGCGGGCTTTGCTGAACAGGAGGCAGGGCAGGATGAGTTCGTGACATCGCTGACTTTTTCTGTCCGGCAATATGGTCAAGGTGGACGACGACGATCTGATACCTGACGAGATCCTGCAATCTCGCGCCCAGCAGCGCGCGCTACGGGTTTTTTTGGATGGACATTCCCAGCAGATGAAGGTTGGCGCTCAGCCGTCCGCTTCGGCCGATGAAGTGATCCCTCTGTCGCTCATCCTTCGAAACATGTTTCTTGAGTCGCAGACATTGATCGACATCGCCAACCGGAAACACCAACTACGCATTCGATATGCGTCCCGGAAGATGCGGACCACGTGGTCCCGCCACCCCACATCCTCGCTCAACTTGAGCCCTGGATGCGTGAGCAATATTCGCGACCACCGAAGAACTTCTGGCAAGCAAATTTTGAGCCCGAGGCTACCGATGACCCGGAGTACCCCTTCCCCCATCCAATATCTGAAGAAGAAGGCCTGGTTGAGGAACCGTGTAGCGATCGCGAACTCGACGCCGATCACAGTTCGCGACTTGATTGTCTTTTTCGCCAACCGATACGGGGGCGCGGCCCTGCAGCGACTGGATCGCTGTCAGACCCACCTCGGCGCCGTAGAGGATCGCGGCAGTCGCATTGTCGGGCTTGCCCTGGTAGTCCTTCGGCACCATGTTCGTGCCGGCAAGCGCGGAGCCAAGCTTGT
Organism: Rhodococcus sp. NPDC058639; assembly: GCF_042717545.1. NCBI lineage: Bacteria > Bacillati > Actinomycetota > Actinomycetes > Mycobacteriales > Nocardiaceae > Rhodococcus > Rhodococcus sp. NPDC058639. The sequence goes on from NZ_JBHXRF010000006.1 coordinate 292,181, forward strand.
GGGCGGCGTTCATGGCTTCGGCCTGCCGCATGAGCGCATCGAGGGCGTCACCGCCCGGCATCGGCGCGGGCGCGCCGGGCTGGTACTGCTGGATCTCGGTCATGCACTTACTCCTTCGAGGAACTCGGACTTGCTGTTCGGGTAGAGAGAGACGTTGTCGCCCCTCGCGTTGCGGCGATCGGCGATCTTGTGGCCTTGGCGCATCGCGTACTGGGCGCGGCCCATGCGGTCGAGGATCTGGATCTTCAGGCCGCGCTCCTCGGACTCGAGGAGCTTCCGGTCCGCGACGGTGCGCAGGTAATCGGCGACGAGCTGTTCATCGAGTTTGACCTCTACGTCCCGATCGATGTCCGGGTGCAACCTGCGCAGGCACTCGTACGTCGTGACGGAGTTGTCGAGTTCGGGCGGGGTGCCGGAGTCGATGGAAGCGACCCAGGCGGCAACGCGCTCGACGATGGTCTGCGCGAGATCGGCAGTAGTCGATCGGGATCTCGCCCGATCCGTCGTCGCCGAACTCCTCGAGGTCGCGTGCGGTCTTGACCTCGACGATCTTGCGGCTCGAACCACGTGATGCCCGTCGGTCGATGGTGGCGGCGGCAAGCCAGATTCCGGGCAGGTTGGTGCGGTGGTACTGCACCTCCTTCTGTGATGCCCGCCAACCCGGATTACGTCGCAGCCAGAACTCGCGGGCAGCGAGCTCAGCTGCGTGGCCGTAGTCGAACAGCTCCTGCGTCGCCTGGCTGATCGGCGCCGGATCGACAAGGCCGGCCATCTCGTGCCACAACGCGTACTGCGACTGCCAGCGCGAGACGCCGAGGATGGCAGGGACCTTCGAGGCGGGTGACCGTGCGGCGCCACTCGGGCGAGCCGGGGGTGAGGTCGAGGGTCACGGCGTTACCCCCAGAGAGCAGTCGAGAGCGATCTCGCGGGCCCGGTCGGCCGCGGCGCCGTCGTCGAACACGGGCTTGTTCGCCTCGGGATCCGGATCGGCGACGAGGTGCGCGATCTCAATCTCATCGCCGGGTGTGCTGATCTCGATGTATGCGACGGCTTGCGTGTGCTTCTCGCAGATGCGCTGCCATTCGAGCGGGCCGACCTCGCGCCACGCTCCGTGACCGTCGAGGTCGGGCATCTCGTTGATGACGTCCAGGACGCTGTCGAGGATCTCGTCGGGTGTGCTCATGCCCACGCCTCCCCACTGGCGGCGAGGGCCTTCTTCCGGGCAAGCTCACGTACGACGAGGTATTCGGCTTCCTTGAGGGCGAAGGAAAGCTTGTCGAAACCGCCAGCGAAGGCGAGCTTGCTCTCGAACTCGCGACTCGACTCAATCCAACGCTGCAGCGGCACAATCCCGGCCGCTCGAGTGGCATTGTTCATCCGCTCAAACCCCAGTCCGCTCCCACTCTCGAGGAATTGGAGGGAGAGGAGTACGTGGCAATGACCCGGGGTGACGACGAGTACGACGATGACTCGACGGACCACGATTACACGCCGTAGGACCGGTGGTGAAGCGGCTCTACGAGGCCGTCGCCGCTGCTGGGATCTTCGTCGTCGAGGGGGACATCCCCAGCAGTGAGCCGGCCAGGTACTACCCATCTCACCGGTGCATCGTTCTCGAATCCGGACTGCGTCAACGCGATGCCGTAAGCGCGCTCGGTCACGAGCTCGGGCACCACCACTACGGGCATCGGTGCGCGCTCGACGATCTGCTGCACGCCAAGCAGGAGCACCAGGCCGACGAGTTCGCCGCCCAGATCCTGATCACCCCTGCCGAGTACCGAGAGGCCGAACGCCTTCACGGCACCCACGAAAGGTGCGATCGCCCATCACCTCGGTGTCACCGTCCGCATCGTGCAGGTGTGGAAAGACCTGTGGATGAGGAGAAACTGATGAAGCCCCAGAAGTGCATCCGCGGCGGGAAGGTGCGGTGGGTCGCGCGCTACATCGGCGCCGACGGCAAAGAGCGCACCAAGACGTTCGACTTCGAGCGGGATGCGAAGGACTGGGTCCGCGACCGCGAGAAGGAAGTCCGCGACGGCGACTGGATCGACCCGAAGTCGCAGGAGATCACCGTCGCCCACCTGTGGCGCTCATGGGAGCAAGCCGCACATACGGACGGAACCCGTAAGGTACACGAGCAGGTCGGCCGTAATCTCGGTCGGCTTGCCGGCACCCCGATCGGGAAACTCCGCGGCTCGCACGTGCGCGACTGGCAACACGAGCTGCGCACCGGCCACTCATGGGTGAAGGGCTGCGAAGGCCTCAGTGATGCGACGGTGCGGAACTTCTCGGGCCAGCTCGCCGGGTGCATGAACATGGCAGTGTCCGATGGTTTGCTGCGCAATCACCGTGCGCCGGGATCTCCACTCGGCGACGCGGCTACAAGGCGGTCACCCGCGCCGAGATCCTGACCGGCGAGCAGGTGTGGCTTCTCGTAGACGCGGCCCGACGAGGCGTGCCGAAGGGTAGGGGAGCGGTGCCGGTGCATCCGACCCTGGCGCATGATCGTCGTCGGCGCGGCGACGGGACTGCGTGCGGGCGAGCTCGCGGGTCTGCGGATCCGTCGGTGGACTTCCTGCGCAAGGAGACCACGATCTCGGAGCAATCGAAGGCGGGCACGTCGGAGTTCTCGTGGGTTCCACTGAAGACGAAGATGAGCCGTCGCCTGCCGCTGCCGGACGTGGCGCTCGAAGCGCTCGCGAAGGAGCTCGAGGAGAACCCGTGTGCGGACCGGTCGATGCCAACCTTCGAACTGTGAAGGGTCAGATGTGGTCGTCGTCGACGCTGGGCAAGTCGTTCAAGCTGGTGCGCGATCGTCTCGAGATGGACGAGGAGATCACCTGGCACAGCCTGCGACACTTCTACGCGTCGACGCTGACCTTCTCGGGCGCAAGCGTGAAGACGGTGCAGGAGCGGCTCGGGCATTCGACACCCACGACGACGCTCGAGGTGTACGCCCACCTGTGGCCAGGGGAGGACGAGCGGACCCGTTCGGCAGTCGACTCGGCGCTCGGCCGGGACCAGGTCGGGACCGACGATGAGACGGAAGCGTCGAAAACGGAAGCTGCCCCCGCCGCCAGCGAGGGCGACGGGGGCAGCGACGTGGAAGAGCGAGCGCTCTGACCTGCTATTTCAGTTCGGCTGAGGTCTTGCCCAGCACGCGTCGCGCGACGATGAGCTGCTGGATCTGCTGGGTGCCTTCGAAGATGTCGAGAATCTTCGAGTCGCGCGACCACTTCTCGAGCAGCGGGCGCTCCGAATAGCCGTACGTGCCGGCCAGTTCGACTGCCTTGAGCGAGACGGCCGTACCGGTACGACCTGCCTTCGCCTTGGAAATCGACGCCTCGAGAGAGTTGGGCTTCTTGTTGTCCGCCATCCACGTCGCGCGGAGCGCGAGCAGATACGCGGCCTCCCAATCTGCCTCGAGTGCAAGGAATTCGGCGGCCGCGGCGTGCTGGTTGTTGGCGGGCACGTCGTAGGACACCTCGACTCCGGCGTCCTTGAGGATGGCGCGCAACTCCTCGAGCACCGCACGGCCGAGACCGATTGCCATACCCGCGACGATCGGACGGGTGTTGTCGAAGGTCTGCATGACCCCGGCGAAACCCTTTTCGGCGTTCACCTCGGGTGAGCCGAGGATGTTGTCCTTGGGAATGCGGCAGTTGTCGAGCAGCAGGACGGCAGTGTCGGACGCCTTGATACCGAGTTTGTGCTCGAGCCGGGCCACGCTGAGGCCCGGTGCTTCCCGCGGCACGACGAACGACTTGATCGCGGCCCGACCCTGGGACTTGTCCACGGTCGCCCACACGACGACGTGCGTCGAGCGCTCGCCCGCGGTCACGAAGATCTTCTCGCCGTTGAGAACCCACTCGTCGCCGTCGAGCACGGCGGTGGTGGTCACCGCTGCGGAGTCGGACCCGAATCCGGGCTCGGTGATCGCCATCGAGGCCCACACCTTGCCGAAACGTTCGAGTTGCTCATCGGTGGCGACGGCTGCGATGGCGGAGTTGCCCAGGCCCTGATAGGGGATCGACAAGGTGAGGCCGACGTCGCCCCAGCAGGTTTCGATCACATTGAGGAGACCGGCCATGTTGCCGCCGTTGAGATTTCCGGACGCGCCTTCCGACTTGGCCTTCGCGTCGCGTCCGAGGGTCGCGCCCGCGGTGCCTTGACCCGAATCGTTGAGGCCCTCGACCATGGCCGCCATCGTGTCGAGCTCGACGGGGTACTCGTGCTCGGCGAGATCGTATTTACGGGAGATCGGACGGAAGATCTGCGCGGCGACCTGGTGGGCCTGGTTCGCGGAAGCCTTGAGCTTCTTGGGAAGTTCGAGATTGATCATCACAGGTTCCTTGTTCGGATCGGGCCGCTCAGATGAGGACGACGCCTTCGGCGACACCGATGGCACGCAGGTCGCGGTACCAGCGCTCGACGGGATGTTCCTTCGTGAAACCGTGGCCACCGAGCAGCTGCACACCGTCGAGGCCGATCTTCATGCCCTTGTCCGTCGCGAGCTTGCGGGCGAGCGCGGCCTCGCGGGCGAACGACAGGCCCTGCTCCGCACGCGACGCGCCGCGCAGGGTCACCAGACGCATGCCGTCCAGTTCGATCTTGATATCGGCGACCATGAATGCCACGGCCTGACGATTGCTGACCGGTTCGCCGAACGCGTGCCGCTCGTTGACGTAGGGGATCACGTAGTCGAGCACCGCCTGGGAGGTGCCCAGCGCGAGCGACGCCCAGCCGAGGCGCGAGAGTCGCACGGCGTCGGCGTACTGCTCGGCGCGCACGTCCGGGTTCTCGTCGCCGAGCAGGGCGGACTGCGGAACCGCGACGTCCTCGAGCAGCAGACGTCCGAGTCCGGCGGCGCGCAGGCCCATGCTCGGGTCCGCCTCGATGACGACACCCTTGCTCTTCGCCTCCACGATGAAGAACGACGGCTTTCCGTCGAGTTCCGCTGCGACGATGAACAGTTCGGCGCTACCCGCGGCCGGCACGAGTGCCTTGACGCCGTTGAGGCGGTAACCGCTGGGGGAGCGGACCGCCTTGGTCTGCAGCGCGAACGGGTCGAACAGTGCACGCGGTTCCGCGACCACCACCGACGCCTGAGGCACGTCCTCGCTCGCGAATGCGGGCAGGTAGGTCTGCTGCTGCTCGTCGGTGCCCCACTGGGTCAGCGCGACGGCGACACCGCTCGGGGCGAGGATCGGAAGTGCGAGACCCATGTCGCCGTGCGCAAGCGCTTCGGCGACCAGGGAGTTGGTGACGACGCCGCGTTCGGTGGCGACACCGTCGAACGCCTCGGGGACGTTGACCATGGTGATGCCGAGTTCGGCGGCGCGTGCGAGCAGGTCCGCGGGGGCGGCAGCGGCAGCATCGGCGTCGTAGGCGGCCGGGCGGATGATCTCGGCGGCGAACTCACGCACCGTTTCCGTGATCATCTGCTGATCGTCGGTGGGCGTGAGGTCGAAGAAGTCGGCGTTCTTCGCCGTCGTCAGACGCTGCGGCGAACTGCCGCCCGAGACCTTCTTGAAGGTGCGGGTCGCGGCGCCGAGCGTCTTGAATCCGGTCTTCGTGGATTGGTACGTGACCCGGTCGATGGTCTGCCGGATGTTGTACCGATCGGCGAGTTCGGACCCGGTGATCCGCGTGAGAACGCGCATCGCGGCACCCATGGCGTCGCGTTTGAACGGGTTCAGACCCACGGCGGACGTGTCGCGAGGTGTGTTCCGGGGCACGCTGTCTTGCTTGCTCATGATCACCAGAGGTTTCTCGATGCGGGAGCGGACGGTGACCTATCTTACTTCTGAGTAAGGTCCGGTGTCTACTTTTCGGTAAGTTCTTTCCCCGTCCGGCATCGCCACTCGGTCACCTCATGGCCGCAGGCGCCCGAGCACCTCGTCCTGCAGGTGCCCGTTTGTCGCGACCGCGCTGCCGCCGTGTGGTCCGTCGGCGCCCTCGAGATCGGTGAACCGGCCGCCGGCTTCGCGAACCAGTACGTCCAGTGCCGCAAGATCCCACAGCGACACCTCCGGCTCGAGCGCGATCTCGAGCGCACCTTCCGCCAGCAGGCAATACGAGAAGAAGTCACCGTAGGCGCGCACCCGCCACACATCGTCGGTGAGGGCGACGAACTGCTCGCGCATGCCACGGTCCCGCCAGCCCGTCAGGCTCGAGAAACTCAGTGACGACGCCTCGAGCGCACGCACCTGCGACACCGTGATGCGCCGTGCCTCTCCCGAGTCGTACGCGACGAAAGCGCCCGCACCCGCTGCCGCCCACCACCGCCGGTTCAGCGCCGGCGCGCTCACCACTCCGACCACGGGCACTCCGTCGTCGAGCAGAGAGATCAATGTGGCCCACACCGGCACGCGCCGAACGAAGTTCTTGGTGCCGTCGATGGGGTCGACGACCCACTGGCGGCCGGAGAACACCGCGTCGCCGCCGAACTCCTCGCCGAGCACCGCATCGCCGGGCCGCTCGGCCCCGAGAACCTCGCGCATCAGGCGTTCGACAGCGAGGTCGGCGTCCGACACCGGGGTGAGATCAGGCTTGTCGTCGACCTCGAGGTCGAGTGCGCCGAAGCGGTTGCGGGTGATCGCATCCGCTTCGTCGGCGAGGCGGAGGGCAAGGTCCAGATCTGCGGTGTAGTCGGTGGGCATGCAGGAAACGCTAGCGGCTACCCTTGAAAATCGTGCACCCCGATGTTTCTGCAGACCTGGCCGAGCTCGATACGACCCTCCGCACCGTGGAGTCCGTCCTCGATGTCGAGGAGTTGCGCCGCCGGATCGACGAACTCGAGCACCAGGCCGCGGATCCCGAGTTGTGGAACAACCAGGAGCACGCGCAGAAGGTGACCAGCGAGCTGTCCCACGCGCAGGGCGAGTTGCGGCGTGTCGAGAATCTGCGCGAGCGCCTCGACGATCTGCCCGTGCTCTACGAACTCGCCGAAGGCGAAGAGGGCGACGCCGCCGTCGCGGCACACGCCGACGCCGACGCCGAACGTGCGAGCCTGCGTGTCGACATCCAGGCGATGGAGGTGCGCACGCTGCTGTCGGGTGAGTACGACCAGCGCGACGCCCTCGTCAACATCCGCGCGGGTGCCGGCGGCATCGACGCAGCGGACTGGGCCGAGATGCTCATGCGCATGTACGTCCGCTGGGCGGACAAGCACGGCTACGGCGTCGAGGTCTACGACACCTCGTACGCGGAAGAAGCGGGCATCAAGTCGGCGACCTTCGCCGTCAAGGCCCCGTACACCTACGGGACGCTCTCGGTCGAGATGGGAACGCACCGGCTCGTGCGCATCAGCCCGTTCGACAACCAGGGTCGTCGTCAGACGTCCTTCGCGGAGGTCGAGGTCCTTCCCGTGGTGGAGACCACCGACCACATCGAGGTGGACGAGAACGACGTCCGCGTCGACGTCTACCGCTCGTCCGGCCCGGGTGGCCAGTCGGTCAACACCACCGACTCCGCCGTGCGACTGACCCACATCCCGACCGGCATCGTCGTCACCTGCCAGAACGAGAAGTCACAGTTGCAGAACAAGGTCGCCGCGATGCGCGTGCTGCAGGCCAAGCTGCTCGAGCGCAAGCGCAAGGAAGAGCGCGCCGAGATGGACGCGCTCAAGGGCGACGGCGGTAGCTCGTGGGGCAATCAGATGCGGTCGTACGTGCTGCACCCGTACCAGATGGTCAAGGACCTGCGCACCGAATACGAGGTCAACAACCCCTCCGCTGTGCTCGACGGCGACATCGACGGCTTCCTCGAAGCCGGAATCCGCTGGCGCATGCGGGAGGAGCAGAAGTCGTGACGCGCGGCGAGAGGCGGTTGCATGGTGTTTCCCGGGAGTAGTCTCCTCGACTGGCTCTCGAGCAATGGGCTGCTGATCGTACTGACCGTGCTGGGTGCGACCCTGGTCGCCCGGTTCGTGTCGTGGGGCGGCGGGCGGATCACGCGGCGTATCGACGAGAGCTATGAGCAGTCCGACGACCTCGTCCGGTCGGAGGCCACCAAGCATCGCCATTCCATGGCGCAGGTCGTCACCTGGATGCTGATCTCGTTCATCTACATCATCGCGACGCTGAAGGTATTCGACCATCTCGAGTTGCCGCTCGGCACCCTGGTGGCGCCGGCGACCGTGATCGGTGCCGCGCTCGGTTTCGGTGCGCAGCGCATCGTCCAGGACATCCTCGCGGGGTTCTTCATCATCACCGAACGGCAGTACGGGTTCGGTGACACCGTCCAGATCTCCGTTACGGGCGCCTCCGAGGACGCCGTCGGCACCGTCGAAGACGTGACTCTGCGAGTCACGCGCGTCCGGAGCACCGCCGGCGAAGTGATCATCGTGCCGAACGGGCAGATCAACAAGGCGATCAACCTGTCGAAGGACTGGGCGCGGGCCGTGGTCGACGTACCGATTCCCGTCAGCGCCGACATCTCCGACGTCACCGACATCCTGCGAGAGGTGGGAGTCGCGGCCTACAACGACACCCGCATACGCGAACTGCTTCTCGACGAACCGAGCGTGATGGGCGTCGAAAGCCTCGAGGTCGACCAGCTGAGCGTGCGGATGGTGGCGCGCACCCTCCCCGGTAAGCAATTCCAGGTGGGGCGCCTGCTGCGTGCACGGATCGCGCGTGCTCTGCGAGTCCAGGGGATTACTGTCACACCGCAACTCGGTACCGCAAGCGTCGTCGACCGGTCGGAGGCCCCATGAGCGACGACAAGCCTTTCTGGTCGCGCATCCCGTCCCATCTGTTCGGTGGGAAGGTACGCACCGCAACCCTCGGGCTGTGTGTGCTGTGGGTAGCGCTGTGGATGCTCTACCTGTTCCTCAACCAGCCCGACAAGCCTGCCGAGGTTCCCCCGTCGGCCGTGATCATCTCCGAGACGCCCTACGTTCCGTATGTGCCTCCGGCGTCGACCGCACCGACGGCGACGACGCTGCCTCCCACGGAGACCACCTATCCGTCCGTGACCGGCACCCCGCCGTCCGTGACGACAACTGTGCCGTCGAACCCGGGTGCGCCGACCACCACGAGGACGGAGCCCGCTCCGTCGGCACCCACGACCACCACGACCAGGCAGATGCCCTTCGATCTGCAGATTCCGGGACTCCCGAGCGTGGACGAGCAGAGCGACACCCCGGGGACCGGTGGGCCGGAGCAGTAGATCACTGTCCGGTAACGGCTAGCATGGCGTCGTGATCCGGCTGGAGAATGTGTCCAAGTCCTACAAGACGTCCACGCGTCCTGCCCTCGACAACGTGTCCGTCGAAGTGGAGAAGGGCGAGTTCGTGTTCCTCATCGGGCCGTCCGGCTCCGGTAAGTCGACGTTCCTGCGTCTGCTGCTGCGGGAGGACCGGCCGACGAGCGGAGAAATCCACGTCGCGGACTTCCACGTCAATCGGCTGTCCGGTCGCCGGGTGCCGAAATTGCGGCAGAACCTCGGCTGCGTCTTCCAGGACTTCAGGCTGCTGCAACGCAAGACCGTCGCCGAGAACATCTCCTTCGCCCTCGAGGTGATCGGCAAACCCCGCGCGGTGATCGAGCGCACCGTCCCCGAGGTTCTCGACCTCGTCGGACTCTCGGGCAAGGCCGACAGGCTTCCCGCGGAACTGTCCGGTGGCGAGCAACAGCGCGTCGCGATCGCGCGGGCGTTCGTCAACCACCCGCTCGTGCTGATGGCCGACGAACCCACCGGCAACCTCGACCCGGAAACCAGCCAGGACATCATGCTCCTGCTCGAGCGCATCAACCGAACCGGCACCACGGTCCTGATGGCGACGCACGATCACCACATCGTCGACTCGATGCGGCGACGGGTCGTCGAACTCGATCTCGGGCGGCTCGTCCGCGATGAGGCACGCGGCGTGTACGGCGTCGGCCGCTAGCACCAGTCCCGCTCCGCCTTCCACCCGGCAACCGAAGGATCCCCCACCCGATGCGTGCCAGTTTCCTGTTCAGCGAGGTCGCCACCGGCCTGCGCCGAAACCTCACCATGACGATCGCGATGGTCCTCACCACCGCGATCTCTCTCGCGTTGTTCGGCGCCGGCCTGCTGGTGGTCCAGATGGCGGGCAAGACGCAGCAGATCTTCCTCGACCGCGTGGAAGTGCAGGTGTTCCTCACCGAAGACATCTCTTCGCTCGACCCCGAGTGTGAGCAAGAGATCTGCAGCACGCTGCGCAGCGACATCGAGAACACCGAGGACGTCGTCTCCGTGCAGTACCTCAGCCGCGACGATGCGGTGGCCGACGCGACGGATCGCGTGTTCGCGGACCAGCCCGAACTCGCCGAACTCGTGAGCGCCGACAGCTTCCCCGCGTCGTTCAAAATCAAGATGTCGGACCCGGACCGGTTCGCCATGATCCAGGACGAATTCGGGACGCGACCCGGAGTCGACAGCGTCCTCAACCAGCAGGACCTCGTCGAGCGGTTGTTCGGCGTGCTCGGCGGCATCCGGAACGCCGCATTCGCGATCGCGACCATCCAAGCGATCGCGGCGGTGCTGCTCATCGCCAACATGGTGCAGATCGCGGCGTTCACACGCCGGACCGAGGTGGGCATCATGCGGCTGGTCGGCGCGACCCGCTGGTACACCCAGCTGCCGTTCCTGCTCGAGGCTGTGGTCGCCGCGGTGGTCGGTGCCGCGCTGGCGGTCGGCGGGCTTTTCGCGGCCAAGAGCATGTTCGTCGACGACATGCTCTCCGAGGTGTACGACGCGAACATCGTCGCGCGCATCACCGACAGCGACGTCCTCTTCGTCGCGCCGTTCCTCGTTCTCGTCGGCGTCGGAATGGCGGCATTGACCTCGTACGTGACCCTTCGCCTGTACGTGCGTGAATAACGAGTTGCCGCGGTTCCTATGCTGGACTGTGTTCTGTATCGACCGCTCGAGGACCGGAAGGGCCTGAACGTGAAGGAAAAGGGCCGGAAGGTCATCGCGACCAACCGCAAGGCACGTCACAACTACGCCATCATCGACACCTTCGAGGCGGGTATCGCCCTCGTCGGGACCGAGGTGAAGAGCCTGCGGGAGGGCAAGGCGTCGCTCGTCGACGCATTCGCCACCGTCGACGACGGTGAGGTGTGGCTGCGCGGACTGCACATCCCGGAATACGGGCACGGCACATGGACCAACCATGCTCCGCGCCGCACCCGCAAGCTGCTGCTGCACCGCCGCGAGATCGACACCCTCGTCGGCAAGACCCGCGAGGGCAACCAGACTCTCGTGCCGCTGTCGATGTACTTTTCCGACGGCAAGGTCAAGGTCGAGCTCGCGCTCGCGCGCGGTAAGCAGGACTACGACAAGCGCCACGATCTCGCGCGCCGGACCGCCGAACGCGAGGTGACCCGCGAACTGGGACGACGCGTGAAGGGTATGCGCCGCTGATCGCGGTCGCCCTCGCGTTGGTCGCGGCGCTCGCGTACGGGCTCAGCGACTTCGCTGGGGGAGCCTCGTCGCGTCGTGCCAGCGCCCTCGGCGTCGTCGCGGTCACCTATCCGATTTCTCTCCTGCTCGCGTTGGCGGTCGCGCCGTTAGTGGGCGGCGAGCCGACCGTGTCGTCCCTCGGATGGGGAGCCGTTGCGGGCGTCGCCGGGGGTATCGCGATCTGGTGGTTCTATCTGGCGCTCGCGTCGGGCCCGATGTCGGTGGTGTCTCCGCTCACCGCGGTTCTCGTGGCGGGCATCCCGGTGGTCGTCGGCATCTCGCTCGGTGAGCGGCCGGGAGCGCTTTCCTACGTCGGCATCTTCGTTGCCGTCGTGGCAGTCGCACTTGTCAGCTGGGAATCCGACGAGACCGTCGTCGGCACGGAACACCCGCGCTTCACCGCGAAGGTCGCGTGGCTGACCGTGGGATCGGGCGTCACGTTCGCCCTGTCGTTCATCGCCCTCGGCCGGATCGAGGAGGGAACCGGGCTGTGGGGGCTCGCCGTGTCGCGCGTGACCGCGACGCTCGTCGTGTGGTGTGTCATCGGTGCGGTATGGCGCGGCGTGGTGTGGCCGACCAAATCGATGATGCCGGTCCTGATCGGGATCGGTGCGCTCGACGTCCTCGCCAACGGTGCCCTCATCTTCGCGTACCAGCAGGGCATGTTGTCCCTCGTGAGCGTTCTCGCAGCCTTGTATCCCGCTGCGACGGTCCTTCTCGCAATGATCGTGCTGGGCGAACGCGTGGGTCGCCTCCGGTTGTTCGGCATGATCGCTGCGGGGGTCGCGGTAGCCCTCATCAGTGTTGCGGCGTGAGTCTGCTCGAAGCCCGGCCGGAACCTGTGCGCCGACCGTAGCCTGAAGGTTATTCGGGACAGCGACCTGCGGGCACGTCTCTGCTCGCCGGCGAGTCCGTGTGAGCTGCCGGGAGGCGACCGATGACCGATACCCTCGACCTGTCCGCCACCGTCGCGCGGAGGCTCGCCGACGAATCGGTGATCTGGCTGACCACCGTGGACGCGAAGTCCACGCCGGTGCCGACCCCCGTGTGGTTCCTGTGGAGGGACGGCAGCTTCCTGCTGTTCTCGCAGCCGGGCACACGCAAACTCGCCAACATCGACGCCGATCCCCGCGTGGCGCTCAACCTGAACTCGGATGCCCACGGCGGTGACGTAGCGGTGTTCACGGGCCATGCCGTCGTCGACGCCGACGTTCCGGACGACGACTGGAACCGATACGTGGAGAAGTACGAGCAGCAGATGGCCTCCCTCGACTACACGCCCGCCCGCTTTCGTGACGATTACTCGGTCCCGATCCGGGTGACTCCGGTCCGCGTCCGCCAGTGGTAGCGATGCGGTGTGAGCAGGCTCATTCCCTTCCGCCGGCGCTCTGCGACAATGAGAATGACAACGGACGGATTCGTCGCTACAGTGGGTAGTCCTGCGGGGTTACACGACCTCGCAGGGACGTGCGGGGCTGAACGGTTTCGACTGCGTACGTTGAGCTAGGGGAAGCGTGTCGGTGCAGGCAAGAGACCACCGTAAGCGTCGCTGCAACCAATTAAGCGCCGAGACCACTCAGCGCGAGTACGCCCTCGCTGCCTAAGTAGCGATTGCGTCTCTGTCAGACCGGGTTTGCTCTCGACCCGGATCCTGGCATCGACTAGAGAGCTTTACCGTTCGGCTCGGTCGCGGAGTCGTATGGGACATCAAACAGCGACTGGGATCGTCATCTCGTCTTGTTCGCGGGAACGGGAGATCCAAGTAGAGACATAGCGAACTGCACACGGAGAAGCCCTGGCGAGGCGGCGGAGGACCCGGGTTCGATTCCCGGCAGCTCCACCAAACCCCGGGTGAGAGACCTTTCGAGGTCACTCACCCGGGGTCCTTTTTTGCGTGGGCTCCGGCTAGCTCGCCAGCAGATCCGTCATCTTGTCGAGGCACTGCTCGAGCCCGGCCTTCGACAGGTCGCGTGCCTGTTCATCCGCGTACCCGAACTCCGTGACGGTCAGCAGTGTCCGGCCGTCGGTGCCCGGCACGAACGTGATGACGTGCCGCACGTCGTCCGGGACCCCGGGTGGGGATGCGACCCGCGTGCCCGACGCATCGGTGAAGGCGAGGTCGAACTCGAGCAGACTGGTCGGCTCGATCCTGCGGTAGGTCCAGGTGTTGAACATGTCCTGTCCGCCGTACTCGGCCGGAGCGCGCATGCCGACCAGCGACGTGCCACCGACCCGGAAGTCGAGGTCCGCGACCGGCACGGTGAAACCGTGAGGTCCCCACCACCGCTTGACGTGTTCCGGGTCCTGCCACGCGCGCCACACCTCCTCGGCGGGCGCGGTGAACGTGCGGGTGCTGACGACGTTGTAGGAATCGGGCACGGTGCCCTCCTGTCGGGGTGGATCGGAAGCGGTCCTCCGGTATGACCTGCGGGTCGGGGGGAAATCATCGGAACCCAGCGGACGTGAAAACCGAATACGCGTGATCGGCGACGTCGACGGATGTTCCGCCGACGGGCCGCCCGATGGATACAGTCGGCAGGCATGAGGACCGGTCCCGCTGATCGCCCGAGCTTTCGCCGATAGGCACTCCACGCATAGGGCGCAGCTGATCTTGTGGGCGGCAACCGATTTCGGCGCGACTGGTCGGTTGTCCGAGTGGCATCGGACTTGGAACAGGGGTAGAAAGAAGGGGTCTCTGCCGGCGTGATCGCGCCGGGGGACCCGGGTACAGCCAGTTGCCCGTCTGTCTGGGGTTCTCGCCCGCAGCGGGTTCAGCCGTCATCGAGACGGTTCTCCGGCCAGGCACGTAGGCCATATCGAGTATTGCCCTGAAAGGACCACCCGGTCGAGATGAGTGATTCCACGTTTTCCGCCAACGGCACGTCGTCTGCTTCTTCCTCGGACCCCATCCGCCGTGCCGGCCGAGGTGGATCGATGAGTACAGCAGAGATCAAAGCGCGCCTCGCAGTCATGTTCGGCGATGCCGACGGGTCCTCGTCCTCCGCGGACGATGGTGATTCCCGGTAAATGCGCGGCCGGGCTCCGGTGCTGCCCTCCCGAGAACGAAGGCTCGTGGAGCGCGCCTGTAGGCCGCAGGGAGAAGGTCGCCCGCAAGGCGGGCAGAAAGTTCGAAGTGGATCGGGACGTCCGGTCGCCTCACGGCGAAAGGCATATCGCAGCTCCAGCCGAACGGAACTCTGCGACGGCAACGGGATTGAGCCCGGGGGACACGGTGCCGTCCCGATCCGCCCCGTTCAACACACTCGCATCCCGGGGTATTCCGAGTATTCGGGTGTGATCCCGACCAACTGGGGAAGCGACGAGCGGACCCAGCGGGCGATGCCCTCCGTCGACAGTGTTTGGCATACACGCCACCGGCTATGCCGTCGGCACGCACTGTTTCGATACGCGCTGTGTAGTAAGGAGGCCGACGATGACAGAAGATCTGTTCGGGCGAATCGAACAGTTGGTTCAGCGGGAGCAGGAGTTGCGCAGGCAATCAGGAAGCGACGGGGTCTCCGACGAGGACCGCGAGGAACTGCGCATAGTGGAGCAGCGCCTCGATCAGTGCTGGGATCTGCTTCGGCAGCGGCGGGCAAAAGCGGAATTCGGCGGCGACCCCGACGATGCGGAGCCGCGCCCGGTGGGAGAGGTCGAGTCGTACCGGCAATAGGGCGCGGGTGATCGCCTCGAAGATGTTGGAACACTGCTGTTTTACAGCGTCGCGGTCGCGTGATGTCGCGCGGGTGACCGCGACCGCTGATGAGTTCACGGAAACGCCGGTTTCGGAGCCACCGCGACGGGCTTGTTCTTCGGTGTCCTGACGGTTGCCGAATTGGCCGGGGTTGTTCGAATCAGCCAACGGTACTTCTCCTTTCGGATGATCTTCGTGCAGTGCGAGATTCCTCTCACGGCATCTCGCCCGCCGCAGCACCCGGCACGTGAGCGGCTACACCCTTCGTTCGAATCGTTTTCTGTTCGCTCTCGAACAGGGGTGTACCTCGCGCATGCCCACGCGCACACGGGCAAGATGAGACCTATACCGTCGACGAGGAGGTCACATGGCGCACGAACGAGCGGGGCAGCGGGCGACTGCGGAGGATCTGGAAGATCTCGCACACTTGGTCACCGCGTACTACACCGTGAAACCGGACCCGGAAGACCCACTGCAGCAGGTGGCGTTCGGAACGTCCGGGCATCGCGGTTCGAGCCTCGCCGGTGCGTTCAATGAAGACCACATCCTCGCCACGACGCAGGCGATCGTCGAATACCGGGCGGGGCAGGGCACCGGGGGACCGTTGTTCCTCGGCCGCGACACGCATGCACTGTCCGAACCGGCATGGGCGACTGCGCTCGAGGTGCTCGTCGCCAACGACGTCGAAGTTGTCGTCGATTCCCGCGATCGCTACACCCCGACGCCAGCGGTCAGCCATGCGATCCTGCGGCACAATGCCGGGGCCGGCCACCGTGCCGACGGGATCGTGGTAACCCCCTCTCACAACCCGCCGCGCGACGGCGGCTTCAAGTACAACCCACCGTCGGGTGGTCCTGCCGACAGTGACGCGACGTCGGCGATCGCGGCACGTGCCAACGAACTGCTCGCTACCGGACTTGCCGGTGTGAAACGGGTTTCGGTTGCCTCCGCGCTGGGCGGGGCAGGGCGATACGACTTCCTCGCGACCTATATCGACGATCTGCCGAACGTCGTCGACCTGGGCGCGATCCGCGCCGCAGGACTGCGCATCGGTGCCGACCCCATGGGTGGCGCGAGCGTCGACTACTGGGGTGAGATCGCAGAACGGCACGATCTGGACCTCACCGTCGTGAACCCCCTGGTCGACGGTACCTGGCGATTCATGACGCTCGACACCGACGGCAAGATCCGCATGGACTGCTCGTCGCCCAATGCGATGGCGTCCATGATCGAGGCCCGTCACGATTTCGACTTGGCGACCGGCAACGACGCCGACGCCGACCGGCACGGCATCGTCACTCCGGACGCCGGTCTGCTCAATCCGAACCACTACCTCGCGGTGGCCATCGACTACCTGTTCCGGAACCGGCCCGGGTGGTCTGCCGAAAGCAAGGTCGGCAAGACCCTGGTCAGCTCGTCGATGATCGACCGGGTTGCCTCGGGCCTCGGCCGGTCCCTGCTCGAGGTGCCGGTCGGTTTCAAGTGGTTCGTGCCGGGCCTGCTCGACGGCTCCCTGGGTTTCGGAGGCGAGGAGAGCGCAGGTGCGTCATTCCTCCGGCACGACGGCTCGGTCTGGACCACCGACAAGGACGGCATCGTCCTGGCTCTGCTCGCCGCCGAGATCACGGCCGTCGCGGGCAAGAGCCCCTCGCAGTACTACGGAGACCTCGCAGCCCGGTACGGCAGTCCGTCGTACGCCCGGGTCGACGCACCGGCGACGCGCGACCAGAAGGCGGTGCTCGCGAAGCTGTCTCCCGACCAGGTCGACGCCACCGAACTCGCCGGCGAGCCGATCACCGCGACGCTCACCACTGCGCCGGGCAACGGCGCCGCTATCGGTGGCCTGAAGGTGACCACGGAGAACGCATGGTTCGCCGCCCGGCCCTCCGGGACCGAGGACGTATACAAGATCTATGCGGAGTCGTTCCGGGGACCGGAGCATCTCGCGGAGGTCCAGCAGGCAGCCCGGGACCTCGTGTCGTCGGTCCTGTCCTGATCGGTCCCGTCCCGGTCGGCGCGCGGCGCGGAGATCCGCAGCGCCGGCCGGGTCGTGCGCGTAGCTAACATCGTGGGCATCATGCGTACACGTGAGGCGGCGTTGCCGCGGGAGATCTGGGTTCTGGTCGCGGCGAGTTTCGTCATCGCGCTCGGCTTCGGGCTCGTCGCCCCGGCACTCCCGCAATTCGCACGCAGCTTCGACGTGGGAGTGACCGCCGCATCGGTCGTGATCTCGGCCTTCGCCGCGATGCGCCTGATATTTGCCCCGTTCAGCGGGCGGCTCGTCCAGAAGCTGGGGGAGCGGCCCATCTACATCACGGGGCTGCTCATCGTGGCCGTCTCGACCGGCGCGTGTGCCTTTGCGGAAACCTACTGGCAGCTGCTCGTCTTCCGGGGGCTCGGCGGTATCGGCTCCACGATGTTCACGGTGTCGGCACTGGGCCTGCTGGTGCGTATCGCGCCGCCCGATGCCCGTGGTCGCGTCTCGGGCCTGTACGCCACCAGCTTCCTGCTCGGAAACATCTTCGGACCGCTCGTGGGCGGCGCTCTGACAGGCCTCGGTCTGCGGGCTCCCTTCCTGATCTACGCCGTGGCCCTGCTGATCGCCGCTGCGGTGGTGGGCGTGCGGTTGCGCTCGTCGCACCTCGCGCAACCGGGCAAGGGTGAGGAACTCCGGGTCATGGGGCTGCGCGAAGCGCTCGGCTCCCCGGTGTACCGCGCCGCGCTCGGGTCGAACTTCGCGAACGGCTGGGTGGTCTTCGGTGTCCGCGTCGCTATGGTGCCGCTATTCGTCGTCGAAGCTCTCGAGCAGGGTGAGGCGTTCGCCGGCGTGGCGCTGACCGCCTTCGCCGTGGGCAACGCCCTCGTTCTGATCCGATCCGGCCGCTGGTCCGACCGTTACGGACGACGGCCCTTCGTGCTCGCCGGACTGCTGGTATGCGGCGTGTCGACGATCGTGATGGGCCTGACCGAGAGTGTGGCGCTGTTCCTCGTCACCTCGTTCGTAGCCGGTATGGGGTCGGGATTGTCGAACCCGTCCCAGCAAGCCGCGGTGGCCGATGTGGTGGGCAGCAAGGCCCGCGGCGGCCCAGTACTCGCGACCTTCCAGATGACGGCGGACATCGGCACCGTGATCGGGCCGATCGTGGCAGGTCTGCTCGCCCAGCACCTGTCATTCTCGGCCGCATTCGCTGCCACCGGCATGATCATGCTGATTGCCGCGATTCCGTGGTTCTTCGCCGGACCCTCGCGCGACGCGGCACCCGCCGCCGACGAGGTGAGCAAGAACCGCGCGGTGAGCGGCGACGGCGGCGTGAGCAACGACGGCGTGAGCAACGACACTGGCAGCCGAGCACAGGATCGGTAGTGTCGAAACAGTGTGGATTCGTATCGTCTCGACGGTCGCGCGTGTAGGTCTCGCAGCCGTCTGGCTGGTCTCAGGGTGGATCAAATTCTCCGACCCCACCCAGACCGTGGTGGCGGTACGGGCGTACCAACTCCTTCCGTCCGATCTGGTACGGCCCTTCGCTGCGGTCTTCCCGGCGCTCGAACTCGCGCTGGGGCTACTGCTGCTGGTGGGTCTTGCCGTGCGACCGGCGGCAGTGGCGAGTGCGATCGGCTTGGTCGTGCTCATCGCGGCGATCGCGTCCGCGTGGGCACGCGGTCTGTCCATCGACTGCGGGTGCTTCGGCGGCGGAGGAGTGGTGAACGACGTCGGGGCCTGGGACTACCTCTCCGAGATCCTGCGCGACCTCGGATTCCTCGCGGCGTCTGCGTGGCTCATGGTGTTTCCGCGCACACCGCTCGCGCTCGGGCCCGGATCGCGGACGCTCTCAGTACGCCCTCAGTCCACAGTGGCAGAGTGAACCCGGACATTCTCAGACGAACAAAGGGCAGATGTCGTGAATGCGAAGAAGGTCAAACCGGCGAAGTACACCCCGGAGCCGACGTCGAACAAGTTCACCTACATCCTCGGCGGCGTCGCTGTCGTGGTGATCGCGGCGCTCGTCATCGGCGGCGTGCTGTGGACATCGGGCGGCAGCGACGCCCGGAACGACGGATACGGAACGGTGCAGAACACCGCGGTGGAGGTGAGCCTCGACGACGGGACGATTCTCCTCGGCCGGCCCGACGCCGCGGCCACCATCGATCTGTACGAAGACCCGATGTGCCCGTACTGCGCCGAACTCGAGCACAAGCACTCGCAGGAACTCGCCCAGGCGATCGACAACGGCGAGGTCGCTGTCCGGTACCACATCCTCGCGTTCCTCGACCGGCTGTCCAGCAGCGGCGATTACTCGACACGTTCTGTGGCCGCAGCGCAATGCGTCGCGGAAAGCGGTGACGCGGTGGTCTTCTCCAAGTTCCACGACACGCTCCTCTCGCCCGATACGCAGCCGGCGGAGGGCGGCGATAGCGACCTCGACAACGCTGCACTCGCGCAACTGGCACGCGATGCGGGCGCATCCGACGAAACCGTGCAGTGCATCGCCGACGGAGCCCGCGTGGAGCAGGCGGCCGTCGACGCCGAGGCTGGTCGGCAGAAGCTCGCCACGACCGGCGCGACCGGCACGCCTGCCGTGATCTACAACGGCACCGTCATCGATGCCCTCGGCAACGAGAACTGGATCGCCGAACTTTCCGGTTAGCGGCGCGGTGGGAGGCCCCGGCAGGGTGTCTCCCACCGTTCCCCCGCCGACCAGGCGATTTGTTGGCGGCGAGCGCAATGGTGTAACTTTCTTTCAGCGCACGGGGTTGCCCCCGACGCGCAGAAAATGGATACGGGGCTATGGCGCAGCTGGTAGCGCACCACACTGGCAGTGTGGGGGTCAGGGGTTCGAGTCCCCTTAGCTCCACGTAACCCGAATATAAAACTTGCCCCGCCTGATGGCGGGGCAAGTTTCGTTTGTAGGTGGGTCGACGTGACCGGCACGGTCATCGCTCACAGCGAACCCACAGTCAGCAGTCCGCTTCGCGGAGTCGCCGCACATCAGAGATATCGGCCCGTAGTACTGTCGGCGTCCGCGGCGATGTCGTCCGGCGTTCCCGTGGCGGTGATGCGCCCCCCGGAGGTGCCCCCTCCCGGGCCGAGGTCGATTACGTAGTCGGCGTTGCGGATCATGTCGAGATCGTGCTCGATGATGACGACGGTGGCACCGCGGACGATGAGACGCTCGAGCACCCGGAGGAGAGTCTGCACGTCGAGGGGATGCAGTCCGATCGAGGGCTCGTCCAGCACGAACAGGGTGTCGTGCTGATCTCGGTCGATGTCGGCGGACAGCTCGAGCCGTTGTGCCTCGCCACCGGAAAGGGTGGTGGTCGCTTCACCGAGGGGGAGATACCCGAGGCCGAGGTCCGCGAGCACCCGGAGCCGGTTGTGGACCTTCTCGAGGTCGGCGAGTTCGGTAAGAGCCTGTTCGACGGTGAGCCGGAGCACCACGGGTAGCGAGAGTGCTTCGCGTTGCTCTCCGGCGGCGGGGCGCACGGTGCGGAGGATGTCGTGGGCGGCGGCGTTGTAGCGGGCCCCCTCGCATCCGGGACAGACGATGTCGACGTCGGGGAGGAACTGGACGTCGTGAGAGATCTGCCCGGTGCCGTCGCAGTCCGGGCACCGCAGCGACCCGGTGTTGTAGGAGAAATCGCCGGCTTTCAGGCCGCGTTCCTTCGCGTCGGGGGTGGCGGCGTACGCGCGCCCCAACTCGTCGAGCACACCGCTGTAGGTGGCCACGGTCGAACGGACGTTCAGGCCGATGGGAGCGGCGTCGACAACCGCGACGTTACCGATGCCGGCGGGATCGATGCTCGTCACGTGAGAGGGAAGCTTCTTCCCCGCAGCGACTGCGGTGAGGGCCGGGACGAGGCTCTCGAGGATCACAGTCGTCTTACCGGAACCGGACACGCCCGTGACGGCGGTGAGCCGTCCTTTGGGCAGGTCGACGTCGAGGGCATGGACCGTGTGGATCGGGGTGGTGGACATCCGGATGTGCCCGTGATCGAACACCGCACCGGCCTCGGCCCGTGGACGGACACGCTCGTGCACCGTGTCCGTGAGGAACGGCGCGATAAGGGACCGATCGTTGCTCTCGAGTTCCGGCAGCGTGCTGGACGCGATGACGGTGCCGCCCTCCGCCGGAGCCGGGACCGATCTCGATGAGCCAGTCCGCTCCCCGGAGGACCTGGGTGTCGTGGTCTACGACGGCGACGGAGTTCCCATCCGCGAGCAGCTTCCTGATGACCGCGATGAGCCCGTCGATGTTGGACGGGTGCATCCCGATGGAGGGCTCGTCGAGTGCGTACAGAACGCCGGTGGGTGCGATTGCGGACGGCGCGGGAGAGCTGCACGCGCTGGCGTTCCCCCGTGGAGAGAGTCGACGAGGCGCGGTCGAGATGTGGTCTCGTCATTGAGGTCGCGCATCTTTACGGTTCACGTTAGCCAGTTGATTCGACGGGGCGCCAACTCAACGAGCGATTCTCGCCCTGGGGCCAGTCTCCGAGGTTGCTGGCAGTGCTTTGATGCCGAGTGCGCCTGCGACCCACGGGAGGCCACCTTGCTACGCCCAGCCGCTTGTCGCATTGCAGCACCCAGATGCGACGAGGTCATCGTCGATGTCGAACGAACACGATCTCGATCAACATGGGCGCCCGCTAGCGCGAGATCACACTGGAGGCTGCGGATCGTATTGGATGCCACGCCGTACCTGGCGAGCGCGTTCAACGCCTGCAAGCCGGGAAACGAGGTGCAGCGCCATGTCGATACCGGCAGAGACGCCAGCTGCGGTGATTGTGTCGCCGCAGTCGACGAATCGTGCGTCGCCCTGAACCTCGACTGTTGGGTCGAGCTCGGCGAGTCGGTCGAGCGACGCCCAGTGGGTGGTCGCGGGTCGGTTTCGTAGGATGCCGGCCGCGGCGTATACCAGCGCACCTGTGCACACACTCGTCATAAGAGTGCCATCGTCGCGGCGACGCTGCACCCAATCGAGTCGAGCGCTGTCGTCGAGCTGTCGTCGAGTGCCTTGACCGCCGGGGTAAACCAACACGTCTATTTCGGGTCGATCAGACTCGCTGTAATCGGCGTGAACAGTTAAGCCTTTGGCGCACAGTACTGCCCCACCGGACTGGGAGAAGGTGAACACCTTCCAACCATCGTCCGGCCACTTCTTGGTCCAAAAGGACAACACTTCCCACGGGCCGATCGCATCAAGCTCTTCGACTTCGGCGAAGAGCAGGATGCCGATGTGCTTTGCTTCGTCGGTCATAGGCTAGAGAGTTACATGAGAACAGAGGTGGCTTGCCGCCACCCCCAAGAAGAACCGATCCGTCCCAGGCCCTTTTCCGTCTCCGCCTTCTTCAACGCTTCGACGACGGACTGGTGGGCATTGCGGTAGGTGACATTGAGTTCGAACAGCTTCCCGTTCTTCGACGGGTCGTCGACGTCGCGGACGATGCCGGTACCCCCACAGCGCTCGCACGCGCCTTCGCTGTTGAACGCGAAGGACTCGGCGCTCGGCGGGGCGAACACGACCCCGCACACGGGGCAGGTCAGTGGCACATCGCGGGCGACATCGATCGTGGGTTCCATCAGGTGCCCGTTGGGACACCGGTGGCGACCGAGACGGGAGAAGATCAGCCGGAGACTGTTCAGCAGTTCGGTGGAGGTTCCGAACGTGGAGCGCACCCCGGGGAATTGCGGGCCGCTGGCGGAGTGCGAGCGCGGCAGGGACGTGCTCGACACTGTCGACCGCTGCACGGGCGGCCTGCGTCAGCCGCCGGCGCGTGTAGGTGGACAGCGCCTCGACATAGCGTCGCGATCCCTCCGCGTAGAGCACCCCGAGAGCGAGCGACGACTTTCCGGACCCGGAGACGCCGGCGATGGAGACGAGCGTGTTCAGCGGAAGATCCACGTCGATGTGCCGCAGGTTGTTCACGTGCGCACCACGCACCCGGATCGCGGTGGGGAGGGAAGAACTCTGCGGTTCGTCGTGCTCGGCCATGCTGTGAGTCCCTCCACGCAGGCGGTGAAGAAGCAGCGTGTCGTCGACCGTTCGGGTCAGGGAGCGCGCTGTCGAGACTGCCGGCAAGGAATTCCGTCCGGAACACCTCCCGGTGTCAGGATTCGGACCGGTCGGTCCTCACGCTACTGGAGCCGAAGAAAAAACTCGGCGCCAGGACTCGCGGTACGACCGCGGCGCTCGGGGGAGGCCGGGGGTCGAAGCTGCGAGTACTGGCGCCGAGTTGCTGGGTGTGTCAGGAAACGGGCTGCGGCGACGGGGTCGTCGTAGGCACCGTCGTGGTGGCCGGGGCGGTGGTGCCTGTCGGCTGCTCCGTTGTCGGCTCACCGGTGGTCGGCTGACCGGGGGTGGGCTCGCCCGTGGTCGGCGCCGGCACGCCGGCACCTTCGGGGGCGGGAACGGTGCCCGGAACCGGAGCCGGAGCCACGGAGGGCGCGCCGGACGGGGCGGTCGGAGCGGGGGCGACGCCCGGTGCAGGAGCACCCGGTGCCGGAGCGGACGGTGCCGGCACGGTGCCGTCCTGAGCCGGCGACGTCTGCGGGTTCGCCTGATCGCTGGGCGAGGCGGGCGCGGGTGTCGTCTCGGAGGTCTCCGTGGTCTCGGAGGCTTCCGCAGCTTCGGCGGCGGCCATCATCCGGATCGCCTTTGCTTCGGCGTCGCTGGACACGGGCTTACCCTGCTTGGCCTGCTCGGCCAGGTGGTTGAGCCACGCGGCTGCGTACTCGACGGTGCTGGTGCCCTGACCGTCGATGTCGTCGTCCCAGTAGTCGAAGTGGTGCCCGTAGTGGTCTCGGGTCTCCTCGTTGTAGCCGAAGGTCTGGTCGTACGGATCGCTCATGATCACCGCGAGGGTGTTCTGGTTGCTCCGCACGAATCCGATGACCTCCTTGAGGAGCTTCTCCGGGAGGTACGCGAGGTTGGCCAGGCGGTCCGCCGGGATGGGCGCGGAACCGTCGGCTGCGACGGGCGTCGTCGCGGGGGCATTCGGGACGTACTTGGGGTCGGACACCTTGATCAGAACGTCGAGGAACGTCTCGTCGGACTGCATCCAGCCCTCGTTGGCGGACACATCGGCGAGCGCGAGCAACGCGACCCGGCCGATGACCTGGGCGAGATCGGCACCTGTGGCAGGGGACAGCCCTTCCCGCTCGAACGCATCACCGTTGACCTGACGGCCGAGGTTGACGAGCAGTTCGATCAGGGCGATGTTGTCCGGCGTCGAGCACGCGAAGTCGCCTTCGGAGCAGAAAGAGGCAACCTTGCCGTCCAGATAGCCGAACTCGCCGGTCGTTCCGGGCAGCGCACCGCTGCCGGGAGCCGGCCCGCTGCCGGGCTCGTAGGGGCGGTCGAAGCCGTCTGGATTGCTGGGATCCTCGGCGCCTGGGAAGAAACCTCCGTCGACACCGCGGCCGGCGTCGGACAGAATGACGACTCCCGTGACCGCAGAGGGATCACCACTGGGCCAGGTGCCGTCCGCGTTCTGCTCCTGGTTGCCGATCTGCATCGCTGCACGCCGGACCACATCCGCGCCTTCGCTGAAGCCCACGATGGCGAACTGCGTGTCGGGGCAGGAGGCCTGGATCGCCTTCATGACCTGGATGGTGTTTTCGGCGCCCTTGGTCACGGCGTCTTCGTAGCTCGACAGGTCGGCGGGATACTCGACGTAGATCGCCGCGTATCCGTTGTCCGCCTCGTGATCCTTCAGCGGTGCGTTGATCACGGGGTCCACCCACATGCTCCCGTACGCGCCCTGCTGCGCGGCGGGCAACTTGTTGCCCTTTTCGTCGACGAGCATCTTCGACTGGTCGCGCGGGGTGTCTCCACGTCCGCCGACGCCGATGCTGACCATGTCATGGCAGTCGGCCGTCGATGCCAGGCCCGCCAGAGCGGGGTCGGCGACAGTGGGCGGGGTCGGTTGCGGCCACGCGATGGCGACTGCCGCCGCGACCCCGAGCGCGAGAGGCGCGAGCACGCCCGCGAAAATCTTGCCGCGTGACGGCGACGTTCCATTAGCCATGGGTTTTCCAATCCGTTTCACCTGTCGGACATCCGGTGCGAGGATGCGGGCGGGTCACATCACACGTCGCGCAAACGCGCCCCCGTGTTACATCGGAGCCCGCGGCCGAAAGACGTCGCTTCGGTCGCCCGCTTCTTTCGAAGGCGCAGGATTTGCTCGCGCGCCCCGCCGACTGGCGAAGGAGAGACGCATGGACACCTCCGACGGCTCGTTCGGGACCGAGTTTCCGACCGTCATGGGAAAGGTGTCTCGGCGTGCTCTCTCCGAGCACGGCTACACCCGGTTCGACCACCTGACCTCGGTGACGCCGAAAGAACTGCTGACCATCCACGGTGTCGGCCCGAAGGCGATCCGCATTCTGGGCGAAGAACTCGCCGCACGGGGTCTGCGCTTCCGGGAGGCGTGACCCGGGTGCCGAGACGCCCGCCGGGCCGCCCGTTCGGATTTCACCCGGTCGGGCTCGTCCTCGAGGACGAGTTGAGGGCACTCGGAGGCGATAGGGTCGATATCACCGACCGGCGCGAGCCACAGTACGAAGGAGACATCACCATGTCGCAGACAGTCCGCGGAGTAATCGCACGCGCGAAGGGAGCACCCGTCGAGGTAGTGCCCATCGTGATCCCCGATCCCGGGCCGGGCGAAGTCGTCGTCGCGATCGCTGCGTGCGGTGTGTGCCACACGGATCTGCACTACCGCGAGGGTGGAATCAACGACGAGTTCCCGTTCCTGCTCGGACACGAAGCCGCTGGTGTCGTCGAATCGGTCGGTGAAGGTGTCGAGTCGGTCGCCGTGGGCGACTTCGTCGTCCTCAACTGGCGTGCCGTGTGCGGGCAGTGCCGCGCGTGCAAGCGTGGTCAGCCCCAGTACTGCTTCTCGACGTTCAACGCCACCCAGAAGATGACCCTCGAGGACGGCACGGAACTGAGCCCCGCGCTGGGTATCGGCGCGTTCGCCGACAAGACCCTCGTGCACGCCGGCCAGTGCACCAAGGTCGATCCGACCGCGGATCCCGCCGTGGTGGGTCTGCTCGGCTGCGGCGTGATGGCGGGCCTCGGTGCCGCCGTGAATACGGGCGGCGTGACGCGCGGCCAGTCGGTTGCGGTCATCGGATGCGGCGGCGTCGGCGACGCCGCGATCATGGGTGCCCGGCTCGCCGGCGCAGGCAAGATCATCGCCGTGGACCGCGACGACAAGAAGCTCGAGTGGGCCACCGACCTGGGAGCGACCCACACGATCAACTCCACCTCGACCGACGCGGTCGAGGCGATCAAGGAGATCACCGGCGGCTTCGGTGCCGACGTGGTGATCGATGCCGTCGGTCGCCCGGAGACCTACAAGCAGGCCTTCTACGCCCGCGACCTGGCGGGCACCGTCGTTCTGGTGGGTGTTCCGACTCCGGACATGACCCTCGAGATGCCGCTGATCGACTTCTTCTCCCACGGCGGCTCCCTCAAGAGCTCGTGGTACGGGGATTGCCTGCCCGAACGTGACTTCCCGACGTACGTCGATCTGTACCAGCAGGGACGTCTGCCGCTCGAGAAGTTCGTCACCGAACGTATCGGCATCGACGATGTCGAGAAGGCGTTCGAGACGATGCACCGAGGCGAGGTTCTCCGATCGGTGGTGGTCTTGTGAGCACCGTGTCGCCGATCCGGGTGGATCGGGTCGTCACCCGCGGGATCTTCGCCCTCGACGGCGGGGAGTGGGAAGTCGACAACAACATCTGGCTGGTCGGCAACGACGACGAGGTGGTGGTGATCGACGCCGCGCACACAGCGCAGCCGATCATCGATGCCGTCGGCAGCCGCAAGGTGGTGGCGATCGTCTGCACCCACGCGCACAACGATCACATCACCGTCGCACCCGAACTGTCGGAGAAGCTCGACGCGCCGATCCTCCTCAACCCCGCCGACGACATGCTCTGGGAGATGACCCACCCGGGCGTCGCCCACGGCACGATCGAGGACGGGCAACGGATCTCGGTGGCGGGCACCGATATTCAGACGATTGCGACACCGGGTCACTCACCGGGTTCGGTCTGCCTGTACCTGCCCGAAGCCGGCGAATTGTTCACCGGCGACACGTTGTTCTCGGGCGGCCCGGGTGCGACCGGGCGCTCCTTCTCGGACTTCCCGACGATCATCGGGTCGATCCGCGACAAGCTGTTCGCACTGCCCGCCGAGACCACGGTGCACACCGGGCACGGTGACGGAACCACGATCGGCACGGAGTCTCCGCACCTCGAAGAGTGGATCAAGCGGGGTAGCTGACACCCTGTCGCGGGTGGTTCCGGGGCCGGACGTCGCCGGAACCACCCGCGTCAGCACCGTTGCGCTCGCCGCTACCCTCACCGTATGGCGAAGAAGCAGATACCGGTGGTGGTGGTCGCCGGGTTCCTCGGCTCGGGAAAGACGACCCTCCTCAACCATCTCCTGCGCAACACTCGCGGCGCGCGGATCGGTGTGATCGTCAACGATTTCGGCTCGGTCAACATCGACTCGATGATGGTGGCCGGCCAGGTCGACTCGATGGTCTCGCTCAGCAACGGATGCCTGTGCTGCGCTGTCGATGTCAGCGACATGGATGCGATGCTCGACCGGCTCGCGCATCGGTCGTCGGACCTCGATGTCATCGTCGTCGAAGCCAGCGGTCTTGCCGAACCCCGGAACATGATCCGTCTCGTCGTCGGGTCGGAGAATCCGTTCGTCACCTACGGTGGCCTCGTGCTCGTCGTCGACGCCGTGGAATTCGAGGGGGTCAGGGCAGCACATCCCGAAATCGAGCAGCACGTCGCGCTCGCAGACCTGGTGCTGCTCAACAAAACCGACCGTATCGACAGCGACGCGCACGACGACCTGCTCGGCGTGTTGTGCGGCCTCAACTCCCGCGCCGCCGTCGTCTCGACCGAGCACGCGCGGATCGATCCGGCTCTGCTGTTCGACATACCCGACCGTCCCGAACCGCAGCCGGGCGAACAACTCACCCTCGACCGGTTGCTCTACCCGGACGAAGAACACGACCATGTGCATCTGCACGACGGGTACGACGCCGTCACGTTCGAGACCCAGGACGCACTACACCCCCGCGCGCTGGTCGATTTTCTCGAGAACCAGCCCGCAGGGGTGTTTCGTATCAAAGGCTATGTGCGCGTTGCCGCGGGACTACGGGTGAGCACCTACCTGGTGCACACGGTGGGCGATCACATCCGGTTCGAACCGGTGAGCCGCGGCGAGAGCGTCCCCGACTGCACCACGTTGGTGGTGATCGGTGCCGATCTCGACGCGGATGCTGTCCGCGACCGGTTGACGGAATGCATTGCGACCGAACCGGTGTCGGGCGACGCGATGTACGCCGTCCACCGGTTCACGCCGCGCTGAACCCGGCTGGGGATCAGCGCGGGGTAGCCGTCGGGCGCGTCGAACGACGACGACCGGTGGCAGCGACTCCTCCGTGTCCCGTGGACGAGCGCTGTCCTGCCGGCGCAGCCTGGCGCGTGGCGGAACCGGCGCCCTGACGGGACGAGGAACCCTGGCGGGACGAGGAACCCGAACCCTGACGTGCTGCGCCGCCCTGGGTCGGGGTGCGGCGGCGTCCGCCACCGGCCCCACCGGACCGCTGCGGGCGCGACGTACCGGCGGCCTGAGCCTGGACCGGCTTCGGCGCGACATAAGCGGCGATTTCGCCGACGAGCGCGAGAACGTGCTCGGACTTCGCCGTCGACTTGATCGGCGTGACGTTGATCGCGGCCTTCCGCATGATGACGGCGAGATCCCTGCGCTGGTCCGGAAGGACGAGCGTGACGACATCGCCGGCGCTTCCGGCGCGCGCGGTGCGACCCGAACGGTGCAGGTATGCCTTGTGCTCGGCCGGCGGATCGACGTGGACGACGAGTTCGACGTCGTCGACGTGCACGCCGCGGGCTGCGACGTCGGTGGCCACGAGAACCCGTGCCTCACCCGAGGAGAACGCTGCGAGGTTCCGGTCGCGAGCGTTCTGCGACAGGTTGCCGTGCAGATCGACCGCCGGGATTCCCGAGTCGGTGAGCTGCTTGGCCAGCTTGCGGGCCTGATGCTTGGTGCGCATGAACAGGATTCGTCGTCCGTTGCCCGAGGCAAGGGTGCGAATGAGATCCTTCTTGGCGTCGAGGCCGGGCACATCGAAGATGTGGTGCGTCATCGCGGCGACGGGGGAGTTCGCCTCGTCGACCGAGTGCATCACCTGGTTGTGGAGGAAGCGCTTGACGAGCTTGTCGACTCCGTTGTCCAGGGTGGCCGAAAACAGAAGGCGCTGGCCGTTGCTCGGCGTTGCGTTCATGATGCGCGTCACGCCCGGGAGGAAGCCGAGATCGGCCATGTGGTCGGCCTCGTCGAGCACGGTGATCTCGATCGCGTCGAGCGAGACGAACTTCTGGCGCATGAGGTCTTCGAGGCGTCCCGGGCAGGCGATGACGATGTCGACGCCGCGGCGCAGTGCCTCGACCTGGCGGCTCTGCGACACGCCACCGAAGATCGTGGTCACGCGAAGGCCGGACGCATGCGCGAGAGGCTCGACGACTGCTGCGATCTGCGTTGCGAGTTCGCGGGTCGGCGCAAGTACGAGGCCGCGGGGACGGCCCGCAGCGCGGGTGGAGCCACCGGCGAGACGCGCGGTGAGGGGGATCGAGAATGCAAGAGTCTTACCGCTACCCGTACGGCCGCGGCCGAGCACGTCGCGTCCCGCGAGCGTGTCCGGGAGGGTGTCGACCTGGATCGGGAAGGGGCTGGTGATTCCGGAGTCACTCAACGTAGCGACGAGAGGACGGGGGACACCAAGATCGGAAAAAGATGTGGTCATAGAACAGCGCTGCCTTTCACTGCGGCGTGTGTGCACTCGACGGGAAGTGTTCCCGTGGTGCTGACGTGATCGCCGCAAGGAAAGCCGGTGCGTGTGCAGAGAGCTGCAGTATGCATGCGGGTCGGGCACGATCCCGATCCCGCCGGTATCCCACGACGGTGGGTGTCTTCGTGACACCCGAACCACATCACCCTACCGCACACCCGGACGGGTACGTCCCGCTCGGTTACAGCCCGACCCACTCGGTGACACCGTGGCCGAAGTGCTGGCGCTTCCAGATCGGTACTTCCTGTTTGATGCGTTCCACCAGGTCGGCGCAGGTGGAGAAGGCTTCGGCGCGGTGCGGCGCGGCGACGGCGGCGACGAGGGCGAGATCGCCGATGGTGAGATGTCCCACTCGGTGCACGGCGGCCACGGGAAGACCCGACGCTGCGGCGGCCTCCTCGCAGCAGCGGCGCAGGAAGGCCTCCGCGTCGGGGTGCGCCTGATACTCGAGCGCGGTCACGGCCTGGCCGCCGTCGTGGTTGCGCACGACACCGGTGAACACCACCACTGCTCCGTGTTCCGGACCGGCGACCGCGGCGTCCACGATCGCGGCGTCCAATGGCTCCGCCGAAATCCTGGCCAGCACTTGGCTCTTGCCGCCGGTCTCGTCGGTCCGGCCCGTCGTGCCGACGCCGTCTGCTTCACTCATGTGATCCGCCTCCCGCCACTTGCGCCAACAGATGATCGAGGATCGGCTCGAGCGCGGCGAGCCCGTCCTTCACTCCACCGGGCGAGCCCGGCAGGTTCACGACGACGGTGCGGCCCGCGAGACCGGCGACCCCACGTGAGAGGACGGCGTGAGGGGTGACGTCGAGTCCGCGTCTGCGGATCGACTCCGCGACCCCCGGTAGTTCGCGATCGAGCACCGCGCGGGTCGCTTCGGGGGTGGAGTCGGTCGGCGACGCACCGGTGCCACCGGTGGTCACGATCAACGCCGGTGCACCTCGGAGCGCATCTGCAAGACCCGCAGCGATCTGCGCATCGGCATACACGAGCGGGCCGCGGACGCTGAATCCGCGCTCGGCCAACCACTTCTCGATCACCGGGCCGGTGCGATCCTCGCGAGTTCCCGCGGCGACTCCGGTGGACGCCACCACGACGACCGCCGAACGCTCGGCCGAATCGCCACCCTCCGGTGCGGTATCGGTCTGCGGTTCGGCGTCCTGGGTGTCGGAGTCGTCGCGGCGCCAGCGACCGTGCTTGCCGCCTTCCTTCGAGATGAGGCGTACCCCGTCCAGGGTTGCGGCGGGGTCGACGGCTTTGACCATGTCGTGCAACGTGAGTCCGGCGACGGCAACCGCGGTGAGCGCTTCCATCTCGACGCCGGTAGGCCCCTTCGTCTTGGCGGTCGCCTCGATGGTGATCGCGGTGTCGGTGAACCCGAAAGTCACCTTCACCGACGACAATGCGAGCTGGTGGCACAAGGGAATCAGTTCCCAGGTCCGCTTCGCCGCGGCGATACCGGCGATGCGGGCGGTGGCGAGGACGTCGGCCTTGGGCATGTCGTCGGCGCGCACGAGGGCGACGACTTCCGGCGTGGTGACGAGGTGGCCGGCGGCGAGTGCGGTCCGCGTGGTGTCCGCCTTTGCGGACACATCGACCATGCGGGCGCGGCCCTGGTCGTCGAGATGGCTCAATTCGCTCACAGTGTCAGCACTTTCACGAGGTCTCCAGCTTCGAGTGAGACGGTGTCGGCGGGGATGTCGAGAAGGACGTCGGCAGCGGCCAGACCGGCCACTTGGTGTGATCCGCGCCCGGCAGCGGGTCTCACGGTGCGGCCGTCGAGGACACCGCGCAGGAACTGCCGTTTGCCCGCGACCGAGGTCAGATCTGTGGCCAGGGGAAGCATTTCGGTCACGGGGGGCGGGTATCCCGCTGCGGCTCGAAGCGCCGGGCGCGCGAACACCTCGAAGGAAACCAGTGCGCTGACGGGGTTGCCGGGAAAGGTCAGCACCGGAACGCCGTCGATCACCGCGGAGCCCTGCGGACCACCGGGCTGCATCGCGACCGAGACGAAGTTGCCGCCCCTCGGTTCGAGAGTGTCCTTGACGACTTCGAAGTCGCCCTTCGACACCCCTCCCGAGGTGAACACGACATCGGCGACGCGCACGGCGTAGGAGAGCATCTTGGCGAACTCGTCGGGGTCGTCGTGGCAGTGGTCGACCGAGACGACGTCGGCGCCGTTGGCGGCGGCACTCGCGGCCAGGGCCGGGCCGTTGGAGTTGTAGATGCGGCCGGGGCCGAGCACGTCGCCCGCGGTGACGAGTTCACTTCCGGTGGAGATCACCGCGACGCGCGGTCGTGCCCGGACCGGGATATCCGTCAAGCCGACTGCGGCGAGCGCAGCGATATGGCGGGCTGCGAGCACCGTGCCCGCCGTCAGCAGGCGGTCGCCCGTCCGGACATCGCTGCCGGCTTCCCGGACGTAGGTCCCCGGTGTCGTCCCGCGGCCGATCGTCACGGTGCCGGCGGCTTCGTCAGCGGTGGTGTCCTCGACGGGAACGACGGCGTCGGCCCCCTCGGGCATCGGCGCACCGGTCATGATTTTCAGTGCGTGCCCCGGCTCGAGGACTCCGGCGGCGTCCCCCGCGGCGACGACGCCCTGCACCGGCATCGTCACCGGCGTGTCGGCCACGGTGCCGGATGCGACCGCGTAGCCGTCCATCTGCGAGTTCCGGAACGACGGAAGGTCGAGCGGAGAACTGATCGTCTCGGCGAGCGTGCGGTGCAGAGCCCGTGAAAGCGGGACGGTCGCGGTGGACCCGGTACGCAGCACCGCGAGTAATTCACCCACGTACTGCTCGTGTTCCTCCACGGACCGCCTGCCGCTCGTCATGCGGCCAATCCTAGGCATATCGCCGTCCGCATCCGGCCGCGTACTCGGTTGGAGCGGGTTCGTCGGGTACTTCGGTATTCACGGTTCGCCGGTAGTGGGCATACTGGGCGTATGGCGATGGTGATCGGATGACGGCGGTGAACGTGGGGATTCCGTCCGTGCGTGGACGTGCCGACGACACCTCCGACCGGCCCGACGTACCCGATCTTCTCGACCGCTTCGGTCGGGTCGCCCGCGACCTGCGTGTCTCCATCACCGAGAAGTGCTCGCTGCGCTGCACCTATTGCATGCCGGAAGAGGGGCTTCCCCCCATTCCTCGTGAACAACTCCTCACGGTCGACGAGATCGTGCGCCTGGTGGGTATCGCGACCGGCAGGCTCGGAGTCCGCGAGGTGCGCTTCACCGGCGGGGAACCGCTGGTACGCCGCGACCTCGAGGCCATCATCGAAGGCTGCTCACGTGTCGCGCCCGGAATCCCGCTCGCGGTCACCACCAACGCGGTCGGTCTGGAGCATCGGGCACGTGCGCTCGCGCAGGCCGGTCTCACCCGCGTCAACATCTCCCTGGACACGATCGATCGCGATCATTTCGCCCAGCTCACCCGCCGCGACCGCCTCGGGTCGGTGCTCGCCGGTATCCGCGCCGCGAAGAGCGCCGGCTTTGCCCGGGTCAAGGTCAACGCGGTCCTCATGCCCGAAACCCTGCACGGCGCCGCGGACCTCCTCGGGTGGTGTCTCGAGGAGCAGGTGGAGTTGCGGTTCATCGAACAGATGCCGCTCGACGCCGATCACGAATGGGCGCGGTCGCGGATGGTGACCGCACAGGGGCTGCTCGATGCCCTCGGTGAGCGCTTCACCCTTACCGAGACCGAGCGCGAGGATCCTTCGGCACCGGCCGAGCGCTGGCTCGTCGACGGTGGTCCCGCGACCGTCGGCATCATCGCCTCGGTGACCCGCTCGTTCTGCTCGGATTGCGACCGCACCAGGCTCACGGCGGAAGGTACGGTCCGGTCCTGCCTGTTCAGCGACCAGGAGACGGACCTGAGGGCTGCGCTGCGTGGCGGCGCGACCGACGACGAGCTGGTGGATCTCTGGCGCGGCGCGATGTGGAACAAGTGGGCCGGGCACGGTATCGACGCGGCGGACTTCGCGCCGCCGCAACGCAGTATGGGAGCGATCGGTGGCTGACGTGGTGAACGGAATCGAGGTCCGGTACTTTGCGGCCGCGACCGACGCGTCCGGGTGCGAGAAGGAGACCGTGGCATTGCCCGCCGGCTCCGATCTCGGTGCCCTGCGGACAGTGCTCGTAGAGCGGTACGGCCCCGCCATGGAGCGGGTTCTGTCGGTCGCGGCGTATCTCGTCGAGCCGGGAGACGGAGGCGCCGGGGAACTCACCCGCGATCTTTCCCGTCCGGCGGGTGCCCGGGTCGACGTGCTGCCCCCGTTCGCCGGCGGCTGAGAACCCGCCCGGGCCTCTGTCCTACTTCCACCAGGTGTCGGACGGTGCCACCGGCATCACGCGCTTGTGGTGTGTTTCGAGGAACTTGCCTTCGAGTCGCTTCGCGAGATCATCGGTGACGTCCTTACCCTCGAGGTAGTCGTCGATCTCGCTGTACGTCATGCCCAGTGCCTCTTCATCGGGCAGAGCCGGACGGTCGTCCTCGAGATCGGCCGTGGGGACCTTGCTCCAGGTGCTCTCCGGTGCCCCGAGTTCCCGGAGCAACGCCGCCCCCTGCCGCTTGGTGAGGCCGGCCAGCGGCGTGATGTCGACACCGCCGTCTCCGTACTTGGTGTAGAAGCCCGTGACGGCCTCGGCGGCGTGATCGGTGCCGACCACGAGGTGACCCAGTTCGCCGGCGATCGTGTACTGGAGCATCATGCGCTCGCGTGCCTTGATGTTTCCCCGGACGAAATCGCGAATGGTGCTCCCGTGGCCGGGGATTTCGCCCAGCGCTCGTCCCGCTTCCGTCGCGGTGGCGTCGGTTCCCGGTTTGATGTCCGCCCGCACCGTGTGATCGGGCCGAATGAAGCCGAGGGCGATCTGTGCGTCGTGCTCGTCGGCCTGCTGCCCGTAGGGGAGGCGCACGGCGACGAATTCTGCGTCGTGCCCGTCTTTTCGAAGCTTCTCGACGGCGAGCTGAGCGAGGCGTCCGGCGAGCGTGCTGTCCTGACCGCCGCTGATGCCGAGCACCAGACCCTTCGCCGGCGTAGCGGCAAGATAGTCGGCGAGAAACTGCACTCGCGAATCGATCTCGCTCCGCGGATCGATGGAGGGCTTGACGCCGAGTTCTTCGATGATCCGATCGCGCAGGTTCGTCATTGCCGCCACATTAGCGTCACCGGAGCCGTGCTGCGAGACGACCGCGCGATACGGTGCGGGACGAGGCCACGCGCATGCACACGGCAGTGTCGTCGGCCGTCGAACTCGGAGGCAGCAGGTGAACGGGATCCTCGTCGTATCCGCAACGAAGTCGGAGGCAATGTACGTTCCGGAACGGTACGACACGCTGATCACGGGCATAGGGAAGGTCACCGCGGCCGTCGCGGTGACGGCGGCGCTCGCGCGCTATCCGGAGGGCCGCAGACCGCTGGTCGTCAACATCGGAACTGCCGGCGCCCTGCGGAGTACGCACGGCGGACTCTATCTTCCCTCCACCGTCATCAACCACGACATCAGCAGCGAAGTGTTACGGAGTCTCGGGCACCCGGTGCTCGACACGCTCACGTTCGAGGACGGCGACGGAACGATCCTGGCAACGGGGGATTCGTTCGTTTCCGACGCCGAGGTCCGCGATGCGCTGGCCGCCCGTGCCGACCTCGTCGACATGGAGGGCTTCGCGATCGCCTCCGCGTCGGCGCACATGGGAGCGTCCTGCCGGCTCGTCAAGCACGTGAGCGATCACGCCGACGAAACGGCGATGGACTGGCCGAAGCAGATCGACAACAGCGCACGGGTGCTCGCGGAATGGCTCGTGGACATGTACTGACGGCACTGCTGCCATCGGGGGATCAGCGGTCGGCGGACTGCTCGACGAGGGTGATCCGGAGGTTGTCCGTCGCGAGCGTGAGCACATCTCCGTCCAGATGCCACCGCGGCTGAGCGGCGAAGAGTCTCTGCACCCACTGGTCGGCCTCGTCGAGCGGTGGTGGGCACGCCATCATCGTGGTGGCGAGGCCGTCCGCATGCACCACCCCGCCGGAGAAGTCCGCAGTGCCCATCATCCGGTTGCAGCCTGCATACGCGGCCACCCGTTCGGGAGCCGGGAAGGCGACGGTGAACGGACCCCCGCCCGGGATAGGAGTGCCGACGATCTCGGTGGATACGAAGTCGCGGCCCACGAGATCGGAAGCCGAGGATGCCGTTGCGCCGGCGTCGCACGCACACAGCAGTCCGCCGAGGGTGAGGACGACGAACGCGCGGAGGGCACCGGTCATGGGGCTCACCGTACCCGGCGGGAGTTACCGGTCGGCGGGACGCGTAATGCGTCGCGCGAGGTCGGCCCAGGCCTGGGCGAGACGCTCGAGGGGGTAACCGAGGTCGCGGCACTGGTGGAGTACGAGTGACGCATCGAGCGGTGCCAGCAGAGCCTGGGCGAGGACCGGGAGGTCGCCACCTGTTCCCGCCGCCCGGAGCAGGATCTGCACGTGGGTGAGCGACACCGTGCGAGCCGGAGTGGAGAACCGCACGCCGCCGCCCGCGGACTCGGCGGCCCGGAGCAGTTCACCCTGCACGTCGACGAGTGCGATGCGCGCTCGGCCGAAGGCGACGAGCCGTTCGACCGGATCCGCGCCCGGTCCGAGCGGTGGGGGCCCGAACAGAAATGCCTCCTGCAGTTCGCGCTCGCTGTGGTCGAGCAGCGCCTGCATGAGACCGGCGCGGGACCCGAAGCGCCGGAAGACCGTTCCCTTACCGACACCCGCTTTCGCTGCGACGGCGTCCATCGTGATCGCGTCGGCGCCGTGCTCGGCGACGAGCAGGGACGCGGCGTCGAGCAGACGCTTCCGATTGCGAGCCGCGTCGCCGCGTTCTGCGGGGTCGTCATCGACCAGCCACAGCGGGTGAGTGTTCACAAGATCACATTCTAACCTCGCGGGAATGAAAGTGGACCGCGGTCCGTTTATGATTGCGGAATCAACCAACTCGATCGAAGGATGTACCTCATGGCTCAGACTCGAGTGCTCGCCCTCGTCGGAAGCCTCCGCTCCGCCGCTGTCACCCGCCAGCTCGCCGAGACGGCTGCCACCGTGGCCCCCGAGGGCGTCGAGGTGAGCATCTACGACGGCCTCGCTGACGTGCCGTTCTACAACGAAGACCTCGACGGCGAGACGGTGCCCGCCGCTGCTGTCGCCCTCCGCGACGCTGTCGCCGGCGTCGACGCCGTTCTGTTCCTGACTCCGGAATACAACGGATCGACCTCGGGCGTCCTCAAGAATGCGATCGACTGGCTCTCGCGCCCCTACGGCGCCGGTGCGCTGTCGGGCAAGCCGGTGGCCGTCGTCAGCGCGTCGCCGAGCGGCAACGCCGCGAAGTGGGCACTCGAGGACACCGTCAAGGCTGTCGGGATCGCCGGCGGCAAGGTCGCCGAAGGAGGCTCCCTCTCGGTCGGCGGCACCTTCGGAAAGTTCGGCGACGCACACGCCAAGGAGCATGCCGAGACAGCCACCGAGATCGCCGGCCTCGTCGACGCGCTCGTGAATGCCACCAAGGAACTCGTCGAGGCCTGATCAACCTCGAGGTCAGACAGACGTTCGCGTCGCCGCCCGCCGTCCACCCGGGTGCGCCGCGACGACCGGCCCCGGTCCCGCATCAGCGGGACCGGGGCTGTTGCGTCTCCGGAGCCGCCCGCGACCGGGCCCGAAAGACCTCCGACGACGTGATTGGAGTCGCGGTGCACGGGGAATGCCCGGACGACAGCCCACCGTTGGGAGGACGACCCATGGCATCCGAGACCGCCGACGTCGGCACGGCTCCGCCCGGCCTGCACGAACACTCCGTCACCTTCACGGTCGACGGCACCGAACGGCACTGCACCGTCGATGCCGGCACCACCGTGCTCGACGCCCTCCGCGACCGCCTCGGCGTCACCTCGCCCAAGAAGGGATGCGACCTCGGCCAGTGCGGCTCGTGCACCGTCCTTCTCGACGGCCGGCGCAGGGTCACGTGCCTTGCGCTCGCCGTCGCACACGACGGTGCCGAGATCGTCACCGCGGCGGGCTTGGCGGCCGACGGACCGCACCCCCTTCAAGAACGCTTCCTCGAGCAGGACGCCTTCCAGTGTGGGTACTGCACGCCCGGCCAGATCTGCTCCGCGATCGGCATGCTCGACGAATACGCCCAGGGCGACCCGAGCCACGTCACCGAACAACTCGATGTCACGCCCGACCTCGACGACGACGAGATCCGGGAGCGCATGAGCGGCAACCTGTGCCGTTGTGCCGCGTATCCCAACATCGTCGACGCGATCAGGGATGTCGCAGGGCAGGGGGCGATCGAATGAGACCGCTTCGCTACGAACGACCGGCCGATGCCGCGACGGCGGTCGCGACCGTGCACGACAACCCGGACGCGGTGTTCCTCGCATCCGGCACCAATCTCGTCGACCACCTCAAGATCGGCGTTGCGACTCCGGGAATGCTGGTCGACATCTCGCACCTGCCGCTCGACTCGGTGGAGGGCACCGCGGACGGAGGTCTCCGGATCGGCGCGAACGTGCGCAACAGCACGCTCGCCGTGCACCCCGACGTGCGCCGCAACTATCCGATGCTCACGCGTGCACTCCTGTCGGGCGCATCTCCGCAACTGCGGAATGCGGCCACCACCGGCGGGAATCTCCTGCAGCGCACCCGGTGCGTGTACTTCCGCGACGTGTCCACACCGTGCAACAAGCGTGAACCGGGCAGCGGGTGCTCGGCGCTGGACGGATACACCCGCTACCACGCGGTGCTCGGCGCATCGGAGGACTGCGTTGCGACACACCCGTCGGATATGGCGGTGGCCATGCTCGCCCTCGATGCAGAGGTTCTCGTTCTGGGCCCGGACGGGGAGCGCACCGTACCGCTCGAGGAGTTCTATCGTCTGCCGGGCGACCGGCCCGACCTCGACACCACCCTCGACCGCGACGAACTCGTTGTCGGCGTGCATCTTCCGCCGCCGCAGACCACCGTGTCGACGTATCGCAAGGTCCGGGACCGCGCGTCCTACGCGTTCGCCCTGGTCTCGGTCGCTGCCGAACTGACCGTCTCGGACGGCACGATCACCGGGTGCCGTATCGCCTTCGGAGGGGTCGCGCACCGGCCGTGGCGCGCACACCGCACCGAAGCCGCTCTTCTCGGAGAGCGCCCGGGGGAGGACCTGTTCGCGCGGGCGGCCGATGCGGAACTGGTCGACGCCCGGGCCCTCGACGGCAACGCGTTCAAGATCCCCCTGCTGCGTCGCACGGTTGCCGCCGTGCTCCGCGACCTCGCCGGACTCCACGAGGAAGGGGTATCCGCATGACAAGCGCCACCCGTGCCGTGGGCACATCCACCACGCGGGTCGACGGGCCGCAGAAGGTCGCCGGGACCGCGCCCTACTCCTACGAGCACCCCGTACCCGATCCCGCCTACCTGGTGCCGCTGGTGTCGACGATCGCGCGGGGGACGGTCGACCGCATCGACACCGCCGCCGCCGAAGCGGTCCCCGGTGTCATCACGGTGCTCACCCCGTGGAACGCACCCCGTCTCACCGACGAGGCCGAGGGTGAATACGTCGTGCTGCAGAACCCCGACGTGCTTTTCCGGGGTCAGCTCATCGGTGCGGTCGTGGCCGAGTCTCCGGAAGCCGCGCGGTACGCGTGCGAGCTGTTGTCGGTGGAGTACACGAGCACCGACCACGACACCCGCTTCCGGTCCGACCACCGGGACGCCTACACGCCGGAGAAGGCCAACGGGGGATACCCCACCGACTCCGAGCGAGGTGACACGGACGGGGCGTTCTCCGCTGCCGACGTGGTGATCGACGAGTGGTACTCCACCCCCGAAGAGCACAACAACCCGCTCGAACCGCACACCGTCGTCGCACTGTGGGACGGGGAAACCCTCACCCTCTATACCTCCACGCAGCATCCGCACGGGGTCGTCTCGGCACTCGCACCGGCCCTCGGGCTCGACTCCTCGACGATGCGGGTGATCTGCCCGTACATCGGGGGTGGCTTCGGATCGAAGGGCGGACCCCACGCGCACGACGTGCTCGGTGCGCTCGCCGCCAAGGCGGTGCCCGGACGCGCGGTGAAGTTCGCCGTCTCCCGGCACGACATGTTCGGCTATGTCGGGTACCGCTCGCCGACGGCATCGCGTGTCCGTCTCGCAGCCCGCAGCGACGGCCGGCTCACCGGCATCGTGCACGAGGCCTACGTCCAGAGTTCCCACGTCACCGAGTTCGTCGAGCAGGCCGCCGTGCCGCTGCGGAACCTGTACGACGTGCCCAATGTGCGCACGTCCCATCGGGCGGTCCCCCTCGACGTGCCGGCACCGTTCTGGATGCGGGCGCCCGGTGAAGCCCCCGGCATGTTCGCCGGCGAGGTGGCGATGGACGAACTCGCGGTGGTGTGCGGGATCGACCCCGTCGAACTGCGCATCCGCAACGAACCGGAGTCCGACCCCGAGACCGGGAAACCCTGGTCGTCGCGCCGGCTCGTCGAATGCCTCCGCGAAGGCGCGGAGCGATTCGGCTGGGATCCGTCCGATCGGTCACCGGGGACACGCAGCGACGGGCGGTGGCTCACCGGCACCGGTGTCGCGGTGGCGACCTACCCCCACATGGTCAAGCCCGGCTCGACAGCATCGATCAGGTACCGCGGAAACGGACGGTTCCAGGTCCGGATCGGGGCGGCGGACCTCGGGACAGGTGCGTGGACCGCGCTGACCCTCATCGCGGCAGACGCGCTGGGTGTGGCTCCGGAACAGATCGACCTCGACCTCGGCGACAGCGCGCTGCCCTACGGAACCGTCGCGGGCGGCTCCTCGGGCACATCGTCGTGGGGCAACGCCATCGTGGCGGCGGCCGGAACGTTCCGGACCCGATTCGGGGACTCTCCGAATCCCGGAGACGAGGCGTCCGCGACAGCGGGAGAGAACTCCGACCTCGAGAGCTACACCGCCGCTTCGTTCGGCGCGCACTTCGTCGAAGTCCACGTCGATCGCGACACCGGTGAGATCCGGGTGCCGCGCATGTTCGGCATGTTCTCGGTCGGACGCGTCATCAATCCGCGCACCGCCCGTTCGCAGTTCATCGGCGGCATGTCGTTCGGAATCTCCATGGCCCTGCTCGAGGAGAGCATCCGCGACCCGCGGTTCGGGCACGTGCTCAACCACGATCTCGCGGAGTACCACGTACCGACGCACGCGGACATCCGCGACGTGGACGCCGCATGGCTCGACGAAGACGACTTCCACGCCACGGCCGTGGGATCACGAGGCATCGGAGAGATCGGCATCGTCGGCAGCGCGGCAGCGGTCGTGAACGCGCTCTGGCACGCGACCGGGGTGCGGGTGCGGAGTCTGCCGGCCAGGCTCGACGACCTGCTGCCCGCACTGCCGTAGCGGGCGCGCCACCGGCACCCCGCGGAGGGTGTCGGTGGGTGGCGTCACACTGTGCTCGAGGCCATGGTCGGCGCGCCCCGTCACGACACGCCGTACAGGCCCCTGAACGTGCATGTCGGGGAGGTGCGACCTGGGAATATCAACCCTGTAACTCACAAGATCCTGGGTTCTGTGTATCTGTCGGACACAAGGTGTAGTGTCTAGACCGCTGGATGGCTCAAGGGTCGCCGGTCTCTCGGGGAAGTGAGATCGGACGGATTCGGTGGGCATTCGAGCACGCGCAACAGTCAGTCGTCAGGCCGTCACGGCCATCGTGAACTAAGGGGCACCCATGAACATCACCGTCTACACAAAGCCTGCCTGCGTCCAGTGCAATGCCACCTACCGTGCCCTCGACAAGGCCGGCATCGAGTACGACATCGTCGACATCACCGAGAACCCGGAAGCCCGTGACTACGTGATGGCGCTGGGCTACCTCCAGGCTCCCGTCGTCGTCGCCGGTGACGATCACTGGGCCGGCTTCCGTCCCGATCGCATCAAGGCGCTCACGGTCGCAGCCTGAGTGTTCGCACCGTCCGAATCCGCGGACCGTCGCAGTTCCCTGCGGCAGCTTCTTCGCCCGACCGAGCCGGTCTTCGCAATCGATTGAAGAGTGGTGAGCATCGATGACCTCGCAGGGTCAGCCCCCGGGCACGTCGCTGGTGTATTTCTCGAGTGCATCGGAGAACACCCACCGTTTCGTTCGGAAACTCGGCGTTCCGGCGACACGGATTCCGCTGCACGACCGCGACGGCACCTTCGAAGTGCATGAGCCGTACGTGCTGGTGGTGCCGACCTACGGTGGCGGGACCACCGCCACCGGGCGCGACACCCACTACGTCCCCAAACAGGTCGTCCGATTCCTCAACAACGAGCACAATCGGGGGCTGATCCGGGGAGTGATCGCGGCAGGGAACACCAACTTCGGGGAGTCGTACTGTTTCGCAGGCGACATCGTCTCCCGAAAGTGCCGCGTGCCGTACCTGTACCGATTCGAGTTGATGGGCACGGCCGACGACGTCGAACGTGTCCGTGCCGGACTCGACCGCTTCTGGGAGTCGGAGCTGCAAACCGTATAGGCCGCACTCCGCACCGCCCCGAACCGTATGGGGCACACCGTCATCCGTATCCGTACCCGACGCGCGTCGCACACGTGGCAGCGCGGCACCTTCCTTTATCCGATAAGTGGGGACAGCACTGTGACCATTACCGATCCCGCTCCAGCCAAGAGCCACAAGCTCGACGACTCGCTCAAGGGTCTCGACTATCACGCGCTCAACGCCATGTTGAACCTGTACGGCCCCAACGGTGAGATCCAGTTCGACAAGGATGTTGCCGCTGCGCGCCAGTACTTCCTGCAGCACGTCAACCAGAACACCGTGTTCTTCCACAACCTCGACGAGAAGCTGGACTACCTCATCGAGGAGAACTACTACGAGCCCGAGGTACTCGACAAGTACTCCCGCTCGTTCGTCAAGACGCTGTTCCAGCACGCCTACGCGCAGAAGTTCCGTTTCCCCACGTTCCTCGGAGCGTTCAAGTACTACACGTCGTACACCCTCAAGACGTTCGACGGGAAGCGCTACCTCGAGCGTTTCGAAGATCGCGTGTGCATGGTCGCACTGACTCTCGCCGACGGCGACGAGATCCTTGCGACGCACCTGGTGGACGAGATCATCTCCGGCCGCTTCCAGCCCGCTACCCCGACCTTCCTGAACTCCGGTAAGAAGCAGCGCGGCGAGCCGGTCTCGTGCTTCCTGCTCCGCATCGAGGACAACATGGAGTCGATCGGACGCGCGATCAACTCCGCCCTGCAGCTGTCCAAGCGCGGCGGTGGAGTTGCCCTGCTGCTGACCAACATTCGCGAGCACGGCGCGCCGATCAAGAAGATCGAGAACCAGTCCTCCGGCGTCATCCCCATCATGAAGCTGCTCGAGGATTCCTTCTCGTACGCCAACCAGCTCGGTGCGCGGCAGGGTGCGGGCGCGGTCTATCTGCACGCCCACCACCCCGACATCTACCGGTTCCTCGACACCAAGCGTGAGAACGCCGACGAGAAGATCCGGATCAAGACGCTCTCGCTGGGGGTCGTGATCCCGGACATCACGTTCGAGCTGGCCAAGAAGAACGACGACATGTACCTGTTCTCGCCGTACGACGTCGAGCGCATCTACGGCAAGCCGTTCGCCGACATCGACGTCACCGAGAAGTACTACGAGATGGTCGACGACAAGCGGATCCGCAAGTCGAAGATCAAGGCGCGTGAGTTCTTCCAGACCGTCGCCGAGTTGCAGTTCGAGTCCGGCTACCCGTACATCATGTTCGAGGACACGGTGAACCGCGCGAACCCGATCGCCGGCAAGATCACCCACTCGAACCTGTGCTCCGAGATCCTGCAGGTGTCCACGGCCTCGACGTACAACGACGACCTGTCCTACAGCCACGTGGGCAAGGACATCTCGTGCAATCTCGGTTCGCTCAACATCGCCAAGACGATGGA
The DNA here is from genome assembly GCF_042717545.1 of Rhodococcus sp. NPDC058639. Classification (NCBI taxonomy): domain Bacteria; kingdom Bacillati; phylum Actinomycetota; class Actinomycetes; order Mycobacteriales; family Nocardiaceae; genus Rhodococcus; species Rhodococcus sp. NPDC058639. The sequence goes on from NZ_JBHXRF010000006.1 coordinate 336,166, forward strand.
CTCGCCCGACTTCGCGCAGACCATCGAGGTCGCCATCCGGGGCCTGACCGCCGTGTCCGACCAGACGCACATCAATTCGGTTCCGTCGATCGAGCAGGGCAACAACGATTCCCATGCCATCGGCCTGGGTCAGATGAACCTGCACGGTTACCTCGCCCGCGAGCGGATCTACTACGGCTCCGACGAGGGCATCGACTTCACGAACATCTACTTCTACACGGTGCTGTTCCACGCGCTGCGCGCGTCGAACAAGCTCGCCATCGAGCGAGGCTCGCACTTCAAGGGATTCCCGGAGTCGAAGTACGCGTCGGGCGAGTTCTTCGACAAGTACACCGACCAGACCTGGGAGCCGGCGACCGAGCGGGTGCGGCAGTTGTTCGCCGAGTCGGGCGTGGAGATCCCCACGCAGGACGACTGGCGTGAGCTGAAGGCGTCGGTGCAGCAGCACGGCATCTACAACCAGAACCTCCAGGCCGTCCCGCCGACGGGTTCGATCTCGTACATCAACAACTCCACCAGTTCGATCCACCCGGTGGCGTCGAAGATCGAGATCCGCAAGGAAGGCAAGATCGGCCGCGTCTACTACCCGGCTCCCTACCTGACCAACGACAACCTGGAGTACTTCCAGGATGCCTACGAAATCGGGTACGAGAAGATCGTCGACACCTACGCCGCGGCGACCCAGCACGTCGATCAGGGCCTGTCGCTCACCTTGTTCTTCAAGGACACGGCATCCACCCGCGACGTGAACCGGGCGCAGATCTACGCCTGGCGCAAGGGCATCAAGACGCTGTACTACATCCGCCTGCGGCAGATGGCGCTCGAGGGCACCGAGGTCGAGGGTTGCGTCTCCTGCATGCTGTGATCCGACTTCCACGACACCCGTTGCACACGAACACCGATCAGGTAGGTAACCGATGACCTCAGCACCGCACGCGCACTCGCCGGCGGACGGCCTGCGCGTCAAGCTCATCGATCGCGTCTCCGCGATCAACTGGAACCGCGTCCCCGACGAGAAGGACGCCGAGGTGTGGGATCGCCTCACCGGCAACTTCTGGCTTCCGGAGAAGGTGCCGGTGTCCAACGACATCCCGTCGTGGGGAACGCTCAACGCATACGAGCAGCAACTCACGATGCGGGTGTTCACGGGACTGACCCTGCTCGACACCATCCAGGGCACGGTGGGCGCCGTCTCGCTGATTCCCGACGCGGTCACTCCGCACGAGGAAGCTGTCCTCACGAACATCGCGTTCATGGAGTCGGTGCACGCGAAGTCGTACTCGAACATCTTCTCGACCCTGTGCTCGACGCGTGAGATCGACGACGCGTTCCGGTGGTCGGAGGACAACGTGAACCTTCAGCGCAAGGCGCAGATCGTCCTGGACTACTACAAGGGCGACAACCCGCTCAAGCGCAAGGCCGCCTCGACGCTGCTCGAGTCGTTCCTCTTCTACTCCGGTTTCTACCTGCCGATGTACTGGTCGTCGCGGGCCAAGCTGACCAACACGGCCGACATGATCCGCCTGATCATCCGTGACGAGGCCGTGCACGGCTACTACATCGGCTACAAGTACCAGAAGGGCCTCGAGAAGATCACTCAGGCCGAGCGCGACGACCTCAAGGATTGGGTCTTCGAGTTGCTCTTCGAGCTCTACGACAACGAAACCCAGTACACCGCAGACCTGTACGACGAGGCGGGCCTGACCGAGGACGTCAAGAAGTTCCTCCGGTACAACGCCAACAAGGCGCTGATGAACCTCGGGTACGAGGCGCTGTTCCCCAAGGACGAGACCGACGTGAACCCGGCTATCCTGTCGGCGCTCTCGCCGAACGCCGACGAGAACCACGACTTCTTCTCGGGCTCGGGTAGCTCCTACGTCATCGGCAAGGCCGTCGTCACCGAGGACGACGACTGGGACTTCTGACCGGATCGGTCACCGTTCGTCCCGGCGGCCGGGTGTCACGCACACAGTGCGGCGACACCCGGCCGCCGGGCTTTCGTGGCGTCAGGGGCGGCGGAACCATGCTTCCGTGCGGCCCTCGAGAGCTTTGTGGAGCCGTAGCCGCGAGGTGTCGGTCAGCGGTTCGGGGAGAGCGTCGGGGGAAAACCACCCGACCTCGAGATTCTCGTCGTCGGCCACCCGCGCGCTTCCCCCCACGGCGCGCATGAGAAATGCCACATCGAGATACTGCGCTTCGTCACCGTTCGGATAGACGATCGGAGCGGTGACGTCGACGCTCGTGAGCCGCACGATCTCGGCGTCGATGCCCGTTTCCTCGTGCACTTCCCGGATCGCCGCTGCCGCGGGCTCTTCGCCGGGCTCGAGAATGCCCGAGACGACGGCCCATTTCCCGTTGTCCGCGCGGCGGGTGAGCAGCACCCGATGATCGTCGTCGACGACGATCGCGCTCACTCCGGGCAGCCACAACGGTGCTGTGCCGACCTGGGCGCGGAGACGGAGAACGAAGTCGGGGACCGGCATCGCGTCTTCCTCTTCTATCCGGAGTAACCGTTGAGACCCACGCCGAGGTCCTCGAGAATCGCGCGCGCTGCGACGGGGCCGGGTGTGGACCACACCTCGTCGGCTACGGAGAACAACCGGTTGTCGGTGACCGCGCCGAGGTCGAGCCACGGATCGGTGCGCATGATCTCGGTCCCGCGCTCGAGTCCCTCTCCGCCGTCGAATCGGACGAAGATCACATCGCCGTCCGCTGCCGCCGGATCGTCCGCGGCGAAAGCCTCGGTGGGGCGGTTGTCGACGACCCCGAACCGCTGTGCCGGCGGCCGCGCGGCGCCGAGATCTCCGACGACCTGTCCGGCGAACGACGCCGTGCCCTCTATCTCTCCACCTTCGGCGGTGAACCGCACGATCGACGCCTGAGTCTGGGACGACACCAGTTCGCGTCCGAGAGCAGCAGCCTCGGCGGCGTAGGTGTCGAGTACCGCCTGCGCGGCGGCGTTCCGTCCCAGGGCCTCGCCGACGCGGAGGAACTGCTGCCGCCAGAACACGGGATCGGAACCGACGAGCACGGTGGGAGCCACTGCGGACACGGACCGGTAGACGCTCTCGTCGGCCGCCGACCCCAGGATCAGATCGGGGCGGGCCTGCTCGATCGCCGCGATGTCGGGAGCGCCCTCCGGCCCGACGGTGGGCAACTCGGAGATGCCGGTGCCGAGATACTCCGGCCTCCCGTCGGCGTCGACGGTGGCGCCCACGACACGCTCCCACAAGCCGAGTGCGCACACAGCGTCGAGCGCTGCCTCGTCGAGGACGACGATGCGCTGCGCGTCGGCCGGAACTTCGGTGACCCCGGCGGTGTGGACCATCCGCCGTGTGCCGGTCGGCGGAACGCCCGCATCGAGAGGAGACGGAAGGGCGCACGCGGTGGTGGTGTCACGGTCGATGCCGACCACGGATGCGCCGGCGATGCGGGTGGTCGTGCGCACGATGGTCGAGGCGTCGTCGTCGGCGGGGGTGGAACAACTCGCCAGTACGGTCGACGTCGCGGCAGCGATCGCGAGGGACGCGACGACTGCGCGGGACCGGTGCACAGCTAACACTTCAGACCACTCCTGACGGACGGGCTCGAACCAGGGGACGGCTCAGGCTATCTCGTGTGCCGTACGCCGCCGACAGTGTCCCGCAAGCTCGTTGGGACCCGTTCGTGTGATCCGCAGCACAGGCTCTGTGGTAAGTCTCGGGCTCCATGCCAGGTAGCGTGGCGGCGAATACGACAGCGAGTAGGACCCGGCGGGCGACCGGTTTGCGGAGGGTCTACGATTCGATGAGCGCAAGCCAGAGAACGTTCGCCTCCAGCCCGAGGCCGAGCGCGCATTCAGGAGGATTAGTGACTGCCGTAGCGCCCCAGCCAGTCCCAGAGTTAGCGGTAGCGAGGCCATACCCGCCGCGGCAGGGACCCAAGGGTTCGTTCATCTACAAGATGATCACGACAACAGACCCCAAGATGCTTGGGCTCATGTACCTGGTCACCTCGTTCGCGTACTTCCTCATCGGTGGCCTGATGGCCCTGCTGATGCGTACAGAGCTCGCGGTTCCCGGTCTTCAGTTCTTGTCGAACGAACAGTTCAACCAGCTGTTTACCATGCACGGCACGATCATGCTGCTGATGTATGCGACCCCCGTGGTGTTCGCCTTCGCGAACTACATCCTGCCGTTGCAGATCGGCGCGCCCGACGTGGCGTTCCCGCGTCTGAACGCGTTCAGCTACTGGCTGTACCTGTTCGGCGCGACGATCGTCATGCTCGGCTTCGTCACCCCCGGTGGCGCCGCCGACTTCGGCTGGACCGCGTACACCCCGCTCACCAGTGAGCTGCATTCCCCGGGTGTCGGCGCGGACTTCTGGATCCTCGGTCTCGGTGTCATGGGCCTGGGCACCATCCTCGGCGCGGTCAACTTCATCACCACCGTGGTGTGCATGCGCGCTCCCGGCATGACGATGTTCCGGATGCCCATCTTCACGTGGAACATCCTGATCACCGCCCTGCTGATCCTGCTCGTGTTCCCGCTGCTGACCGCTGCGTTCTTCGGGCTGTTCGTCGACCGTCATCTCGGTGGCCACATCTACGACCCGGCCACCGGCGGTGTGCTCCTCTGGCAGCACCTGTTCTGGTTCTTCGGTCACCCCGAGGTGTACGTCATCGCGCTGCCGTTCTTCGGCATCGTCTCGGAGATCTTCCCGGTCTTCAGCCGCAAGCCGATCTTCGGTTACACCGGCCTGGTCTACGCGACGATCGCCATCGCGGCCCTGTCGATCGCGGTGTGGGCGCACCACATGTACGCCACCGGCGCCGTGCTGCTTCCGTACTTCTCGTTCATGACGTTCCTGATCGCCGTCCCGACAGGCGTGAAGTTCTTCAACTGGATCGGCACGCTGTGGAAGGGGCAACTGACCTTCGAGACACCGATGTTGTTCTCGGTCGGCTTCATCATCACGTTCCTCTTCGGTGGCCTGACCGGTGTCATCCTCGCGAGCCCGCCGCTCGACTTCCACCTGCACGACTCGTACTTCGTTGTGGCGCACTTCCACTACGTGCTCTTCGGCACCATCGTCTTCGCGACGTACGCCGGCATCTACTTCTGGTTCCCGAAGATGACGGGCCGCATGCTCGACGAGGGTCTCGGCAAGTGGCACTTCTGGCTGACCTTCGTGGGCTTCCACACCACCTTCCTGGTGCAGCACTGGCTCGGTAACGAGGGCATGCCGCGTCGCTACGCGGACTACCTGCCGTCGGACGGGTTCACCACGCTCAACACGATTTCGACCGTCGGTGCGTTCGTGCTCGGTGCTTCGACCCTGCCGTTCCTGTGGAACGTGTTCAAGAGCTACCGCTACGGCCAGATCGTCACGGTCGACGACCCGTGGGGCTTCGGTAACTCGCTCGAGTGGGCCACCTCCTGCCCGCCGCCGCGGCACAACTTCACCGAGTTGCCGCGCATCCGGTCGGAGCGTCCCGCGTTCGAGCTGCACTACCCGCACATGGTCGACAAGATGCGCGCCGAGGCGCACGTCGGACCGGGTAGCCACAAGCACAGCGTGAACGTGCTCGAAGGCGCCGACCGTACCCCCGGCGACCTCCCGCGCTCCTGATCGACCCGCTCTACGCACCGAAGCCCCGCCCGTCTCCACGGGCGGGGCTTCGGCCGTTCCGGGCCCGTACCCCGACGCGGAGTCGACCGCTCGGACTGCGACAATGGATGGGCACGTGCTGCGTCCGCACGTGCCTCGACGACAATGATCGGAGACGTTGTGGCGTCTGACAGCACGGTGCTCCTGACCGTGACCGGACCGGACCATCCCGGCGTGACCTCGGAGCTGTTCGCAGTGCTGACGAGGTACGACGTCGACCTGCTCGACGTGGAGCAGGTCGTGATCCGCGGGCAGTTGACGCTCGGCGTCCTCGTGGTCTGCCCCCGCGATGTCGAGGCGTTGCAGGACGAGGTCTCGTCGGCCATGGCCGCCATCGGCATGCGTGCCGAAGTACAGATCGGCGTGGCACCCGGCAGCGGTCACCCGGTGTCCACTCACGCTGTCGTCGTGCTGGGCAGCCCGTTGAGTGCGCGCGCGTTGCGGTCGGTGGGACGCACACTTGCCGAGCAGGGCGCCAACATCGATTCCATCCGCGGGATCGCCGACTATCCCGTCACCGGGCTGGAACTGATGGTCACCGCGCCGGACACCGATTCGGACGCCGACCGCCGTTTGCGCAAGGCCCTCGCGGAACTCGCCGCGGGTATCGACGTGGACATCGCGGTGGAACGCGCCGGTCTCGCCCGTCGCGCGAAGCGGCTGATCGTCTTCGACGTGGACTCGACTCTGGTGCAGGGCGAGGTCATCGAGATGCTCGCCGCGCATGCGGGCGTGGAGGACAAGGTCCGCGAAGTCACCGAAGCCGCGATGCGTGGCGAGATCGATTTCGCGCAGTCGCTCGAACAACGCGTCGCCACACTCGCCGGCCTGCCCGCCAGTGTCATCGACGAAGTCGCCGATCAGATCGAACTCACCCCCGGCGCGCGCACGACCATCCGGACGCTGCGTCGGCTCGGGTTCCGCTGCGGTGTCGTCTCGGGTGGTTTCCGCCAGGTCATCGAGGGCCTCGCTCACGACCTCGAACTCGACTTCGTGCGCGCGAACACTCTCGAGATCGTCGACGGAAGGCTCACGGGCCGCGTTGTCGGCGACATCGTCGACCGTGCCGCAAAGGCGCACGCGCTCCGTGAATTCGCCGCCGAGGCGGGTGTGCCCATCGAGCAGACCGTGGCCGTCGGCGACGGTGCCAACGACATCGACATGCTCGGTGCCGCCGGCCTGGGTATCGCGTTCAACGCGAAGCCCGCGCTGCGCGAGGTCGCCGACACCGCGTTGTCCTACCCGTATCTGGACGCCGTGCTCTTCGTCCTCGGTGTTACGCGGGACGAGGTAGAAGCCGCCGACCGGGTCGACGGAACGTTGCGACGGGTACCGCTCGATCGTGGTGCCTGAACCCCATCCGATCTTCACCGACCCCGGGTTCACGCAGCGGCACGCCGTGCTCGCCCGGGGTTACGGAGACCGGCCCGACCCGGCCGACCCGGCATCGGTGCTGGCGATGCCGATCGTTCTCCACATCCCGAAATCCGATCCGCCCGATCGGAGCGCGCTGCTCGAGGCCGCCGCAATCGCCACCGTCACCCTGTGCTTGGATCCGCGGGTCGGGCCGGGACCGGACGGAGAGCTCGGACCGTGGCAGGAGGCGTTCCTCGCGTGGAACGACGCCCGGATCCGCAAGGTCAGCCGTCGTGCCCGCGGTGCGCAGTGGCGCGCCGCGCAGGAGGTCGACGGAGTCACCGTCGACCACGCCGGTGCCCAGGCGCGGGCACTGGTCCCCGGTCCGGTAGGAGCACTCGACCCGAGGATCTCCCGGCTGCAGATCGGCGGCACCGATGTCCCGCCCGACAGTCCGCCCTCCCCGCCCGCCGGTGTGCCGGTGCTGTGGATCGACGGAACTCTGGGCATGACGGTGGGCAAGGCCGCCGCACAGGTCGGTCACGCCTCGATGCTGCTCGCCGGCGCACTGCCGCTCGAGTCCGCACGGGAGTGGGCGGCCGCGGGTTATCCCTGTGCCGTCCGCGACGCGACTCCCGCGCGATGGCACGAACTGCTCGCGCACGTCGAGAACGGATCTGCCGTCGCGGTGAAGGACGCCGGATTCACCGAAGTCGCGCCCGGTTCGGTCACCGTCGTCGCACTGGCCGGGTGACCGTCTCGACGACGGAGCCGCCGCACCGGGTCATCCCGGCAGGGACCCGTGGTGGTCGGAGCCGGAGTGCGTTGTGTCCGTGGGTGTTTCGTCTTGCATCGAGGTGCGGAACACCAGCACGGTCGGACCGGTCAGCGTAAACGCGGTACCCACCGGGCGGGGGGCATCGTCGACGGGTGCGCCGTCGACCGTGCTGGAGTCGAAGACACACATGATGTCGCCGCGATACCACTCCGGCCCACCCAGAGTCAGGGTCGCGGCGCCCCCCGCGTGCAGGACGAACAGACCGCTGCTGTCGGGTAGCCGTATCCCCGCGCGGGTGGTGGTGCCCAGCCCCGATCCGTCGACCCAGCCTTGGAGGGTGCGGCGGCTCTCGTCGTGCCAGCCCGCGTAGTCGAGTTCGGTGCCGTCGATCCCGAACCACACGAGGTCGGGGTGGCCGCCGGTCCTCGCCCGCCCGTCGAAGAACCGTCGCCGGCGAAGCACAGGCACCACGTTCCGGAGCCGGAGAAGCCCGCGCACGTACGCGAGCCGGTCGAGGTCGGCGCTTTCCCACTCCAACGGCCACGCGTCGCGTACCGGTACGTCCTCCGGAACGCAGTACGCGTTGTTGTTGCCGTGCTGGGTGTGACCGAGTTCGTCACCGGCGAGCAGCATCGGTGTGCCGGTCGAGAGCAGCAGCGTCGCGAGCAGCGCACGGACGTGCCGGTCGCGCGCGGCGACGATCTCGACGTCGTCGCTGGGACCTTCCACGCCGTGATCGACAGATTCGTTGTGGTCGGAACCGTCGCGGCCGTCCTCGCCGTTCGCCTCGTTGTGCTTGTGCCGGTACGACACGAGGTCGGTGAGTGTGAATCCGTCGTGCGCGGTGATGTAGTTGACCGACATCGCAGGCTGCCGCTGTTCCCGCCGGAACAGATCCTCCGAGCCGGTGAGCCTCGAGGCGAGTTCGCGGACACCCGAGTGCCCCGCCCAGAAGCGGCGCGCCGAGTCGCGGTACTTGTCGTTCCATTCGGCCCACTGCACACCGAAGCGACCCAACTGGTAACCGTGCCCGGTCGCGTCCCACGGCTCGGCGATGAGTTTGAGGCCGGTGAGCACCGGGTCGGTGGTGATCGCGGTGAGCAGAGCCCCGCGCGGGTCGAACGCACCACCGCGCGGCCGCGCCAGCGCGCTCGCGAGATCGAACCGGAACCCGTCCACACCCATCTCTTCCGCCCAGTACCGCAGGCTGTCGCACACCATCCGGACGGCGATGGGGGAGGAACCGTCGATCGTGTTGCCGCATCCGGTGAGGTCGATGTCGTGACCGTGGTGGTCGAGCAGGTAGTAACCGGGCGCGTCGAGACCGCGCCACGACAGGTTCGGTCCCGCCACCGACCATTCGCACGTGTGGTTGTAGACGACATCGAGAACGACTTCGAGTCCGGCGCTGTGCAGCGCGCGGACCATCGTGCGGAACTCGGCGATCTCCTCACCCGGTGTCGCGGCGTAGGCGGGGTGCGGAGCGAAGTACGACGCGGTCGAATATCCCCAGTGGTTTCGCATCCCGCGCGCCCGGACCGGGGGTTCGGTGAGAAAAGCCTGGACCGGCAGGAGTTCGACGGTGGTCACGCCGAGTTGCACGAGATGGTCGATCACCGCCGGGTGGCAGAGCCCGAGGTAGGTGCCGCGCAGGTGCGGGGGTACCTGCGGATGGTGCGCGGTGTACGAACCCACGTGCAGTTCGTAGACGACGGTGTTCTCCCACGGTATGCCCGGCCGCTGCGGGGTGTCGGCGCCGGAGGCCGTGACCACCGACAGCGGCGTGTGCCCGAGCGAGTCCACGGTCGACATCGCGTCGAACGGGCCGCCGTCGTAGGCAAGCAGTCTGGCTGCGTCACCCACCTCGCCCGTGATCTGCCGGCCCCACGGATCGAGAAGGATCTTGTGGGGATTGGTGCGCACGCCGTGCCGCGGATCCCACCGCCCGTCCGCGCGATAGCCGTACCGTTGCCCCGCGCCGACGCCGGGGACCACACCGTGCCACACGCCGTAGGTGAAGTCGGGGAGGTCGATCCGCTGTTCGTGCCCGTCCTCTCCGACGAGACACACCTGGACGCGGTCGCTGTGCGGGGCGTGCACGGCGAACCGGGTACCGGAGCCGACAACCGTCGCGCCGAGGGGGAACGGCGACCGGTCGTGCAGAGCGGCGGACGGAGCGGATTCCGAGGAGGGTGACGACACAGGCATGATCCTGCCGCGTGTCGCGCCCGGACGTAAGACAAGATGGACGCGTGGCACAACCTGATCCCGATTTGCTCATCGAATTCGAAGACGTTCTGGTGCGGCGTGGAGGCAACGTCCTCGTCGGACCCGTGACCTGGAAGGTGGAACTCGACGAACGCTGGGTGGTGCTCGGCCCCAACGGCGCAGGCAAGACGACGTTGCTGCGCATCGCGGCGGCCGAGACGTTCCCCACGTCCGGAACGGCACACGTGCTCGGCGAAACATTCGGCCGGACCGACCTGTCCGAACTGCGGACCCGCATCGGCCTGTCGTCGGCGGCGCTCGCGAACCGCGTGCCGTTCGACGAGAAAGTCCTCGATCTGGTGATCTCCGCCGGATATGGCGTACTCGGTCGATGGCGCGAACGCTACGACGACATGGACACCGAGCGCGCGATCGAGATGCTCGAAAGCCTCGGCGCCGAACATCTCGCCGACCGGTCGTACGGAACGTTGTCGGAGGGCGAGCGCAAACGAGTGCTCATCGCCCGCGCGCTCATGACCGATCCCGAACTGCTGCTGCTCGACGAACCCGCGGCCGGCCTGGACCTCGGTGGCCGCGAGGAACTCGTCGCGCGACTGGGCGTGCTGGCCGCCGACCCGGACGCGCCGGCCACTGTCCTCATCACGCACCACGTCGAGGAGATCCCGCCCGGTTTCACCCACGCGTTGCTCCTCAAGGAAGGCGCGGTCGTCGCGCAGGGTCTGCTCGACGACGTCATCACCGGGGAGAACCTCAGCGAAGCGTTCAGCCAGGCCATCACGCTGGAACAGGCGGACGGCCGATTCTTCGCTCGCCGTACCCAGGAGCCGGGACGCCACCGTCGGGGATGAGACGGCGGGCGCGCCCGGCATGGCGTGCGTCACGTGATCCGATAGTTTGAGGCCATGCCCCACGATCGCTCGGTGAGCTCCTTCGACCCTGCCGCGGTGCCGATCCGCGGTGCTTCCACGGTGATGCTGGTCCGCGACTCCGCACGGGGAGTGGAGGTGTTCCTCCAACAGCGCGTGGTCGGCATGGACTTCGCCGGCGGGATGACGGTGTTCCCCGGCGGCGGGGTCGATCCGTCCGATACCGACGCGTCGGTGCGGTGGTCCGGTCCGGACGTCGCCTGGTGGGCGGAGCGGTTCGCCACCGACGAGGCGACAGCGCGCGCGCTGGTGCTGGCGGCCGTGCGGGAAACGTTCGAGGAATGCGGTGTCCTGCTGGCCGGACCGGACCGCGACACGCTCGTCGCGGATACTGCCGTCTACGCCGGTGCGCGCCGCAAGCTCGAGGCCCGTGAGTTGTCCTTCGGCGATTTTCTCGCGCGAGAAGGACTCGTGCTGCGCGCCGACCTGCTGCGCCCCTGGGCCAACTGGATCACGCCCCTGGGGGAGCGCCGCCGGTACGACACCCGATTCTTCATTGCCGCCGCACCCGACGGACAGCGCGCGGACGGGGAGACGAGCGAAGCCGAAGAGGTGCGGTGGCGGACCGCCGCGGAAGAACTCGAGTACTGGCGGTCGGGACGGTGTGTCCTGCTTCCCCCGACCTGGACTCAGTTGACGGACCTGGCGCGATACCGGACGGTCGCGGAGATCATGGCCGCGGAGGTGACCGTCGAACCGGTCCTTCCGGTGATGAGCAAGCGGGACGGCATGATCCACATCTCGTTCGACGGCGAGGACGGCTACTACGCGGTCGGGTCGCATCCGTGGGCCCAGCGCGCCGACCTCTAGGCTCGGTGCATGCCTGAATTCGTGACGCTCGAGGTTTCCGACGGTATCGGCACCATCCGGCTCGACCGGCCGCCGATGAACGCGCTCAACCGCCGGCTCCAGGAGGAGCTTCGGGACACCGCGAGGGAAGCAACCGTGCGGGACGACGTGAAGTCGGTGATCGTGTACGGCGGGGAGAAGGTGTTCGCCGCCGGCGCCGATATCAACGAACTCGCCGAGATCGACTTCGTCCGGATGAGCCGGATCGTGGGTGATCTGCAATCCGCGCTGGGCTCGATCGCCGACATTCCGAAGCCGACCGTCGCCGCGATCACCGGCTACGCGCTCGGTGGTGGCCTCGAACTCGCCCTCGGCGCCGACAGGCGGATCATCGGGGACAACGTGAAGCTGGGCACGCCCGAGATCCTGCTCGGCGTGATCCCCGGTGGTGGCGGCACACAGCGCCTCGCGCGGCTGGTGGGGCCGTCGAAAGCCAAGGACATCGTGTACACCGGCCGATTCGTCGGGGCGGACGAGGCTCTGGCGATGGGTCTCGTCGACGAGGTCGTGGCGCCGGACGACGTGTACGAGGCGGCCCGCCGGTGGGCCGCGCAGTTCACCAAAGCGGCGTCGCGTGCGCTTGCGGCAGCCAAGGCTGCGATCGACCAGGGCCTCGAGACCGATCTCGATACCGGCCTCGCCATCGAACAGCACCTGTTCGCGTCGCTGTTCGCTACGAAGGATCGCACCATCGGCATGGAGTCGTTTCTCGCCGACGGGCCCGGAAAAGCCGATTTCGTCGGCGAATAGTTCGCCCAACCGCAAAATTGTCCCCGACTTACCGATGGGTAGGATCACCGGCATGACTGCAAGCAGGCCCGACGGGGTCGACCCCGCGCCGAACCCGCACGCCACTGCCGAACAGGTCGCGGCAGCGATGGAAGACACCAAGCTCGCTCAGGTGCTCTACCACGACTGGGAAGCCGAGACGTACGACGACAAGTGGTCGATCTCGTACGACGAACGCTGCATCGACTACGCGAAGGGACGGTTCGTCGCCGCTGCCGGAGAGCAGCCCCTGCCCTACGAGCGGGCGCTCGAGTTGGGATGCGGAACCGGCTTCTTCCTGCTCAACCTCATGCAGGGTGGGGTGGCGAAGACCGGTTCGGTCACCGACCTGTCGCCGGGCATGGTCAAGGTGGCGCTGCGCAACGCCGAGCATCTCGGCCTCGACGTCGACGGCCGCGTCGCCGATGCCGAAACCATTCCGTACGAGGACGACACGTTCGACCTCGTCGTCGGTCACGCAGTGCTGCACCACATTCCCGATGTCGAGCAGTCCCTGCGCGAGGTGCTGCGCATCCTCAAGCCGGGTGGCCGTTTCGTGTTCGCCGGTGAGCCGAGCACGGTCGGCAACTTCTACGCGCGCTGGCTCGGGCGGATCACGTGGGAGGCCACGACCACCATCACGAAGCTGCCGTTCCTCAGCGACTGGCGCCGTCCGCAGACCGAACTCGACGAGTCGTCGCGCGCTGCTGCGCTCGAGGCAGTCGTCGACCTGCACACCTTCGACCCGTCCGATCTCGAGAAGATCGCGCGCTCGGCGGGTGCGACCGACGTCAAGGCATCGAGCGAGGAATTCGCCGCCGCACTGCTCGGCTGGCCGGTTCGCACGTTCGAAGCCGCGGTTCCGCCCGAGAAGCTGGGCTGGAACTGGGCCAAGTTCGCCTTCGGTGGCTGGAAGTCGCTCAGCTGGGTCGACGAGAATGTGCTCAAGCACGTCGTCCCGCGCAGCTTCTTCTACAACGTGATGATCACCGGTGTGAAGCCGGGCAAGTAGTTGGGATACGAGTTCACGCTCGACGACGTCCGGTACCTGACCTCGGATACCGGCGCGGCAGCGCTCGCACGTGTCGGCGAGCGTGAACTGTCGACACGTACGCGCCTGGCCGATATCGGCTGGGTGCGTACGCAATTCGGCGACCGGACCGCGGTGCTCGTGGAGACGGTGTTGTTGCGCCGCAAGGCGGACGCGAAGATTCCCGGTGCCGCGCGCTGGATCCTCACCGACGATGCGGTGCAGCAGTCGACGCCCGCGACCGTGGCGGCGCATCGTGCGCGACGGCTTGCCGGCCGCCGGGTCCACGACGTCACCTGCTCGATCGGCGCCGAACTCGCCGAACTCGTCGGTGTCGCGGAGACGGTGGTCGGCAGCGACCTCGACGAAGTGCGCCTCGCCATGGCGGCCCACAACGTCCCCGACGCGTATCTCGTCCGTGCGGACGCGCTGACGCCTGTGACACGCGGCACGACCGTCGTCGCGGACCCTGCGCGTCGCGCCGGTGGCCGCAGGACCCACGACCCGGCGGCGTTGCAACCGCCGTTGCCCGACCTTCTCGGGGTGTATGCCGCACGCGACCTGGCCGTGAAGTGCGCACCCGGTCTGGATTTCGACTCCCTCGACTGGGACGGCGAGGTCGAAGTGGTGTCGCTGGACGGCGGCGTGCGGGAAGCGTGCCTGTACTCCCCGGGACTCACCCACGGCGGTGTTCGACGCCGCGCCTCGGTACTCCGTTCGGACGGAACCGGTTTCGAGGTCACCGACACGATGCCGGACGAGATTCCCGAGCGCGCACCGGGGGAGTGGATCGTCGATCCGGACGGTGCGATCGTGCGTGCGGGACTGGTGCGTCACTACGGTGCCGCGCACGGGTTGTGGCAACTGGATCCGCGCATCGCGTATCTCACGGGCGACACGCTCCCGGACGGGGTGCGGGGGTTCCGCGTCCTGGAGCAGTTCAAGTACACCGAGAAGTCACTGAAGCAGGCGCTGTCCCGCCTCGACTGCGGGATCGCCGAGATCCTGGTGCGCGGACTCGACATCGATCCTGCGGTGTTGCGTCCCCGGCTGAAACTGAAGGGCTCACGCTCGCTGAGTGTCGTGCTCACACGGATAGGCCGTACCCCCGAGGCGTTCGTCTGCGAAGCGTCCCGTTAGTCCGCACGGACCGTGTGGGGCAGCGCCCCGAGAATCGCCGCGGGGCTGCCCGCCGGCAGGAGGGGCAGCCGGACGTTCGGAGTCGAAATCCGGCCCTGGGCGTGGAGCACGGCCTTGATGACGGTGGGGTTCGGCCCCGCGGTCAGCGCGCACGCGGTCTCCACGAGTCGGTTCCCGAGGGTCCTCGCCTGCGACAGGCATCCGCCGTCCCACAACCGGAACAGTTCGACGAACTCGCGCGTGCAGACGTTCGCGGTCGCCAGGATCGCTCCCGCGGCACCCATCGCGAGGAGCGGGGAAACCAGCGCGTCTTCTCCTGCGAGGATCGAGAACGACGCCGGGGCCTCTGCGACCAGTCGCGCGGTGTCGGTGTCCACCGAGCCGACTGCCTGTTTGATGCCGGCAATCTGCGGATGCTGCGACAGTCGCGCGACGGACTCCCAGCCCAGGTGCTGGCCGGTGCGGTACGGAACGTTGTAGAGAATCAGGGGGAGCGGACTGCGTGCGGCGATGTATTCGAAGTGCGCCACCACCCCTGCCTCGGATGGGCGTGTGTAGTACGGGACCACCACCATTGCGGCCGTGGCGTCGCCCTCCGCATGCAGTTCCTCGAGGGTGCGCGCGGTGCCGGCCGTGTCGTTCGAACCCGCGCCGACGACCAGGGGCACGCCGTGCTCGCGGCACACCGTCCCGCAGATCCGCACGACCTCTCGACGTTCCTGAGGGTCGAGGGTGGCCGCCTCCGCGGTTGTTCCCAACGCAACGATGCCGGCCGCGCCTTCTTCGATCACGCCGTGGGCGAGACGTTCGAGGTCGGTGGCGGCGATCTCGCCGGTGTCCGTGAACGGGGTGACGAGGGGGACGAAGACGCCCGACGGATGGAAGGTCATGCGTTCAGTCTTGCCATCGCAATTCACAAGATCCAGTTACTCTTCGTGACGGAACTCGTAAGCTGGATCGATGCTCGACGTTCGCAAGCTGAGGCTTCTCCGTGAACTCGCCCATCGAGGCACGATCGCTGCCGTCGCCGAGGCACTTTCGTACACGCCGTCGGCGGTGTCGCAACAGATCTCGGCGCTCGAACGCGAGGCCGGCCGCCCCCTCCTGGTGCGCACGGGTCGTCGGGTGAGGCTGACCCCGGCGGCGCTCGTCCTCGTCGAGCACACCGAGGCGGTTCTTGCGGAACTGGAACGAGCAGAAACCGCGCTCGCGACGAGTGGGCCAGGGCCGGCGGGGTCGGTTCGCCTGGGGGCCTTTCCGACCGCGCTACGGACGGTTGTGCTCCCCGCCCTGTCGGAACTCCGCCGTGCGGACCAGGGCCCGGAATTGACGGTGACGGAGGTCGATCCCGCCGATGCGCCGGATCTGCTTCGGGGAGGTCACCTCGACATGGCGCTCGTCCACGAATACGACAACGTGCCCTCCTCCGTCGGGTCGGGCATCGAACTCGAACCGCTTCTCGACGAGGTCATCTATCTGGCCGCGTCCGCAGCGCCGGACGCGGAGGGTTTGGCGGTCGTCCGCAGTCACGCCGACAGCCCTTGGATTGTCGGGAATGCCGGCACGTTGTGCCACACCATGGCGTTGCGCACCTGTCGATCCCAAGGCTTCGAACCGCGGGTCACCCATCGGGTCGACGACTTCGCTACGGTCCTGCGACTGGTTGCAGCGGGAGCCGGCGTGGCATTGGTGCCACAGCTCGGGGCGATCGATGTTCCGGCAGGAGTGGTGCTCACCGCGCTTCCGGTCGGGAGGCGAACCCGAATCGCGTACCGCCGGGGCAGTGGGCACCGGCCGGCGCAGGCTGCAGTGAGCGCCGAATTGCGCCGGGCAGCACGAACTTTCGACGATCCCTCGACTGTCGGCTGAGGGTGAACTGCGTCAGCGGAGCACGCCGATGTCGCCGTTGTGTGTCGTCGTGACGGACCTCGCCGCAGGGTCAGCAACCGGGCTGTTCTGCACTCAGCCCCGCCGAGAGGATGCCGACGACGGCGGAAAGTTCCGCGTCGTCGATCGTCTCGTCGATCACGAATATGGTGAAGAAAAGCGCACCGCCGAGCATCCGGTGTGCCGTGGTCACGCTGGGCGTTCGCGTGAGTTCTCCACGTTTCGTCGCGCGGGTGAGGATTACGTCGATCTCGGCGCGTTCGGTTGCTACGAACACGGTCCGTAGTCGCTGCGAGACCTCCGGTGATCTGCTGATCTCGGCAAGAACCTGGGGTGCTACCTCGCGCGCGGTAGGTGAGGACATGTCGGATCGGATTCGTCGGGCGAGGGCGAGTAGATCCCCGCGCAGCGAACCCGTGTCCGGCGGGGGTTCGATGTTCGAGGTGTGCATCGCCGCTGCGAACAGCAGTTCGGCTTTGGACTGGAAGCGTCGGTAGATCGCGGCTTTCGATGTTCCGGCGCGGGTGGCGATCTCGTCCATCGTGACGTGCGCGTACCCGACTTCGGCGAGTAACTCGCGCGAGGCTGATAGGAGCGCCGCATCGATTCCGCTGTTGCGTGGTCGGCCGAGGGCTTGACCGGTCGTCATCATGGTGGAAGTATACGATACCGAAGTATCGAAACTGGAGTCTCGTAACCGTCGAGTGAGGGCGTTGTGAAGATCATTGTGATGACGGGTGGCACGTCCGGCTTCGGTGCCATTGCAGCCCAGCGCATTACAGCGGCGCCGGATACCCGATTGCTGCTCGGTGCCCGCGGCGTCGCGCCGGCCGGAACTGAAGCGCTGCCTCTCGACCTGGCGGTATTGGGTAGTGTGCGGTCCTTTGCGGCGTCGGTGATCGACGTGCTCGGTGATGCCTGGATCGATGCGCTCGTGTTCAACGCGGGAATGCTCAACCGCACCAGCGAGACGCGTACCGTCGACGGATTCGAGGCCACGTTCGCCGTAAACCACCTCGCGCACTACCTGCTGCTGCGTATGTTGCTGGGGCGGCTGGCGCGCGGCGCTGTGGTCATCCTGACAACCAGTGGCGCACACGATCCGGCCGAAGGGGCGGGTCTGCCCACGCCACGGCATGCGGAGGTGTGCATGCTCGCCCACCCCGATCGTGACCCTGACGTGGAAGACCGGCCCGCAGTTGCCGGTCGGCGTGCGTACACGGCGTCGAAGCTGTGCAACGTCCTGACCGTCCGGGCCCTCGCGGCCCTCGCGCAGACCCGCGACCGAGATATCATCGGGATTGCATACTGCCCCGGCCAGACGCCGGGTACCGGGCTCGTCCGCGGCATGCCATTGCACCTGCGAGCCGCGTGGAGGCTGTTCGGCGGACCGCTGGGAGCCGTTGTGCCGCAATTCAACAGCCGTCAGGCTGCGGGACGGGCGCTTGCAGACCTCGCGCTCGGCGTCGTCCGTCCACCCGGTAAGGAGTACTACGCGACGCTGCGCCGCGGAGTGCTCACCTGGCGCGAGCCATCCGATTTGGCTCGCCGCGACGACCTCGCGTCGACCCTCTGGCGCGACAGCGCCGGACTGGTGCAGGTCACGACAGCGCCGATCTGACGTCTATGCGCGACACAGGACGTGTGCTCCGGTCAGCGCAGTACCACCACATCGCCGCCGTGCGTTGTGGTGACGAATTCCCCGTCGGGTCCCACAGCAGTGCCGATCGGGAAACCTGTTGCCTCCGTCAATGTTTCCTCGTCGATGGTCCGGCCGTCCGAGGTGTCGAACACGAGCGCGGCCGGACCGTCGCCACCGTCGATCACCGAATAACCCAGACCGTCCGCAGTCACCGCCGGTACTCCGTGCGCGGTGACGTCGGAGCGTTCCCAGAGCGTCTCGGCGCCGTCGCCGGTGTCGCGCAGGGCGAGCAGCGATCCGCCTGCACCGTCCGCGGCGATCAGCAGCAGTCCGTCGGCGGTCACCGCCGGACCGGTGGCGGGCGCGTGATCGAGGCGTTGGTTCCAGCGAGCGGTGCCCGTCGCCGAATCGAGTGCCCACAGGGTCCCGTCCCCGTCGTGCACGTAGACGACCGTGCCGTCGGCGGAGAGCACCGGACTCGTCACGGCCCCGCCCGGCAGGTCGTCGGTCGACCATTCCTGAACCACCGAGGCGTTGTCGCCGCTCGTGTACCGCATCGCGACGAGCGACGCCCGATCGGCGCCGGGACGCCACAACGTCACGAAGATCCGGTCCGTTGCGAGGTCGACGGCGGGGTTGGTCGCGACAGGGCAATCGGGGGATCCGCCGAAACACGCGGCCAAGCCGTGGTCACTGGCGGGTCGCGGGACGTTCTGGCCGTCGTCGACGGCGGGAATCGGCACGAGGTCGAACAGCGGTGCGACGAGTTGGCCGGTCTGCGGGTTGATGATGTTGATCTGGCCGAAATGCGTGACGACGACCAGTTTTCCGTCGGACGCGAACTGGGCGCT
This sequence comes from Rhodococcus sp. NPDC058639, assembly GCF_042717545.1. Taxonomy (NCBI): domain Bacteria; kingdom Bacillati; phylum Actinomycetota; class Actinomycetes; order Mycobacteriales; family Nocardiaceae; genus Rhodococcus; species Rhodococcus sp. NPDC058639. Next base: position 355,271 of record NZ_JBHXRF010000006.1, read on the forward strand.
GCGCGGTGTGCCGCTCACCGGGATCCGCCAGCGCCGCTGGCCGTGCTCGTTGAACGAGAACATGCCGCCGTCCTCGCCGACGTAGATGTTCGTGTTGCCGTCGGACACAGGGGTGACGGTCGTCGCTCCCGGAGCGAGTCGCGTGCACCAGCGCTTGCGTCCGTTGTCGATCTGGAAGGAGAAGAGGTTGCATCCCGCCTCCGTCGAGGCGGTGACTGCGATCTGGCCGTTGGCGGCCACCCCGGCGGGAGAGCCCACCTCGCCTCCCAGTGGGCGGGCCCACGCGGCCGAGAGATCGTCGAGACCGTCTGCGGTCGCGGTGCTGCTGTTGCGGGCATCCGAATAACGGCCCGGCCAGCCTCCTTCGGAGAGCACATTGCTGGTACCGCCTCCGCCTGCGCACCCGCTCAGTGCAACCGCCGCCGTCGATGCCAGCACTGCGGCCCGCAGGACACCCCGCATCACCCAACTCCTCCCGGGACGAACGTTTCGAGCCGTCAGCGTATCGGGCCGGTGGTTGTACCCCGCGCAGGAGGCGGACCGTAGGCTGCCCCCTATGACGAGCATGTGGGGCGCACCGCTGCGCACGAGGTGGCGCGGTTCCCGTCGCCGGGATCAGGACCAGGCACGATTCCTGACACTGTCATCTCTGCGATGGGTGCTGGCGAACAAGGCATACACGCCGTGGTACCTGGTCCGGTACTACCGCCTGGCGAAGTTCAAGCTGGCGAATCCGCACGTCGTGCTGCGCGGAATGGTGTTTCTGGGGAAGAACGTCGAGATCCACGCGACGCCCGACCTGGCGCGGCTCGAGATCGGCAAGTGGGTGCATATCGGCGACGGCAACGCCATCCGCTGCCACGAAGGTTCGCTGCGAATCGGTGACAAGGTCGTATTCGGCAAGGACAACGTCGTCAACACCTACCTCGACATCGAGATCGGTGCGTCGACCCTGGTTGCCGACTGGTGCTATATCTGCGATTTCGACCATCGCACGGAGGACATCACCTATCCGATCAAGGACCAGGGCATCATCAAGGGCCCGGTGCGAATCGGGCCGGACACCTGGATCGCCGCCAAGGTGACGGTGTTGCGCAATACCAAGGTGGGTCGCGGCTGTGTGCTCGGCGCACACGCCGTGGTCAAGGGTGAGATCCCGGATTACAGCATTGCCGTCGGCTCGCCGGCGAAGGTCGTGAAGAATCGGAAGCTGTCGTGGGAGACCGCCGCCGCCGAGCGTGCCGCACGGGCCGCAGCGCTCGAGGACATCGCGCGGAAGAAGGCGGGAGAAAAGCCGGTCGACGCACAACCCGGCGTCTGACGACAGTCACAGGAAGATCGGCAGGGGAGGGGCTCGACCGTGGACTTCGACGAATACCGGCGTTACGACGCCGTGGGGCTCGCAGAACTGGTGGCAGGCGGGCAGGTGACGCCGCACGAACTGCTCGAGACAGCGATCGCCAGACTCGACGCCGTCGAGCCGACTCTCAATACGGTCGTCTACCGGCTCGACCGGGAGGCCCGTGTGCGGGCCGGCCACCCGTTGGACGGCGCGTTCGCGGGCGTGCCCTTCCTCGTGAAGGACCTCGGGCAGGACATCGCGGGCATCCCCACCGGCAGCGGGTCCCGCGCGCTCGCCCAATTCCCCGCCGAACGCAACTCGGTGGTCGTCGACCGCTGGCTCGAGGCAGGTCTCGTCGTCTTCGGAAAGACCAACACCCCCGAATTCGGGCTCAAGGGCATCACCGAACCGGAAGCCAACGGTCCCACCCGCAACCCGTGGAACCCGGCGTTGACCCCCGGGGGTTCGTCCGGTGGTTCCGCCGCGGCTGTCGCGGCGGGAGTGGTGCCCGTTGCGGGCGCGAGCGACGGCGGTGGCTCGATCCGGATCCCGGCCGCATGCTGCGGTCTCGTGGGGCTCAAGCCCGGACGCGGAGTCGTGCCGACCGGCCCGCTCGGCAGCGAACCGCTGCACGGGGCGGCAACGAACGGGGCGATCACGCGAAGCATCCGTGACTCCGCGGCTCTCCTGGACGTCATGGCCGGTGCCTATTCGGCGGCGCCCTTCCTGAGTGCGGCTCCACCGCAGTCCTATTCAGCCGCGGCACGCACCACGCCCCGGCGACTGCGGATCGGGTACGCGACCGCGTCCCCACTCGGGACCGGGGTCGACCCCGAGGCGGTCGCCGCGGTCGACGCCACGGTTGCCCTGCTCGACGAACTCGGTCACCACGTCGAGCCCGCGACGACCGGTGTCGACGAGCGGCAACTGGCCACGGACTTCCTCACGATGTGGTTCGCGTCGTTGACAGCGGAGGTCGACGAGGTACGGCAACGCACGGGGTCGGGCCCGGACGGATTCGAATTCGACACCCGAATCCTCGCCGAACTGGGCCGCACCGTGCCCGCGCCGCAGTATCTCGCGGCGCTGGCGCGCTGGGGCGAACACACCACCCGGCTCGCTGCATTCCACGACCGCTACGACCTGCTGCTCACCCCGACCTTGGCCTACCCTCCGGCGAGGATCGGGGAACTGGCTACCCCGCGCTGGATGAGCACCCTCGGGAACGTGCTCATCGCGACGCGAATGGGCAAGGTGGCCCGCTGGACCGGCCTGGTGGACCGGATGATCGACGAGAACCTCGGACGTACGCCGTACACCCAGCTGGCGAACATCACCGGGCGCCCGGCGATCTCGCTGCCGCTGCACTGGACCGCGGACGGCGTACCCCTCGGCGTGCAGTTCGTCGCGCCGCTCGGCGGGGAAGGCCTGCTGCTCGCTCTCGGGGCCGAACTGGAACAGGCTCGCCCGTGGTTCGACCGCGTGCCGGCCCTCGGAGTCGGCTGACTCAGTCCCGGCCGGGAAGCGGGCGCTGCGGGATCACGGGCCGTCCGAGCGGATGCCGTACTCGCCGCTTCGCGCTGATGTAGACCTGGGCCGTCTCCTCGGCGACCTGTCCCCAGTCGAAGTCGTCGGTGAGCCGGGCCCTGGCGGCCCGGGCGCGTTCCTGCGCGGCGGCCGGATCGTCGAGCGTCCTGCGCACCGCCGACGTGAGCGCTGCGACGTCGCCGGGAGGAAACGACAAACCGGTCGAGCCGTCGACGACGGCCTCGCCGAGCCCGCCGGCGGTCGAGGTGACCAACGGTGTTCCCGCAGCGGCAGCTTCGAGCGCGATGATGCCGAACGGTTCGTACCGGCTCGGCAGGACTATGGCGTCGGCGGTGTGCAGTCGATCGAGCAGTTCGGTGTGGTCGAGGTTGCCGAGGAAAGTCACCGAGCGTGCGACACGGTGGACCCGCGCCTGTTCGCGCAACCACTCGGACTGGGTGCCTTCGCCGGCGATCATGAGTGTGGTGCCGGGGTGTAAACGCCGAATCCGCGGGAGGGCGGCGATCGCGTCCTGCACGCCCTTTTCGTACTCGAGCCGTCCCACATAGAGGAGCCGGGCCGGTCCGGATCGGGGTGCGCGTTCGCGGTACGACCACGTCGTGATGTCGATACCGTTGCGGATCACCGCGATTCGCGGCAGATCGGAGCCGTACAGTGCTGTCACTTCGTCGTACATCGACGCCGAACACGTGATGAGCGCGTCGGATTCGTGGGCGAGCCACCACTCGACCGAGTGCACCTGCCGGTTGATTCTGCCCGAGAGCCACCCGCTGTGGCGGCCCGCTTCGGTTGCGTGGAGCGTGGAGACCAGAGGCACGTCGAAGTGCTCGGCAAGGGCGATGGCGGGATGCGCGACCAGCCAGTCGTGTGCGTGCACGACATCGGGTTGCCACCCCTCGCCGATACCGCCGCGGCTCAGGCCGATACCCGCGCGCACCATCGCGTGCCCCATCGCGAGGGTCCAGGCGAGCATGTCCTCGCCGAATACGAAGTGGGGGGCGTCCTCCGCGACCGCGACGACGAGCACGCCCTCTGCGATATGGCTGAGTGTGGGATGCGTCGAGGCATCGGTTCCCGTGGGGCGCCGGGACAGCACCACGACTTCGTTTCCCGCGGCGGCAAGTTCCGTGGCGAGGTGGTGAACGTGCCGACCGAGCCCACCGACGACGACCGGCGGGTACTCCCACGACACGATCAGGATCTTCATCACTTGCCTCCGTGGCGTCCGGGCAGGCGCCGCGCGTCGAGCCCGGGGAAGAGGTTGTCGGCTCGGTTCCAGCCGTCGGCCAACCGTACTGCCGCCGAGTCCCGGCCGGAAGCGACAGCATCGGCGATCTCCCGGAGGGCGTGCGCGTGGGTGTGCGCGCGATCGCGGGCGTAGGCGGCCGCGGTGTCCTTGCTGACCATGAACGCCCAGTCGCTCGAGACGGTGAGCAGTGCTTCGCGCAACATCTGGTCGTGCACGCGGTTGCGCAGGACCGGCGCTCCGGGTGCGTGCCCGCCACGGGCCTTGTCGAGTGTGTCGAGCGTGGTCCGGACCACCTCGTCGTTGAGTTGGACGAGGTCGGAGACCTGGTCGCCTGCCCACACCCGCCAGTCCTTGCCCGATCCCCACGAGGAGTTCGCGAGATCGACGGGACCACCGACGTATCCGCGATCACGGGCGTCGGTGAGCGTGCCCACCTCGATGCCCGCCTCCGGCAGCGCCCGCAGAAGCCGCTCGAGGAACAGCGGACCCTCGAACCACCAGTGCCCGAACAGTTCGGTGTCGAATGCCGCGACGACGAGTGCGTCCCTGCCGATGCGGGCGGACTCGCTCCGGAGGCGGCGCCGGATCGTGTCGACGAAGTCGGCCACGTGGCGGTCGACGGCGAGGGACGCGAGTTCGGGGTCGTAGGGCGCCTTCTCCTCCGAAGGCACCGCGCGCCCGGTCACGCGCGAGGGCTTGAGACCCGTGTCGTGACAGTAGGTGTGGAAGTCGCGGTAGGCGGCGTGCCCGGGGTATCCGGACTTCGGCGACCACACGCGGTACGAGACCTGAAGGTCACGTCCGAAACACACGACGTCCGAGTCGAGCACGGTGCGGCCGAGAGTGGTCTCACCGTGCAGCGCCGGCCCGTCGACCATGAAGTGTTCGACACCGGCTGCCGCGTACCCGATTTCCATCCCCGGCGTGAATCCGCACTCGGGGCCCCAGATGCCACGGGGACGGTGTTGCCAGCGGGCATGCGCGTCGTGCAGGCCTTCGGTGAGGGAGAACTCCCGCATCCGGGGGTCGAGCAGTGGCTGGAACGGGTGGGCGAGTGGACCACCGAGCAGTTCGATCGCGTCCGCGTCGACGAGGTTACGGATCACGGGGGAACCGCCGTGGCGCCATCGGGTTTCGAACATCTCGAGCGCGGCTCCTGCCGCACGGTGTTCTCGTGCCCCGAGCGCCCGGTAGGACTCCTCCGCCATGCCGGCGGCCTCGTGGGCGCGCAGTTGCCAGTTGCCGAGCCAGTGGTGCATTCCGGCAAGGCAGTGCGGATCGTCGAGCTGGGCGGCCAGGACGGGCGTGATCCCGAGTGTGACCATCCGGCTGTGCCCTTCGTGGGCAAGGCGCGCAAGAACGTCGGTGACCGGGAGATACGTTGCGGCCCAGGACTGATAGAGCCATTCCTCACCGACCGGCCACCGGCCGTGATGGGCGAGCCACGGCAGGTGGGAGTGCAGGACGAGGGAGAACATTCCCGGTTCTCCGGTCTTCTTCGTACTCACCGCGCGGGATCCTTTACTGCGACCGCAACCAGATCGAGGCTGCTGTCGATGTTTTCGGGGTCGAGAACGAAGTCGTCGACGGTGATGCCTGCGACGTCCTCGGTGAGCTCCGCCGGCCACGGTTCCCCGGCCAGGGCACGCTCGATCTGCGCGTCGATGAACGAGCCACCGTGCTTGGCGTCGAGCGCGCGGAGCGTCGGGCCGTGGTGCACTCCGGTCATCAGTTCCACCCGGAAACCGGCACTGTCGAGCAGTTCCGAGAGTTCGGCCGCATCGAGTTCACGGGTGTGGAACGGATTGAGCGGGGTGTCGCGCCCGGGCGAGAAGGTGATGCGGTTCGGTGTGCTGATCAACAGCGCGCCGCCCGGGGAAAGGACGCGGTGGCATTCGCGGAGGAACTGTCCCTGGTCCCACAGGTGTTCGATGACCTGGAAGTTCACGACGACGTCGACGGTCTCGTCCGCGAGGGGGAGTTCGGCGAGGTTGCCGTGCCGCATGTCGACGCGTGGGTAGCGGGCGCGGATGTGAGCAACTGCGCTCTCGTCGTAGTCGAGGCCGATGACCCGCGTTGCCACGTCGGCGATCATGTCCGCGCCGTAGCCTTCGCCCGCGCCCGCTTCGAGGACGGTCCGGTCCCGGCATCGGTCGAGCAGTTGCCGGTAGACCACTTCGTGGCGCCGGAACCAGTAGTTCTCCTCGGCGATGCCGGGTACGGTCCGTTCGCCGGTGAGGGGGAGAGTCTGGGCGTCGTCGGCGCGGCTGTTGGTATCGCTCACCGAGCAGACATTAGTGCCACCGCGCTCCGGCTCCGTTCCGGTGGTCCAGATCACAGGTTTGCGTGTCCTTTCGTGCGGCTATGGTGAACCAGGAATCCCGCTAAGTTACCCACGGGTAACTTAGCGTTTGATAATCTATCGCACACGCCGTGCGACAGACACGAGTGCTCGGTTCAGGCAGCGCCTTGCCGACCAAAGGCAGCTACACACAGGAGGTCGACGCAGACCCATGACGAACATCGTCGTTTTGATCAAGCAGGTCCCCGACACGTGGTCCGAGCGCAAGCTCACCGACGGCGACTACACGCTCGACCGTGAAGCCGCCGACGCGGTTCTCGACGAGATCAACGAGCGGGCGGTCGAAGAGGCCCTGCTCATCAAGGAGCGCGACGGCGGCGAGGTGACCGTGCTGACCGCAGGTCCCGACCGCGCGACCGACGCCATCCGCAAGGCGCTGTCGATGGGTGCCGACAAGGCCATCCACCTCAACGATCCCGCGCTGCACGGCTCGGACTCCATCCAGACCGCCTACGCGCTCGCCGCGGCGCTCGGCCAGATCGAGGGCGTCGAGCTCGTCATCGCCGGCAACGAGGCCACCGACGGTCGCGTCGGTGCCGTGCCCGCGATCATCGCCGAGTACCTGGGCCTGCCGCACCTGACGCACCTGCGCAAGCTGACCCTCGCCGACGGCAAGGCCACAGGCGAGCGCGAGACCGACGAGGGCGTCTTCGGCCTCGAGGCACCGCTCCCCGCGATCGTCTCGGTCACCGAGAAGATCAACGAGCCGCGCTTCCCGTCCTTCAAGGGCATCATGGCCGCGAAGAAGAAGGAAGTTCAGACCCTCACCCTGGCGGACATCGGTCTCGATCCCGAGATCTTCGGTGTCGCGAACGCCGCGTCCACCGTCACCGGCGTCACCCCGAAGCCTGCGCGTACTGCCGGTGAGCGTGTCGCCGACGAGGGCGACGGTGGCGACAAGGTCGCTCAGTACCTGGTCGGCCACAAGATCATCTGATCGCGCCCCCGCGACAACACCAGACCTATCTAGGGAGAGAAGCAAGCAATGGCAGAAGTACTCGTGCTCGTCGAGCATGCCGAGGGCGCGCTCAAGAAGATCAGCACCGAACTCATCACCGCCGCTCGCGCGCTGGGTGAGCCTTCGGCAGTCGTGACCGGTCCCGCCGGCACCGCCGACAAGCTCCAGGAGGCGCTCGCCGCCGCCGGTGCTGCGAAGGTCTACGCCGCCGAGTCGGACATCATCGAGGACTACCTCGTGACCCCGAAGGTCGACGTTCTCGCCGCGCTCGTCGAATCCACCAGCCCCGCAGCGGTTCTCACCGCAGCTTCGGTCGAGGGCAAGGAGGTGTCCGGCCGCCTCGCTGCGCGACTGGGCTCCGGCCTCCTCGTCGACGTCGTCGACGTCAAGAGCGACGGTTCCGCCGTCCACTCGATCTTCGGTGGCGCGTTCACCGTCGATGCCAAGGCCAACGGCGACGTTCCGGTCATCTCGGTTCGCCCGGGTGCGATCGAGGCCAAGCCGGAGGCTGCCGCCGCCACGCGCGTCGACGTCGAGGTTCCGGCCCAGGAAGAGAACGCCGTCAAGATCACCTCGCGCGAGCCCGTCGCCGGTGGCGACCGCCCCGAGCTCACCGAGGCGTCGATCGTCGTCTCCGGTGGTCGTGGTGTCGGCTCGGCCGACAAGTTCTCCGTGGTCGAAGAGCTCGCCGATTCGCTCGGCGCAGCGGTCGGCGCATCCCGCGCCGCGGTCGACTCGGGCTACTACCCGGGTCAGTTCCAGGTCGGCCAGACCGGTAAGACGGTCTCGCCGCAGCTGTACATCGCGCTCGGTATCTCCGGAGCGATCCAGCACCGTGCGGGTATGCAGACCTCGAAGACCATCGTCGCGGTCAACAAGGACGAAGAGGCACCGATCTTCGAGATCGCCGACTTCGGCGTCGTGGGCGACCTGTTCAACGTCGCTCCGCAGCTGACCGAGGCTGTCAAGAAGCACAAGGGCTGATTCTCACCCTCCAGCAGAGCGCGGCCCCGTTCCGGAATCCGGAACGGGGCCGCGCTCGCATGTGGGCAGTCCCGGTGGGCGAGATGTCCGACTCGTCCGCACGCCGGAACGTGACCCGTGCCGCATGTGCTCCCGTGGAAGCGGTGAGCGCGACGGGCACCCCGGGCCACCCGCTATCCTGGATCGGTCATGACCTCGCCCGCCACCGGATCCTCCGGTACCTCGAAAACTGTCTATCTCGATCACGCCGCGACCACGCCGATGCTGGCCGCGGCGATCGACGCGATGACCGGCGTCTTCGCGACCACCGGCAATGCCTCGTCCCTGCACGGTTCGGGACGCGCGGCACGCCGCAGGATAGAAGAATCCCGCGAATCGATCGCCGCCGAACTCGGTGCGCGACCCTCCGAAGTGATCTTCGTCTCCGGCGGTACCGAGGGCGACAACCTCGCGGTCAAGGGCATCTACTGGGGCCGGCGCGCTCAGGACCCGCGCCGCCGCCGGATCATCGCGAGCGCCGTGGAACACCACGCTGTGCTCGACGCCGTCGAGTGGCTGGCCGACCACGAGGGTGCCGTCGTGACCTGGCTACCGGTGGACGCGGTCGGACGGGTCGAGCCGGCAGTACTGCGCGAGGCGCTCGCCGCTCATCCGGACGAGGTCGCCCTCGTCACGATCATGTGGGCCAACAACGAAGTCGGCACCGTAATGCCGATCGTCGAACTCGCTGCCGTCGCGGCCGAGTTCGGTGTGCCGATGCACAGCGACGCGGTGCAAGCCGTCGCGCATCTGCCGGTCGATTTCGCGGCGAGTGGACTGTCGGCGCTCACCCTCGCCGCTCACAAGTTCGGCGGCCCCCAGGGCGTGGGCGCGCTCCTGCTCGGACGCCAGGTTCCCTGCGTTCCGCTCGCCCACGGCGGAGGACACGAACGGGACATCCGGTCGGGGACCCAGGACACCGCGTCGATCGTCGGCATGGCCGCTGCGCTACGGGAGGTCACCGGCGACCTTCCGGCCCGGACTGCCGAACTCGCCGTCCTGCGCGATCTTCTGGTCGACGGTGTCGAAGCGGTGATCCCCGATGTGATCCTCAACGGACCCCGCGGCGCAGGGCGGCTTCCCAACAATGCGCACATGACGTTCCCCGGCTGTGAGGGGGATTCGCTGCTGATGCTGCTCGATGCGGCCGGGATCGAATGCTCCACCGGGTCGGCGTGCACGGCAGGTGTGGCGCGGCCCAGCCACGTGCTGGTCGCGATGGGATCCGACCCTTCGACGGCCCGCGGGTCCTTGCGATTTTCCTTGGGTCACACCACGACCCGAGACGATATCGATGTACTGATCGACGTTCTGCCGCGCGTGGTGGAGCGGGCACGTGCCGCCGGTATGGCGAGCGCTGGTGGACGAGGAGGTGACCGGAGATGAGGATTCTTGCGGCTATGAGCGGCGGTGTGGACTCGGCGGTTGCCGCGGCCCGCGCTGTCGATGCCGGACACGACGTGGTGGGGGTGCATCTGGCGTTGTCGTCTGCTCCCGGCACCCTGCGCACCGGTTCGCGTGGTTGTTGCTCGAAGGAGGATGCCGGCGATGCCCGCCGTGCCGCCGACATGCTCGGAATCCCCTTTTACGTATGGGATTTCGCCGACCGCTTCAAAGAAGACGTGATCGACGACTTCGTGGAGGCCTACGCGGCGGGCCAGACTCCCAATCCGTGCCTGCGGTGCAACGAGAAGATCAAGTTCTCCGCGCTGGCCGACCGCGCGGTGGCTCTGGGCTTCGACGCGGTCGCGACCGGCCACTACGCGCGGTTGCAGGACGGGGTGCTGCGACGCGCGGTCGACGCCGACAAGGACCAGTCGTACGTGCTGGCGGTGCTGACCGCGGAACAGTTGTCGCGGGCGATGTTCCCGATCGGCGACACACCCAAGGACCTGATCCGGGCCGAAGCCGCCGAGCGCGGTCTCGCGGTGGCGAACAAGCCGGACAGCCACGACATCTGCTTCATTCCGTCCGGTGATACCCGGGCCTTCCTCGGGGCGCGGATCGGGGTGCGGCCCGGCGCGGTCGTCGACGACGATTCCGGGGAGGTCCTCGCCGAGCACGAGGGCGTCCACGGCTTCACTATCGGTCAGCGCAAGGGACTCGGGATCTCCGGTCCGGGCGCCGACGGCGGTCCGCGGTACGTCACCGCGATCGAACCCGAGACGGGCACCGTCCGGGTCGGCAGCGCCGAACGCCTCAAGGTCGACTTCATCCATGCCGAGCGTGCGGTGTGGACGTCGGGTAGCGCACCCGACGGACCCGTCGAATGCGTCGTGCAGGTCCGGGCGCACGGCGGGATCGCCCCGGCGGTCGCCGAGACGGCCGGTTCGGGCATCGAGATCTCTCTGCGGGAACCGCTCACGGGCGTCGCCGCCGGACAGGCCGCGGTGCTGTACCGGCCGGACCCGGCCGGCGACATCGTCCTGGGCAGCGGCACGATCGCGGTCGCACGGCCCGTAGCAGAGGGAATGTGACGACCGAAGGGTCGGCGCGGGGGATCTGGTCCGGGATCGCCACCGGAGTGGGTTCGTGGCCGGGCACCGACGCGCGCGAAGCGGCGGCAGTGGTGGTCGGCGAACTCGCCGAGCTTCCGCACCTCGTGGAACTTCCGGGCAGGGGTCTGGGTTCGGACACGATCGGGCGGGCGAGCGCGCTGCTCGTCGACCTCCATCTCGACGCATCGACCACCGGTTACCGATTGGTGTCTCGACGCGGCACGATCGCCGCGCGCGCCGAAGATCTGCTCGGACAGGACCTCGACGCGCTCGAGGAAGCGTGGGAGCGCGCCGGTGTGGGGTCGGATCGCACGGTCAAGGTGCAGTCGGCCGGTCCGCTGACACTGGCTGCGCACCTGGAACTCGCCACGGGCCGCCGCGTGCTGCTCGATCGCGGGGCGGTGCGCGAACTGTCCGAGTCGCTGGCGGAGGGACTCGCGCGGCACGCCGCCGAACTGCACCGCAGGCTCGGCGTGCAGGTCGTCGTGCAACTCGACGAACCTGCGCTTCCCGATGTCCTCGCGGGGACATTGGAGGGCAGAACGATCCTCGAGACGGTTCCGGCGTGGCCCGAACCCGAGGCGCTCGACGTCCTGGACACGACGATCCGCGGCATCGGACTGTCCGTCGCGGTGCACTGCTGCGCGGGCAGCCTACCTGCCGACCTGTTGCGCCGCAGCGCCGCCGAAGCCGTCGCGTTCGATCTCACGCGGGTGTCGCGGGCAGATCTGGACGGCATCGGTGAACTGTTCGATTCCGGTACCGCGCTCGTCCTCGGGCTGGTTCCGACGACCGCTCCCAACCCCGTGCCGAGCTGGCGGGAACAGGCGGCACCTGCCGTGGAGCTCTTCGACCGTCTCGGCTTTCCTCGTACCGCGTTGCGGTCGGTGTCCGTGGCGCCGACGTGCGGGCTCGCCTCGGCGGACCCGCAGTGGGCGCGGCAGGCACTGAAGTCGGCGCGCGAGATCTCGGCAGCGCTCTCGGAGGACCCCGAGACGCTCTGACGAAAGGGGTCCGGCCGGCACGTCGGGCCCTGTCCGGTGCGATCGGATCGCTGCGGAGTTGTCGGCGTACTCGACTAGTCTTGTGACCTGTGAGTGAACCGACGGACGCGCCTGCCACCGCTCCTCCCGAGGCGCGCGAGCGCTGGCAGGATCTTGCCGAGCAGGTGCGGGAGCACCAGTTCCGCTACTACGTGCGCGACGCGCCGATCATCTCCGACGGACAGTTCGACGCACTGCTCGGGGAACTCCAGGCGCTCGAGGAGCAGTACACAGAGCTGCGCACCCCGGACTCACCGACCCAGCTCGTCGGCGGCGGGTTCGCCACCGACTTCACCGCCGTCGGCCACCTCGAGCCGATGCTCAGCCTCGACAACGTCTTCGACGAAGACGAGCTGCGGGCATGGCTCGCGCGCGCGGAGACCGAGACCGGAACACACCCGGATTACCTGTGCGAGGTGAAGATCGACGGTGTGGCGCTGAGCCTGGTGTACGAGAACGGCCGCCTCGTGCGCGCCGCGACCCGCGGTGACGGCCGTACCGGTGAAGACGTCACGCTCAACGCGCGCACGATCGACGAGGTACCCGAAAAGCTCACCGCCACCGAGGAATACCCGATCCCGACGCTGCTCGAAGTACGCGGTGAAGTGTTTTTCCGGCTCGAAGACTTCCAGAACCTCAACGCAGGTCTCGTCGCCGCCGGAAAAGCACCGTTCGCCAATCCGAGGAACTCGGCGGCAGGGTCGCTGCGACAGAAGAATCCTGCGGTCACCGCGCAGCGTCGGCTGCGCATGTACTGCCACGGGTACGGCCGCATCGAGGGGTTCTCGCCGCAGTCGCAGTCGCAGGCATACGACGCCTTCGCCGCATGGGGCCTGCCGGTCTCGCCGCACACCCTCCGCGTCCGGGGAGCGGACGCCGTCGTCGAGCGCATGCGGTACTGGGGCGAACACCGGCACGACATCGAGCACGAACTCGACGGCCTGGTCGTGAAGATCGACGACATGGGCCTGCATCGCCGGCTCGGTGCCACCTCGCGTGCCCCGCGCTGGGCGATCGCCTACAAGTACCCGCCCGAGGAAGTGACCACCACACTGCTCGACATCCGGGTGAGTGTCGGACGCACCGGCCGGGTCACGCCGTTCGCGTACATGGAACCGGTAACCGTGGCCGGATCCACCGTCTCGCTCGCGACGCTGCACAACGCGTCGGAAGTGGCGCGTAAGGGCGTGCTCATCGGCGACACCGTGGTGATCCGGAAAGCCGGCGACGTCATCCCCGAGGTCCTCGGACCCGTCGTCGACCTGCGCGACGGCACGGAACGCGAATTCGTGATGCCGAACGTATGCCCCGAGTGCGGGACCCCTCTCGCGCCCGCGAAGGAAGCCGACGTCGACCTGCGTTGCCCGAATTCGCGGAATTGCCCGGCGCAGTTGCGCGAACGGGTGTTCCACGTCGCCGGACGCGGCGCGTTCGACATCGAGGCATTGGGATACGAAGCGGCGACGGCCCTGCTCGAAGCGAACGTCATCTCCGACGAGGGCGATCTGTTCTCGCTGACCGAGGACGACCTCCGGAAGGCGCCGTTCTTCCTCACCTCGAAGGGCGCGCTGTCGAAGAACAGCGAGCGTTTGCTGCAGAACCTGGCCAACGCGAAAGAACAGCCGCTGTGGCGCGTCCTCGTTGCGCTGTCGATCCGGCACGTCGGCCCCACGGCGGCACGCGCTCTGGCGACGGAGTTCGGCAGCCTGGACCGGATCCGGGCGGCGTCCCTCGAGGAACTCGCCGCCGTCGAGGGCGTGGGCCCCACGATCGCCGCCGCCGTGGTCGAGTGGTTCACGGTGGACTGGCACGCCGCCATCGTCGACAAGTGGGCCGCTGCCGGCGTGCGCATGGAGGACGAACGCGACGAGTCGATCGCACGCACACTCGAGGGTCTGTCCATCGTCGTCACCGGCACGCTCGCGGGCTTCTCGCGCGATCAGGCGAAGGAAGCCATCCTGGCGCGAGGCGGCAAGGCTGCCGGTTCGGTATCGAAGAAGACCGCCTTCGTGGTGGTGGGCGACAACCCCGGTACCAAGGCTGACAAGGCGACCGATCTCGGCGTGCCCGTGATAGACGAGGACGGATTCAGAATCCTGCTCGACCAAGGCCCCGACGCCGTGCGCGAGGTGGGGTAACGCTCCGGACGGGCACCCGCTGGGCGGACCGCGCGTTCCCCTCGAGGGTGGCCCGAATCTCCTGACACATCCCGGAAAGCGCCTCTCGGTCGCCGTGAACAACGGCATGATCGAAAGAACGTGCTGTGAATGTGTCCTTCGGTGGTCGTCCTCTCGTGAGTCGGACCGACCCGCGCGACGGCCTCCGAGGCGAAGGCGTTGATGTTCCGACGGTGGAGACGTGGGGTGGAGATGGTCGAAATGCCTGTGACGGACCCCCGAGCGTCGTGGGCGCCGGCTCCGGGAACGCTCGTTTCAGCACGGGGCATCGAACTGGACGGGCCCTGGGGACACGTGTTCGGTCCGCTCGACCTCGATATCGACGAAGGCGGAGTCTGCGTGCTGGCGGCACCGGCCGGGGCGGCACGCACCGCGCTGATGATGGCGTTGTGCGGGCGGATGCGCCTGACCGGCGGTTCGCTCACCGTCCTCGGATACGAGAACAAGCCGAGAAAGGTGTTCGCTCATTCCGCGATCGCGTGCATGAACGAACTCGACGAGGTGCCACCCTCGGTCACCGTGCGCGACCTGGTGACCGAACAGAAGCGGTGGGATTCGCCCTGGTACCGGCTCGTGCCGCGGGTCGACGAACGCGGGGTCGCGGACATGTGCGAGGAGGTTTTCGGCGACGTCGAACTCCCGCACCTGCGCGCCTTCGTCGACGACCTGCCGGAACTTCAGCAGATGCTGCTGCGCATCGCGGTCGCGAACACCCGGCGACCGCCGCTGCTTGTGGTCGGGCGGCTCGACAGGATCGCCGACGACGCCGAGCGCACGGTTCTCCTCGAGAGACTGATCGCACTGGGCGAGACGCAATCGGTGATCACCGCCGACGTGAATCCGATTCCTCCCGGGGTCGCCGTGCGGACCCTGGTGGACATGCACGATCTGCTGGGGCCGGGCGACATCGGCGTCATGACCGAGATGGGGTAGCGATGCTGGCTGCGTTTTCGCTGGGGAGCGACATCACACGGTACTTTCGCGGCACGATGCCGCGCGTCGCGATCGTCACCATCATTCTCATGCCGCTGCTCTACGGCGCGATGTATCTGTGGGCGTTCTGGAATCCGTTCGGTGCGGTCGACAAGATCCCCGCGGCAATCGTCAACAACGACACCGGACGCTCCTCGACCGGCCAACAGGTCGATGCCGGAGATCAAGTCGTCAAATCGCTGCTCGATTCGGGACAGCTGGATCTGACCGAGGTACCTGAGAGCGAGGCCACTGCCGGTCTCGCGAGCGGTAAGTACTACTACACCGTGACCATCCCGGAGAATTTCACCGAGGCGGTCGAATCTCCCAGCGGGGACAATCCCGAGAAGGCGAACCTTGTGTTCACCTTCAACGACGCCAACAACTACCTCGCCAGCATCATCGGGCAGGACGCCTCCGAGCGGGTGCTCAACCAGATCAACGCCACCATCGGCGCCCAGGGGGTCGGACAGATACTCACCGGGCTCGAAAGCGCGGGTTCCGGGCTGAAAAAGGCGGCAGACGGTGCCGGCACACTCGCGAACGGGATCGACACGGCCAAGAGCGGTGCAGACCAGCTCACCTCGGGCTCGCGCGAACTCGCCGACAACCTCGTCACCGCCCGTGACGGATCGGCCCGGTTGGCGACCGGCGCGAACGAACTCGCCACCGCTGTGGACGGCGTCGCCGATCCGTTGCTCGGCTTCCTGAACAGTGGCGCACCGACCGATATCGCCGACCGGGTGACACAACTGAGGCAATCGCTCATCGCGCTGGAAAGCCGGGTGCCCCAGCCGGTGGAGGCCGCGGCGGGGTCGGCGCTGCAATCGGTTGTCGACGTGCTGGGCCAGAGCAACGATCCGCTTGCCCATCAGGCCCTTGCCGTGCTGGGTCCGCTCACAGCGCAGCAGGTGCAGACGGACGCCGAAGCGTTGCGCGCGGAAATCGTGCGCCTGCAGGGCGAAGCCCAAGCCGTCGAATACGAACTGCTCGACCCGAACAGTCCCCTCCAGCGCGGGCTCGCGTTGCTGCAGAGCGGTGATCTGGCGTCGGA
Organism: Rhodococcus sp. NPDC058639; assembly: GCF_042717545.1. Classification (NCBI taxonomy): domain Bacteria; kingdom Bacillati; phylum Actinomycetota; class Actinomycetes; order Mycobacteriales; family Nocardiaceae; genus Rhodococcus; species Rhodococcus sp. NPDC058639. The sequence goes on from NZ_JBHXRF010000006.1 coordinate 371,497, forward strand.
TGTGGAGCAGTTGCGCAACGGGGTGGACGAATTGAGTTCTGGCGCGGGGACCCTGAACTCAGGGCTGATCGAGCTGACGGACGGAAGTTTCCGTCTCGCCGACGGTGCCGGACAGTTGTCGTCGGGAATGGAGCAGTTGCAGTCGGGCTCGGACGAACTCGCCCAGCAACTGTCACAGGGTGCAGGCGAGGTGCCCAGCTGGACGGACCAGCAGCGCACCGCGACCGCCGACACCCTGGCGTCGCCGGTGGCGTTGAAGCAGGACTACAACAACCTGGCGTCGACGTTCGGAACCGGATTCGCTCCCTTCTTCCTCTCTCTGGCATTGTTCGTCGGCGGCATCATCACGTGGATGCTCTTGACGCCGTTGCAATCGCGGCCGACGGTCGGTGGAGTCGGGTTGTACCGCACCGTCTTCGCGTCGTACTGGCCCGCTCTGCTCGTCGGCATTCTGCAGGCGCTGGTCATGTATGCGGTGGTGCACCTCGGGGTCGGTCTCGATGTCCGGCATGTCGCCGGCACGATCCTGTTCCTGGTGCTCGTCTCGGCGACGTATCTGGCATTGATCCAGGCGTTCAATGCGGTGTTCGGCACCGCGGTCGGACGCGTCGTCACGCTGGCTTTCCTGATGCTGCAACTGGTTTCGGCCGGCGGCATCTATCCGGTTCCCACCACCGCCAAACCGTTCCAGTACATCCATCCCTTCGACCCCATGACCTACACCGTCGAAGGGCTGCGGCAGCTCACGGTCGCCGAACAGGTCGACTCGCGCCTGTGGGTGGCCGTGGCAGTCCTGGTCGGGCTCCTGCTGGTGTCCCTCACCGCAAGCGCCCTGGCGGTGAGACGAAACCGGCGGTACACCATGCAACGGCTGTATCCGCCGGTGGAGGTCTGACACCCGGTTGGATACTGGCCGCAGGCTAAGCGAGAACGGTGCCGATGATGCCCGCGAGATATCCGATCCGCGCGATCTCGGACGGGCGGAACTCCGGTCCGCCGGGCCGGCCCAGCACGAGCACCCGGTCGGGCGCTCCCAGCGGGGCGGCGGCCAGCATCGTGTTCATGTCGCGCCACAGGCCGGGAACCCAGTCCGCCTCGTGGTCGAGCAGAGTCGATTTCGCCAGTGGCATCCACGGAACGTCGGCCAGGTGCGTCTCGGGTGCTCCGGCGCTGCCGGCGATTCGGTAGATGCCGTGTGTCCCGATTCCGAGGACCGTTGCCCACCCGACCCGCAGCACGCGCGGGGCACCGTCGACGAGAACCTGGAGCCGGTCGTCCCGGGCCGCGGCGACGTGATCGATCAACTCGAGTTCCCGGTGGGTGTCCAGAATCCCCGCGTACGGCCGGATGGAATCGACCGTCACACCGTCGAGCGACTCTGCGGCGGTCAGGAGCGTGTCGGGTAGTTTGCCCGGATCGACATCGACCACGAGATCGTCGATCGCGTAGTCCGCGCCGCGTTCGACGACATCGAGCGAGAGGATGTCCGCTCCGACAGAACCGAGAGCCAAGGCGAGCGCGCCGAGGCTACCGGGACGATCGGGTAGCCGGACACGCAAGAGATATGACACGTACGTCCCTTCCCAGAGGATGCCGACGCCCCGTACGTCGGCCCGGGATCGCAACGCACCCCGGCGGGGCACATCTTTCCACCCACTGCACGCCGATTGTGACCGCCCATCACCGAATTCGACGATCCTCACCCGAAAATGCCCGGTCGCGGCCATCCGATTCACAAGAACGCAACAATTCCTTTGTACGAACGAAACAGCCCGGCGACGAACGAGTCGCACGGGGGGTGATCGAACCGACTGCACGACCGCATCGGGCACGCACTACCCTGGACAGGAAGTTCAATTCCCATCGGAAAGGGGCCACCTACGGTGCCTGACATCTCCCGTGACGAGGTCGCGCACCTCGCCCGGTTGTCCCGGCTCGCGCTGACCGACGCCGAACTCGACGAGTTCTCCGGCCAGCTTGATTCGATCCTCAACCATGTCAAGGCGGTGTCGGAGGTGGCCGCGGACGATGTCGCGCCGATGGCGAATCCGAACGCCGTCACCAACGTGACACGGCCGGACGAGGTGATTCCCGGACTGTCGCCCGAGCAGGCGCTGTCGGGTGCACCCCTCGTCGAGGAAGGGCGGTTCTCCGTCCCGCAGATCTTGGGGGAGGGCGAATGAGCACCGATCTCACACGGCTCGACGCCGCGACCCTCGCCGCGCGGATCCACGCCGGTGAACTGTCGTCCGTCGAGGTGACGCAGGCGCACCTGGACCGCATCGGAGCGGTCGACGGCGACTACAACGCATTCCTGCATGTGGCGGGAGAGCAGGCGCTCGACGCTGCGCGCGAGGTCGACCGGGCCGTGGCCGCAGGCGAGACGCCGGCGTCCTCGCTGGCCGGCGTGCCGATCGCGCTGAAGGACGTGTTCACGACCACCGACATGCCGACGACGTGCGGGTCGAAGATCCTCGAGGGCTGGGTGTCGCCGTACGACGCGACGCTGACCACCAAGCTCCGGCAGGCGGGCGTCCCGATCCTCGGCAAGACGAACATGGACGAGTTCGCCATGGGCTCGTCGACCGAGAACTCCGCGTACGGCCCCACCCGCAACCCGTGGGACACCGATCGGATCCCGGGCGGATCGGGTGGCGGCTCCGCAGCCGCGCTCGCGTCCTACCAGGCGCCCCTCGCCATCGGCACGGACACCGGTGGATCCATCCGCCAGCCCGCCGCGGTGACGGCAACGGTCGGCACCAAGCCCACGTACGGCACCGTGTCCCGGTACGGACTGGTGGCGTGCGCATCGTCGCTCGACCAGGGTGGGCCTTGCGGCCGCACAGTCCTCGATACCGCCTTGCTGCACGAGGTGATCGCCGGTTACGACCCGCGCGACTCCACCTCCGTGAACGCCCCGGTGCGCCCGGTGGTGGACGCTGCTCGTCAGGGTGCTTCCGGTGACCTGACCGGTCTGCGGGTCGGTGTCGTCAAGGAACTCCATTCCGACAGCTACAACCCCGGTGTGATCGCCTCGTTCGATGCGGCAGTCGAGACCCTGACGAAGCTCGGCGCCGAGGTGGTCGAGGTCTCGTGCCCGCACTTCGAATACGCGCTCGCGTCCTACTACCTCATCCTCCCGTCCGAGGTGTCGTCCAACCTCGCCCGCTTCGACGCGATGCGGTACGGCATGCGGGTCGACGACGGCACGATGAGCGCCGATCAGGTCATGGCGGCCACCCGCGCCGCGGGCTTCGGTAAAGAAGTCAAGCGCCGCATCATGATCGGTACCTACGCTCTCTCGTCCGGCTACTACGAGGCCTACTACGGCCAGGCTCTGAAGGTGCGTCGTCTCATCGCGCAGGACTTCGACAAGGCGTACGAGCAGGTCGACGTGCTGGTCTCCCCGACGAGCCCGTTCACTCCGTGGAAGCTGGGCGAGAAGGTCGACGATCCGCTCGCGATGTACCTGTCCGATCTGTGCACGCTGCCGACGAACCTCGCCGGTCACTGCGCGATGTCGGTGCCGTCGGGCTTGTCCGCGGACGACGGGCTTCCGGTCGGCCTGCAGATCATGGCTCCGGCGATGGCAGACGAGCGCCTCTACCGCGTGGGTGCGGCATACGAGGCTGCCCGGGGCCCGATCGTGGCCTGAGCGTCCCCCCGTCACCCTCGACGACCCGCAGGTCTCCCTCCCGGAGCCTGCGGGTCGTTCTGTGTCGCCTCCCGATCACGGAGTGCACTGCGCCTGATCCTGTCCGTACCGGTGACCGTGACCGGGCGCAGCGTCGAGGGAGGTGAGCAGGTCCACGGTCGTCTGCGCAAAGGTGACCACCGGTAACCAGGGCGGGACGGGGGCGTCGACCCGCGCATGCGACAGGTCCGGGGGCGACCAGAGCAGCGAAGGCTGCCACCACACCACCGGATCCGAACTGTTCGCCAGGACGGTTCCTCCCGGAAGGCGCATCCCGGCGGGCGGACCCGACAGCACCGTGTCGCACGACCCCGGTTCGGCATCCGGGAACGCGGCTGCAGCACCGGACGCGCCGAGACTCTGCCCGTACACGTGCACCTCGGGGCGGTGGGACGCCGGCATTTCGTCGACGTGGGCGCGGACGGCAGCGGTCAGTACGCGGGCCGATTCGGCGGCTGCGTCGCGATCGGTGAGGAAGGTCATCCAGCTCGGTGCGTCCGAGTACTGCTGAGCGACGATCGCGACGTCGGTTCCCCAGCGGGCTTCGAAGCCCTCGACCGCGTGCGCGTCCACCCACCCCGATCCGGTGGGTACCGCGAGCACGAGATGCGCGCGGTCGAATCCGCCGGCACGCTCCAGTTCCCGGACGGCCAGTGTCGCTCGCTCCGGGACGTCCGGGGCGGAGTCCAGACCCACGTAGGTGCGGACAGCGGATCCGGCGGAGGCGAGGGACACGAAACGCTGCCCCTCACGCCCGAGCGTGTCCCAGTCGACGAGGGAGTCCTTCGACCCCGCGACTCCCGCAGTGGACGGAAGAGGTGACAGGGAAGTGGGATCCGGGTCGCCGGGGGCAGGGGAGAGCAGTGCCGATCCGACAGCGAACCATGTTGCGAGACAAGCCGTACCGATCGCCGCCGTAATTCTGCGGCCTCTCGGGTTCCGAAGGATCATGCGTACCGCCCGTCCCGAGAAGACGAGCAGCGCGGCGACGATCGACGCCGTGACGAACACGTCGAGCCAATAGCTCGGCCCGATCTGTGCCTGCCCCATCGCCTCTCGCAGCGCGTTCTGCCAGTGGTGCGCGCCGGTCCCGGCGATGACGACGGACGCGGCGGCGACGGCGGCGGCAAGGTAGCGCACCTCGGCCTCGCCGGATGCGCGTGCCGGGCGCGGGGTGCGCATTCGCCGGATACCCGCCCGGACCGCCAGTGCCAGCGCGACCACCAGTCCGCACACCAGACCTTGCGTCGACGACGTGCGGGGAAGCAGCGACGGAGCGAGTGAAACCCAGAGTGCGACAGCGATTGTGACACTGGTGCCGATCGTCGGTCCCGATGAGGCCAGGACGGATCGGACGCGCCGGGCGGTGCCCGGGTGCGACGGCGGGGGTCCGGCAGCGTGGTCGCGAGTGAGGATGCTCATCGGCGGGCCGCCCTTCGCACTGCCCACGCGCCCCAGACGGCCGGAATCGCGCCGAGACCCGCCACCATCAGGAGCGAAGCGGGGGATTCCGAGACCGGGATGCGGTAGCCCTGGCGCCAGGAATTGAGACGCACGAAGGTCGTGGCGAGATGAGCCGCGGGCAGACAGGACGAATCGCCTTGGGAGGACTCGGATTCACACGCGGCACGCAGGTGACGTGCGAGCATCGCATCCAGCTCGCGGCGTGCGTCGGGACCCAGTTCCTGTCCGCTGTCCCGGGCGAAACGCAACATGTCGTATCCGAGATCGTGAACGCGGCACGCGGTGTCGAACGAGTCGGGGAGCGGGACCGGTGACGAGCAGTCACCGTCCGGGTCCACGAGGACCTCTGCGGACGTGAACCCCGGCTCGGTGGCCGGGGAATAACCCATCGCGGCGGCGAAGTCCGGTGGAAACGCCGCCATCGCACCGGCGGTGTCATCGGTCGCGAGAGCGTGGACAGTCGTGGCGGGGGCCGTGATATCGGCGGCGGCGGTCTCGACAGCGGTCGCCTCGAACGCACGCGGCGCTCCGGCCGATGGGGATGAATCGCCGACGGCAGGGGAGGGTGTCGCGCCCACGCACAAAGCCGCTCCTGCGCTCAAAAGGAGGACGGCCGCACCCCGGCGGACCAGCGATCGCGATGTCATGGCGGTGACGCTAGGAACAGAACACACCCGCACGGATCACGCGACGGAGCGGTCCGGCACGAGCAACCCATATCGGAGGACCGCCCGGATCTCACTCTCAGGTATGAGGACAGGCGAGGTGCGGAAAACCTAGCGTGAACGTGTGAAGAAGCCGGCATCTTCGGGAATGCAGTCCACGGCGCGGTACGTCCGCCGGCACTGGGCAGCGATCTGTGTGGTCGCGGTGACGCTCATCCTGTACGCCGTCGCCTGGCCCACCCTGCACCTGACCCACGAGGTATCGCCGCCGGTGATGCCGCTGGTGTCTGCGGCAGCGGTGTTCCCGATGTTGCTCGTCTGGGTCCGGCCCGTTCTCGGCTGGGCTCTCACCGCGGCGACGGCGCTCGTCGTCCCGGTCTTCTTCGACCGCGTCGACGGGTTCGACTACCCGTGGCAGGTCGTGCACATCATCGTGATGCTCGTCCTGGTCGCAGCCGTGAGCGTCCGTGAAGACATCCGCGTCGTCCTCGCGGTGTGGCTCGCGACGGTACTGCTCTTCTTCGGATTCGTGCCGGGCAACGACGGCTGGGGGTGGGCCATCGGGATCACCGCCGTCGTCGCGTTCGGGTTGCTCGTGCGCTGGCTCGTGATCTCCCGTCGGCAACTCGCACACGAAGAGGAGGTCAGCGAACTCGAGCGTGCACGGCGCGCGATCCTCGAGGAGAAGGCGCACATCGCGCGCGACCTGCACGACATCGTCGCCCACCACATGTCCATGATCGTCGTGCAGGCGCAGAGCGCGCCCTATCGGCTCCCCACGATGACCGACGAGGTGCGCGCCGAATTCGACACGATCGGTACCGCCGCTCGCGAAGCGCTCAACGATGTCCGCGGCCTCCTCGGTGTGCTCCGCAGCGACGGGCAACTGCCCGAGAGTGCGCCGCAACCCGGCCTGGACCGGATTGCCGATCTGTTCGAGGCATCACGGCGTGCCGGGATCCGGCTCGACGCCCGGACGACGGGAGTGCCGGCGGGCGTGACGGACGCCGTGGGGCTGACGATGTATCGCATCCTGCAGGAATCTCTCACCAACAGCGCACGGCACGCGTCCGGCGCGGACGTAGCGACCTGCCTCGACTGGGGGAACGGAACCGTGACGATCTCGGTGACCAACGGCCCCGGAGAACCGGGTGCGCCGGCACCGGACCACGGCGGTGGCACCGGCATCCGCGGGATGGCCGAACGTGCTGCGGCCGTCGGGGGAAACCTTGTCGCCCACCCCCGATCCGACGGGGGATTCGAGGTGCGGGCAGTGCTTCCGACGCTCGCGGCCTAGGCTGGCGGCCGATGATCGAGTTCGAGAGACCCGTCACCGTATTCATCGCCGATGACCAGGCGATGGTGCGACAAGGCTTCGGCGCGTTGCTTGCGGCGCAGCCCGACATCAGTGTTCTCGGCGACGCGCCCGATGGGCGGGCCGCCGTCACCGAGGTGGCGCGGCTGCGACCGGATGTCGTCCTCATGGATGTGCGGATGCCCGAGATGAACGGACTGGATGCGGCCCGGCTCATCCTGTCCGACACCCGCGAACCTCGTTCCCGCGTGCTCATGCTCACCACGTTCGATCTCGACGACTACGTGTACGAGGCGCTGGGGATGGGGGCGAGCGGGTTCCTGCTCAAGGACGCACCGGCCGACGAGTTGGTCCGTGCCGTGCGCGTCGTGGCGAAGGGAGAGGCACTGCTGGCGCCGACCGTGACGCGCCGGCTGATCGCCGACGTGACTCGGCGTCGCCCCTCGCGGCGTGGGCGCGACGACACACTCGGCGTCCTGACCCCTCGTGAACTCGAAGTCCTCGAACTGATCGCGCACGGGCTGTCGAACACCGAGATCGCCGAGCGCTTGTTCGTCGCCGAGCAAACGGTCAAAACTCACGTCGGGAAGGTTCTCGGCAAGCTTCACCTGCGCGACCGTGCGCAGGCCGTGGTGATCGCCTACGAATCGGGACTCGTGACCCCGGGTTAGGGCTGCCCTGCCGCGCCGCAACGGGCAGGATGGCAGGGCGGAACGAAGTCCATTCGACGGAGGTATGCATGACGACGATCGGGATTCTTACGAGCGGCGGGGACTGCCCGGGACTCAACGCGGTCATCCGCGGCGCGGTCCTGAAAGGCACGGAAGTCCACGGCCAGGAGTTCGTCGGTTTCCTCGACGGCTGGCGGGGACTCGTCGAAGGCGACGCGATTCCGTTGGATCGCAGCAGAGTTCGTGGTCTGGCCCAGCAGGGCGGCACGATTCTGGGTACCAGCCGGTTCGGCCCCTATCAGGGCCCGCAGGGCGGTGCGCAGAATATTCAGGCGACTCTCGACCGGCTCGGGGTGGACGCGGTCGTCGCCATCGGGGGCGAGGGGACGGCGGCGGCGTCGAAACGTCTGTTCGAGGACGGGATCAAGATCGTCGGTGTTCCCAAGACGATCGACAACGACCTCAGTCACACCGATTACACCTTCGGCTTCGATACCGCCGTGGAGATTGCCACGGTGGCGATCGACCGGCTCCGTACGACGGGCAATTCTCACAAACGGTGCATGGTCCTCGAGGTGATGGGCCGGCACGCAGGATGGATTGCGCTGCATTCGGGTACGGCCGGTGGCGCCCACGCCATCCTGATCCCGGAGCACCCCGAGAGCCTCGATCAGATCTGTGAATGGGTGCTCAGCGTCCGCAACCGCGGACGTGCCCCGATGGTGGTCGTCGCGGAGGGCTTCAAGTTCCCGGACATGGACGAGGCGTATTCGACCAAGGGACTCGACGGGTTCGATCGCCCCCGGCTCGGCGGTATCGGCGAGGTCCTCGCACCCCTGATCGAGGAACGCACCGGCATCGAAACCCGCGCCACCGTGCTCGGACACATCCAGCGCGGTGGTGTTCCGACCGCGTTCGACCGGGTGCTCGCAACCCGCCTCGGTATGGCGGTGACCGATCTCGTCGCCGACGAGGAATGGGGACACATGGTCGCGCTGCACGGCACCGAGATCGCCCGGGTCGGGTTCGACGAATCGCTTGCCGACCCCAAGTTCGTGCCCGAGTCGCGCTATCAGGAAATGCGCGTTCTCTTCGGCTGAGGCTGCGCGGGGTGGCCGGGTACGAGCCCGCGCCACCCCGTTCGGGGGGCGGTCTAAAATCAGGTGCATGACTGCCTCTGTGTCTGCCGACCTGCTCGCCTACGACGACGTGCTCGCGAAGTTCGAGCCCGTGATGGGCATGGAGGTGCACGTCGAATTGCACACCGCCACCAAGATGTTCTGCGGGTGCCCGACGGGGTTCGGCGCCGAGCCCAACACCCAGGTGTGCCCCGTGTGCCTCGGTCTCCCGGGCGCACTGCCGGTGGTGAACCAGGCGGCGGTCGAGTCGGCCATCCGGATCGGTCTCGCCCTGAACTGCGCGATCACCCCGTGGGGCCGGTTCGCGCGCAAGAACTACTTCTACCCGGATCAGCCGAAGAACTACCAGATCTCGCAGTACGACGAGCCCATCGCCACCGACGGCTACCTCGACGTGGTGCTCGACGACGGCAGCACCTGGCGCGTGGACATCGAACGCGCGCACATGGAGGAGGACACCGGCAAGTCGCTGCATGTGGGTGGTGCCACCGGCCGGATCCACGGCGCGAGCCACTCGCTGCTCGACTACAACCGTGCGGGAGTGCCTCTCGTCGAGATCGTCACCAAGCCGATCGTCGGTGCCGGGGAACGCGCGCCCGAGGTCGCACGCGCCTACGTGACCGCCCTGCGTGACCTGCTCCGCGCGCTCGACGTGTCGGATGTGCGCATGGACCAGGGATCGATGCGGTGCGACGCGAACATTTCGCTCATGCCGATCGGCGCGAAGGAGTTCGGTACTCGTACCGAGACGAAGAACGTCAACTCGCTCAAGTCGGTCGAGGTGGCCGTGCGTTACGAGATGCGCCGCCAGGCCGCAGTGCTCCTCTCCGGCGGTGAGGTGATCCAGGAAACCCGGCATTTCCAGGAGGCCGACGGCACCACATCCCCGGGTCGCCGCAAGGAAACCGCGGAGGACTACCGGTACTTCCCGGAGCCGGACCTCGAACCGGTCGCGCCCGACGCCGCTTGGGTCGAAGAATTGCGCGGCACCCTTCCGGAGCTGCCGTGGTTGCGTCGTGCCCGTATCCAGGCCGAATGGGGTGTCTCGGACGAGGTGATGCGCGACCTGGTCAACGCCGGCGCGCTCGACCTGGTCATCGCCACCACCGAGGCGGGTGCGCCCGCCGACGCCGCGCGATCCTGGTGGGTGTCGTACCTGACGCAGCAGGCCAACACGCGCGGGGTCGAACTGGTCGATCTTCCGATCAGTCCGAAGCAGGTCGCGCAGGTCGTCGCACTCATCGACAGCGGCAAGCTCAACAACAAGGTCGCGCGCCAGGTCGTCGATCACGTGCTCGCAGGTGAAGGCGATCCCGAGCAGATTCTCGAGGCACATCCCGAACTCGTCGTGGTGCGTGACGACAGCAAGCTGCAGGCTGCCGTCGACGAGGCGCTCGCGGCGAACCCGGATATCGCCGAGAAGATCCGCTCCGGCAAGGTCCAGGCCGCGGGCAAGATCGTCGGCGACGTCATGAAGGCGACACGCGGACAGGCCGACCCCGCCCGCGTCAAGGAACTCGTTATCGCTGCCTGTAGCTGACGTCCTGGTGAACACCACCGCGGCCGAGCCCGTTCCGGGCCGGCCGCGGTGGTGTCTGCACGAACGTTCTCCGGACCGCACCCCTGCCCGGGCCCGGCCGGACCTCAGTCGAAGCCGCCGCCGCCCGCGGGGAACTGGATGCGCACGACGCGGTCGTCGTTCGGTCCGGGTTCACCGCCGGACTTGTTGACCGTCGAGATCCAGAGCAGACCGTCCGGGGACGCCGCCGCCCCGCGCAGCAGGCCGTAGCGATCCTGAACGGTGAGGACCGGCGCGGCGGTGACCGCACCCGATCCCGGATCGATCGCGACCACCGCGACCGCTTTCCCTCCGGTGAGCGCTACCGCGATACCGTCCGGCGACGCGGCGCATCCCGCCACACCGGGCCGCTCGGGCCATGTCCATGCCGGGCCCGAACCGACCGAGCCGTCCGCGCCGATGCGCTGGAGACGATCTTCGAGTTCGGTCCGGTCCGTCACCCACAGGTTGCCGCCCGGGTCGCGGCACACGTCACCGGCCGTGCCGATGCCCGAGAGCACCGCTGTGGGCACCGGAGCGGCACCCGGCGCGGGGAGCGGGAATTCGAGCAGTTTCCCGGCCAGTGAAGCGGGATCTGTTGCCGCGGAGCTGTTTCCCGCATTTCCGGTGAGGACGACCATCTCCGTGGGGGATATGAATTCGATGGCGCCACCGTTGCCCGTCGCGCCGCGGGGTATGCCGGTCAGCACATCCTTCGGGGTGTCGCCGGCCGCGATTCGCACGACCCGGTTGTCGGTGGGGGTGGTGATGTAGGCGTAGAGCAACCGGTCTTCGTCGAAGGTGGGGGACAGCGCCACATCGAGCAGGCCGCCGTCACCCGAAGCGTCGACGGGGACGGTGGCGATCTCCACGGGCTCGGTGTCGGGCGCGACCTGAAGGATTCGTCCGGTCCGCCGTTCCGTCACCAGTGCGGCACCACCGCCGGGCAGGGTCACCAGTCCGCCGGTCGTGTCGAGACAGGTCGCGACCACTGCCGGATCGGGGTCTTCACACGGTCCCGGGGGCACGGCGGAGGCATTCGGCGTCGTCGTGGTCGTCGTCGGGTCCTGCGGCCCGAAACCCGGGCCGGAATCGAAGGTCGGTTCGGGGGTGAACGGTGTCGATGCCGCATCGTCGAACCTCGCGCAGGACGAGAGCGCGAGAACCCCGACGGCCAGTGCCACCGCCGCCGTGCGAACACCGCGCGAACCTGTCGACTGCCTGCCCCACGTCATAACGCAAACGTTACCGGCACGCCGCGTGTCGCCTCCCGATGCCGGGTGCTCGGGCGCCCGGAGTCCTACCCTGGTGGCGTGACCGACAAGGAAACCGGCGGATCGCCGGAAACAGGATCGAGTCCTTTCGACGAGCCGACGCTCCAGATGCGGCGCACACGTGCATCCCGGCTGGAATCCGAGGACGACCTCGACCTCGACGGATCGTCGTTCGGTAGTGGGGCCCACGCGGCGCCGACCGAGCAGATGTACCGGCCCGGCACCGCCGGTGGCTACGTGGCGGATCCCGCGTCCACGACCGTCGAGCAGCGTCCGGTCAAGGCTCGACGCGGCACCCTCGACCTCGGGTTGCTGATTCTGCGACTCGCGGTCGGTGGAACCCTGATCGCCCACGGCCTGCAGAAACTGGTCGGGTTGTGGGGCGGGCCCGGACTCGACGGTTTCGAGGAACTGCTGCGCGAGGCCGGATATCAGCAGCCCCGGGTGCTTGCGATCGTCGGCGCGGTCGGCGAGACGGCGGCCGGTGCGCTACTCGTGCTCGGCCTGCTGACACCCCTTGCCGCCGCGGCAGTGGTCGCGATCATGATCAACGCCGTGTTGTTCAAGCACGACCTCGAGCCGGGCTTGCAGTACTTCGCATCCGACAGCTCCGGCTTCGAGTACGAGGTTCTCCTCGCCGCAGCGGCGGTGGCACTCACGCTCACCGGCCCCGGCCGGATCGCGGCCGACGGCCCGCGCAAGTGGGCGACACGTCCCTTCCTCGGATCCTTCGTCGCGTTGCTGCTCGGCGTCGCGGCGGGTGTCTGCCTGTGGCTGTTCGGCCGCTGAGACCACAGAAACGGGCGGGGGCCGCACACATGTGTGCGGCCCCCCCCCCCGGCCTGGATGGTGGGGGGGGTTAAGGGCCCCGTGGAACCCCCCCCCCTTTGGACCCAGGGGGCCGCGCCGGGGGACCCACCCGCC
>NZ_JBHXRF010000006.1:384210-390561 GCF_042717545.1 Rhodococcus sp. NPDC058639
TCGCCCGCTGACACCACTTAACGGGGGGGGGGCCGCACACATGTGTGCGGCCCCCGCCGTCGTCTTGTTCGGTGCCGGTGATCAGGGCACGTAGCGAACCGCGCCCTTGTCGGCCGAGGTGGCCAGCGCGGCGTACGCACGCAGCGCGGTGGTGACGGTGCGCTGACGATCGACCGGTTGCCACGGCTTCTCCGACGCCTCCATCTTGGCGCGACGGGTGGCGAGTTCCTCGTCGGACACCAGCACCTCGAGCGTGCGGGTCGCGACGTCGATGCGGATCTGGTCACCGGTCTCGACCAGACCGATCGTGCCGCCGGCGGCCGCTTCGGGGGAGATGTGCCCGATCGACAGCCCCGACGTGCCGCCGGAGAACCGGCCGTCGGTGATCAGCGCACACACCTTGCCCAGGCCCGCGCCCTTCAGAAAGGCCGTGGGATGCAGCATCTCCTGCATTCCGGGTCCGCCCTTGGGGCCTTCGTAGCGGACCACCATGACGTCGCCGGGCTTGATCCGCTTCTGCAGGATCGCCGAGACCGCCTCCTCCTGGGATTCGACCACGAGCGCGGGACCCTGGAAGGAGAACAGTTCCTCCTCGATACCAGCGGTCTTGAGGATCGCGCCGTCGAGGGCGACGTTGCCGCGCAGCACGACGAGTCCGCCTTCGACGGTGTACGCATGTTCGACGTCGCGGATGCATCCGCCGGCCGCGTCGGTGTCGAGCGAGGACCACCTGTTGTCGGTGGAGAAGGGCTCGGTGGTGCGCACACCACCCGGGGCGGCGTGGAACAACTCGATCGCTTCGTCGGATGCTTTTCCGGAGCGGATGTCCCAGGTGTCGAGCCACTCGTCGAAGCTCTTGGTGTGCACCGTCGACACGTCGGTTTCCAGCAGACCGCCGCGGCGCAACTCGCCGAGCAGCGCGGGGATGCCACCGGCCCGGTGCACGTCCTCCATGTGGTAGTCGGAGTTCGGGGAGACCTTCGACAGGCACGGCACCTTGCGGCTGATCGCGTCGATCGTCTCGAGGTCGAAGTCGACCTCGCCTTCCTGGGCGGCGGCAAGCGTGTGCAGCACCGTGTTGGTCGACCCGCCCATCGCGACGTCGAGCGCCATCGCGTTACGGAAGGCTGCGGGAGTGGCGATGTTTCGCGGCAGCACGGACTCGTCGCCGTCGCGGTAGTAGCGCAGCGCAGCCTCGACGACGGCGGTTCCGGCCCGCTCGAACAGTGCGCGTCGTGCGGAGTGCGTCGCCAGGGTCGAGCCGTTGCCCGGCAGGGCGAGGCCGAGTGCTTCGGTGAGGCAGTTCATCGAGTTGGCGGTGAACATGCCCGAGCACGATCCGCAGGTCGGGCACGCGCTGCGCTCGACCTCGTCGAGCCCTTCCTCGCTCACCGAGTCGTTGGCCGACGCGGAGATCGCGGTGATGAGGTCGGTGGGTGCCTGCGCGACGCCACCGACGACGACCGCCTTGCCTGCTTCCATCGGCCCACCGGACACGAACACGGTCGGGATGTTCAGGCGCATCGCGGCATTGAGCATGCCCGGCGTGATCTTGTCGCAGTTCGAGATGCACACCAGCGCGTCGGCGGTGTGTGCGTTGACCATGTATTCCACGGAGTCCGCGATGATTTCGCGGCTCGGCAGCGAGTACAGCATCCCGCCGTGGCCCATCGCGATACCGTCGTCGACCGCGATGGTGTGGAACTCGCGTGCCACGCCGCCGGCCGCCTTGACGGCCTGGGCAACGATCTCGCCGACATCCTTGAGGTGGACGTGGCCGGGAACGAATTGCGTGTACGAGTTCGCGATGGCGACGATCGGCTTGCCGAAGTCGGAATCGGTCAATCCGGTGGCGCGCCACAGAGAGCGCGCGCCGGCTGCATTACGTCCGACGGTGGTGGTGCGTGACCTCAACGGGGGCATGGCTGACTTCCTTGACGGGGTTGTGCGCAAGCGGCGGACCGCATCCGGTCGCCGTGGCTGGGGCGTGCTCCGGGTGGCGGCACAGTCGAATTTACTCGTGTGCTATTTCGTCTCGGTATCCGAGTCGGGTTCGCTCACCTCGTCGCGCGTGCCGGATGCGGTGTCGTCGTTCACCGGTGAGCTTTCGGCCGCGGCGGCTTCGGCTGCGCGCGCGTCGTCGGCGGCGGCGTACGGGTCGGTGATGCGGCCTCCGCTGGCTTCGGCGAGTTGCGGCAGACGGCCGAATGTGACGACCGGCAACGGAACCTCGGAGTCGTCGGTGAGCGTCGCGCGGGCCCAGCCGCGCTTGGGGAAGCGGATTCCCTTCAGCGACTCCCACGGGATCGTCGTGGTGGAGAACGTCGAGCGGGCGACGACTCCGTCGGGGCCGACGACGGTGCGCACACGGACCACCCACGCAGCGACGAGGAACGGGATCACGAGGGTCCACGCGAAAGCTTCCGGCCACGCGAGGGCGGGAGAGGCCAGCGCAAGGAACAGAAGCCCGCACGCGAGGAACGACAGGCGCGAAATCTGGATGACCTGCGTCGTCGAATCCGGCATGTGGGATGATAGGGGAGGTGGCACGGGCTGCTGTGAAGATGACACCTCTACATCTTGTCACTGCAGCCGCGGCATCTCACATTCTGGGACAGTAACCACACCAAGTTGACTGTCTCCCCACCACGCGCCTACCGTCAAGCGCGTGAATCAGAATGGGTTGCTCGTAATCGGCCGGCGCGTCGTCGCCTGAGCCGCATTCTGCAACTCGCCCACGACGCGCCACCCTCGTACAGCACAACGCTGACGAGGGTTTTTTGTTGCCCGGAGCCAGAATCAGAGGAATTGCAGTGAGCGCACCAACCGCACGGCCTCATCCCTCGCCGCGGAAGCCGGGGGCCGGCACCCCCGCCGCTGCCGCTGCCGCGGCGCAGCCCGCCACCCGACGCCAGGTCGCGCCCGAGCGCGTCACCGGCGCACAGTCGGTAGTCCGAGCCCTCGAAGAGCTCGACGTGGATACGGTCTTCGGCATTCCCGGCGGCGCGATCCTCCCCGTGTACGACCCCATCTTCGATTCGAAGCGGGTGCGGCACGTCCTCGTCCGGCACGAGCAGGGCGCAGGCCACGCTGCCACCGGATATGCCCAGGCCACCGGCAAGGTCGGCGTCTGCATGGCGACGTCCGGCCCCGGCGCGACCAACCTCGTCACACCGCTCGCGGACGCGCAGATGGATTCTGTGCCGCTCGTCGCGATCACCGGCCAGGTCGGGCGCCCCCTCATCGGTACGGATGCATTCCAGGAAGCCGACATCTCCGGCATCACGATGCCCATCACCAAGCACAACTTCCTGGTCACCGACGGCGCCGACATCCCTCGCGTGCTCGCGGAGGCCTTCTACCTCGCGTCGTCGGGTCGACCCGGTGCGGTCCTCGTCGACATCCCCAAGGACATCCTGCAGGCCCAGACCACGTTCAGCTGGCCGCCGGAGATGCACCTGCCCGGCTACCGGCCCGTCACCAAGCCGCACGGCAAGCAGGTCCGCGAGGCAGCACGACTGATCGCCGATTCGCGTAAGCCGGTGCTCTACGTCGGTGGCGGCGTCATCAAGGCCGACGCTTCGGCCGAATTGCTCGAACTCGCCGAACTGACCGGCATTCCGGTCGTCACGACGCTGATGGCGCGCGGTGCGTTCCCCGACACCCACACGCTGCACTGCGGCATGCCCGGCATGCACGGCAATGTCGCGGCCGTCGCGGCGCTGCAGAAGAGCGACCTGCTCATCACTCTCGGCGCCCGCTTCGACGACCGTGTCACCGGTCAGCTCGACTCCTTCGCGCCCGACGCGAAGGTGATCCACGCCGATATCGATCCCGCCGAGATCGGCAAGAACCGGCACGCGCACGTCCCGATCGTCGGTGACTGCAAAGAGGTTCTCGTCGAACTCATCGAGGCGATGCGCGCGCATCTCGCCACCAACACCACGCTCGACTACACGGCATGGTGGGCATACCTGGACGACATCCGTCGCACCTACCCGCTGAGCTACGACCGCCCGTCCGACGACTCCCTGTCGCCGCAGTTTGTGATCCAGGCTGTCGGCAAGCTCGCCGGACCGGACGCGATCTACTGCGCCGGCGTGGGGCAGCACCAGATGTGGGCGGCGCAGTTCATCGATTACGAGAAGCCGCGGACGTGGCTCAACTCCGGTGGACTCGGCACGATGGGCTACGCGGTGCCGGCTGCGATGGGCGCCAAGATGGGCTGCCCGGACACCGAGGTGTGGGCCATCGACGGCGACGGCTGCTTCCAGATGACCAACCAGGAACTGGCGACGTGCGCCGTCGAGGGTGTTCCGATCAAGGTCGCCCTCATCAACAACGGCAACCTCGGCATGGTCCGCCAGTGGCAGACGCTGTTCTACGAGCAGCGGTACTCGAACACCGATCTGTCCACCCACTCGCTGCGTATCCCGGACTTCGTGAAGCTCGCCGAGGCGCTCGGTTGCGTCGGTATCCGGGTCGAACGGGAAGAGGACGTCGAGCCTGCGATCCGGCGGGCCCAGGAGATCAACGATCGCCCGGTCGTCATCGACTTCATCGTCGGTAAGGATGCCCAGGTGTGGCCGATGGTCGCCGCCGGTACCGGCAACGACGAGATCATGGCTGCCCGGGACATCCGTCCCTTGTTCGACGAGGACACTGCCGCGGACGATGCCACCGTCGTCGACGCGGTCATCGAACGTGATCAAGCACGCGGCCGTCAGGCTGCAGCCGAGGAGGAAGCCAAGTGAGCACGAGCCACACCCTCAGTGTCCTCGTCGAGGACAAGCCGGGCGTGCTGGCCCGAGTCGCATCGCTGTTCTCGCGGCGCGGCTTCAACATCGAATCGCTTGCGGTCGGTGGCACCGAGATTCCGGAGATCTCGCGTATGACCATCGTCGTCACCGTCGACGCGTTTCCTCTCGAGCAGGTCACCAAGCAGCTCAACAAGCTCGTGAACGTCATCAAGATCGTCGAGCAGGAGGACGAGGCGTCCGTCGCCCGCGAACTGCTGCTCATCAAGGTGCGCGCGGACGCGAGCGTTCGCACCCAGGTCATCGAAACCGTGAATCTCTTCCGCGCCAAGGTGATCGACGTGTCGCCCGAGTCGCTCACGATCGAGGCCACCGGCACCCGGTCCAAGCTGGATGCGCTTCTTCGCATGCTCGAGCCGTACGGGATCCGAGAAATCGTTCAGTCCGGCGTCGTTGCCGTCGGACGCGGTCCCAAGTCCATCACGGCCACCCGTTAGCCTGAACACACCCATTTGCTGAAAGAGGTAGGAACTGTGGCAGTCGAGCTTTTCTACGACGACAATGCCGATCTGTCGATCATCCAGGGCCGCAAGGTCGCTGTGATCGGTTACGGCAGCCAGGGGCACGCACACTCCCTGAGCCTGCGTGATTCCGGTGTCGACGTGCGCATCGGGCTGAAGGAAGGCTCGAAGTCGCGGGCCAAGGCAGAAGAGGCCGGCCTCACCGTCGGTACCCCGGCCGAGGTTTCCGCATGGGCCGACGTCATCATGCTGCTCGCCCCCGACACCGCCCAGGCGTCGATCTTCACGAACGACATCGAGCCGAACCTCGAGGACGGCAACGCGCTGTTCTTCGGCCACGGCCTGAACATCCACTTCGGCCTCATCAAGGCTCCGGAGAACGTCACCGTCGGCATGGTCGCCCCCAAGGGCCCCGGCCACCTGGTGCGTCGTCAGTTCGTCGACGGCAAGGGCGTCCCGGCACTCATCGCGGTCCACCAGGATCCCAAGGGTGAGGGCGAGAGCCTGGCTCTGTCCTACGCGAAGGCCATCGGTGGCACCCGCGCGGGCGTCATCAAGACGACCTTCAAGGAAGAGACCGAGACCGATCTCTTCGGCGAGCAGGCCGTGCTGTGCGGCGGCACCGAAGAACTGGTCAAGACCGGTTTCGACGTCCTCGTCGAGGCGGGCTACTCGCCCGAGATGGCCTACTTCGAGTGCCTGCACGAGCTCAAGCTCATCGTCGACCTCATGTACGAGGGTGGCATCGCCCGCATGAACTACTCGGTGTCCGACACCGCCGAGTTCGGCGGCTACCTCTCGGGTCCGCGCGTCATCGACGCCGGCACCAAGGAGCGCATGAAGGACATCCTCAAGGACATCCAGGACGGCACCTTCGTCAAGCGCCTCGTCGCCAACGTCGAGAACGGCAACAAGGAGCTCGAGGGTCTCCGCAAGGAGAACGCCGAGCACGGCATCGAGGTCGTCGGCAAGCAGCTCCGCGACCTGATGAGCTGGGTCGATCGTCCGATCACCGAGACCGCATAGTCGCCTCCATCCCGCCACGACGGCAGCCCGCCACCCCGACAGGGTGG